>NZ_CP062221.1:0-639002 GCF_021590045.1 Cellulomonas palmilytica | reverse complement strand
ATGCGGGGTGTCCCCGCGCCGGTCGACGAGGACGGTGCCCCGATCCCGGTGAGCGAGGCCGCGCGGCTGCTGTGCGACTGCGCGCTCACGCGCGTGGTCGTGGACGCCGAGAGCAGGCCGGTCGACGTGGGGCGCACCCAGCGCCTCTACACCGGGCACCTGCGCCGCGCGGTCGTCGCGCGGGACGGCGGGTGCACGTGGCCCGGCTGCGGGCGGCCCGCACGGTGGTGCGAGGTCCACCACATCCGCTGGTGGGACCGGGACGGCGGCGAGACGTCCGTCGAGAACGGGGTCGTCCTGTGCGGCTACCACCACCACGTCGTGCACGAGCGAGACCTGACGATCCAACGTCACCCACCCGCGCCACCGCCGCGGGGAGTGTCGTCGCGCCTGGTCGCCGGCGCCCTCCCGCCCGTGACGTACACGTTCCGCACGCGCGGCGGCACGGTCGTGCGCGCGGGCCAAGAGCCGGCCACGCTCGGACCAGCCGAGCGCTCCGTACAGGATCCAGGGGCGTCCGGACCGGCCGCTCGAGGCCTGGGTCGAGATCGGCCGCGGGGTCCCGACCCCGATGACCGGACACCTCGGGGGCCGGTGCGTGCCGGCGCGCCGCTCGGGGGCGACCACGACGATGAGCGCGCCGTCAGACGCACCGACGAGCGGGAGGAGGGCGGCGCCTCGCTGTTCGCCATGCCGCGACCGGGCTGAGCGACCCCGTCTGGCGGGTCGGCGAGCTCGCGCGGTCCCAGGCCGCACCCACGGTCGAGGACGAGATCGTGGCCCTGCTCGTGGGGAGCCCGACGACGGGGGTGCGAGGGGTGTCCGCTTCCCCCGCACCCCCGCCCGACCGGGACACGGGGCCGGTCGCCGGGCGTCGCGACGCGCACGTCGCGGGCCAGGTCTGGCGTCGGGTGGGGACCGGGTTGCGGGCCCGGTCCCCACCCGACGCGATCACGTTCACGACGCCGTGCGTGTCAGGAACGTCGTGCGCGTCGAGACGCTGCGCGTCAGGACGCCGGGGTGTCAGGACGCCGTGGTGTCAGGACGCCGTGGTGTCAGGACGCCGTGGTGTCAGGACGCCGGGGTGTCAGGACGCCGTGGGTGGTGTCAGGACGACACCGCGAGTGTCAGGACACCGTGCAGGAGGTGCCGTTGAGCGTGAAGCTCGTCGGCCTGGGGTTCGAGCCCGTGAAGGCGCCGTTGAACCCGAGGTCGACCGACCCGCCCGCGGCGATCGTGCCGTTCCACGGGGCGTTGGTCACCGTCACGTCCTTGCCTCTCTGTGCGTAGTCACCGGACCAGCCGCTCACGACCGTCTGGCTGCCCGGGAACGAGAACCCGAGCGACCAGGAGCCGACCGCGCTCGCGGACGTGACCCTGATCGACGCCGTGAAGCCACCCGGCCAGTCGTTGGTCGCGTACTTCACGGTGCACGCCCCTGCCGGGGGGTCGGTCGGCGGGTTCGTCGGCGTCACGGTCGGCGTGGGGGTGGGCGTGGGTGTCGGCGTAGGCGTGGGGGTGGGCGTCGGCGTGGGTGTCGGCGTAGGCGTGGGGGTGGGCGTCGGCGTGGGTGTCGGCGTGGCCGTGGGCGTCGGGGTCGGCGTCACCGTGGGGGTGGTGCCGGTGTTCCCGACCACGATGCCGCGGCCGTTGGTGCCCACGTACACGCGACCGAACACGTCCGGGTCGCCCGTGATCGCCGCGCCGGTCCAGGCGTACTGGTGCTCGTCGTCGTTGATGCGGGTCCACGTGCTGCCGCCGTCGACGGACCGGAAGAACCCGCGCACGCCCTCGTACTCGGACGTCGAGTAGATCGCCGGGTACGACGCACCGGGCGCCGCCTTGCCGAAGCCCACCGCACCGCCGTCGGTGAAGCCCGGGAGCTTCGTGAACGTGGTGCCGTAGTCCGTCGAGCGGTAGAGGCCGTTCTCGGCGGCCAGCCACACGTGGCCGGCCTTGCCGGGCACCGCGCCGAACCGGACGTTGCCGGTCGTCGGGAACCCGGACGCCGAGGACGCGGTGAAGCTCACGCCCGCGTCGCGCGAGACGTAGAACCTCCCGGCCGAGTAGGCGTAGAACGCCTTCGCGTCCTCGCGGTCGGACTCGACCTGCGCCTGGGCGGGCACGCCGGTCGACGCGGTCCACGTCGAGCCGAGCGTCGTCGAGCGGTGCACGCCGGCGCCCTCGGGAGACCAGACGATCGCGGTGCCGTCGGCGTTGATCGCGACGGTGCCGGACTTCGTCACGCCGCCGGGCTCCTGACCGGCCCACCACGTCGAGCCGGAGGTGGTCGAGACGCCGATGTGCGACTCGACGCTCCCGTCGACGGCGTGCCCGACCCGGACCATGGTTGACGGGTTCTTCTCGGCGAAGTCGACCGACGTCCCCGAGCCGTGGAACGGCTGCGTGAACTGCTTGGCGGGGACCTTGGTGATGTCGGTGTGGACGAACCCGCCGAGGTCACCGAGCGCGGACACGAGCTCGACGGCCCCGGGGGGTGCGGCGAGGTCGAGCACCGCGGTCTCCTCGATGCCCTGGGCCTTGACGGTGATGTCGATCTTCCCGCCGGCGTCCCACGCGGTGAGGTTGTCGGTGCCGTAGATCGTGGCGCCGGTGCCGTACATCATCCTGTCGGAGTCGAACGGGTCGATCTCGAGCGACTCGGTCATCCAGCCGAGCTTGACGGGGGGCTCGGGCGGCTGCGGGTTCGTCGCGTTGAAGCCGAGCCACGGTGCCGCGGAGATGTCCTGCGTGTAGCGCAAGGTGCGGTCGGGGTAGCCGTTCCAGTCCCAGATGCGCGACCAGGTGGCGCCGCGGTCGGTGGACCGGAAGATGACGACGTCCGGCCACCAGGAGACCTGGGTGGCGACCATGATCGTGTCGGGGTCCTGCCGGTCGATCGTCAGGCCCGAGTAGCCGTAGTAGAGGTCGGAGCTCGACGACGGGACGGGCGAGACCTGCGTCCACGTTCCCGTCGTCGTGTCGAGGCGCCACACGTCGCCCTTGGCGCCGTCGTACGGTCCGCCGGTGTCGCTCGTCGCGATGTAGAGCTGCTTGCCGACGGCGTCGAACACGCCCTTGTGCGGGATGTACCCGGTGGGCTGGCCGGGGACGCGCGACCAGGTGCTGCCGCCGTCGGTCGACCGGTAGACGTTGTTCTCCTTGTCGGCGACGCCGACGTAGATCGTCCTGCTGGCCACGCCCGCGGAGCCGCTCGTGGGGTCGAACGTCACCCACACGACGCCCTGGTTGGACGTGAGGTACGAGTTCGAGGACGTCGGGTCCTGCACGTAGTTGCCGACGTTGGGGAAGCTCGTGACCTTCGACCAGGTGACGCCGAAGTCGGTCGACCGCCACAGGCCGTGGCCCTCCTCGGTGCCGAGGTAGAGGACGCGGTTGTCGTTGGGGTCGATCTGCAGGCGCTCGCCCATGCCGCGGCCGGGCATGTTCCCGCCGACCTTGAACGGCAGGTCGGTCTTCTCCCACGTCTCGCCGCGGTTCGTGGAGCGCAGGATCGCGCCGTTCTGGGGGTCCCACTCGTTGGTGTAGGTGCCGACGGCGGCGTAGACGCGGTCGGGGTCGCGTGCGTCGGTCGCGATCGACAGGACGCCGCTGTGCGACCACTCGTCCCAGCCGATGTGGTCGAGCAGGGGCACCCAGCGCCGGGAGCCGGCGTCGAGACGGTACGCGCCGCCGATGTCCGTGCGGGCGTAGACGAGGCCCTTCTCGCCCTGGTTGTAGACGATCCCGGGGACGAAGCCACCGCCGACGACCTCGACGTTGCCCCAGGTGTAGCCCGCAGCGTTGGGTGGGTCGGCGGCGTCGGCCGGGCTGGTCGCCAGGGCGATGCCGGTCGCGGTCAGCGCGAGGGCGACGGCGCCCGCGGCGGCGCGTCTCGCGGTGGTGGTGGGGCGGGATGTCGCGAGCAGCGTCGGAACACGCATCCGCTCACTCCTTCGTGGCGTGGTGGGGCCCGTCGCGAGGTCGCGACGGGGCGCCGCCGACCCGTCGCGCCGGGCTGCGGAGATGCGCGGAGGTCAAGGGCAGGCGCGACGCTAGTTGAAGCGCTTCGACGACTGAATCGGACGAATCGTTTACGCGTCGGTCAGTTCAGCCGGACGTCCGGCGGGTAGTGCGCGAGCATCGCGAGGTCGCCGCCCTGCCGGTGCAGCACCCGGCTCCACAACGTCTCGGGCTCCTCGGTGAACACGTCCGACGGCTCCGACGGCACGACGAACCACGCGCCCTCGGCGATCTCCTCCTCGAGCTGGCCACCACCCCAACCGGAGTGGCCCGCGAAGATCCGCAGCCCGCTGAACCGCCCGACGACGGTGCTCGGGTCCGCGTCGAGGTCGACCAACCCGTACACGCCCGTGAGCGGATCCACCACGGGCTCGTCGCCTGCGCCGTCGTCGCCGAACACGTCGTCCCCCGGCCCTGGCCGGCCGGGCTCGGACGCAAGAGCGTCGTCGAGGTCCGCGAGCCCGGGCAGGTCCCCGAGGTCGGCGAGCTCGGCCGGCTCGTCGGGTCCGCTCTCGAGCACGTCGTCGAGCTGGTCGTCGAGCGGGTCGCCGAGCGGACGACCGCGCGCGCCGTCGAGGAGCCCGTCGCGCGACGCCGGCCACGCGCCGCGCGAGGTCGGCCGGGTGGCCGGTCCGGGGGCGGCGACCGCGACCCCGATCGCGCCGTCCAGCCCCACCGGACCACCCTGGAACAGGCCGTCCGGGCGGCTCACGACGTCCTGCCACCCCGGCAGCACCGCGTCGACCTCGACCGGCAGCAGCCGGTTGAGCACGACGCCGAACGCGCCCTCGTCGTTGTGGTCCAGCAGCAGCACGACGGTGCGGTGGAAGTTCGGGTCGAGCAGCCGTGGCGCCGCCACGAGCAGCCGTCCGCTCAGGGTCATGCCTCCATCATCGGCTCGCGGGGCGGGCGACGGCACCCCGGACGCGCACTCAGACCTGGAGGCCCACGAGCCAGAGCGCCCCGAGCGCGAGCCCGGCGACCGTGACGAGCGCGAGCACGCCCACCCAGAACGCCCCGGGCAGGTGCGTGAGCCCGCCGAGCAGCCCCGCGTCGGAGGTGTCGCGCGCCCGGCGTCGTCGCGCGTCTCGTCGTCCCGCCTGCATCTCCAGCACCGCACGCGGCGCGCCCAGCAGGAAGAACCACGTGACGGCGTACGCGAACACGGCCTGCACCTGCGCGGACGCCCACCCCGTCACGACGACGAGCACGGCGAGCGTCACGAGCACGGCCCACAGCCCGTACCAGTTGCGGATCCCGACGAGCACGCCGACGACGAGCACGAGCAGCGCCCACAGCAGCGCGACGTCGTACCCGCGCGCCAGCAGCCAGGCGGCCCCGACGCCGACGACGGTCGGTGCGGGGTATCCGGCGAACGCGGTCGCGATCATCCCGGGCCCGCGCGGGCGGCCCCGCGAGAGCGTGAGCCCGGACGTGTCGGAGTGGACCCGGATGCCCGACAGTCGCCGCCCGACGAGCACCGCGACGGTCGCGTGGCCGGCCTCGTGCACGATCGTCAGCGCGTGCCGGGCGACCCGCCACGCGACGGGCACCGCGAGCACGACGAGCACGGCCGCGGCGGTCGCGACGACCACCCACGTCTCGGGCACGGCACTCGGTGTCGTCACGTCCGACCAGGTCTCTCGCAGCCAGTCCACGCCCGCGAGCGTACGGGTCGGGGGTGCGCGCGTGGCGGGTGGACCCTCTCGGGTGACATCCGGGCGGAACCGGACGCGAGGGCGCGGTGGTGCTGCCACGATGACGCCGGGACGGCCGAGCGCGGCCGTCGGCGCACGAGCTGCCGCAGCGCCAGCAGGGGGCGGCACGGGAGGAAGGCCACGATGGACGTCGACCCCGTGACGCAGGACGAGCGACGCGCGCTCGCCGCCGACCCCGCCACGCCTCCGGAGGTGCTGGGCGGGCTCGCGTCCGACCTCGCGCTCCTGCCGGCGCTGCTCGCCAACCCGGCGACGCCCGAGGCGACGCGGCAGGCGATCCTCGTCGACTTCCCGCACCTGCGGGAGCGCGCGGCGTCCGACGAGCCGGCGATGCGTGAGCCGTCGCGCCCCGGCTCGTCACCCGTCGGGTCGTCGCGACCTGGTCCGTCCCCGGACGCCGCGTTCGAGCGCATCCGGCAGCGGCAGAAGAACGCCGACCAGGCGTACGAGAGCCGCGCGCGGGTCGAGCGCTACCGGGACGTCGCGCAGGGGCGTAGCGGTCCGACGAACGGGCTGGCCGTCGCGTCGTTCGTCGTGTCGTTGTTCGGGATGAGCCTGCTCGCGGTCGTGTTCGGGCACGTCGCGCTGGGGCAGATCGCGCGACGCGGGGAACGTGGCGACGGGTTCGCCGTCGCCGGGCTGGTCATCGGGTACATCGGTCTGGTCGTCGGGGCGTGGGCGGTGCTGACCCGCCTGTAGGCCGCCCCCGGCTCGTCGGTGTCGGCTCGTCGGTGCCGGCTCGTCGGTGTCGGCTCGTCGTGTCGGCGGGTGGGACAGGGCCTGCGGCTCCCGCGAGGGGCTTCGTCGCGGGCGGGTCGTCGTCGGTCCGACGACGGGCTAGCGTCGCCCCATGCCGATCCGGTGGACGACCGCGATGCTCGACCTGCCGTCCGACGTGCTCGACGAGACGCTCGCGTTCTGGCTGCACGTGACGGGCTCGACGTTGTCCCCGTGGCGCGGCGACCAGGGCGAGTACGCGACGCTCGTCCCGGCCGACGGCGACGACTTCCTGCGGGTGCAGCGCTTCGACGCCGGACCGCGCGTGCACCTCGACCTGCACGTCGCGGCCGACGGGCGCGACCCGGTCGAGGCGGTCCGCGCCGAGCTGGTCCGTGCGCTCGCGCTCGGGGCGGCACTCGAGCACGACGCGGGCACGCACGTCGTGCTGTCGTCGCCCGGCGGGTACGTGTTCTGCCTCGTGCGGGACACGGGTCACGCCCGCCGGCCCCGGGCGGTCCCCGTCGCCGCGCCGGCACGTGACGGCGACGGTCGGGCGTGCGCGCTCGTCGACCAGGTGTGCCTCGACGTCCCCGCGGACCGGTTCGACGACGAGGCGGCGTTCTGGCCCGCGCTCACCGGCTGGTTGCTCGACCCGCGCGCGAAGGGCGAGCTCGTGCCGCTCGAGCGGCCCGCGGGGATGCCGCTGCGCATCCTCCTGCAGCGGCTCGGCGGTGACGACGCGCGCCGCGAGACCACCGCCCACCTGGACCTCGCGACGGTCGCGCGCCCGGCGGTCGAGCGCGCGCACCTGGAGATGGGTGCCCGGCTGGTGGCGCGCCGCGAGCGGTGGACGACGCTGCTCGACCCGTCCGGCCACCCGTACTGCCTCACGGCGCGCGACCCGCAGACGGGCGGCCTCCGGGCCTGAGCTGGCCGCTCAGCGCGTGAGCGCGACGCGCGACCTCGCGGAGGCGAAGCCCAGCCACGTGTGCCGGTTGCCCGCCCAGCACCAGCCGACCTTGGGCGCGTCGCGCCGCTCGCGACCGTCGCGGCCCGTGCCGTTGGAGATCCAGACCGCGGGCGTCCGGGCGTCGAGTCCTCCGCGGGCCCTTCCTCCGCCATCCCTTCCTCCGCGGGCCTTGGCGACGCGTGATCCGATGGTCATGAAGCAGCGCTTGCGTTCGAGCACGTCGGGCGCCTGCAGGACCCACTGCACGCCCTCGGCCAGCGTGAGCGGCGTGCGACCGCGACGCGCGAGCTCGACGCCCGCCTCGTCGGGTGACCAGCCGGCCAGGTCGTCGCCGCGGTCCGGCCCGTCCAGGACGTAGGGCGCGTCGGGCACGTCGACGCCCGGGATCGGCGCGAACGCGTCGACGTCCGTCATGTCCTCGACGACGAACCCGGCGCGCTCGCCGCGGCGCATCAAGGGAGCGAGCACCGAGACGGGGACGAGCGCGGGCGGGACGACGAGCAGCCGGTGGCTCGTCGTGAGGTGGGAGCGCGTGACGTCGGGGGACGCGGGGTCGGCGCCTGCGGCCGTCCCGGGCGTCGAGGCGTCGGCGTCGTGCGCGAGCACGCGCAGGTCGTCGGGGGTGAGCCCCGCGAGGTCGGCGACGCCCAGCGTGACGAGGCGCTCGGCCTGCCGGGCGAGCGAGGGCAGCGCAGGCAGCCCGACGGCGGGGAGCTCACGCGGGCTGTCCGGCCGGTCGGCGGTGGTCGTCGGGGTGGGTGCGGGCATGGAAGACCTCCACGTGACGATCGGGGCGATGAGGGTCCAACGCGTGCGCGGCGGACTTCGTGCCCGCGGCGCGGGGTGAGACGGGCGGTCGGTCACGACCGTCGGTGCGGTCGGCGACCGGCGTCAGCAGGTCGGGTGGTGACGGAGCAATTGCCGCGCACCGTGTCAGGCCGGGCGGATAGAGTGCCGAGGTCCCCCTGGTGGACGCCCGTCTCACGGGTTGGTTGCAGATCGCCCCCCGGCGGCCCGCCCGGCCCGAGGGCGAGCGGCCGCCCGCGGGTCGGCGGTGCGCTGCTGCGGTCCGGTCGCTGGTGATCGCGGGAGATCGCGACGGCGTCCGCGTCCGCGCGGGGACGACCGCCTTGGCGCGGAGCGCGTGCCGTCCGGGTCGGCCCGCCCGTCGCACGCGGCCGGTCGGCCGGGACGAGACGGCGTGCGACCTGCGACGACGCGCCCCGACCGTTGGCCGCGCACGGCTCGGCGGGACGCACGCAGACAGCACGCATGCAGACGGCACGCACGAGACAGCACGCACGAGACAGCACGGCACGAGGGGACGACCCGGAGCGGCGGCACGACGACCGCGCGGGGCGCCCCGGTGCGACGAGCAGGACGACACGACGGAGGCCCGGACGGATGCACGGTGGGACGAGGCGCACGACGACGCGCCGGACGCGCCGGAGCCTGGGCGGCGGAGCCGGGGGCGTGCGCGGCGTCGCGACGCTGGGTGCGGCCGCGCTCCTGGCGTCGCTCGGCCTGACCGCGTGCACGCCGTCTCCGCCGGGACCGCAGGACGCCGCGCAGGCGCTCGCCACGGCGCTGCAGGACGGTGACCTGACCGGCGTCGCGCTCGACGGCGTGACGCCGCAGCAGGCGCACGAGCAGCGCGAGGAGGTGTTCGAGCAGGTCGTCGACGCGCTGGGCAAGGACGCGCTGACGGTGACGCTCGTGAGCGCCGAGGAGCACGAGGACGACGACGCGGTCGCGGACGCCGTGCTGCGGTGGACCTGGCGCGCGAGCGGCGAGGGACCGGGTGGACAGGCACCGGGTGGACAGGCACCGGGTGGACAGGCACCGGGTGGACAGGCGCCGGACGGTGGGCCCTCGGGCGACGCCGCGGGTGCGCCCTCGGACGAGCCCACCGCGGGCTCCACCGGTGGCGGCGGAGCGGGAGCGACCGGCTCCGGCCGTGCCTGGACGTACGAGACGACGGCCCTCCTCGCGCGCGACGACGAGGACGCCTGGCACGTCACGTGGACGCCCGCGCTCCTCGCGCCGGACCTCGCGGCCGACGAGGAGATCGTCGTGACCCGTCAGGCACCCGAGCGCGCGAACGTGCTCGGCGCGGGCGACGAGGTGCTCGTCGAGGCGCGCGACGTGTACCGGATCGGGATCGACAAGACGTTCCTGCCGGCCGACGAGGTGGGGGCGGCCGCGCGTGGCCTGGCGACGGCGCTCGAGCTCGACGCCGACGCGTACGCCGCGCGTGTCGAGTCCGCGGGCGAGCGGGCGTTCGTCGAGGCGATCGTCGTGCGGGCGGACGACGGCTACTACGACGTGCCGGCACTGAAGAAGCTGCCGGGCGTGAACGCGGTCGCGGACTCGATCCCGCTCGCGCCGACGCGCACGTTCGCGCGGCCGATCCTCGGCTCGGTCGGTGCGGCGACCGCGGAGATCATCGAGAAGTCCGGTGGCGCGGTGCAGGCGGGCGACCTCACGGGCCTGTCCGGGCTGCAGCGGCAGTACGAGGAGCAGCTGCGCGGTACGCCCGGCCTGCGGATCGAGGCGCGCGGCGTCGAGGGCAGCGCTCGCGAGGGGGAGGCGCGTCCGCTGTTCACCGTGCCGCCGGTGGCGGGCGAGCCGCTGCGCACGACTCTCCACCCTCTCGTTCAGCAGTCCGCCGAGAGCATCCTCGCCAGCGTCGGCCCGGCGTCGGCGATCGTCGCGGTGCGGCCGTCCACGGGCGAGGTGGTCGCCGCGGCGAGCGGCCCGGGCGGCGACGGCATGTCGACCGCGACGCTCGGGCAGTACGCGCCGGGGTCGACGTTCAAGGTGGTCAGCGCGCTCGCGCTCCTGCGGTCGGGGATGACCCCGGACAGCGACCTGAGCTGCCCGGACGGCATCACCGTCGACGGCCGGCGGTTCGACAACTTCCCCGACTACCCGGCGTCCGCGCTGGGCGAGGTCCCGTTGCGCACGGCGTTCGCGCACTCGTGCAACTCCGCGTTCATCGGCGCGCGGGACGCGGCTCCGCAGGACGCGGTGGTGGACGCCGCCGGGTCGCTCGGCCTGCTGCCGTCGGAGTCGCTGGGCTTCGCGTCGTTCCTCGGGGCGGTGCCGTCGGAGTCGGACGGCACGGACCACGCGGCGACGATGATCGGCCAGGGGCGTGTGCTGGCCTCCCCGTTGGGGATGGCGGTCGTCGCGGCGTCGGTCGCGGCCGGTCGCACGGTCACGCCCGTGCTCGTGGTCGAGGGCGACGACGCGGACACCTCGGCCGACGCCGCCGGCGACGACGCGACGTCGGTTGGCGACGGGTCGGGTGACGGTTCGGGCGACGGGTCGGGTGACGGCTCGGGTGACGGTGCGGGGGACGGCTCGGGCGACGGCTCGGGCGACGAGGGCTCGGGCGACGACGAGTCGTCGGACCCGAGCGACGAGCCCCGGCCCCACGTGGAGCTCACCGCCGACGAGGGCGCGGCGCTGCGCGACCTCATGCGCGGCGTCGTCACCGAGGGTGGCGCGGGTTTCCTGAAGGACCTCGCGGGCGGGGACGTGCTGGCCAAGACGGGGACCGCGCAGTTCGGCCCGGTCGACGACCTCAAGAACCACGTGTGGATGATCGCGATCCAGGGTGACCTGGCCGTCGCGGTGTTCGTCGACGAGGGCGAGTACGGCTCCACGACGGCCGGCCCGCTGCTCACGCGGTTCCTCACCTCGCCGCCGGTCGTCGCGCTCGACCGCTGACCCGGACCGCCGGCGGACGGCGCCGGGGCCGCCGGGTCGCTCGGCCTGCTGCCGTCGCGGTCGCCGGGCTTCGTCGTCGACGGGGTGTCCGGCTCGCTCGTCGTCGTGGCGGGTGGCACGCTGCGGGCAGCCTCGACGCCCGCCGCGACGCGCACGACCGGAGGACCACATGACGCCCCCTGCCTCACCCACGTACGCACCCGGCGGTCCGGGCTGGCTGCGCGCGCTGCCCGGCACGGACCTCACGGTGTCGGCGGTGACGTTGGGCGGCGGTCCGCTCGGCAGCATGCCGGGACTGTTCGGCCGTGAGGTGAGCGCCGAGGAGGGTGTGGCGACGGTGCTCGCGGCGTTCGACTCGCCGATCCGCACGATCGACACGTCGAACGGCTACTCGGCCGGGGAGAGCGAGCGGCGGATCGGTGCGGCGATCGGGCTCGCGGACGGGCTGCCCGAGGGTGTCGTCGTGATCACGAAGGTCGACCCGATCGGTTCGGACTACTCGGGTGCGCGGGTGCGGGCGTCGGTCGAGGAGAGCCGTCGGCGCCTCGGGTTGGACGAGCTGCCGCTCGTGCACCTGCACGACCCGGAGTTCCACGACTTCGACGCGATGACGGCGCCGGGTGGTGCGGTGGACACGCTCGTGGCGCTGCGGGACAGCGGGCGGGTCGGCCGGATCGGGCTCGCGGGCGGTCGGGTGCAGGAGATGGCGCGGTACCTGGAGCTCGGCGTGTTCGACGTCCTGCTGGTGCACAACCGCTGGACGCTGCTGGACCGCAGCGCGGGGCCGTTGGTCGAGCAGGCGCGTGGGCGCGGCATGGGGGTGCTCAACGCGGCGGTGTACGGCGGCGGGATCCTCGCGGCGCAGCAGGGCGGACCGACGACGTACGGCTACCGGCCGGCGCCGCCGGAGGTGCTGGAGGCGGCGGCGCGCATGCGTGAGGCGTGCGCGGCGCACGGCACGGACATCGCGACGGCCGCGTTGCAGTTCTCGCTGCGTGACGAGCGGTTCGCCTCGACGGTCGTCGGGATGAGCCGGCCGGGGCGGGTCACGGCGACGATCGAGGCGGCGGCGCGTCCGCTGCCGGACGCGTTGTGGCCCGAGCTCGAGGCGCTGCTGCCGCCGGCGCGCGTGTGGCTCGACGCGGAGTGACCCGGAGTGACCCGCTCGCCTCACGGCGCTCGGAGCGCCCTGTGAGATCGCACATGTGCGCGCGAACACGACACGTGACACCGGCCGGACCAGGGCCTATATCGGACGAATCGGACGAGTTGAGCCGCCGGACGTAGGCCGAACGGGTGATTTATCGGTGTGCCCGTATTTTCGCGGTTCGGGGCACTTGGCCCTGGAAGGTCTCCTGAACTACCGTCCTGCTTGTCAGCGACAACGGCAAACCCTCCGCGAGGAGGGGACGCAAAGCCACGGGACCCTCGACGGTCAGCCGGGCTACCGAACAGACAGGACCGCGCAGATGGATCAGACCGGCTTCCCCCCCGCCGAGTCCTCGCAGTCTCCCGCTCTCCAGCCCGTCACTCCCCTGGTGCGCATCCAGGCGTGGGCGGCGCTGGCCACGACCCGCGGGGGTCTGTCGACCGTCCCGACGCAGCTCGAGCGCACCGCCGCCTGAACCTGCGTCGACGAGAGCCGGCACGCGCCGATGCGTGCCGGCTCTCGTCATCTCCGGACGCCTGAGCCCCGCTGACGAGACGTCCCGTACGCCCGTCGCTAATGTCGGGTTCGGCCCCTGATGTGGGGCTTTCACCCTCCGAAGGGCGTGGCGGCATGAACTTCTGGCAATGGGTACTCCTTCTCCTGTGGTGGTTCCTCTTCTTCGCGTACCTGGTGATCCTGTTCCAGATCCTGAGCGACCTGTTCCGTGACTCGGCGGTCAGCGGCTGGCTCAAGGCCGTGTGGATCCTGTTCCTGGTGCTCTTCCCGTACCTGACGGCGCTCGTGTACGTCATCGCGCGGGGCAAGGGCATGGCGGAGCGGCAGGGCCGTCGGATCGAGCAGGCGCGCGCCGAGACCGACAGCTACATCCGTGACGTGGCGGGCGCGAAGTCGCCCGCCGACCACATCGCGGACGCCAAGGCCCTGCTGGACTCGGGCGCGATCACGCCCGAGGAGTTCGCCCAGCTCAAGGCGAAGGCGCTGGCTGCCTGACCCGGTCTCGGTCTGACCCGATCACGCAGGGCGCCCGACCCGCGGCGGGTCGGTGGGCTCAGAGCTCGCCGACCCGCTGCAGGTGGCGCATCGCGACCCAGCCGATGGGGATGCGCACCCAGTAGGTGACGACGCGGAACAGCACGGCGATGGACAGCGCGACACCGGGGTTGATGCCGGTCACGGCGGACAGCGACGCGGCGAGCGCGGCCTCGATCGCGCCCATGCCGCCGGGGGTCGGGACGAGCGCACCCGCGGTGTTGCCGGTCAGGTAGATGATCGCGACCTGGATGAGGCTCGCCTCCTGCCCGAAGGCGGCGAGGCACGCGTCGAACGCGAGCACGAACCCGAGCGTCATGATGAGGTTCCCGGCGACGGCGACGGCGAGGCGCCAGGGCCGCCCGAGGATGTCGACGAGGCGCGGCCAGATCTGGCGCAGGGTCGGGCGGATCTTCGCCATGACCCACTGCCGGACCTTGGGCACGAGGAGCGACGCGGCGACGAGCACGGCGACGAGTCCGACGATCAGCAGGACCTCGGGTGAGACGGGCAGCGCGGACCCGCTGCTGCCGCCGGACAGCACGGACAGCACGACGAGCATGACGATGGTGACGACGAGCTGGCTGACCTGCACCATCGTCACGGTCGCGGCGGCGAGGGTCGTGGTGACGCCGCGCCGGGTGAGCATGCGCAGGTTGAGCGCGGCGGGCCCGATGCCGGCGGGTGCGGCGAGCGCGACGAAGTTGGACGCGGCCTGGACCTGCAGGGTGCGCCAGAACGGCAGGCGCACGGGGGAGAACGCGGTGAGCGCGAGCCCGGCGCCGACGATGGTGAGCAGGCCGAGTGCGAACGCGATGGCGGTCCAGCGCCAGTCGCTGGTCGACAGCGCGCTCGTGATCTGGTCGATGTTGATGCGCGTGACGAGCAGCAGGACGACGAGGATCGGCAGGACGATCGTGAGGATCGAGCGCGCACCGAACCGTACGAGCTGCTGCGGCTCGACGTCGGCCTCGGGGATGCGCGCGACGATCGCGTCGCGCAGGTCGGACAGCACCTTGCGGTGGCGGCGCACCTGGGTGCGGGTGCGCTCGGGGAGCGTGATGCCCTGCAGGAGCGGGCCGATGGCGGCGACGTCGTCGTCGTCGAGCGAGTCGGCGGCGGACTGCAGCGCGCGCTCGACGCCGACGCGCAGGGCGAGCAGCGCGAGCATCTGCGTGAGGTCCATGCGGCGCGCGAGCTCGGACGACGCGACGTAGCCGTTCTCCCACCCGACGACCCACACGATCGGGGTGCCGAGCAGGTCCTCGACGAGCACGGTGTCGGACGTGAGTGCGCGGTGCGCGATGCCGGCCTCGTGCGCGGTGCGCAGCTGCGCCCAGATCTCGCGCAGCACGTCGTCGGTGAGCGCCTCGTCGGGCAGCTCGGTGAGCGGCACGGCGGTGCCGGGGTGCGCCTGGACCAGGAGCATGGAGTCCTGGATCTCGGCGACGCGCAGCAGCTCGGGGGTGCGGACGCCGGCGGCGCGTGCGGCGTAGCTGAGCAGTGCGGTGCGCTCGGCGGTCTGGCGCAGCGACTGCACGGACCGGCCCTCGATGCCGCGCAGGCGCACGGAGCGCCACACGCGCGACACCATGCCGGCGACCTGCCGGTCGCCGTCGATCACGACGAGGTCGAGCCGCGGTCCTTCGGGCGTCGTGAGCTCGTACGTGCGGTAGCCGGTGGAGCGGACGAGCGCGCGGGCCGCGGCGTCGTCGGGTGCCGGGGGCGGTGCGACGGAGTGCAGGCCGTCGAGCTCGCCGTCGGCGCCGCGGGCCGCGACGTCGTCACGGGCGTCGCCGGTGTCGTCGTCGTCGCGCTCCGGGTCGTCGTCCGCGGCGATGCGGCGCAGCCGCACGGGCTCGTACCCGGCGCGGCGCACGCCCGCGACCAGGCTCGCGCCGTACGCGCGTTCGCTGCGCACGCCGGAGACGTACCGCACGACGAGCCCGCACAGGCGACCGAGCAGCAGCGCGACCGCGAGCCCGGCGAGGGAGACCTGTGCGGTGATGAGGAGCACGCCCACGGCGATCCAGACGGCGCGCCACGACCAGGCCACGGTGCGTCGGCGCTGGCGGGGTCCGCTGACGGTGAGCAGGCTCGCGAGCATCGCGACGTACGCGGGGATGGTGAGCTCCCACGAGCCGCCCAGCCGTACGGACAGGCCGCGCACGAGCTCGTCGGACCCGACGCCCTGGACGACGAGGACGACGACGGCGGTGACGGCGACGGCGAGGACCGCCGCGATGATCGCCTCGACGAGCTGGCGCCCGAGCCGGCGCAGCGCGAGCTCGATGCCGACCGCGAGCGGCACGGCGAGCGTCACGAAGCCCTCGAGCACCTGCACGGGGACGAACAGGATCCGGCGCAGCAGCGTCGCGAACCCCTGCACGTCCTCGGCGACGCCCGTGGTGGTGTGCTGCGCGTAGGTGGCGAGCACCATGACGAGCGCGACACCGAGCGCGGACAGGATCGTCGAGATCAGGTCGCTGGGGTGGTGCACGCGAACCGTGGGCTGGTCGTCGACGACGATGGTCGCGGCCTCGGCCTCGGCGCGCGCCCGGGCGGCGCGGTGGTCGTCGGGGTCGGGCAGGCCCAGCGCGTCGTCGGTGGCCTCGGGCGCGTCGTCGTCGGCGGTCGTCCCGGAGGCGTCGGCGGGGTCGGGCCGCTGGGGCGGGCGTGACGGGCCGGGGGTCTCGTGGCCGTTGCGGGAGGCAGGCTCGGACGCGCGACCGGCGCCGTGCGCGGTCGCGACGGGCAGCGGCGTCACGAGGTCGTCCGCCGCTGCGCCGGGTCGCGACGACGCGGACCCGGCCGACTTCCGCGCAGACATACCCGCGAGTCTAGGCGGCGGCGGGCCGCCGCCCCGCGGTTCGGGCCGGTTGTCCGGCATTCGTCCGGGTCCGGGTCTACGGTGGCGACAAGGCGGTCGCGGGCGACCGGCGAGGTGGACCGGCTGGTGGCAGGGCCGGAGCCGACGTGGTGGGCCAGGGTCGTGGCGCACGTCGCCACGGGAGGGGAGCGCTCGTGAGCACCGTGATCGTCGAGAACCGCCGTGGGGTCGACCCGAGCCTGCGCCGGGTGTGGTGGCTGCCGCTGCTGCGGGGCGTGGTCCTGCTGGCGCTGGGCCTGCTGATGGTGTTCCACCCGCTGGAGACGCTGGCGGCGGTCGCGTGGACCATCGGCGTGTTCGCGGTGGTCGACGGCGTGCTGCTCGTGCTGCAGGCGCTGATCGAGCGACCGCCGGGCGCGACGGGCTGGCAGCTCCTCGTCGGGCTCGTCGTCATCGGGCTCGGTGTGCTCGTGATGTCGTGGCCGAAGCCGACCGTGCTCGTCCTGTTCTACGTGGTGACGGCGTGGATCCTCGTGGTCGGGGTCGTGGGGGTGGTCGCGGCCGTGGTGCTGCGCAAGCACGACGACGACACCTCGTTCCCGGCGCTCGCGATCGGTCTGGTGAACCTGGCGATCGGTCTGCTGCTCGCGTTCAACCCGCAGCAGTCGCTCGCGGTGGGCATGGTGCTGTTCGGGGTGTTCGCGCTGGTCGCCGGTGTGCTGCTCGTCGTGAGCGCGTTCGCGGCGCGGTCGCTGTCGCGCCGCCTCGAGGGCTAGTCGAGTCCGACGCTCGCGAGCCAGTCGTCGGGGACGAGCGCGTAGCCGACGAACACCACGAGGTCCATGACGGTGTGCGCGACGACGAGCGGCATGACGCGGCGTCGTCGGCGGTAGTACTCGGCGAACACCAGGCCCATGACGACGTTGCCGAAGAACGGCCCCCACCCCTGGTACAGGTGGTAGGAGCCGCGCAGGAGCGCGCTGGTGACGACGACGAGCGGGCCGCTCCAGCGCAGCTCGCGCAGCCGTTCCATGAGGTAGCCGACGGCGACGACCTCCTCGAGCAGCGCGTTCTTGAGCGCGAGCGCGATGAGCAGCGGGATGGTCCACCAGTGGTCGTCGATCGTCGTCGGCTGGACCTGCACGGTGATGCCGATGGCGCGCCCGACGGCGTAGAGGCCGAGGCCGGGCAGGCCGATGAGCGCGGCGAGTCCGACGCCGACGCCGAGGTCGCGCCAGGGCCGGGCGAACGTGAGGCCGATGCGCCGCGTCGCGGAGCGGCCGTTCGCGGACAGCAGGTAGAGCGCGAGCGCCACGGGGACGAGCGCGAACCCGATGGAGAGCACCTGGTAGATGACGTCGAGCCAGGGGCGTGCGTTGAGCGGGGGGTTGATGGTCGTGCTCTGGTCGGCGAGCGGCGGGCCGGCCGTCATGCGGTCGAGGATCGCGACGAGCGCGTACACGCCCGAGCGGCCGAGCGACAGGCCGAGCACGATCCAGATCTCGACCGTGAGGCGGCGCCGCACCGCGCGCTCGGAGACGGGCGGCGTCCCCGCCGGCACTCCGGCCGGCACCCCGTCGGTGGTCGTGGGCGGCATGGGGGCACGGTAGCCGCTGGACCCGTGGGGGACCCGCCGCGAGCGTGCGGAGCGCGCCGGGCCGCGCGTGGGGCGCGGGGGTCTTGCGCCGATTGTCCGATTGTGTGCAAACTGGTTTGCGCCACAAACCACGCGGCCGGACCGACGACCCGACCACGGGACGCGCCGCCGCACCGAGGGGGACACCATGGACGACGACACGAGCGCACCGCTGGGCACCGAGGAGGCGCTCGCGATCATCGCGGACCAGCGTGCGGCCGCCGCCCGCACGCAACCGTCCGCCCCGCTGCTGTTCGGCGTGTGGGGCACCGCCTGGGTGCTCGGCTACGGCCTGCTGTGGCTCTCGGTCGGCGACGACGACACCTGGGCCGCGTGGGCGGCGGTCGTCGCCGGCGCGGTCATCGTCGCCGCGATGGTCGTCACCGCGGTGCACTGCATCAGGCGCACGCACGGCATCCGCGGGCGCAGCGCCGAGCAGGGCGCGATGTACGGCTGGTCGTGGTTCCTCGGGTTCCTCGGCCAGGGCGTGATCGTCGCCGCCCTCGCGAACGCCGGCGCCTCGCGCGAGGTCGTCGGCCTCGCCGCCAACGCGATCGCCGCGCTCGTCGTCGGCCTGCTCTACATCGCCGGCGGCCTCATGTGGCGCGCGATCGCGATGTACGCGCTCGGCGCCTGGATCCTCCTGGCAGGTGCGGCCGGCGCGTTCGCGGGGATCCCCGACTCGTACGCGGTGCTCGCGCTCGCGGGCGGCGGCGGGATGCTCGTCGCGGCGCTCGTGACGCGCGTGCGGGACGGGCGGGCCGGTGCCTGACGACGAGCTCGACCCCGTGATCCACGCCCCGGCGCGGCTGCGCGTCGTCGCGACCCTCGTGGGCCTCGGCGACGGCGACCGCATCGCGTTCCCCCGCCTGCGCGCGCTGCTGGAGATGACCGCGGGGAACCTGTCCACCCATCTGCGGCGCCTCGAGGAGGCGGGTTACGTGACCATCACCAAGACGTACGAGGGCCGGTCGCCCGCGACGTACGTCGCGCTGACCCCGGCCGGACGCCTCGCGTTCGACGTCTACGCGCAGCGCCTGCGCGAGCTCCTGGGGAGCGGACGATGACGCGCGCGGAGCTGCGGCGGGACCGACGGCACGACGAGGGCCGGGTCGACGAGCGCCGGGCCGACGAGCGCCGGGCCGACGAGGGTCGGGCCGACGAGCTCGTGGTCGTCGCCGAGCACGTCACGCGGCGGTTCGGGTCGGTCGTGGCGCTCGACGACGTGTCGCTGAGCGTGGGCCACGGCGAGCTCGTCGGGCTGCTCGGCCCCAACGGCGCGGGCAAGACGACGCTGCTCAGCCTCGTGTCCGGTCTGCGGAAGCCCGACTCCGGCACCGTCCGGCTGTTCGGTGGGGACCCGCGCGACGCGCGCTCGCGGCTGGCCCTGGGCACCACGCCGCAGGAGACCGGCCTGCCCTCGACCCTGCGCGTGCAGGAGGTCGTCGCGCTCGTCGCGGGCCACTACGCCGCGCCCATGCCGACCGGCGAGCTGCTCGAGCGGTTCGGCCTGCAGGACCTCGCGCGCCGCCAGACCGGTGGCCTGTCCGGCGGGCAGAAGCGGCGGCTCGCGGTCGCGCTCGCGCTCGTCGGGCGGCCCCGGCTCGTGCTGCTCGACGAGCCCACCACGGGCCTCGACGTCGAGGGCCGGCACGTGCTGTGGCAGGCGCTGCGCGACTACCACGCCGACGGTGCGACGGTGCTGCTGACGAGCCACTACCTCGAGGAGGTCGAGGCGCTCGCGCACCGCGTGGTGGTGGTCGGGCAGGGCCGCGTGCTCGCCGACGGCGGGCTGGCGGACGTGGTCGCGCTCGTCGCGCGCCGCCGCGTGCTCGTGACCGTGCCCGCGGATGCGCTGCCGCGCGTCGAGCGGCTGCCCGGAGTCGAGACGCTCGACGCGTCCGGCCGGCCCGACGGCGTGCGGCTCACGCTGCTCGCCGCCGACGCCGACGAGCTCGTGCGCACGCTCGTCGGGCAGGACGTGCCGTTCCACGACCTCGAGGTGCGCGGCGCGTCGCTCGAGGAGGCGTTCCTCGCCCTCACGGCCCGCGACGGCACGCCCCTCGCCGGCACTCCTCTCGACGGCACGTTCGTGCCGCGGCTCGCCCACCAGGAGGACCGCTCATGACCGCCACCCACGCGGTGCCCGCACGGCCCGCGCTCGTCGGGTCCGGGCGCCCGCCCGCGCTCTGGCGGCTCGTCTGGCTGCACGCGCGGCTCGGCTTCGTCGAGACCGTGCGCATCCCGATCGCCGTGATCGGCAACCTGCTGTTCCCCGCGCTCGCGCTGCTGTTCTTCGTGGTGCCGCAGCGCGAGGTCGCGCAGGACCCGGTGGCCGCGCTCGTCGCGGTCGCGCAGCTCGGCACGTTCGCGGTGATGTCGACGTGCCTGTTCTCGTTCGGCGCGGGCGTCTCGGAGGACCGCGCGCAGCCGTTCGACCCGTACCTGCGCACGCTGCCCGCCGGTCCCGGCCCGCGCCTGACGGGTCGCGTGCTCAACGGGCTGCTGTGGTCGTACTGCGCGCTGGCGCCCGTGGTGCTCGTCGGGTGGCTGCTCACCGCGGCGGAGCTGGGCTGGTGGCAGGCGCTGCAGTGCCTCGTGCTCGTCGTCGGCGTCGCGGTGCCGTTCCTGCTGCTGGGGCTCGCGATCGGGTACCGGATGTCCGCGAAGGCCGCGATCGCCGTCGTGCAGGCCGTGCTGTTCCCGCTCGCGTTCGCCGGTGGGCTGTTCATGCCGCCGCAGGTGTTCCCGCCGTGGCTCGACACGCTGTCCAAGGCGCTGCCCTCGCGTGCCGTGCGCGACCTCGTCGTGCAGGTCACGGCCGGCGTGGACGCGTACCCGCTCGCGCTGCCCGTGCTGCTCGGGTGGACCGCGCTGTTCGCGACGCTCGCCGTGGTGGCGTACCGCGCCGACGAGGGTCGCCGCTTCCGCTGACCCTCACGCGGTGGGAGTGGGCGGTGCGGTGGGTGGTTCGGTCGGGACGACGAGCAGGCGCCGCACCCCCAGCCGCGCGGCGAGCAGCACGAGCACGAGCAGCGTGACCAGGACGAACCCGCCCAGCTGCACGCGGTCGCCGAACACCCACGCGAACAGCTCCAGCACGACGATCTTCGAACCGGGCATGAGCACCGCGAGCAGGAGCGCGCCGACCACCCGGCTCGCCGTCGTGTCCCCCCGCAGGCGGCGGCGGGCGACGGCCTTGAGCGCGAGCACGCCCTCGAGGACGAGCTTGAGCAGGACGGCCGCGACGAGCGACAGCGCGAACGTCTCGGTGATGACGGCGGGCGCGTACTGCGCGGCGAGGTTCAGCACCACCACGTACGCGAGCACGTCGACGAGGTCCTCGGGGCGCAGGAACCGCCGTCGTGCGCCTGCCGTCACGTGGCACCGCCTCGCGTCGCGGCCCGCGGAGCGCGGGCCCTGCCACGATAGCGAGCAGGACCCGCGCCGCCACGGGCGGCGAGCGCCCGGCCGTCAGGCGAACGTGCGCAGGCGCAGGGAGTTCGTCACGACGAGCACCGACGAGGCGGCCATCGCGGCGCCGGCGATCATCGGGTTGAGCAGCCCGAGGGCCGCGAGCGGGATGGCCGCGACGTTGTACGCGAACGCCCAGAACAGGTTCTGCTTGATGATGCGCAGGGTCCGGCGCGACAGGCGGATCGCCTGCGCGGCGGAGCGCAGGTCGCCGCGCACCAGGGTCACGTCCGCGGCCTCGATCGCGACGTCGGTGCCGGTGCCCATCGCGAGGCCCAGGTCGGCGGTCGCCAGGGCCGCGGCGTCGTTGACGCCGTCGCCGACCATCGCGACCTGGCGACCCTGCGCCTGCAGGCGCTGCACGACCTCGACCTTGTCCTCGGGCAGCACGTGGGCGACGACCTCGTCGATGCCGACCTCGCGTGCGACCGCGTGGGCGGCGCCCGCGTTGTCGCCCGTGAGGAGCACCGGCCGCAGGCCGAGCGCGCGCAGCTCGTCGACGGCCTCGCGCGAGGTGTCCTTGAGCGGGTCGCGGACGACGAGCGTCGCGCGGGCCCGCCCGTCCCACGCCACCATGACTGCGGTGGCGCCGTCGGCCTCGGCCGCGTCGAAGCCGGCGGTCAGGTCGCCGGTGTCGACGCCCTGCTCGGCGAGCCAGGCGGGGCGTCCCACGAGCACGCGGCGCCCGAGCCCGACGCCCGAGTGCGCGGTGCGGACCACGCCCACGACGCCTCGCCCGGCGACCGCGGCGAAGTCGTACACCTCGTCGGAGCCGATCTGTACACCGTCGGCCCCGACGCCGCGCACGGGCTCGTCGGAACCCCCGTGCGCACCCGCCGCACCCGCTGCCGCGCGCGCGTCCCACGCGGCGGCGACGGCCTGGCCGATCGGGTGCTCAGCCTGCCGCTCGACCGCCGCGGCGAACCGCAGGGCCTCGTCCGCGCTCGTCGCCGCGCCGTCGGGCACGAGCACGTCGGTCAGCGCCATGCGGCCCTGCGTGACCGTCCCCGTCTTGTCGAGCACCACGGTGTCGACGCGACGCGTGCGCTCGAGCACCTGCGGGCCCTTGATGAGGATGCCGAGCTGCGCGCCGCGGCCCGTGCCGACCAGCAGCGCGGTCGGCGTGGCCAGGCCCAGCGCGCAGGGGCACGCGATGATCAGCACCGCGACCGCCGCGGTGAACGCGGCCTGCGCACCCGAGCCGGTCGCGAGCCACACCACGAGCGTGCCGAGCGCGAGCACGAGCACCACCGGCACGAACACCGCCGAGATGCGGTCCGCGAGGCGCTGCACGGGCGCCTTGCCGGTCTGCGCCTGCGCGACCAGCCGGCCGATCTGCGCGAGCCGCGTGTCCGCGCCCACGCGCGTCGCCCGCACGACGAGCGCGCCCGACGCGTTGACCGTCGCGCCCGTGACCTCGTCGCCCGGCCCGACCTCGACCGGCACGGGCTCGCCCGTGAGCAGCGAGGTGTCCAGCGCGGACGTGCCGGAGACGACGACGCCGTCGGTCGCGACCTTCTCACCGGGCCGCACCGCGAACTCGTCGCCCACGCGCAGCCGGTCGACCGGCACGCGCCGCTCGGTGCGCCGCCCGTCGGCGCCGGTCACGACGAGCGCGACGTCCTTGGCGCCCAGGTCGAGCAGCGCGCGCAGCGCGTCGCCGGCGCGGCGGCGCGAGCGGTGCTCGGCGAACCGGCCCGCGAGCAGGAACGTCGTGACGACCGCCGCGACCTCGAAGTACAGCTCGGGCATCTGCGTGCCCTCCATGCCGGACGCGGCACGTGGCCACAGCGTCGGTCGCATGGTGATGCCGAGCTCGCCCGTGCCACCCAGGAGCAGCGCCCACAGCGACCAGGCGGTCGCCGCGACGATCCCGATGCTCACGAGCGTGTCCATGGTCGACGCGCCGTGCCGGGCCGCGCGCGCCGCGGCGCGGTGGAACGGCCACGCCGCCCACGTCGCGACGGGCAGCGCGAGCGCCGCGACGACCCACTGCCAGCCGCGGAACTGCGTCGCGGGGACCATGGACAGCGCGACCACCGGCACGGTGAGGACCGCCGCGACGACGAGGCGTCGACGCAGGTCGGCGCCGCGCGCGTCGGTCGGCGCGGAGGTGTCCTCGTCGGGCGACATGTCGTGGCCGGGCGCCATCGCGTGCGCGGACAGTGCGTGCTCGGCGAGCATCGCGTCGTCCATCGCCCCGTGGTCCATCGCCCCGTGATCCATCGAGTCGTGCCCGCCGTGCTCGTCGGACGCGTGCTCGTCGGACGCGTGCTCGTCGGACGCGTGCTCGTCGGACGCAGGCTCGTCGGACGCAGGCTCGTCGGACGCGGGCTCGTGGGGTGCGGGTGTGCCGATCGGGGAGGTGACGCGTGCGTCGTAGCCCGCGGCGCGGACGGCGGCCACGAGGTCGTCGGGCGTGACGGACGGGTCGACGCCCTCGACGTGCGCGGACTCGAGCGGCAGGTTGACGCTCGCGGTGACGCCGGGCAGCCGCTGCAGGCGCTTCTCGACGCGCGCGACGCACGACGCGCACGTCATGCCCTCGACGGCGAGGTCGACGACGAGGGTCGGTGGCCGGCTCGTGCCGGGCTGCTGGTCGGTGCTCATGGTCCCGCCTCTGGTGGGGGTGCGGTCGTCTGGTGCGGTGACGGGTGCGCTCGACCGTCCGGCGGGACGACGAGCGCGTGGCTCACAGGAGCGAGCGGCGCGGGGTCAGTGCGTAGCCGGCCTCGTCGACGGCGGCGGCCACGGCCTCGTCGGCCAGGGGTGCCTCGGACGTGACGGTGACCTGCGACGAGCCGCCGACGACGAGGTCGACCGCGACGTCGCTGACGCCCGGGATGGCCTGGAGCTCGGTGGTGACGTGCTGGACGCAGTGCGCGCAGGTCATGCCGTCGACGCCGAACGTGGTGGTGGTCATGAGGCTCTCCTTGCTGTGGGTGCGGGTGAGGTGCGGGTGTGCGGGGTGGTGTCAGCTGCGCACGAGGCGGGCGATCGCGTCGGCGGCCTCCTTGACCTTCGCCTGGCCCTCGTCGGGGTCCCGGCGTGCGGCGTCGACGACGCAGTGCCCGAGGTGGTCCTCGACGAGCCCGATGCTCACGGCCTGCAGCGCCTTGGTCACGGCGGCGATCTGCGTGAGCACGTCGATGCAGTAGACGTCCTCGTCGACCATGCGCGCGATGCCGCGGACCTGGCCCTCGATGCGGCGCAGCCGCTTGAGGTAGTCGTCCTTGTCGGTGGTGTAGCCGTGCATGTGCCCCTCCTCGTCGGCTCACCAACGACCATACCCCCACGGGGTATTCCCGCAGGGTCCCCGAAGGTCCCTGGACGGGTCCCGCGACCTCGTCGCCGCCCCCTCGCGCGGCGCCCGCCCCGTCCGATGTGCTCGGAATGTGGACTGCTCTGGACGGGAAATATGGGACGTGGCAAGAATTCCGAGCGTTCTGATCGGGCAACTCGGAATAGGCCGGGCCCCGACCACTCGTCCCCAGGGAGCACACCCACCATGAAGTCCCCCCACCGCGGGCACCTCGCCCGCTCGTCGTCCCGCCTGGCCGCGGCGCTCGTCGCCGCGTCGCTCCTGGCCGTGGCGGGGTGCAGCTCGTCCGACGACAAGGCCTCGAGCGACGGCACCGGCGGCGCGCAGGCCTCCGCCATCGACCTCGTCGGCTTCGCCGTCATCCAGTCCGCCTACGACGACCTCGCCGAGGCGTTCGCCGAGACCGACCAGGGCGAGGGCGTGAAGGTCAAGGGCTCGTTCGGGGCGTCCGGCGCGCAGTCCCGCGCCGTGATCGCCGGCCAGGACGCCGACCTCGTCGCGCTGTCGCTCACGCCCGACGTGGACAACATCGTCAAGGAGGGCCTGATCGCCGAGGACTGGAACGCCGACGAGAACAAGGGCATCGTGTCCGACTCCGTCGTCGTCCTCGCGGTCCGCAAGGGCAACCCCAAGAACATCACCGGCTGGGACGACATCGTCGCCCCCGGCGTCGGCATCGTCACCGCCGACCCCGGCACGTCCGGCGCCGCGAAGTGGAACCTGCTCGGCGCGTACACGCACGGCCTGGGCGAGAACGAGGACAAGGCCGCCGGCGAGGCGTTCCTCGCCAAGTTCATCGGCAACGTCGTGAGCTGGAACGACTCCGGCCGCACCGCGACCGACGCGTTCGTCAAGGGCACGGGCGACGTCCTCATCTCGTACGAGAACGAGGCGATCGCGGCCCGCGCGGCGGGCGTCGAGCTCGACTACATCGTCCCCGAGACCACGTTCCTCATCGAGAACCCCGCCGCCGTCACGACGAGCGGGTCGCAGGCCGCCAAGGACTTCCTCGAGTTCATCAAGTCCGACGAGGGCCAGGCCATCTTCATCGAGCACGGGTTCCGCTCGCCGTCGGGCGTGCAGCCCACCGAGGACGTCGAGGGCGCGAACGACCCGTCGAACCCGTTCCCGGAGGCCACGATCTGGACCGTCGAGGGCCTCGGCGGCTGGAGCGTCGTCAACGACGAGCTGTTCGACAAGGAGACTGGCCTCGTCGCGGAGCTGCGGGGCTGATGTCCCTCGTCGCACAGGTCGACCGGGCGACGCCCTCCGCCTTCGGGCGGGGGCGTCGCCCCGGCGAGCTCACGGGCGGTGCCACGCTCGGGCTCGGCGTCGGCGTGCTGTGGCTCGGCCTGCTGGTGCTGCTGCCCGTCGCCGCGATCGTCTCGACCGCGTTCGAGGACGGCATCGCCGGGTTCTGGGACGCCGTCACCGACCCCGAGGCGCTCGCGGCCATCCGGTTCACCGTGGGTGCCGCGGCGCTCGTCACCGTGGTCAACGCGGTCGTCGGCACGCTCATCGCGTGGGTCCTGGTGCGCGACCGGTTCCCCGGCAAGCGGATCCTCGAGGTCGTCATCGACATCCCCTTCGCGCTGCCGACGATCGTCGCGGGCCTCGTGCTCATCACGCTGTACGGCCCGAGCGGGCCGTTCGGGATCAACCTCGTCGGGACCCAGGCGGGCGTCGTGCTCGCGCTGCTGTTCGTCACGCTGCCGTTCGTCGTGCGGTCCGTGCAGCCCGTCCTCATCGACGCCGACCGCGAGGTCGAGCAGGCCGCCGCGTCGCTCGGTGCGAACGGGTTCACGATCTTCCGGCGCGTCATCCTGCCGACCGTCACCCCCGCCGTCGTCTCGGGGGCCGCGCTCAGCTTCGCGCGGGCGCTCGGGGAGTTCGGGTCGGTCATCCTCATCTCCGCCAACCTGATCGGCAAGACGCAGGTGTCCTCGTCCTACATCCTCAAGATGATCGAGTCGCAGGAGACGGTGTCGGCCGCCGCGGTCGCCACGCTCCTGCTCGTGGTCGCCGTGGTCGTGCTCGTCGTCCTCGACGTGCTGCAGCGCAGGACGGCCCGCCGTGGCTGACGTCCTGACGCCGGACGCCCCGGCCACGCCGACCCCCTCGACGCGCCCGCCCGTCGTCGACCCGCGCGTGCGCCGCGCCCGGCGTCGCACCACGCGCACCGCGTGGGTGCTGCGGATCATCGCGATCGGGTACGTGCTCGCGCTCGTCGCGCTGCCCGTCGCGTCCGTCGTGCAGCACACGTTCGCCGACGGCCTCGCACCCGTGTGGGACGTGCTCACGTCCGAGGACTTCCTCGCCGCGCTGCGGCTCACCGCGGTCGTCGCCGGCATCGCCGTCGTGCTCAACACCGTGTTCGGCGTCGGCATGGGCTACCTGCTCGTGCGGTACCGGTTCTGGGGGCGGCGGTTCATCTCGGCCGTCATCGACCTGCCCGTGTCGATCTCGCCGATCGTCGTCGGCGTCGCCCTGATCCTCGTGTACGGCACGTACGGCTGGTTCGGGGGTGCGCTCGAGGACGCCGGGTTCCGCGTGATCTTCTCCGTGCCCGGCATGGTGCTCGCGACGGTCCTCGTCTCGCTCCCGCTCGTGCTGCGCGAGGTCGTGCCGACCCTCGAGGAGGCCGGCATCGAGCAGGAGCAGGCCGCGCAGTCGCTCGGCGCGAGCGCGTGGCAGCGGTTCTGGCGCGTCACGCTCCCGACGATCAAGTGGGCGCTCGCTTACGGCGTCGCGCTCAGCCTCGCGCGCTCGCTCGGCGAGTTCGGCGCCGTGCGCGTCGTGTCCGGGTCGGTCGCGGGCGAGTCCCAGACCCTCACGCTCTACGTCAACGACTCGTACCAGGAGTTCGGGGCCGACGCGCAGCGGCAGGCGTTCGCCGCCGCGTTCGTGCTCATGACGATCGCCGTCGTGCTGATCGTCGTCATCGCCGCCCTGCGGCCCAAGGAGGACAAGGCATGAGCGTCACCACCGCATCCAGGACGCCCACCGACGGGCCCGACGAGCTCGCCGGTGACCCGTCCGGCATCGTCGTGCGCGGCGTGAACCGCCGGTTCGGCGACTTCGTCGCGCTGCAGGACATCGACCTCGTCGTGAAGCCCGGCGGGCTCACCGCGCTGCTCGGCCCGTCGGGCGGCGGCAAGTCCACGCTCCTGCGGATCATCGCAGGCCTCGACTACCCGGACTCCGGCACGGTCGAGATCGGGGGCCGCGACGCGACGTTCCTGCCGCCGCAGCGCCGGTCCGTCGGGTTCGTGTTCCAGCACTACGCCGCGTTCAAGCACCTGACCACGGCGCGCAACGTCGCGTTCGGGCTCGAGATCCGCAAGCGTCCCAAGGCCGAGATCCGCGACCGCGTCGCCGAGCTGCTCGAGCTCGTGCACCTCGAGCAGTTCGCCGACCGGCTGCCGTCTCAGCTGTCGGGCGGCCAGCGCCAGCGCATGGCCCTGGCGCGCGCGCTCGCCGTCCAGCCCGAGGTGCTGCTGCTCGACGAGCCGTTCGGCGCGCTCGACGCGAAGGTCCGCAAGGAGCTGCGCGACTGGCTGCGCCGCCTGCACGACGAGGTCCACGTGACCACGCTGTTCGTCACGCACGACCAGGAGGAGGCCCTCGAGGTCGCCGACGAGATCGTCGTCATCAACGGCGGCCGCATCGAGCAGGTCGGCTCGCCGAGCGAGCTGTACGACCACCCGGCGAACCCGTTCGTCATGTCGTTCCTCGGCCCGGTCACGCGGCTCGGCGGTGTGCTCGTGCGCCCGCATGACATCGAGGTCCTCACCGACGACCGCGCCGGAGCCGTCCGGGTCGAGGTCACCCGGCTGCTGCGCGTCGGCTACGAGGTGCGCGCCGAGACCCGGGCGGCCGACGGCTCGACGCCGTGGGTGCAGCTCACGCGCGCGCAGGTCACCGAGCTCGGGCTCGTCGAGGGCGGCACCGCGTGGCTGCGGCCGCTCGTCGACACCCCGTTCCCCGCGCAGGCCCTGCCCGACGACGACGCCGGCGACGCCGGTTCGGCGGCGCCGGACGGCGCTGCCGGTGCCGACGGGTGTACCGACCGAGTGCCGGCCTGACGCGATGCCCGTGCACATCTCCGCCAAGGTGGACTACGCCGTCCGCGCGCTGCTGCTCCTCGCCGAGCGCTCGCCGGACCTCGTGACGGCCGAGGCGCTGTCGACCGAGCAGGACCTGCCCCGCGAGTACGCCGAGCAGATCCTCACCGAGCTCCGCAAGCTCGGGTACGTGGTCTCCAAGCGGGGTGCACGGGGCGGGTTCCAGCTCGCGCGGCCGGCGGACGAGGTGCTCGTCGGGCCCGTGGTCGCGGCGCTGGAGGGGCCGTTCGTCACCGTGCGGGCGGCCCCGCCGGACCGGTTGGTGTACCGCGGCGTCGCGCAGCACCTGCCGACGTTGTGGGGCGCGATCGACGACACGCTGCACGGTGTGCTCGACCGTGTGACGCTCGCCGACCTGCTCGCAGGTCGGTTCGCGGGCAGCGTCCCGGAGGTCCGGGAGAGCGCGGCGGGCTGACGCGGCCGACGACCACCGGCGGATCCCGCAGGTCGCGCGCGCGGCGCGGTGCGGGCGCGAGACCCGCGGGCGGCACAATGGTCGGCATGCGGGTCTCGGCGAAGGCGGACTATGCGGTGCGGGCGTGCGCGGAGCTGGCGGCGAGCCCGCAGGGCGACCCCGTCGCGGTCGAGACCCTCGCGGTCGGTCAGGGGCTTCCGACGAGCTTCCTCGAGCGGATCCTGGGCGACCTGCGCCGCGGCGGCGTGGTCGTGAGCGTGCGCGGGCGTTCGGGCGGGTACCGGCTCGCGCGGCCCGCGGACCAGATCACCCTCGCGGACGTCATGCGCGCCGCCGAGGGCCCGCTCGTCACGGTGCGCGACGAGCGCCCGCCGTCGCTCACGTACGAGGGCTCGGCCGCGGCGCTCCTGGACGTGTGGGTCGCGCTGCGCGTCGCGGTGCGCGACGTGCTCGACGAGGTGACGATCGCTGCGCTGGTCGCGGGTGACCTCCCGGCGCCGGTGCAGGCGATGCTCGGCCGTGCCGACGCGTGGGAGAACCCCTGACGCGGAACGGCTGACGGGAGCGCGGTGCGTCTTGCATGATGGACACGTCTTGAATATCGAGTTCCCGGGTCGGGATTATCGAGTTGTCGGTTCCGCCCGCTGTGCGTCGCCTCGCGCGCCCCGCACGGCACCCTCCTGACCCGGCGCCCGACCCACCCGCCGCTCGCGAAGGACCCCGCTCATGCCGCAGCTCCTGCTCCTGGCCGTCGTCGGCCTCGCGGCACAGCTCGTCGACGGCTCGCTCGGCATGGCGTACGGGGTCACGTCCAGCACGCTCCTGCTCGCGATCGGCACCAACCCGGCCGCAGCGTCCGCGACCGTGCACCTCGCCGAGATCGGCACCACGCTCGCGTCCGGCGTCTCGCACTGGAAGTTCGGGAACGTCGACTGGCGCGTCGTGCGGCGCGTCGGCATCCCCGGCGCGATCGGGGCGTTCCTCGGCGCGACCGTCCTGTCCCGCGTCGCGACCGACTCCGCCGCGCCCGTGATGTCCGGCATCCTGCTCGCGCTGGGCACGTACATCCTCGTGCGCTTCACGTTCAAGGGGCTCCGCAAGGACCGGATCGGCCAGCCCGTGCGCAAGCGGTTCCTCGCGCCGCTCGGCCTGTTCGCGGGCTTCGTCGACGCGACCGGCGGCGGCGGCTGGGGACCGGTCGGCACGCCCGCGCTGCTCGCGTCCGGGCGCATGGAGCCGCGCAAGGTCATCGGATCGATCGACACGTCCGAGTTCCTCGTGGCGCTCGCCGCGTCGCTCGGCTTCCTGTTCTCGCTCGGCTCGCAGGGCATCGACGTGCGCTGGGTGCTCGCGCTGCTCGTCGGCGGGCTGATCGCGGCGCCCATCGCCGCGTGGCTCGTGCGGATCATCCCGCCGCGCCTGCTCGGGTCGGCCGTCGGCGGCATGATCGTCCTGACCAACACCCGCACGATCCTGCGCTCCGACGCCGTCGGCCTCGGCGGCACGCCCGCGCAGGCGTGGATCCTGGGCCTGGTCGCCGTGGTCTGGGCCGCCGCGATCGCCTGGTCGGTGCGCGCGTACCGCGCCGAGCGCGCCGCGGAGCGCGCCGCCGCCGAGCCCACCCCCGAGCTCGTCGAGGCCTGACCCCGGCCCCGACCGGACGGGTGGAGCACGTCTGGTCGGGTGCGACCTCCGCCACCCGTCGAGCACAGCAGTGCTGCTCCGGGCGGGAACCACCCGGGGCCGTGACTCAACTGTGACCTTCGGGGTGCCGACATCACCCGTGTGGATGCGGTGGAGGTCGCCTTCCGGTACGCGGGGCGTTCCGGCCTCCGAGTCGAGCGCGTCGGCGCGCACCTCGGGCTCGCGACGAGTGAGCGGCGCACGTTCGTCGACGGCTCCGTGCAGCGCGCCGACGTCGTCGCGGCGGCGCTGCTCCTCGTCGCGCGCGTCGCGGCGTCCCGCTACGACGAGCCCGTGTCCCCCTCGGGCCCCCATGACGGTTCCGGCACCGGTTCACGTACCGGTTCGCGTACCGGTTCGCGCACCGGCGCTCGCACCGACCGCGACGCGCACGACGACCTCGCCGACCTCGTCGAGCACGCCGACCCGTTCCTCACCACCGGTGACGGTCTCGTGCGGTTCGAGAGCATGTCCGCGTGCGGGGGCGTCGCGGCTCGGCTCGACCTGCTGCCCGACGGCCTCGACGTCACGCCGCGCGCCCCGGGCACGACGACGGTCGACCTCGGCCCGCGCGTGCGCGAGTTGCTCGCGGGCGTGCTCCCCCGCGACCCGCTGCACCTGAGCGCGAGCGCCGCCGGGCTCGACGAGCGCGCGTTCGTCGGCCGGGTGCAGGAGCGGCGCCTCGACCTGACGGCCCGTTGGCTGCGGTCGCTCGCCGCGCTGCCGGTGCTGGCGTCGGACATGCGCCCCCGCGCGCGGCTGACCGCGCGGCACGCCCGGACGTTCGTGCGCGGCCTGCCCGCGGGGTCGTCGGACGCGGGTGGGTCCCGCTCGCACGACCGTGGCGTGTTCCGCCCGCACCACCAGCACCAGCCGCGCCCCGGCCGGGAGGAGTCGAGCGCGTGCGACACGACGTGGCTGGTCCCCGTGCGCGACTCCCTGCGGACGCTGCCCGGCCCCGCCGCCGACGCGCTCCGGCTCGACGGCGCGTGGCGCCTGCGTGTGCTCGAGCCGCTCGTGCGGCACGCGACCGGCCTGCGGGTGCACGAGCACGAGGCCACGGGCACGACCTGGTGGGAGCTCGAGCTGCCGTTCGCGCGCCTGGGCGTCGCGCTGAGCGCGCACCCGGGGCGTGCGTTCGCCGACGAGGCGCTCGGCGCCCCGCACGCGGTCGGCGACGAGCGCGCGGCCGCGCTGGCCGGGCTGCTCGCCTACGACCTCGCGGAGACCCGCTGGTTCGACCGCGTCGTCCCGGTCGCCCGAGACCTGCTCACGCCCGACGAACCGACCGCCGACGGACCGACCGCCGATGAGTCGACCGCCGACGAGTCGACCGCCGACGAGCCGACGCGCCGAGCGGCGCGCACCGACGAGCCGACGCGCCGAGCGGCGCGCACCGACGAGCCGCCCGCGGACGCGGCGATCGCCCCCGACGCGCGGTTGGTGCGCTGACGGGTCAGGCGGGCGGGTCAGGCGGGCGGGTCAGGCGGGCGGGGTCGCCTGCGCGGCGGCCTGCGCGGCGGCCGGCAGGGCGTCCTCGATGCGCGAGAGCGCCGCGTCGTCGTGCGCGGCCGAGACGAACCACGCCTCGAACGCGGACGGCGGCGCGGAGATCCCCGCGTCGAGCAGCGCGTGGAAGAACGGCGCGTACCGCCAGTGCTCGGACCCGAGCACCGCGGCGTAGTCCCGCACACCGTGCTCGGCGACCTCGTCGCCGAACGCGATCGAGAACAGCGACCCGGCCCACTGCAGCGCGTGCGGCACGCCCGCGTTGGCGAGGGCCTTGGTGACGGAGTCGCGCAGGCGCGCGGCGGCCTCGTCGACGTGCCGGTACACCTCGGCGTCCGCGAGCCGCAGCGTCGCGAGGCCCGCCGCGGTGGCGACGGGGTTCCCGGACAGCGTGCCGGCCTGGTAGACGGGGCCGAGCGGCGCGAGCTGGTGCATCACGTCGCGGCGGCCGCCGACCGCGGCGACGGGCAGGCCGCCGCCGATGACCTTGCCGAACGTGAACAGGTCGGGCGACCAGCCCTCGCGTAGGCCCTCGAGCCCCCACCAGCCGGAGTAGCCGGCGCGGAACCCGGTGAGGACCTCGTCCTGGATGAGCAGCGCGCCGTGCTCGTGGGTGATCTCCCGCAGCTCGGCGTTGAAGCCGGGCGCGGGCGGGACGACGCCCATGTTGGCGGGCGCGGCCTCGGTGATGACGGCCGCGATGCGCGAGCCGTGCTGCGCGAACGCGTCGCGCACGGCGTCGGCGTCGTTGTACGGCAGGACGATCGTCTCGGCGGCGACGGCCGACGAGACGCCCGCGGACCCGGGCAGCGCGAGCGTCGCGACACCGGACCCGGCCTGCGCGAGCAGCGCGTCGACGTGCCCGTGGTAGCAGCCGGCGAACTTCACGACGAGGTCGCGGCCCGTGTAGCCGCGTGCGAGCCGCAGCGCCGTCATGGTCGCCTCGGTGCCGGTCGACACGAGACGGACCTGCTCGGCGGCGGGCACGCGGTAGCGTACGGCGTCGACGAGCTCGACCTCGGTCGTCGTCGGCGCCCCGAAGCTCAGGCCGCGCGCGGCGGCCTCCTGCACGGCGGCGACGACCTCGGGGTGCGCGTGCCCCAGCAGCGCCGGCCCCCACGACCCGACGAGGTCCACGTACTCGCGGCCCTCGACGTCGGTCACGTACGCGCCGCGCGCGGACGCGAGGAACGGCGGCGTGCCGCCGACCGACCCGTACGCACGCACGGGCGAGCTGACCCCGCCAGGGATCACGGCCTGCGCGTGGGCGAACACCTCGGCGTTCGTCGGGCTCATCGGTACTCCTCCGCCAGCCATCCGGCCAGCTCCGTCGCGTGGTACGTGAGGACAGAATCGGCACCCGCGCGGCGGATGCTGAGCACGGACTCCCGAATCGCCCGTTCGCGCTCGATCCACCCGGCCGCCGCGGCAGCCTCGATCATGGCGTACTCGCCGGACACGGCATAGGCCGCAACCGGTACGGGACTGGCCGCGGCGACGTCGGCGAGCACGTCCAGGTAGGACATGGCGGGCTTGACCATGACGACGTCGGCCCCCTCGCCCACGTCGATCGCGACCTCGCGGGCCGCCTCGCGCCGGTTCGCGGGGTCCATCTGGTAGGTCCGCCGGTCGCCGTGCAGCTGCGACTCGACGGCCTCGCGGAACGGGCCGTAGAACGCGCTCGCGTACTTCGCCGCGTAGGCCAGCACCGCGACCTCGTCGTACCCGGCGGCGTCCAGCGCGTCCCGCACCACGGCGACCTGGCCGTCCATCATCCCGGACAGCCCCACGAGGTGCGCCCCCGCGGCGGCCTGCGCGAGCGCCATGTCCGCGTACCGCACGAGCGTCGCGTCGTTGTCGACGCGCCCGTCGGGGGTGAGCACGCCGCAGTGGCCGTGGTCGGTGAACTCGTCGAGGCACAGGTCCGCCTGCACGACGAGCGCGTCGCCCACCTCGGCCGCGGCGACCGCGATCGCCCGGTTGAGGATGCCGTCGGGCGCGGTCGCCTGGCTGCCGACCGCGTCGCGCACCTGCGGGACGGCGAACAGCATCACGCCACCCAGACGGGCGTCGGCCGCCTGGGCGAGCGCGCCCTTGAGCGAGTCGAGCGTGTGCTGCTGGACGCCCGGCATCGACGTGATCGGACGGGGCACATCGATTCCCTCGCGCACGAAGACCGGCAGCACGAGCTGGCGCGGGTGCAGGTCGACCTCGCGCACGAGCCGGCGCATCGCCCCGGTCGTGCGCAGGCGACGGGGGCGGACGCGCCCGGGTCCGGCGACGGTCGGGCGCTCGGTCGGGCGTCCGGTCGGGCGTCCGGTGGGTTCGGTGGTCACGGTGTCTCCTGGTGTCCGGTTCGCCCATCTTCCCGGACGGGCGGGGGGACGACGAAGCCGTCCGACGAGCGAGCGGCGTCCACGAGGGCGCCGACGAGGCCGGTCATCGTCTGCTCGGCGGCGGTCGCGGCGAGCGGCAGGCCGAGGCGGTGGGCCTCGGCGGCGGTGGTCGGGCCGATCGCGACGAGCAGCGTGCTCGCGGGCGGCGGCCCGAGGTGCTCGACGAGCGCGCGCACCGTGCTCGCCGACGTGAGCAGCGCGGCCCGGATCGCGCCCGTGCGCCAGTCGTCGCGCACGTCGTCGGGCGGGGGCGGTGCCGTGACCGTGCGGTAGGCCACCACCTCGTCGACCTGCCAGCCGCGGGCCCGCAGGCCGTCGGCGACGGTCGACGCCGCGAGGTCGCCGCGCGCGAACAGCACGCGCGCGGGCCGGGCGAGGCCGGTGGGGTGGTCGTGCGGGTCGGCCGACGGCCACTGCGCGGCGAGGTTCGCGCCCGTCGACGGCCCGCGCGGCGTGAGGTCGGTGTCGACCCCCGCGTCGCGCAGCGCGCGTGCGGTGCCCGGCCCGACGGCGGCGACCCGCACGTCCCCGTCGGCGACGAGCGTCGCGAGCGGTCGCCCGGCCGCGCGGGCGCGCGCGTCGAGCACGGGGACCGCGGCGCCGCTCGTCACGACGAGCCAGCGGTACCAGCCCGAGCCGAGCGCGAGCAGCGCGTCGTCGACGCGGGCCGTGTCCTCGGGGGGGTCGATCGCGATGAGCGGGACGAGCACGGGCTCGGCGCCGACCGCGGCGAGCGCGATCACCGCGCCGGACTGCCCGGCGGTCGGCCGCGGCACGAGCACGCGCCACCCGGCGGGTGCCGCGGCGGCCGCACCGACCTGGTCGCTCGTCCCCGTCGTGAGGCCCGCGGTCCCGTGCCGCGCCGCGGCGGTCGTGGGGCGCTCGTCGTCGGACGTGGTCACGAGGCCGGGCCCACCGGGGCGAGCTCCGCGGCACCCATCTCCAGCAGCAGGTCGGCGAGGTCCGCGCCGCACGTCGCCGCACCCTCCTCGGTGTGCTCCGGCACGCGGACCTCGTCGGCCTCGGGTGCGGCGCCCGTGGGTGCGGTGCCTCCGGTCGCGGTGCCTCCGGGTGTGATGTCCGTGCCCGACGGCTGGTCGGGCGCGACCTCGCGGACGACGACGGCCCAGCTCGTCAGGCCGTGCCGCAGGAGCCGGGTGCCGTCGGTGCGGGCCACGACGGCCTCGACGTCGAGCCGCGCGCCCTCGACCCGCGCGAACGCGCCGACCGGTGCGGCGCACCCGGCCTCGAGCCGCGCGAGCAGCGCGCGCTCGGCGGCGACCGCGAGGCGGGTCGGCCGGTGGTCGAGTGCGGCGAGCGCGGTCGCGAGGGCCGCGAGGACCGGCGTGGGCGGGTCGGCGAGGGCGGCCGTGCGCACCTCGACGGCGAGCGCGCCCTGACCGGGCGCGGGGAGCATGACCTGCGGGTCGAGCGCCTCGGTCACGGCGTCGAGCCGCCCGAGGCGCGCGAGCCCGGCGCGTGCGAGCACCACGGCGTCGAGGTCCCCGGGTCCCGACGCCGAGCCCGCGACCCGGCCGAGACGCGTGTCGACGTTGCCGCGGATGTCGACGACCTCGAGGTCCGGTCGCGCGGCGAGCAGCTGCGCTGCGCGGCGCGGCGAGCCGGTCCCGACGCGTGCGCCGGGGGGCAGCTCGCTCAGCGTGAGGCCGTCCCGCGCGCACAGCACGTCGCGCGGGTCCTCGCGCAGCGGGACGGCCGCGATCGTGAGGCCGGGCGCGGGTGCGGTCGGCAGGTCCTTGAGCGAGTGCACGGCGACGTCGCAGCGGCCGTCGAGCAGCGCGTCGCGCAACGCCGTCACGAACACGCCCGTGCCGCCGAGGGTCGCGAGGCTGCCGGTGAGCCGGTCGCCGTCGGTGCGCACGTGCACGGTCTCGACCTCGAAGCCGCCGAGCCGCGCGAGCGCGTCGGCCACGTGCCCCGTCTGCGTGAGCGCGAGCGTGGACGCGCGGGTACCGATCCGGACCACCGACATGCCTGCAGTCTCCCCCGTCGTCCGCGCGGATGTCGAAATCCCGTCTCCGCCCGCGCGTGCTGACGGGATGTCAGAACAATGCCGGACCGTGCATTTCTGCGTGCCCACCAGGAATTGTCAGGTGACCCTCACCACGCGACGCCAGGAAATGTGTGACCCGGACCCGACAAGTTGTCAGAACAATGTCTCGACGAAACGCCTCAGACCCGGACCGGCCGCAGGCTGGGTGGTGAGGACGTGCGCGCCCGGCGCCGGCGCTGAGGTGTCGGCGTCCCGGATCCAGCGTCCCGGGGTCAGAGCTCCGGCGTCAGGACCGCGCGCCCGGCGGCGACCGCGTCCGGGATCACCGACGCGAGCCCGTTGCCCGCAAGCCACGCTCCGCACGCCGCGACGCGCGCACCGCCCGGCCGCGCAGCGGCGAGCGCCGCGCGGACCGTCGCGACCGCGTCGCGGTGCCGCGCGCTGGGCCGCGGCAGCGCCTGCGTCCAGCGCACCACCGACGTCGCGACCACCTGCTCGTCGCGCACCGGCACACCGAGCAGCACCGACGCGTCGGCGAGCGCCAGCGCCACGAGCGCGCCCGGGTCGCCGAGCCCCGGCCCGGCCGCGACCTCCTCGTCGGCCCGGCCGTACGACAGCCGCACCACGTGCCGTCCCGCCGGTGCGCGCCGCGCGAGCCACGGCCACTTCGCCGTCGCGTGCGTCAGCGCCTTCGCGCGCACGTCCGTCACGTCCCGTCCGACGAGCACGCCCGTGCCGCGCGGCGCGGCGTCCAGCGCGGGGGCGTCGAGCACGAGCGTCACGAGGCGCACGTCCGCGCCCTCGTCGAGCGCCACGTCGCCCAGGTCGAGCACGCCGGCGAGCACGTCGAGCGCCTGCGGTCCCGCGACGACGAGACGCCCGGTCCGCACGCTGCTGCCGTCGGCGAGCGTGACCAGCACCTCGCCCGGCTCGTCGTCGGCGGGCCGTGCGGCCGTCGCACGGGTGCGCGCGCGGATGGTGCCGCCACCGTTCGAGACCTGCGCGGCGAGCGTCTCGACCAGCACGTGCACGCCGCCGTCCAGGCCCTGCACGGCCGAGCCCGCGGGCGCCGCGGCGCGCAGCGACCGCACGGCCCGCGCGAGCGAACGGGACTCCCTCACCGCGGCGGGCAGCGCGGGCGCGACCGCGTCGACCGCGAGCTCGTCGGGCTCCGCGGCGTGCACGCCGCCCACCACGGGCCGCACGAGCCGGTCGACCACGCGCGCGCCCATGCGCGCCCGCACGAGCCCGCCGAGCGTCGTGGCGCCCGCCGCCACGCGCGCGGGCAGCACCAGGTCGAGCGCCGCACGCGCCGCGCCGAGGACGCCCAGCGTGCGCCGCACGTCCGCCGCCCACGGCTGCGACGGGATGCCCAGCAGCCCCGTCTGCGGCAGCGGGCCGTCCCCCGACGGCAGGTGCACCCAGGAGCCGAGCCCGCTCGGTGCCACCACGCGGTCCCCGATCCCCAGCTCGTCCAGGTACGCCGCGACCGTCCCGCCGCGCGTCGCGAACGACTCCGCGCCCGCGTCGAGCTCGAGACCTGCGACGACGTGCCCGCGCACCGCGCCCCCGACCGCGTCGCGCCCCTCGACGACGAGCGTGCGCAGCCCCCCGCGCACCAGCTCCCGCGCCGCCACCAGACCCGCGAGGCCCCCGCCGACGACCACGGCGTCCCACTGCTCGGCGGCCTTCTCGTCGGCGGCCTCGCCGGCCGGCTCGACCGCGCGTCCGACCGCACGTGAGACAGCGCGTCCGACAGCGGGCGCCGGGCCCTCGGCGGCGGCGGTCACAGCGAGTGGACCAGCTCGACGACGCGCGTCAGCACCGCCGGGTCGGTGCTCGGCGGAACGCCGTGCCCCAGGTTCACCACGTGCGCCGGAGCCGACCGGCCCCGCTCCACCACGTCACGGACGTGCGCCTCGAGCACCGGCCACGGCGCCGCGAGCAACGCGGGGTCGATGTTGCCCTGGACGGGCGTGGTGCCCCCGAGCCGGCGCGACGCCTCGTCGAGCGGGATCCGGTAGTCGACGCCCACGACGTCAGCGCCCACGTCGCGCATCGCCGCGAGCAGCTCGCCCGTGCCCGTGCCGAAGTGCACGGTCCGCACGCCCAGGTCCCGCACCGCGCCCAGCGCGCGCGACGACGACGGTGCGACGTGCGCCGTGTAGTCGGCGAGCGACAGCGCACCCGCCCACGAGTCGAACAGCTGCGCGGCGGACGCGCCCGCGAGCACCTGCGCCCGCAGGAACGCGCCCGTGACGTGCGCGGCCCACGCCGTCAGCGCGTGCCACGTCGGCGGGTCGGAGTGCATGAGCGCACGGGCCGCCAGGTGGTCGCGCGACGGCCCGCCCTCGACCAGGTACGCGGCGAGCGTGAACGGCGCACCCGCGAACCCGATGAGCGGCGTGCTCCCGAGCTCGGCGACCGTGCGCGCGACACCCTCGGTGACCGGGGCGAGCGCCTCGTCGGACAGCGTCAGCTCCGCCAGCCGCGCGACGTCGTCGGCCGTGCGCACCGGCGCACCCATGACCGGCCCGACGCCCGGCTTGATCTCCACGTCGACACCCGCGAGCCGCAGCGGCACCACGATGTCCGAGAAGAAGATCGCCGCGTCCACGCCGTGCCGCCGCACGGGCTGCAACGTGATCTCGGACGCGAGCGCCGGGTCGAGGCACGCGTCGAGCATCGCGGTGCCCACCCGCAGCGCGCGGTACTCGGGCAGCGAGCGGCCGGCCTGGCGCATGAACCACACCGGAAGGCGCTCGGGGCGCTCTTTCGAATACGCGGCCACGAGCGAGGAATGTGACGTGCGCCCGTCGACGAGCGGATGACCTGCAGAAAGCACGGGTCGATTGTGCCTGACATTTCCGGGCACTGCGGGACGGGTGGTTGAATCGGGCACGTGGTGCTGCTGTCCCTCGTCGCGTCGCACCGCGATCTCGACCTCGGGGTGCTCGAGCGTCTCTCGTCGGACGTGCACGCCGTGGGCCGCGAGCTCGTCGGCGCGTCCCCCTCCATCACCGGTGCCGTCGTGCTCGCGACGTGCAACCGGTTCGAGCTGTACCTGGACGTCGCGGACGCCGAGCACGCACCCGAGGCCCGCGCCGCCGTCGCCGCGACGGTCGCGGCCCGCTCCGGCTACGACCCCACGCGCGTCGCCGAGCACCTGGCCGTGCACACCGGCACCGACTCCGCCGCGCACCTGTTCGCGGTCGCGAGCGGGCTCGAGTCGATGGTCGTCGGCGAGCGGGAGATCGCGGGGCAGGTGCGCCGCGCGCTCACCACGGCCCGCAAGGACGGCACGACGACGAGCGCGCTCGAGTCCCTGTTCCAGGCGGCGTCGCGCGTGTCGCGCAAGGTCGAGGGCCGCACGGGGCTCGGCGCCACCGGGCGGTCGGTCGTCGGCGTCGCGCTCGACATCGCCGAGCGCGACCTGGTCCCGTGGTCGCAGGTCCGGTGCGTGCTCATCGGCACCGGCTCCTACGCGGGCGCGTCGCTCGCCGCCCTGAAGTCCCGCGGCTGCCGCGACGTGCGCGTCTACTCCCCGAGCGGCCGCGCGAAGGTGTTCGCCGCCGCGCGCGGCGTCGCGGCCGTGCCAGCGGGCGCCGACCTCGCCGCCGAGCTCGCGGGCGTCGACCTGGTGGTCGCGTGCTCCGGCGCCGCCGGCGCGGTGCTCACGGTCGACGCGCTCGCGGCCGCCCGGACCGGCACCGCGCACCCGCTCACCGTCGTGGACCTCGCGCTGCGCCACGACGTCGACCCGGGCGTGCGCGAGCTGCCCGGCGTCCGGCTCGTGTCGCTGACCACCGTCGCGCAGCACGCCCCTGCCGAGCACGGCGCGGTGCTCGAGGCGCGCGACCTCGTCGAGAGGGCCGCCGCCGCGTACGAGGCCGACCGCCGCGTGCGCGAGTGGAACCCCGCGGTGCTCGCGGAGCGGTCGCGTGTCCTGGGCGGTCTGGAGGCGGCGCTGTCCGCGCTGCCCGACGACGAGCGCGACGAGCGCACCGCGCGGGCCCTGCGCCGCCGTGCCCGCGCCGCGCTCCACGGCCCGACGGTCCGCGCGCGCGAGGCGGCCCGCGCCGGAGACACCGCGGCCTACGCCGCGGCCCTCGCCGAGCTCGCCGCCATCACCCCCCCACCCCTCCCCGTCCCCGCCTGACCCACCCACCCCGATCGCATCCCCCTCCCGCGACGACGAACCCGACCCCGCGACGACGGTCCGACCCCGCGACGACGAGCCGACCCCATGGTTTGCTCCGGCTTCGACCTCGGATACCCGGAGGTACCGCGGTCCCGTCGGGAGGTTGCTCGTCGACGCCGTGGTTGCTCCGTCTCTGGGCCCGGATACCCGGAGGGATCGCGGGCTCGCGACGACGAGGCCGACCTCGGGCGCGGCACGGGAGGTGGCCGCGCGCCGGGAAGGCGAACGGCCGTCCCGGGGGACGGCCGTTCTGTGGTGCTCGGGCGGGGAAGGATGCCGCGAGCCGGTGGGTCAGTCAGTGAGCCGGACGGGTGAGCCGGACTGTGGGTCCGTCAGCGGGTCAGGAGTAGGACTGCGTGGTGACCGGGCGGCGCAGCGCGCGCGACGGCCCGGGCGACCAGGTGTGGGGCACCACCTGGTTGGTCTGGATGTCGGTGAGCTCGGCGGCGTAGACCACCGACTCGTACACGCCGGCCTCGACGCGGTCGAGGCGCAGGTGCTCGGCGTGGTCGAGGTCGTCTCCGAGGTGCGAGATGCGCGCGACGACGTACCGCTGCGCGTCCTGCCACTGGTCGACGACGCGCACGGCGAGGCCGTTCCAGCGCGCGGTGAGGTCGAGCTCGAACAGCTCGGAGACGTCCTCGCGCGGCACCCGGCGGAACCAGCGGCCGGACGGCGCCTGGTGGAAGCCGGTCTCGGCGAGCGGCGGGTTGGCGAGCGCCAGGACGACGGTCTGCCCGCCGTCGACGACGTCGGCCTCGAGGTAGGCGCTGTGCCACTTGGCGACGGGGCCGACGCAGCGGGACAGCGACGCGAGCGCGGGGCGGTGGCCGAGGTGGGTCGCGGACCAGCCGGTGCCCACGTCGCCGTAGCGTGCGAGCAGCGTCGCGGAGCCGTCGGAGAACACGCGGACGAGCTCGGCGCCGGGCGTGATGCGCGAGTGGCGCAGCCACCACAGCGGCACGATGTACCCGGGGACGTCGCGGTACTGCAGCTGGGGCCCGGACTCGAACCGGAGCAGGTCGATGTAGTGCGCGTCCGGGCGGAACGGGGAGCCCGGGTACCCGAGGCCGTGGACCTCGAACAGCTGGGCGGGCGTCGTCGCGAACGCGACGTCCTCGGCGCGCACGACGTACCCGGCCATGCGGTCGTAGCCGTCCTCGAGGTGAGCCCGAGAGAGCGCGGGTGTGATCGCCTTCTGCATGAGGGTCATGGCGGCCTCGCCTACCGACTGGGGGATGACGGTGCCGTTCGAGGTCCGGGTGACCGAGGCCTGCGGAACGGGTAATTCGGACGGATCGGGCCCGATTCTGCAAGGAATCCGATCACATGTCCAGGTCGTCCCACCCGGAAGTGGTAGCGCGACCACGGTCGGAACCGTTTCCGTTCCCCGAAAGTGTGACAATCCTCACAACTCAGCACACACCGGACCGGCCGGGCCGCGGTGACACGTGCCGCGTGGACGCGGCGGCGAGGTCAGTCGTCGAGGTGTGCGACGAGCGCCGCGGCCAGGCCCGTGTAGGCGCCGGGCGTCAGGGCCGCGAGCCGCTCGGCCACGTCCGCGGGCAGCCCGAGGCCCCCGATGAACTCGCGCATGTCGTCAGCGGTGAGCCGGCGTCCGCGCGTGAGCTCCTTGAGCCGCTCGTACGGGTTCTCCATGCCGGTGACGCCCGCGACCGACGCCGCGCGCATCGCCGACTGCACGGGCTCGCCCAGCACCTCCCAGTTCTGGTCGAGCTCGCGCTCGAGCAGCGCCGCGTCCACCGACAGGGCGCGCAGGCCTCGTCGGACGTTGTCGATCGCGAGCAGCGAGTGCCCGAACGCGGGACCGATGTTGCGCTGCGTGGTCGAGTCGGTCAGGTCGCGCTGCAGGCGCGAGGTGACGAGCGTCGCGGCGAGCGTGTCGAGCAGCGCGCAGGAGATCTCGAGGTTCGCCTCGGCGTTCTCGAACCGGATCGGGTTGACCTTGTGCGGCATGGTCGACGAGCCCGTCGCCCCGGCCACGGGGATCTGGATGAACACGCCGCGTGAGATGTACGTCCACACGTCGGTCGCGAGGTTGTGCAGCACGCGGTTGAACCGCGCCACGTCCGCGTACAGCTCGGCCTGCCAGTCGTGCGACTCGATCTGCGTGGTCAGCGGGTTCCACGTCAGGCCCAGGTGCTCGACGAACGTGCGCGAGACCTCCTGCCAGTCGGCGCCCGGGACCGCGACGACGTGCGCGCCGTACGTGCCCGTCGCGCCGTTGATCTTGCCGAGGAACTCGTCGGCGCCGATCCGACGCAGCTGGCGGCGCAGGCGGTGCGCGAGCACCGCGAGCTCCTTGCCGAGCGTCGTCGGCGTCGCGGGCTGGCCGTGGGTCAGGGCGAGCAGCGGCTGCTCGGCGTGCTCGCGGGCGAGCGCCGCGACCTCGTCGGCGAGCGCGGTCGCGGCGGGCAGCCAGACCTCCTGCACCGCGCCGCGCACCATCAGCGCGTACGACAGGTTGTTGATGTCCTCGCTCGTGCACGCGAAGTGCACGAGCTCCCCGACGGTCGGCAGCACGGTCTCGCCGAGCACGCCGGGCGCGGCCTCGAGCCGACGCTTGAGGAAGTACTCGACCGCCTTCACGTCGTGCACGGTCACGCGCTCGATCTCGGCCAGCTCGGCGACCTCGTCGGGACCGAACGTCGCCACCACGCCGCGCAGGTACGCCCGCTCGGCGTCGCTCAGCACCGGGGCGCCCGGGACGACCTGGTGCGTCGTCAGGTGGATCAGCCACTCGACCTCGACGTGCACGCGCGCCCGGTTGAGCGCGGCCTCCGACAGGTGGTCGACGAGCGGCGCGACCGTGGGCCGGTAGCGACCGTCGAGCGGGCCGAGCGCGATCGCGGGGGTGACGTCGGCGAGGCTCACGCGTGCGGGAGCCGGGGTGGCGGAGGTCATGGCGCCATCATCCCAGCCCGGGCGCGCACGCGTGCGACGCGTCCCGCGGTGCGGGCGCGTGCGGCGCGCGGGCGACCCACACCGGGGTGAACCGCCCACCGTGCAGGCGCGTCCTCCCCACCGGGAGGGGCGGTCAGTACGGTGGGCGAGGGTGTGCGCGTGGCACGGGCACGCACGACGAGGACGACCCGCACGACGATCGGAGCCCGGTGGCACGTCAGGACGCGACGCGCGTGGCCGTCGTCGCGGGCGGGCTCGTGGCCGTGGCCGTGGTCGCCGCGGCGTTCGCGGGGCCGTGGCAGCCGGCGACCCGGCCCGACTACCGCCTCGACCTCGGCCTGGACCTGCCGACGCGCACCCCGGAGCCCGTCGCGACGCCCGACGCCCCGTTCGACGGTGCGCAGCAGTCCGGCGACACGGCGACGTGGCTCAAGATCGCGTTCTTCGTGGCGGTGCTGGTCGCGCTGGCGCTGCTGGGCGCGTACCTCGCGCGCGCCGCACGCAGGTGGATGAACGCGAACCGCCCGCCGGACGTCGACCGCAGCGAACCGGGCGACGTGCTGCTCGGCGACATCGCCGACCTGGTGCGGCCCGCGCTCGCGGACGGTGTCGACGCGGCGACCGACGCGCTCGACCGGGACGTGCCGCCCGGTGACGCGGTGATCGCGGCGTGGGTCGCGCTGGAGGACGCCGCCGAGGGCTCGGGGGTGGTGCGCGACGCCGCGCAGACCGCCACGGAGTTCACGCTCGACCTGCTCGACGCGACCGAGGCCGACCCGGACGCGAGCCGCGTGCTGCTGGACCTGTACCTCGCGGCGCGGTTCTCGGAGCACGAGATCCGGCCCGACGACGTCACGCGGGCGCGTGGAGCGCTCGCGGCGATCGGCGCGGGCGTCCGGCGCCGCAGGCACGACGACGAGCGCGACGAGCCTGCGGACGACGAGCCCGCCGACGACGAACGTGCGCACGACGAGCACGCGCACGACGAGCCCACGCACGACGAGGCGGGCGCATGACGACCCCCCGCGCCCCGAGGCCCGTCGGCTCGCCCGACGAGACGCCCGGCCGACCGCCCGGCGAGGTGCCCGGCGACGACGCCCCCGAGCTCTTCGGCCTCCGGGCCGCGCTGCGCCGCTGGTGGGGCGTGCTGCTCGGCCTCGTGCTGGGCGGCGCGGTCGCGTACGCCGTGGGCATGGACGCGCGGTCGTCGGTGGTCATGGCCGTCGGGGTCGCGGCGCTCGTCGTCGTGTGCCGGCGCCTGTCGGTGGGGATCGAGCCGGAGTGGGGCACGGAGCTGCGACGCCGCCAGGCGGGTGCACGCGGTGACCTGCAGGACCTCGCGTGGTCGATGGCGGGCCGTGACGGGCGCGCGGGCGAGCGCGCGATGCGCAGGCTGCGCGAGGTCGCGGCGGTCCGGCTCGCGCGGCACGGCCTGGACCTCACCTCGCCCGACGACACGACGGCGCTGCGCGCGCTGCTCGGCGACCGCGTGCTCGCCACGCTGCGCCGCCGCTCGTCGCCGCTGCCCACGGTCCGCGAGCTGCAGGACGCGCTCGCGGCGCTCGAGGCGCTCGGCCCGCGCCCCGCGGACGGCCGCACCCCGGGCCTGCTGCTGCCCGACGAGCCCAACGGGCACGACGAGACCCGAACCCCCGACCACCCCGCTCCCGGGAGGAACCGATGACCGACCCGCAGCTGTCCGTCCCCGAGGTCGCGCAGCGCGGCCGGGCCGTGCTCGACGAGGTCGCCACGGCCGTCGTCGGGATGCGCGAGCCCCTGACCGTGGCGCTCGCGGCGATCCTGGCGAGCGGGCACGTGCTGTTCGAGGACGTGCCGGGCCTGGGCAAGACGCTCGCGGCGCGCTCGCTCGCGACCGCGCTGGGCCTGGACTTCCGCCGCGTGCAGTGCACGCCCGACCTGCTGCCGTCGGACATCACGGGCTCGTCGGTGTTCGACCCGGCGACCACGTCGTTCGAGTTCCGGCCCGGCCCGGTGTTCGCGGGGCTGCTGCTCGCGGACGAGATCAACCGTACGGCGCCGAAGACGCAGTCGGCGCTGCTGGAGGCGATGGCGGAACGCCAGGTCACTGTCGACGGCGTGACGCGCAGGCTGCCGGACCCGTTCCACGTGGTCGCGACGTCGAACCCGGTCGAGTACGAGGGCACGTACCCGCTGCCGGAGGCGCAGCTCGACCGGTTCATGGTGCGGCTCGCGGTCGGCTACCCGGTGCGGGACGCGGAGGTCGACGTGCTCGCGCGGCGCCTGCAGCGTCGTCAGGAGGCAGCGCCGGTGCGGCAGGTCGTGGACCCGGCGACGTTGCGCGCGATGCAGCGGGGCGTCGAGGCGGTGCCGGTCGACCCGGACGTGCTGCGCTACTGCGTGGACCTCGCGGCTGCGACGCGCCGGCACGAGGCGGTCGAGGTCGGGGCGTCGCCGCGCGGGTCGCAGGCGCTGGTGCTGGTCGCGCGGGCGGTCGCGGTGCTCGCGGGACGGGACTTCGTGGCGCCCGAGGACGTGAAGGCGGTCGCGGTCGCGACGCTCGCGCACCGGCTCTCGCTGACGCCGCAGGCGTGGGCGTCGGGCCTCGCACCGCAGCGGATCGTCGAGGAGGTCCTGCGCGCGGTGGCCGGCCCGACGACGGCGAGGCGGGTGGACGCCGCGCGATGACCGCTCCCGTGCCCTCGTCGTCGACCGGCGCGCCGCGCCCCGGGGTCGAGCCGCCCGACGCGCACGCGTGGATGCGGGTGCGCGCGGTGACGTGGGGTGCGCTCGTCGGGCTCGCGATGGTGCTGCTCGGCGCGTGGGCGGGCCGCGCGGACCTCGCGGTGATCGGTGCGCCGCTCGTCGTGTGGGCGGTGTGGTGCTGGACGGCACGCCCGACGGGTGACCTGCAGGTGGAGGTCGTGACGGACGGGACGACGACGCCGGGCGAGCTGAGCACGTCGGTGCGGATCGCCGCGCCCGCGGGCACGGCCGCCGTGGCGCTGGGTGTGCGGCGCGGCAACCGGACGCACTCGCGGGCCCTGGTCGCGGTGCGGGACGGGCAGCGCGACGTGCCGTTCGTCGTGCACACCGTGCGCACGGGACCGCAGACGGTCGCGGAGGTCGACGCGCTCGGCCTGGGGGTGGGGACGGCGAGCGTGTCGGAGCCCGCGGACCCGGCGGCCGGTGAGGCGCTCGTGCTGCCCGGGGTGCGGCCGCTCGCGGCGCTGCCCCTGCCGCCGCGGCTGCGCGGCCTGTCCGGCGGGCACGAGTCGCGGCGGCCCGGCGAGGGCGGGGGGCTGCGCGACGTGCACCCGTACACGCCGGGTGACCGGCTGCGTCGCATCGACTGGCGCGTCACGGCGCGCCGCTCGCCACAGCTGCGCGAGCTGTACGTGCGCCGCGAGCACGCGCTCGCGGAGGCCGTGGTGATGCTCGTGGTGGACTCGCGCGACGAGGTCGGCCCCGACCCGCGCACGTGGGGCGGCTGGATGCGCCCGCGCGGTGCGGACCCCACGTCGCTCGACCTGGCGCGCACGGCCGCGGCGTCGCTCGCGCAGGCGTACCTCGACCAGGGCGACCGCGTGGGACTCGACGACCTGGGTGCGCTCCGCCGACCGCTGCCGCCCGGCGGGGGCCGGCGTCAGCTCGATCGGATCCGCAACGCGCTCGCGCTGACGCGCCCCGAGGGCGACCCGGTGCGCCGCACGCGCGCGCCGCAGCTCCCGTCGGGTGCGCTGGTGCTGGTGTTCTCCACGTTCCTCGACGACCAGGCGGCGCACGCCGCGGCGCAGTGGCGTGCGGCGGGGCACCGGGTGGTCGCGGTGGACGTGCTGCCGACGGTGCGCGAGCACCTGCTGGACCGCCGCGAGCTGACCGCGCTGCGGTTCGTCCGTCTGGCGCGCACCGACCGGCTCGCGGCGCTCGAGGACGCGGACGTGGAGATCGTGACGTGGCGGGACGCGCCGCAGGTCGCGCTCGCGGGCCTCGCGCGGCGGGCGCAGCGTCGGGCGGGGGCGGGTGCGCGATGACGGGTCCGACGACGGGCGGGGCGAGCCCGACGAGCGCGACGACGAGTACGACGACGAGGCCGGCGGCCCGGCGCCCGGGGATGGTCGCCGCGTTCTTCCAGGGCAAGGAGCCGCCGGAGGCCGAGCCGGTGCTCGTGCGCCCCGTGGCCGGCGGGCTGCTGCAGGCCGGGTGCGCGGCGGTCGTCGCGGTGATGCTGCTGGTCGCGTGGTCGGTGGTCGGGCCGGTGTCGCTGCTCGCGGCGGGCCTGTGCGTGCTCGGCGGCGTGCTCGTCGCGGCGGTGCCGGGCGGCGCGCGCGTGGGTGTCGCGGGGCTCGCGGCGGGCGGGTTCGTGCTCGTCGGGCCGCCCGCGTCGGTGGTGCAGACGATGCTGCTCGTGCTGCTGGTGCACGCGTCGGTGTGGGCGTGCGCGACGACGTCGCGCGTGACGTGGCGCATGCGCGTCGAGCTCGACGTGGTGCTGGACGGGCTGGCCGGGGTCGCGCGCGTCCAGCTGCCCGCGCAGGCGCTCGCGGTCGTCGCGCTGCTCGTCGCGGGGCGCGAGCTGACGAGCGACGTGTGGCGCCTGGTCGCGCTGCTCGCGGCGGCGCTCGTCGCGGCGCTCGTCCTGCCCCGCTCGCGCGCGCGGGACTGACGACGGACCTGCCTGGACGGAGGAGGCGGGGCTCAGCGGCGGCGGCTCTCCGGGATCACGAGCGAGAGCGCGAACGACACGATCGAGATCACGAACGCGCCGGCGACGGCCCACCAGAACCCGTCGATGCGCAGCCCCCACTCGGTGAACTCGGTGATCCACTCGGTGAGCAGCAGCATGAGCGCGTTGACGACGAGCGTGAACAGCCCCAGCGTGAGGATGTACAGCGGGATCGACAGCACCTTCACGATCGGCTTGACGACGGCGTTGACGACGCCGAAGACGAGCGCGATGAGCGCGATGATGCCGATCTTCTGGGCGGTGGTGTCGGCGCCGACGATGTCGAGCCCGGACAGGACCAGCGTCGCGAGCCAGATGGCGACGCCGTTGATGAGCACGCGCAGCAGGAAGGCCATGCGCCGATCGTGCCAGGTCGCACCAACGGTTCGGGCGGTGACGGCGCACGGGTTCGCGCGCTAGCATCCGGCGCAGTTTCGGCGACGACGCCGAAAGTCCGATCGGAGAGTCGATGTCGCCCGCCGTGTCCCCGCGCCCCGCACGCCCGGTCCGGTTCCGCCGCGCCGCCGCGCTGCTGCCGCTCCTGCTCGCCCTCCCGCTCGCCGCGTGCAGCGGCGACGACGGCGACCCCGCCCCCGGCCCGGACACCTCGTCCGCGCCCGTCCAGGCCCCGCTCGACCCGGTGCTCGCCGAGATCGCCGGCGGCAGCGCGCTCGACATCGGCTTCGCGGTCGCGACCGAGCGGCTCGACGAGCCCGAGTACCGCGAGATCGTCGACAAGCACGCCTCGCTCGTCGTCGCCGAGAACGTCATGAAGTGGGAGACCACGGAGGCCGCCGACGACGCGTGGGACTTCGCCGAGGGCGACCGTCTGGCGGAGTACGCGCGCACCACGGGCAAGAAGCTGTACGGCCACACGCTCGTGTGGCACTCCCAGCTCCCCGCGTGGGTCAAGTCGCTCGACGCCGACGCGATGCAGGAGGCGATGGAGGACCACGTCCGCACGCAGGCCGAGCACTTCAAGGGGCAGGCGTTCGCGTGGGACGTCGTCAACGAGGCGATCGACGAGGACGGCTCGCGGCGCTCCGACTCGCCGTTCCAGCAGACGCTCGGCGACGGCTACATCGCCGACGCGTTCCGCGTCGCGCACGAGGCCGACCCCGACGCGCAGCTCTGCTACAACGACTACGACATCGAGGGGATCAACGCGAAGTCCGACGGCGTGTACGCGCTGGTCGAGGACCTGCTCGCCGACGACGTGCCGATCCACTGCCTCGGCATCCAGGGGCACCTCACCGCGGGCAAGCTGCCGGACGACCTGCAGAAGAACATCCAGCGGTTCGTCGACCTCGGGCTGACCGTGCGGGTCACCGAGCTCGACATCCGGGTCGAGACCCCGGCGAGCGAGGAGGCCCTCGCGCAGCAGGCCGAGGACTACGCGAGCGTCGCGACCGCGTGCCTCGCGGTCGAGGGCTGCCTCGGCCTGACCGTGTGGGGCGTGACCGACCGGTACTCGTGGATCCCGATGTGGTTCGAGGGGTTCGGCGACGCGCTGCTGTGGGACGCGGACTACGAGACGAAGCCCGCGTTCGACTCCCTGGTCGAGGCGGTCGGCAAGGGCCGCCCCGGGCGCACCGCCTGACCTCGCCGCCGCGGGCCGGGCGACCGGCCCGCGGTGCGTCGGGCGGACGCGGGACGGGCGGCCGCCCTGTCGGTGGCATCCTGGGGGCCGTGAGTCGCCCCGTGCTGCGCCGTGCCCTGGCCGAGCTGCCCGCCTACGTCCCCGGGGCGCGGTCCCCGGTCGGCGCGGCGGCGTACAAGCTGTCGTCGAACGAGAACCCGTTCCCGCCGCTGCCGTCCGTGATGGCCGCGATCGCGGACGCGGCGGTCGACGTGAACCGCTACCCCGACATGTACGCGACCGAGCTGACCGAGGCGGTCGCCGCGGACCTGGGCGTGCCGGCGGAGTCGGTCGTCATGGGCTGCGGGTCGGTCGCGGTGCTCGGGCACGTGCTCACCGCGTTCTGCGAGGCGGGCGACGAGGTCGTGCTGCCGTGGCGCTCGTTCGAGGCCTACCCGATCGCGGTGACGCTCGCGGGCGCCGTGGGCGTACCGGTCCCGGTGGCTGACGACGGGCGGCTCGACCTGCCCGCGCTCGCGGCCGCGGTCACCGACCGCACGCGCGTCGTGCTCGTGTGCACGCCCAACAACCCGACCGGGCCGGCGGTGCGCGCCGACGAGCTCGAGGCGTTCCTCGACGCGGTGCCCGAGCACGTGCTCGTCGTGCTCGACGAGGCGTACGTGGAGTTCGTGCGCGACCCGCAGGCCGCCGACGGCCTCGCGGTGTTCGAGGCGCGGCGCAACGTGGTGCTGCTGCGCACGTTCTCCAAGGCGTACGGCCTGGCGGGCCTGCGCGTGGGGTACGCGGTCGCGCGGCCCAAGCACGCCGCGGGGATCCGCGCCGCGTCCACGCCGTTCGGGGTCTCGCACGTCGCGCAGCTCGCCGCGCTCGCGTCGCTGCGGGCCCGCGACGAGCTGCTGGACCGGGTCGAGTCGATCGTCAAGGAGCGCGCGCGCATGCTCGACGGCCTGCGCGGGCAGGGCTGGACGGTGCCCGACTCGCAGGCCAACTTCGTGTGGCTCCCGGTCGGTGAGCAGGCCGGCGCGCTCGCCGAGCTGTGCTCGCGCGCGGGCGTGATCGTGCGGCCGTTCGCGGGTGACGGCGTGCGCGTGAGCGTGGGTGAGCGCGAGGCCACGGACCTCCTGCTCGCGGCCACCGCGGAGTGGCTCGCACGCTGAGCGGGGCTCCGCCTGCGGGTTCGCGGGCGGCCTGTGGGGTCGCGACAAGTCGGGCGGCGGATCGTTGTCGCACGGGTTGCCTGGAACCTACGGATGCGTAGGCTACGGTGACGTAGGTTGGGCGAACGGCCCTTCACCGACGTCCCGGAGCGGCCCACGGCCGCCGCACGCGAAGGAGAACCGCGTGAGCGAGTCCGGCCTCCCGCACGCCACGGCAGCCACCCCCTCCGTACCCGCAGCCATCACCCCGCAGACTCCCGCCGTCACCCCCGGCGGGCCGGCCGCGGCCCCCGTCCCCACCACGGACGGACGGGCCGCGGCCCTTTCCTCGCCGAGCACCACCCCGCCGAGCACGTCGTCGAGCACCTTGCCGAGCACGTCGTCGAACACCTTCTCGAACCCTGAGCCGACGCCGGGCGTGCTGCCCGCCGTCGAGGGCGGACCGCTCGCCGACGAGGGGCTCGTCCAGCTGCTCACCCCCGCGGGCGAGCGCGTCGAGAACCCCGAGTACGACCGGTACGTCGCGCACCTGTCCGACGACGACCTGCGCGCGATGTACCGCGACATGGTGCTGACCCGCCGGTTCGACACCGAGGCCACCGCGCTGCAGCGCCAGGGCGAGCTCGCGCTGTTCGCGCAGGCGCTCGGCCAGGAGGCCGCGCAGATCGGCTCCGGCCACGCGCTCAAGCCGCAGGACCACGTCTTCCCCAGCTACCGCGAGCACGGTGTCGCGCACGTGCGGGGCGTCGAGCTCGCGCAGGTGCTGCGGCTGTTCCGCGGCGTCGACCACGGCGGGTGGGACCCGGTCGCGCACGGCTTCCACCTGTACACGCTCGTGATCGGCTCGCACACGCTGCACGCGACGGGCTACGCGATGGGCGTCCAGCGCGACGGACTCGTCGGGACCGGCGACGACGAGCGTGACACCGCGGTCGTCGCGTACTTCGGCGACGGCGCGACCTCGCAGGGTGACGTGAGCGAGGCGCTCGTGTTCGCCGCGGTGAACGACGCGCCCGTCGTCCTGTTCTGCCAGAACAACCAGTGGGCGATCTCCGAGCCGACCACGCGCCAGGCCGCCGCCCCGATCGCGGCGCGCGCGCCCGGCTTCGGCATCCCCGCGGTGCGGGTCGACGGCAACGACGTGCTCGCGAGCTACGCCGTGACCGCGCAGGCGCTCGAGCGCGCGCGCAGCGGCGGCGGCCCCACGTTCGTCGAGGCGTTCACGTACCGCATGGGCGCGCACACCACGTCCGACGACCCGTCGCGCTACCGCACCTCCGAGCAGGAGGAGCACTGGCGCCGCCGCGACCCGATCGACCGCCTGCGCACCTACCTCGAGTCGCGCGGCGCGCTGCCGGCGGAGTTCGTCGACGCGTTGCAGGCCGAGGCCGACGCGTTCGGCGAGCGCCTGCGCACGCAGGTGCGGGCCATGGGCCACCCGTCGTCGGCGTCGATGTTCGAGCACGTCTACGCGACCCCGCACGCCGGCGTCGAGGCTGACCGTGCGTGGTTCGAGAAGTACGAGTCCTCGTTCCTGGACGCCCGTGAGGGGAGCCACCGATGACGACGACGATCTTCGACGCGATGGCCGCGCAGCGGAACCACGCGACGGTGGGGCGTCACCCGGCCGCGGCCGCGGCGCCTGCCGCCGCCAGCCCCGCCCCCGATGCCACCGCGTCCGCACGCGCGGCCTCGTCGGACGTGCCGCCGTCCCCCACCGGGACCCAGCGCCTCACGTTCGCCAAGGCGATCACGCTCGGCCTGCGCCGCGCGCTGGCCGACGACCCGAAGGTCCTGCTCATGGGCGAGGACATCGGGCGGCTCGGCGGCGTGTTCCGCGTGACCGACGGGCTGCAGGCCGAGTTCGGCGAGGACCGCGTGGTCGACACCCCGCTCGCCGAGTCGGGCATCGTCGGGACCGCGATCGGGCTCGCGATGCGCGGCTACCGGCCCGTCGTCGAGATCCAGTTCGACGGCTTCATCTTCCCCGCGTACGACCAGATCACGACGCAGCTCGCGAAGATGCACTACCGCTCGAAGGGCGCGCTGCAGCTGCCCGTCGTCATCCGCGTGCCCTACGGCGGCGGCATCGGCGCGGTCGAGCACCACAGCGAGTCCCCGGAGGTGCTGTTCGCGCACACCGCGGGTCTGCGCGTGGTCACGCCGTCGAGCCCCGCCGAGGCGTACGCGCTGATCCAGCAGGCCATCACCTCGCCCGACCCGGTGCTGTTCTTCGAGCCGAAGGGCCGCTACTGGGAGAAGGGCGACGTCGACCTCGACGCCGCCGCCCCCGCGCCGCACGGCTCGACCGCGACCGGCATGGACTCCGCGCGCGTGGTGCGCACCGGCACCGACGTCACGCTCGTCGCGTACGGCCCGACCGTCGCGACCGCCGTCAAGGCCGCCGAGGCCGCCGCCGCGGAGGGCACGAGCATCGAGGTGGTCGACCTGCGCACGCTGTCGCCGCTCGACACCGCGACCGTCGCCGAGTCCGTGCGCCGCACGGGCCGCTGCGTCGTCGTGCACGAGGCCCCCGTGACGTACGGCAGCGGTGCCGAGGTCGCGGCCCGCATCACCGAGGACTGCTTCTTCCACCTCGAGGCGCCCGTGCTGCGCGTCGGCGGGTTCGCGACGCCCTACCCCGTCGCGAAGATCGAGCACGACTACCTGCCCGGCCTGGACCGCGTGCTCGACGCCGTGGACCGCGCGCTCGCGTTCTGACCCGCTCGCGTTCTGACCCAGGAGACCTGACGTGCCGACGTACCAGCAGTTCCCCCTGCCCGACGCGGGCGAGGGCCTCACCGAGGCCGAGATCGTCACGTGGCTCGTCGCCGTGGGCGACCGGGTCGAGGTCAACCAGACGATCGTCGAGATCGAGACCGCGAAGTCGCTCGTCGACCTGCCGAGCCCGTGGGCCGGTGTGGTGACGCGGCTGCTGGTCGAGACCGGCACGACGGTCGACGTGGGCACGCCGATCATCGAGATCGACACCGACCCGGACGGCACGGCGCCCGCGGGTTCCGACGAGCGCGGGTCCGACGAGCGCGGGTCCGACGAGGGTGCGTCCGGGGACGCCGCGACCGGCGGGTCCGACGAGCCCGCGACGACGACCGGTGCGGTCCGGCACGTCGGCGGCGGCGTGCGGCACAGCGGGGTCGAGCCGGGCGGTGCCGAGGAGATCGAGGCCGCGCGCGAGTCCCGCGCCGCGGCCGAGCGCGCGGCCGCCGCGGCCGCTCCGGCGGCTGCCCCCGCCGCTGACCCCGCTGGCGCCCCCGTGACGTCGGCTGCGCCGGCCGCCGCGGTCGAGGCCGCGCGCGAGTCCGTGCTCGTCGGGTACGGCCTCGCGGAGGGCGGCTCGGCGCGGCGCCCGCGCGGCGAGGCCGGTGCCACCCCGGCGACCACGCCCGCACGCCCCACGCACGCCCTGGCCAAGCCGCCCGTGCGCAAGCTCGCGCGCGAGCTCGGCGTCGACCTCGACTCGCTGACCCCCACGGGCCCCGGCGGGATCGTCACGCGCGAGGACGTGCTCGCGCACGCCGCGCAGGCCGAGGCCCGCACCCTCGCGACCTACCCGGGCGACGACCAGCCGTGGCTCGCGTCCGGCACCGTCTCGTCCGACGGTCGGCAGACACGCGTCCCCGTGAAGTCGGTGCGCAAGCGCACCGCGGAGGCCATGGTCACCTCGGCGTTCACGGCCCCGCACGTCACGGTGTTCCACACGGTCGACGTCACGCGCACCATGAAGCTCGTCGAGAAGCTGCGCGGCGACAAGGAGTTCGCCGACGTGCGCGTCACGCCGCTGCTCGTCGCCGCCAAGGCGCTCCTGCTCGCGGTCCGTCGCCACCCGGAGATCAACGCGAGCTGGGACGAGGCCGCGCAGGAGATCGTCTACAAGCACTACGTGAACCTCGGGATCGCGGCGGCCACGCCGCGCGGGCTCGTCGTGCCGAACGTCAAGGACGCGCACCGGCTCGGCCTGCACGAGCTCGCGGCGGCGATCGGCGAGCTCGCGACGACCGCGCGCGCGGGTCGGACGAGCCCCGCGGACATGGCCGACGGCACGATCACCATCACCAACGTCGGGGTGTTCGGCATCGACACGGGCACGCCGATCCTCAACCCCGGCGAGGCGGCGATCCTCGCGTTCGGCGCGATCCGTGACCAGCCGTGGGTGCACAAGGGCAAGATCAAGGTCCGCTCGGTCACGCAGCTCGCGCTGAGCTTCGACCACCGGCTCGTCGACGGGGAGCTCGGCTCGCGCGTGCTCGCGGACGTCGCGGCGGTGCTGGCCGACCCGGCGCAGGGCCTCGTCTGGGGCTGACCGACGGTCCTCGGCCCGGCCGTCGTGCCCCGTCGCGTCAGGCCGTGGCCGGGGCCCGGCGTTCCACGACGAGCGCCGCGGCGCCCGCGAGCACCGCGAGCACCTCGGTGACCGCTGAGACCGTCTCGGGCCAGCCGCCCCAGATCGACTGCACGCCGAACAGCCCGTCGGGCAGGTACACCGCGAGCAGGAAGCCCGCGAACGTCGACAGCCCGTAGCCGATCGCGCCCAGCAGCGGCAGCGGCGAGCGCCACACGAGGACGAGCACCGCGAGCGCGATCCCGCCGAAGCCCTGCAGCCAGAACGCGGTCTCGAGCCAGTTGCCCGTCCCGCCGCCGTAGCCCTGCGACCCCACGAGGTACAGGTGCACGCCGCCCGAGATGGCCACGGCCAGCGCGGTGATCACCCGCCAGAGCCACGCCACCGGGCGCCGCCCAGTGCCTCCGGTCACGCCGTCGGCGGCCACGTCACGCCGCCCCGAAGAAGACCGCGCCGTCCTCGACGTGCACCTCGGCCGCCGGGAGCGGTTCCTCGGCGGGGCCGGACACCGGCGTCCCGTCCAGCTGGAACGTCGAGCCGTGGCACGGGCAGTGCAGCTCGGTGTCGGCGGGCTGGACCGTGCAGCCCTGGTGCGTGCAGATCGCGCTGAGCGCCGTGATGGTGCCCGCGGTCTCCTGGACCAGCAGGATCTTGGTGCCGTCGGCCTCGACCAGGAGCGCGCCGCCGACCGGGACGTCCGTGACCTGCGCGAGCGCGCCGTCGCCGGCGCCCGGCTCGGCGCCCGGTCCGGCGCCCGGTCCGGCACCGTCGGTCGTCGTGCCGTCGCCGCTGCCGGACCCGCCGCACGCGGCGAGCACCACGGCGCCCGCCGCGGCCAGCGTCACGCCTCCCGCCCCGCGCAGGAGCTGGCGGCGGTCGAGACAGCCCGCGCAGCCGCGATGGTCGTGGCTCGTCGGGGCGTCGAGGTCGGGCGCGGTCGTGCCGACCGGGGTTCGTGTCGTCGTGCTGGTCATGGCGTGCCTCCGGGTGGTCGGTCTGGCTCGTCGTCCCACGGCACGGCCGGACGGCCGTGCTGCGACGCTAGTGGTCGAGGCTGTGCCTCGTCGGGGTCGTCACGCGTGCTGGTCCGTCGGTGAACCGTTCCGCCTCGTCCACCGCCGCCTCGTCCACCGCCGCCTGGTCGGCCGCGGCTCGGTCGGCCGCCGCGTCGTCGGCCAGGCGGCCCTGGATGCCGGAGACCGTGCGCAGCGGCAGCTCGGGGATCAGGACCGTCAGCACCACGCCCGCGACCATCACGATGCCGGCGAGCAGCAGGACCAGGTCGATCGACTGGGCGAAGCCCTCGAGGATGGGCCGCGCCAGGCGCGGGTCGAGCGCGGAGATGAACGACGAGTCGTCGATGCCGAGGCCACCCGTGCCGCCGGTCTCGAGCAGCGCGACGACGTCCGCGTTCGCGGGGTCGGCGCGCACGGCCGGGTCGGCGAGCGCGGCCTGCAGCTCGGGTGTCGTGGCGGCGCTCGCGAACGCCTTCGAGATGTTCGGCACGACCGTGGAGAACAGCACGGACAGGAACAGCGCGGTGCCGAGCGTGCCGCCCATCTGCCGGAAGAACAGCGACGACGACGTCGCGACGCCCATGTCCTGCACGGGGACGGCGTTCTGCACCGCGAGCACCAGCGGCTGCATCGTGAAGCCCAGGCCCAGCCCGAACACCACGGAGAACGCGAAGATCCAGGCGAACGGGGTGTCCACGTCGAGCGTCGCGAACGTCAGGCAGCCGACGACCATCAGGACCGTCCCCAGGACGGGGAAGATCTTGTACCGGCCGGTGCGGGACGTCGTCTGCCCCGCGATCACGGACCCGGACATGATCCCGACCGTGAACGGGACGAGGGTCAGACCGGCTTGCGTGGGCGACTGCCCGCGCACGATCTGCAGGTACAGCGGCAGGACGGCGAGCCCGCCGAACATCGCCAGGCCGATCACCACGTTGGCCGCCGCGCCGACCGAGAACACCCGCAGGCGGAACAGGCGCAGCGGGAGGATCGCGTCCGCCCCGGCGCGCCGCTCGCACAGCCAGAACGCGACGAGCCCCACGGCGCCGACGACGTACGCGGTGACGGCCCGCGGTGACGTCCAGCCCCAGGAGCGGCCCTGCTCGGCGACGACGAGCAGCGGGACCAGCGCGACGACGAGCGCGAGCGCACCGGGCCAGTCGATGCGGTGCTCCACGCGGCGCACCGGCGGCAGGTGCAGGACCCGCGTGACCACGACGAGCCCGAGGACGCCGAGCGGGACGTTCACGAGGAACACCCACCGCCACCCGGCGATGCCGAGGATCTCGTCGGCGCCCGCGAAGAACCCGCCGATCACCGGCCCGAGCACCGACGACGTGCCGAACACGGCGAGGAAGTACGCCTGGTAGCGGGCGCGCTCACGCGGCGGGACCAGGTCCCCGAGGATCGTGATCGCGAGCGACATCAGCCCGCCCGCACCCAGGCCCTGCACGCCGCGGTACAGCGCGAGCTGGTACATCGAGTCGGCCGTGCCGGACAGCAGCGACCCCACGACGAAGATGCTGATCGCGGCGAGGTAGAACGGCTTGCGGCCGTAGACGTCGGAGAGCTTGCCGTACAGCGGCGTGGAGATCGTCGCGGTGAGCAGGTACGCGGTGGTGACCCACGCCTGCAGCGACAGTCCCTGCAGGTCGTCGCCGATGGTCCGCATCGACGTCGCGACGATCGTCTGGTCGAGGGCCGCCAGGAACATGCCGATCATCAGCCCGCCGAGGATCGCGACGATCTCCCGGTGCGTGGGCGGCTGGACCCCGCGGTCCTCGCCGGGACCTGCCGGCGGTGCACCCTGCGGTGGGCTGTCGGTCTGCTGGGTGCCTGGCTGCGTCATCTGACCTCGTTCGCGGAGGGACCGGCGGACGGTGCGCACGGCGTCTGGAGTCGCCGACGTCCTCGGGAGGACGATCGCGTCCCGAGCACGTGCACGTCACCAACAATGTGCGTCCATGGATGTGTTCCCGGTCACAGCACGTGTCTCGCCGGTCGGACGCCCGCGCGCGGTGGGGGATGCTGGACGCGTGCTGTGCGCCGACGACGTGTCCCGGGGTGTGCGCGGATGACCGCCACCACCCCGACCCGGCGTCCCGGGCCCTGGCGGGTCTCGACGCTCGTCGTCGTGGCCGTCGTCACGGTCGTCGTCGGCGTGTGGTTCTCCGGGGCCGCGCTGCCCGCGCTCGTGCTCGACCCCGGGCCCGTCGTGCGCTGGGGGCTGCCCGTCGCCGAGACGCTCGGGGAGGTGCTCGCGGCGACGACGATCGGCGCGCTCGTCCTCGCGGTCGCCGTCCTGCCCCGGCGCGGGGAACGCGCCGCCGGCGCCCGGCGACCCGCGCGCGGCGGACCCGCCGCCGACGGCACCGCGTACCCGCGCAGCCTGCTCGTCGCCGCGTGGGCCGCGGGCGGCTGGACGCTCGCCGCGACCGCGCAGCTCGTCCTGACCTACGCCAACGTCGCCGGGACCTCGCCCACCGACCCGCAGTTCGGCGACGAGCTGTGGCTGTTCGCCACGCAGATCGAGCTCGGGCGCACGCTCGGGACCGTCGTCGTCCTCGCCGCCGTGACCACCGCGCTCGCCATGGTCGTGCGCACACCCACGGGCGCGGCCTGGACCCTGCTGCTCGCCGTCGTCGCGCTGTGGCAGCTCGCGCAGCTCGGGCACGCCGCCGGCGCCGCGGGGCACGACCTCGCGACGTCCGCGCTGTTCGTGCACCTCGTCGGCGCCGCCGTGTGGATCGGGGCGCTCGCCGCGCTCGCGGTGCTCGTGCGCGTCGTCGGGCGGGACCTGGCCCCCGCGGTGGCGCGCTACTCCGTGATCGCCGGCTGGTGCGTCGCGGCCGTCGCCGTGTCCGGGCTGGTCAGCGGGTGGCTGCGCATCGGGTCGCTCGCGGGGCTCGACAGCCGGTACGGCGTGCTGCTGCTCGCCAAGGTCGCGCTGCTCGCCGCGCTGGCCGGCCTCGGGCTGCTGCACCGTCGTCGGACCGTGCGCGCGCTCGCGGCCCGCACCGAAGGGTCGTCGTCGGCCTCGTCGGCCTCGTCGGCCTCGTCGGGCTCGTCGGGCTCGTCCCGCCCGTCTGGTCCGCCGGGGGACGCGACGGGCCGGCTGGGGGCGACCGGGCTGTTCTGGCGGCTCGTGCTCGTCGAGCTCGTCGTCATGGGTGCGGTGTCCGGCGTCGCGGTCGCGCTCGCGTCGAGCTCGCCCCCCGTGCCCGAGGAGCCGCCGGCCGCCCCCACGCCCGCTTACCAGGTCACCGGCCACCCGCTGCCGCCCGAGCCGACGCTCGTGCGATGGTTCACCGAGTGGCGCTGGGACCTGCTGCTCGCGTTCGCGGCCGCGGCCGGGATCGTCGTGTACTGGCGCTGGGTGCGCCGCCTGCGCCGCCGCGGCGACGCGTGGCCGTGGCCGCGCACCGCGTCCTGGACCGCCGGGCTCGTGCTGTTCTTCTGGACGACGAACGGCGGGCCGGCCACGTACGGGCACGTGCTGTTCAGCGCGCACATGGTGCAGCACATGGTGCTCGCGATGGTCGTGCCCGTCTTCGTCGCGCTGTCCGCGCCGGTGACCCTCGCGCTGCGCGCCCTGCCCGTGCGCTCCGCGGCACTGTCGGGCGACGTGTCCCGCGGCCCACGCGAGTGGCTGCTCGTGCTCGTGCACAGCCGCGTCGGCCAGTTCTTCGCGCACCCCGTGGTCGCGGCCGTGAACTTCGTCGTCTCGATGCTGCTCTTCTACTACACGGGGCTGTTCGAGTGGTCGCTGCGCAGCAGCGTCGGGCACCTGTTCATGGTCGTGCACTTCACGCTCGCCGGGTACCTGTTCGTCAACTCGCTCGTCGGCATCGACCCCGGCCCGCGCCGCCTCGGCTACCCGCAGCGGCTGCTCACGCTGTTCGCGACCATGGCGTTCCACGCGTTCTTCGGGGTCTCCCTGGTGTCGAGCGAGTCGCTGCTCGTCGCCGACTGGTTCGGCCTGCTCGGCCGCCCGTGGGGCGCGTCCGCGATCTCCGACCAGCAGACCGGCGGGGCGATCACCTGGGGCATCGGCGAGCTCCCGACGCTCGCGCTCGCCGTCGGCGTGGCCCTGGCGTGGTCCCGCGACGACGACCGCCGCGCCCGCCAGCGCGACCGCCGCACCCGCGACGACGACCCCGAGCTCGACGCCTACAACGCGATGCTCCAGTCCCTGGACACCCGCAACCACCCCGAAGCCTGACCCCCGAGGAGCCAGGAGAAGGGGCCGGACAGCACAAGGCCCCGGGGGGTTTCCCTCACCGTGGTGGGTACGCCGTGAATCCCGGGGCTCTCTGTGGGGCCCTAGTCTACGCACGGTTCGCGTCATGTCGACGATGGGGGCTCGATGACGATCTACCAGCCGGTGCGCGACGAGATGATCCGGCTCCTCTCCGTACCGCGGCTGTCGACCTACCGGGTGGCAAGCGGTGGTGACCTGAAGGCGGCTGTGGAGCTCTACCAGTGGAACCTGGAGATCTCGGCGTCGTTGTTCGCCGCGATCCACTACCTCGAGGTGGCGCTCCCCAACACCGTCGACGCAGCGCTCACCGCAAGACATGGCGGTGCGGGGGCGTGGTTCGACGTCGTAGGTGTCCCGCTCAGTGCCGGGGCGCGCGACCAGGTGCGGCGAGCGAAGGCGAGCGCGTCGAGACCAGGTCACGTCGTCACGCAGGGCCACGTCGTGGCCGAGCTCTCCTTCGGGTTCTGGGGTTCGTTCTTTGCCGAGGCCTACTCGAGGACGCTGTGGCGTCAGTGTCTACGCCAGGCGTTCCCCCGCGCTCGGCGGGGCCGGCTCCACTCCGACCTCGAGGCGATCAGGCGGGTCCGGAACCGGATCGCGCACCACGAGCCGCTCATCGGCTACGACCTCGCTGAGGAGTACCGACGCGTGCTGCGCACGGCGGAGCAGATCGACATGCGGCTGGCGTGGTGGATCGACGCCACGAGCGCCGTGGGTCAGGTGCTCGATCGTCGTCCTGCGTGACGTGACCGGAGGGTGTGCACGTGACGGGCACCTCGCCGTCGGGGTGGGGTGGTAGGACGGGGGGATGAGGATCGCAGAGCTGGAGGAGTACGTCGGGATCCCGCGGGTCGGTGGGCTCGCGCTGTCGCCCGACGGGGAGCGGGTCGTGGTCGGCGTCTCGACGCTCGACGCGAAGAAGACCGCGTACGTGACCGCGCTGTGGGAGGTCGACCCGGCGGGTGAGAAGCCCGCGCGGCGGCTGACCCGCTCGGCGAAGTCGGAGGGCGGTGCAGCGTTCACGCGCACCGGTGACCTGCTGTTCACGAGCGCGCGCCCCGACCCGGCCGCGAAGGACGGCGACGACGAGAACCCGCCGGCGCTGTGGCTGCTGCCGCGCGACGGCGCGGAGGCGCGCGTGGTCGCGGCGCGCAAGGGCGGGCTCGGCGGGCCGGTCGTGGCGACGGACGCCGACGTCGTGCTGCTGAGCGGTGACGTGCTGGTGCACGCGGCCGACGAGGAGCAGGACGAGAAGCTGCGCAAGGACCGCAAGGAGAAGAAGGTCGGCGCGATCCTGCACGAGGGATACCCCGTGCGGTTCTGGGACCACGACCTGGGCCCGGGCTTCCCGCGCCTGTTCACGGCCGACGTGTCCGCGGTGGTCGGGGACGAGGCCCCGCTCGCGGGTGAGGAGGACCCGCGCCTGACGCTCACGGACCGCACGCCGCAGGCGGGTCCGGCGCTGGTCGAGCAGCACGCGGCGATCTCCCCGGACGGGTCGACGATCGTCACGGGCTGGAACCGGCCGCGGGCGCGCGGCGACCAGCGCAGCGCGCTCGTCGCGATCGACGTGGCGACGGGTGAGCGGCGCACGCTCGTCGAGGACGACGCGTTCGACGCGTTCGGCCCGGAGGTGTCGCCGGACGGGCGCTGGGTCGTGTTCGGGTACGAGACGATCTCGTCGCCGCACGAGGCGCCGCACGCGGGGCTGCGGCTCGTGCCGCTCGCGGGCGGCGAGTCGCGCGTGGTCGCGGCGGGCTGGGACCGCTGGCCGGGCAGCCCGGTGTGGCTGCCGGACTCGTCGGGCCTGCTCGTGGTCGCGGACGACGACGGGCGCGCGCCGGTGTTCCGCGTGGACCTGGGCACGGACGGCGCACCGGACGTCGTCACGCGCGTGACCAGCGACGACGCGGCCTTCACGGACGTGCGCGTGGCTCCCGACGGGCGCACGGCGTACGCGCTGCGCTCGTCGTACCTGGCGCCCGCGCACCCGGTGCGGATCGACCTGACGAGCGTGCCGACGCAGGCCGTGGCGCTGCGTTCGCCGGCCCCGACGCCGGAGCTGCCGGGACGCCTGGAGGAGGTCGGGACGACGGTCGAGGACGGCCGGCGCGTGCGGGCCTGGCTCGCGCTGCCGGAGGGTGCGGACGCCGAGCACCCGGCGCCGCTGGTGCTGTGGATCCACGGCGGGCCGCTCAGCTCGTGGAACGCGTGGTCGTGGCGCTGGAACCCGTGGCTGCTGGTGGCGCGCGGGTACGCGGTGCTGCTGCCGGACCCGGCGCTGTCGACCGGGTACGGGCGGGACTTCGTGCAGGTCGGCTGGGGTGCGTGGGGCCAGGCGCCGTTCACGGACCTCATGGCCGTCACGGACGTCGCGGAGCAGCACGCCGCGGTGGACGCGACGCGCACGGCCGCGATGGGCGGCTCGTTCGGCGGGTACATGGCGAACTGGGTCGCGGGGCACACGGACCGGTTCAAGGCGATCGTCACGCACGCGAGCCTGTGGGCGCTGGACCAGTTCGGCCCGACGACGGACGCGGCGTTCTACTGGCAGCGTGAGATGACGGAGCAGATGGCGCTCGAGGCGTCGCCGCACCGGTTCGTCGCGGACATCCGAACGCCGATGCTCGTGATCCACGGTGACCGGGACTACCGGGTGCCGATCGGCGAGGGGCTGCGGCTGTGGTACGAGCTGCTCGCGAAGTCGGGGCTGCCGGCGGACGACGAGGGCCGTTCGCCGCACCGGTTCCTGTACTTCCCGGACGAGAACCACTGGGTCCTGCAGCCGCAGCACGCGATCGTCTGGTACCGGACGGTCGAGGCGTTCCTGGCCGAGCACGTGCTCGCTCGGACGGGTGACGACGCGGTGGCGTATCCGGAGGTCCTGGGCTGAGAACCGGGACGAAACGGGCGTTCGCCGAGCGGGGCGCCGATGCGCGGGTGAGACTCCGAAGCCTGGGCGCGGCCTGACGGCCGTCGACGAAGGGAGTCACGCATGGGTATCGGTGGCGGCATCGGGCTGCTCGTGATCGGCGCGATCCTGGCCTTCGGGGTGAGGGACGCGATCGACGGCGTCAACCTGACGGTGATCGGGTACATCTGCATGGGTGCGGGCGCGCTCATGCTGATCCTCGCGCTGGTGCTGAACGCGCAGCGCACCAGGACGTCGCACACGGCGGTGGTGGAGCACCGCGAGGTGACCCCGCCCACGGTGGTGGAGCGCCGGGACGTGCCGCCTGCGGTGTGACGCGAGTCCGACGAGGGCGTCGCGCGACTGACGGGTCGCGCGGCGCCCTTCGTTGTTCCCGGACGCGACGCCCGTCCCGGCATCTGGACGACCGACCGACGGAGGATAGGCAATCCTTACCTCGTCGCGTACTGTTCCTGACAGCACGTCATCAACGTGCGACCGCGAACGAGAGAGACACCCGTGACGACGACCTCCGTGCCCGCAGGCACCACCGACCTGACCCTGGACCAGCCGCTGTCGCTCGCGTTGCGCGAGGGCACCCGCGAGGCCCACGGAGAGGCCGAGGGCATGGCGTTCATCGAGGCGCTCATGGGCGGCCGGCTCGGCCAGGACGCGTACACCGCGCTCGCGGTGCAGCAGCTCGCGATCTACGCCGCGCTCGAGGCCGCGGGTGCCGCGCTGCGCGCCGACGGCGCCGACCACGGCCTCGTGCTCGACGAGCTCACGCGCCTGCCCGCGATCGAGTCGGACCTCGCGTGCCTGCTCGGCGCCGACTGGGCGGAACAGGTCGAGCTGCTCCCGGAGACCCAGGAGTACGCGCAGCGCCTGGCCGCGTGCTCGTCGGACCTCACGCTCTACGCGGCGCACGCGTACACGCGTTACCTGGGGGACCTGTCCGGCGGCCAGGTGGTCAAGCGCATGGTGCAGCGGCACTACGGCGTGCCGGACGAGGGCGTCTCGTTCTACGACTTCCCCGAGATCCACAAGCTCAAGCCGTTCAAGGACGTGTACCGGGAGCGGCTCGACGCGCTGCCGCTCGACGCCGCGCAGCGCGCGGCGACGGTCGCCGAGGCGCAGGTCGCGTTCCGTCTCAACCAGGCGGTCTTCGCCGGCCTGGGCCGGCGGTTCGTGGCCGTGTGACCCCTGGCCGGGTCGTCCGGAGCGGGCGATTTGTGCGGAACGAGTGATTCGGATGCCGCGAGGTGTCCGCGAGTGCTCCCGGCACGCGATGATGTCCCCGTGACGCCACGGGTGACGGCCGGAGCGCGCGCGGACCGACGAGCCGCGGCGGCTCTCAGCGGTGTTCGCGGCTTCGCCATGGCCGCCCGCAAGCTCGAGCACGCGCGCTCGCTCGACGAGGTCGTGCAGACCGCGGCGGCGGTCGCGGCCGAGGTGCTCCAGGCCCGGCTCGCGGCCACGTGCCGCATCGAGCAGGAGACGCTGCACGTCCTGCACACCGAGCCCGGCGCCGACCCGCGCCAGGTCTGGCGGCTGCGCGGCTCGTACCGCGCGGAGGACCGGCCGGCGCTGCGTCGGCTCATCCGGGAGCGCGAGTCGTGGATCGCGCACGCGCAGGACGTCACGGGCGCACCCGTGCAGCCCGGCGACCCCGACGCGGGCGACCCGGTCGAGATCGAGATGCTGCAGCAGGTCGGTGCCGCGAGCTCGCTGGCCTCGCCGATCGTCGTGAACGGCGCGGTGTGGGGCGAGCTGTTCGCGATGCGCGGCCCCGAGAACGGGCTGTTCACGATCGACGACCTCGCGCGCGCGGAGGTCATCGCGGCGCTGACCGCGGGCGCGATCGCGCGCGTCGACCTCGAGGAGCAGATCCGCCACCTCGTCGCCGACGACCCGCTGACCGGGCTGTCGAACCGCCGCGTCGCGGACACCGCCGCGGAGGCCGCGCTCGAGTCGGGCGAGGAGGTCTGCATCGTCATGTGCGACGTGGACGGCCTCAAGCGCGTGAACGACGAGCTCGGCCACGACACGGGCGACGACCTGCTGCGGGCCGTGGCGGACGTGCTGCGCCGCGCCGCGGACCGGCTGCCGGGCTCGACCGCCGCACGCCTGGGCGGCGACGAGTTCTGCCTGGTCACCGTGGGCCACCACCGGGCCGAGGTCGCGGAGGTCATGTCCACCGCGACGACGGACTTCCCGCTGCCGCACGGCGCCGCGATCTCCTACGGCCTGGCGTCCACCGCGATCACGGGCGAGATCTCCGCGCGCAACCTGTTCCGACGCGCGGACATCGCGCAGTACCGGGTCAAGCGGGCCCGGGCGCGGGCGCGCGCGTCCGCGGTGCCGATCGCGGATCCCGCGGTGACGGCCGAGCGCGTCGTCGTGGCCGGTGCCGCCGCGATCACCGCCGCGCAGTCCGGCGTCGTGCCGCGGTTGTGCGCGATGGCAGCCGCGACCACCGAGACCCTCGGCGGGTCGGCGTGGGCCGTGCTCATGCAGCGCGACGGGAGCGCGTCGGCGATCGCGCGCGGCGGTAGCCCTGCGGACGGGGAGAACGAGCAGCTCGTCACGCAGGTGGTGCACGGGTCGTGGCTCGTCGAGATCGGCTCGTCGCCGAACGCCGCGCAGGGCCCGGCGGTGAACACGGCGCTGCACGCGCTGACCGCCGTCGCGATCGAGGGCGCGTCCTGACGGTCCGTCGGTGCCCGGTCCGTCGGTGCCAGGTCTGTCGGTGCCAGGTCCGTCGGTGCCCGGTCCGTCGCTGCCCGGCTCGTCGGTCGCGGGTCAGCCGTGCAGCGGGAGCGTCAGGGTCGTCTCGCCGCCTGCGGTGACGCGCACGGGGACGCCCCAGTCCTGCGCGTTGAGGTGGCACGCCGGGTACTCGACCGCGGGGTCGTCGTCGCACGACGCCGCGTGTGCCGTGACGTGCAGGACGCCCTCGCCGACGGCCGGGTCGAGGACGAGCGCGCGCTCGAACGGCACGTCGTCGCCGGCTCCCTCCAGCAGCAGGCCCGGCGGGGTCGACGAGACCTGCAGTCGCGTGGACGGGCCGAAGCGGTCGTCGTACTTCTGCCCTGTCGCGGGCGTGAACACCACGTCGAGCCGCACGCGCGCCGCGAGGTCCGTGACCGGGCGCTGCGTGCGGTGCGCACCGCCGTCGACGCTCGCGTCCACCACGCCGGCGAGCGGCAGGCGGGTCACGCGGTGGGCGGCGGACTCGACGACGAGCAGCGTCGCGTCCGGCCCGTCGCCCAGCACGACGAGCCCGCTCGGCTCGGCGAGGCCCGTCGCGATCGTCGTGACCTCGCCGACCCCGGACCCGTCCGCGGGCGGGACGTAGCGGCGGACCGCGCCGTTGTACGTGTCCGCGACGGCGACCGACCCGTCGGGCAGCACCGCGACGCCGAGCGGGTGCTGCAGCCGCGCCTCGTCGGCAGGTCCGTCGCGGTGCCCGAAGTCGAACAGCCCCTCGCCGACGACGGTGCGCACCGTCCCGTCGCCGTTGGTGGCGTGCACGGGGGTGACCACGCGCAGCGCGGACGTCTCGGAGTCCGCGAGCCAGATCCGTCCGTCCGGTCCGACGGCCAGCCCCGACGGCTGCGCGAACCACGCCTCGGGCAGCGGCCCGTCGAGCAGTCCCTCGTTCATGGTCCCACCGACGTGCGCGATCGAGCCCTCCTTGTCGTCGAACGCCCACAGCGTGTGGTTGCCGGCCATCGCGACGACGAACGCGCCCCACTCCTGCGACCACGCGACGTCCCACGGCGACGAGAGCCGTACCGCGTGCGCGTGCCCGGCGAAGCCCATCCCGTTGCCGCCGCCGAACACGGCCGACACGTTGTCCGACGCGCCGACCATGAGCTGCTCGCCGGTCCCGGCGACCGTCGTCACCGTCCCGTCGTCGAGCCGCACGCCGCGCAGCGCGTGGTTCACGGTGTCCGCGACGAGCACGTCGTACTCGAGCCAGGGGCGCAGCTCGTCGGGCACGAGGCACAGGCCGTTCGGCTCGCTGAACCGCGCCTCGTCGGGACCGCCGTCGAGGAACCCGCGCTCGCCCGCACCGATCCGACGGACCAGCGTCTCGCCGTCGGGCGCGAGCTCCGCCAGGGAGTGGTGGCCCGCGTCCGCGACGAGCAGGTTCCCGTTCGGCAGCGCGACCGCCTTCGCCGGGAACCGCAGCGTCCCGGGCGTCGCCGACGGCGGCACGTACGGGCCCGACCCGCGGTGCAGCGTGCCCTTGGCCTCGTGCTCCGCGACGAGCTCGCGCACCAGGATCTCGAGGTTGTGCCGGTGCCCCTCGCCCGCCATCTGCGCCACGACGTACCCCTCGGGGTCGATCACGACGAGCGTCGGCCACGCCCGCGCCGCGTACGCCTGCCACGTCTGCAGCCGCGGGTCGTCCAGCACCGGGTGGTGCACCTCGTACCGCTCCACCGCCGCGGCGAGGGCGACCGGGTCGGCCTCGTGCACGAACTTCGGGGAGTGCACGCCGATCACGACGAGCACGTCGGAGAGCTCCGCCTCGAGGTCGCGCAGCTCGTCGAGCACGTGCAGGCAGTTGATGCAGCAGAACGTCCAGAAGTCCAGCACGACGACCTTGCCGCGCAGGTCCGCGAGCGTCACGTCACGCCCGCCGGTGTTGAGCCAGCCGCGTCCGACGAGCTCGGACGCACGGACCCGGGGCAGCCGCCCGGTCGTCGAGGAAGTCACGCCCCCATTCTGTCTGCTCCCCGACCCGGCCTTCCCTCCGGGAGGGCGTGCGCGTCGACCCCGCCTCTCCTCCGGCTCAGCCGCCCCGGAGCCGGAGCGACCGCGGGGTCGCGGAGGCCTCGCTCGCCGAGCCCGTGCTTCCTCCGGCCTCCCGGCCCCGGAGCCGGAGCAAGCGCGGGGTCGACGGGGGTGGTGAGGGCGACGGGGGTGGTGGGTCGGCGGGTGGTGGCGGACCACCCGGGGGGAGGGATCGCGGGGTGGGTGGGGGTCTGCCACGATCGGCTGCATGAGCGTGGGATTCGTGCTCGGCGGTGGTGGCGTGCGCGGCGCGGTGCAGGTCGGGATGCTGCGGGCGCTGTTCGAGCGCGGGATCACCCCCGACGTCGTCGTCGGGACGTCGATCGGTGCGATCAACGGGTCGGCGGTCGCCGCGGACCCCACGCCCGCGGTGGTCGAGCGGCTCGCGCAGGCGTGGGCGTCACCCGCGGCGGCGGCCGTGTACGGCGACTCGTGGCCCAAGCAGCTGGCGCGCCTCGCGCGCTCGCGCACGCACCTCAACGACCCCGGGCCGTTGCGGGAGCTGGTGGCCGGCATGATCGGCGCGGACACCCGGTTCGAGGACCTGGCGGTGCCGCTCGCGGTCGCGGCGGCGTGCATCGAGCGCGCCGCGGAGCAGTGGTTCGACACCGGCCCGGTGGTGCCGGCGGTCATGGCGTCGGCGTCGGTGCCGGGGATCCTGCCCGCCACGGAGATCGACGGCGCGCACTACGTCGACGGCGGGCTGGTGAACTCGATCCCGCTGTCGGAGGCGTGGCGGCGCGGCGCGACCGCGGTGTACGTGCTGCAGGTCGGGCGGATCGAGGAGCCGCTGACCAAGCCGGACCGGCCGTCGGACGTGGCGCGCGTGAGCTTCGAGATCGCGCGGCGCCACCGGTTCTCGCGCGAGGTCGACGAGGCCCCGGAAGGAGTCACGGTGCACGTGCTGCCGAGCGGAGGCCCGACGAAGGGCGACGAGAAGCTCTCGTCGTACAGACGTATGGACACGGTCCGTACACGCATGGACGCCGCCCACGCGGCGACCTTGGCGTACCTGGACGCGCGATGACGCGCGCGGCGGGGCTCTGGCGACTGCCGCCGCGGTGGGTCCGCCGGGTCGTCCTCGCGCCGCTCGTCGTCCTGCTCGCGCTCGTCGTCCTGCCGATCGGCGTGCTCGTCGCGGCGTTCGTCGGCGCCGTCATGACGTGGCTGCTGCCGGGGCGGCTGCGGATCGTGCGCGCGTTCTGGATGGCGCTGTTCTACCTGTACTGGGACGCCGTGGTCATCGTCGTCGCGTTCGCGCTGTGGGTCGGCAGCGGATTCGGATGGCACATCCGCGCGCCCGCGTTCCAGCGTGCGCACTACGTGTTCGCGGCCCGGATGCTCGACGTGCTGTTCTGGCAGGTGCGCTGGACGCTGCGGCTGCGCATCGTCGTCGAGGACGCGGACCTGGGCGGGGTGCTCCGCGGCCGGCCGGTCGTCGTCGCGAGCCGGCACGCCGGCCCGGGGGACTCGTTCATCCTGGTGCACGCGCTGCTCACGCAGTTCGACCGCGAGCCCCGCATCGTCCTCAAGGACACCTTGCAGTGGGACCCCGCGATCGACGTGCTCCTCAACCGCCTGCCCACGCAGTTCGTCACGCCGCGCGCGGCCCGGCCCTCGGACGCGCCCGGCATGTCGGACCTCGTCGGCGACCTCGCGCGCGGGCTCGACCACGACGACGCCCTGCTGATCTTCCCCGAGGGCGGCAACGTGACCCCGCGCCGGCGGCTCGGCCGCATCGAGGCGCTGCGCAGCGCCGGCCGCACCGAGCTCGCCGCGCAGGCCGAGCAGATGGCCAACGTCATGGCACCGCACGCGGGCGGGCTGCTGTCCGCGCTCGAGGCAGCCCCTGACGCGGGCGTCGTGTTCATCGGGCACACCGGCCTCGACCGGCTCGTCACCGTCGCCGACATCTGGCGCGAGCTGCCCATGGACAAGCAGATCGTCATGAAGGGCTGGCCCGTGCAGCCCGCCGACGTGCCGCAGGCGGGCGCCGACCAGGAGGCGTGGCTGTTCGACCACTGGCGCCGCATCGACGAGTGGATCGCCGACCACCAGGAGTGAGCGGTCAGCCCACGCGGTCGAGCAGCCAGATGCGCGGGTGGTGGCCCTTGGCGTAGACCCGCACGGGCGGGTGCGCGCGCCACAGCGACGCCGCGTCGCGCACCGCGGCCTCCATGACCTTGACCTCGTGCGTGAGCACGACGAGCCGCGCGCCGGGTGCCGAGGCGGCGTGCGCGGCGCGCAGCAGGCCGGCGTGGGTCGCCGGGGCGTCGGCGTGCGAGCCGTGCAGCGTGCCCCACGGCGGGTCGGCGAGCACCAGGTCGGCGGGCTCCGTCGCGGGGCCCGCGGGCCACGACGACGGGTCGAGAGCGTCGGCCTGCACGAGCGTGACCTTGCGCGTCAGCCCCGCGGCCTCGAGGTTCTCGCGCGCGGCGGTCAGCGCGGCGTCGGCCGTGTCGATCCCGACCGCGCTCGCGGCCGCACCGGCGAGCAGGCGCTCGACCAGCAGCGTGCCGGAGCCGGACATCAGGTTGAGCACGCGGTCCTCGTCGCGCACGCCCGCGAGCCGCACCATCGCCGCGGCGATCGTCGCGTTCGCGGCGCCGGGGAAGTCCGCGACGCGCCACGTCCGGGCCGACAGTGGCCGCGGCCCGATGCGCACGAGCACGTCCCACCCCGGGTCGGTGCGCTCGTCGCGCCGCACGCCGCGGCGGACCTTCACGACGAGCTCGCCGTCGGCCGCGTCGTGCTTGAGCCCGGTCGCCCGGGCGAGCTCGTCGCCGAGCCGCGCGAACACCGCCGAGTCCGCGCCCGCGGCCTCGAACCGGAACGTCGACGAGCCCGCGACGCGCAGCGACGCGTACGCGGCGTCGACGATGCGCTGCAGGTGCTCGCCCGACAGCAGGGACTTGGGGCGCGGCACGTCGTGGTGCAGCACGACGAACGCCGCGACGGCCGTGCGCAGGCGGCGCACCTGGGCGAGCCGGTCGCCCGCGAGCTCGACGACGAGCGCGTCGTCGCGCCCGGGCACGGGGCGCGGCTCGACGTCGAGCACCTCGCGGACCTCGTCGGACAGGACGTCGCCCAGCCCGCCGAGGAACGTCAGCTCGACGCGCGTGCGCCGCGACGACGGCGGGCTGACGACGCGCGCGGCGGGGGCGCTGCGGCGTCCCGACCGGACTGCGCGTCCCGAGGCCGCGCGGCTGCTCGAGCCCGCGCGGCTGCTCGAGCCCGCGCGGTCGGAGCGGTCGTCGGGAGTGCTGCGGCCCGAGGAGCGGTGCGGGCGACGGCCCTGGTGCGGCACGCGCGTCAGGCGGTGAGCGCGGCGACGCGCGCGTCGGCCTCGGGCGCGACCGCGTCGTCGTCGACCTCGTCCGCACCTTGGTCGGACCCGGACCCGGACCGCGACCCGGGCTCCGGCGACGGGACGCCGACGGCCCGCAGCACGAACGCCTCGGTCTGCTCGATGGCGCGCTCGCGCTCGGGCCCGTCGTCGGGCACGCCGCGGCCGGACAGGCACGCGTTGACGAGCGGGACGGTGGTGTCGAGGTCCTGGGCCGGGAAGGCGCCGGATGCGATGCCGTCGGACAGGATGTCGCGCAGGATCCGCTCGACGACGACGACGTGCTCGCGCACGCGGGCCTGCGTCTGGCGTGACAGGACGCTGCGCAGGTCCGGTCCGGGGGCGATGTGGTAGATCCGCTTGAGCTGGATCTGCTGGCTGACGTAGGTGCGCAGGCGCTCGACCGGGTCGTCGAGGTCGTCGAGCGCGCGCTGCAGGGTGGCGGCGTACTGCTCGGTCTCGTGGGTGATGAACCCGACGAGCAGCGCCTCCTTGTCGGGGAAGTGGTTGTAGACCGCGGTGCGCCCGACTCCGGCGGCGGCGGCGATCTCGGCGAGGGTGATGGCGTCGAAGCCGCGCTCCGTCATGAGGGTCGACAGCGCCGCGAACAGCTTCTGCCGGGTCTGCTCGCGGTGCTCGTGCAGGGACCCGCCGATGATCTTGGGCATGCTGACAGTCTGACACAACATGTCAGAAACAGCGTGTCTGCAGGTCAGGGCCATACCAGGGCACCCCGGGCGCTCCGGGCCCGGCGCGTGTGCCGAGGCCACGGCGCCCGGCCTGTCACCCCGGGACTTTCGTCCTTACACTCGTGGCGATCGGCGACGCGGCCGACCTCGCGCCCTGCCGCGCGCCGCCGAGGCGGACGGAGGTGCGCGTGTCGACGACGACCGACCAGCCCGACGCCCGCGCGGTCCAGGACGCGTTCGTCAGCACCGGCCGCGTGACCGGCACGGTCCGCCGCATCGTCGCCGAGTCCTGGCGGCGCAGCCGCCGCAGCGGAGTCGACCCGGAGCACCCCGCGCCGCGCGTCGACGTGTCCGCGAACGACCTCGCGGGCCTGCGCCGCGCGACCCCGCTGGCCGACGCGCTGCCCGTGGTGCGGCACCTGCTGCTCGACGCGGACCCGCAGTGGGTCGCGGCGCTCGTGGACCCGTCCGGGCGGCTGCTGTGGGTCGAGGGGGACGCGGGCGTGCGGCGCGCGGTGAGCGGCGTCGGGTTCGTCGAGGGCGCGGTGTGGAGCGAGGACTGCGCGGGCACCAACGCGCCGGGCACGGCGCTCGCGACGAACCGTGAGGTGCAGGTCGTCGGGACCGAGCACTGGGCGCGGCCCGTGCAGGCGTTCTCGTGCGCGGCCGCGCCCGTGCACGACGCGTCGGGCCGGATGCTCGGCGTCCTCGACATCACGGGCGGGCCGATCGTCGCGACGCCCATCGCGATGCAGCTCGTGCGAGCGACCGCCACCGCGGTCGAGGCGACGGTCGGCCGCATCGCGACGAGCACGCCGGCCGGCCCGCCCGCGCCCACGTTGCGCGTGCTCGGCAGCCAGGGCGGCACGCTCGTCGTCGACGGCTCCGCCCACCGCCTGTCGGGCCGGCACGCGGAGATCCTGCTGCTGCTCGCGGAGCACCCCGCGGGCCTGACGGGCGACGAGCTCGCGGTGCTGCTCACGGAGTCCGAGCTGTCGGGCGTCACGGTGCGCGCCGAGGTGTCGCGGCTGCGCCGGGCGGTCGGGCCGCTGCTCAGCGCGTCGCGCCCGTACCGGCTGACGCGCGCCGTGCGCACGGACGTGGACGCGGTGCGCGAGGCGCTCGCGCTGGGAGACGTCGCGCAGGCCGTCGCGTCCTACACGGGTCCGGTGCTGCCGCGCTCGTCGTCGCCGGGCGTCCAGCGGGTCCGGGACGCGGTGTCCGACGAGGTGCGTGCGGCCGTCCTCGCGTCACGCGACCCGCGCGTGATCGTGCGGTGGGCGGCGTCCGACGAGGGCGCCGACGACTACGACGCGTGGCGCGCGCTCGCGGCGTCGAGCCCCGCCGGGTCGGCGAGCCACCTGCGCGCGTGCGCGCAGCTGCGGCGCCTGGAGACGTCGCTCACCGCGCGCTGACCTCAGAGCGCGTACGGCCCGAACCGGCCCCACGCGACGACCGCCGCGAGCACCAGGAGCACGGCGTTGACGACGATGGCCTGCCGCTCGCCGCGCCGCGCGTGCACGCGCGCGGCCAGGAGCATCACGACGACGAGCCCGGTCGCCGCCAGGGGCGTGAGGACCGGCAGGATGCCGGTGGCCGCCGGCAGCACGAGCCCGAGCGCCGCGAGGAGCTCGGCGACGCCGATCAGCCGGATGGTCCGCGTCGGGAACTCCTCGACCCACGGCTGGAACGACTCGAGCCGTTCGCGCGGCTGCGTGGCCTTGAGGAGCCCGGTCGCGACGAACGCGACGGCGAGCAGGATCTGCAGGATCCACAGGACGGTGCTCATGCGGGGCTCCCGGGCCGGCGGGGCGGGTGACGAAGGGGACGCTTCCGGCAGGTCGTTGCGCTGTCAACTACCGTCCTCGCAGGTGAGACGCGTGCGAGCCGGCCGGCGGGTGCGTGTCGGGGGTCGCGTCTAGCGTCGGCGGCACGAGCGACGCGGTCTCACCCGCCGCGCGGGACCCGCGCGCGGGGCCGCGGGACGGCACGATCGGGTACGACGAGACGCTGGACGACGAGGACAAGGGTGACGACGTGGTGCTGATCGGTGCTCACGCACGCGAAGACGACCCGGTGGCGGCGGCCTCCGCGGCCGGCGCGGAGGCGGTGCAGATCTTCCTCGCCGACCCGCAGGGCTGGAAGAAGCCCGCGCCGCGCGAGGACGCGGACGCGATCCTCGCGAGCGGGCTCGGCGTCTACGTGCACGCGCCGTACCTGGTCAACGTCGCGTCGACCAACAACCGCATCCGCATCCCGAGCCGGAACATGATCGCCCAGCACAGCGCGGCCGCCGCGACCGTCGGCGCGCGCGGGCTGATCGTGCACGGCGGGCACGTCGGCGCGGGCGACGACCTCGCGGTCGGCGTCGACAACTGGCGCAAGACGTTCGAGCGCGCCACCTACCCCGTGCGCGTGCTCGTCGAGAACACCGCCGGCGGCGAGAACGCGTGCGCCCGGACCCTGGAGGCCATCGCGCAGCTGTGGGACGCGATCGGCCGGTACGACGTGGGCTTCTGCCTCGACACGTGCCACGCCTGGGCGTCGGGCCTGGACCTGGAGACCGTGGTCGAGAAGATCACCGCGATCACCGGCCGCATCGACCTGGTCCACGCGAACAGCTCGCGCGACGAGGCGGGCTCCAACCGGGACCGCCACGCGAACTTCGCCCGCGGCACCATCCCGCCCGAGCTCATCGCGCACGTCGTGCGCGAGGCGGGCTGCGACGCGGTCGTCGAGACCCCGGCCGAGGGCCAGGCCGAGGACATCGCCTTCCTCAAGGCCGCCCTGGCGGCATGACGGCGTCCGGTACGAGACGGTCCACGCATGCACGCGGATGAGACGACGCCCCTTCGAGGCGTCGGCCGTCCGCTGCCCTGGACCGCGAGCGAGAGCGGGTGCGCGAGGTCATCGCCCGGCACGGGGGCGCGATCCGCTCGTCGTCGGCTCGGTCGCGCGCGGGGACGACGTCCCAGGCTCCGACCTCGACCTCATGGTCACGTTCGAGGACGGGACGGATCTCATCGACCTCCTCGGACTGGTCGACGAGCTCGAGTCGCTGCTCGGCGTGAGCGTCGACGTCATGTCCGGTGCGGTTCATGGGCCGGTGACGGACCGGGCTCGCCGCGACGCGCGCCCGCTGTGATCTCCCCTCGGACGACGACGGGGGTCGCGCAGGGTGCAACGGTGTTGCAACCCTGCGGTGCCTAGCGTCGCGGTGACGCGGCAACGACGCCGTGTCCGGGCGTCTGACCCCCTGGGCGCCCGCGCACCCGGAAGGGAGCCAGACGCCATGACCGTCTACGCAGCACCCGGCACGACCGGAAGCCCCGCCACCTACCGCGAGCGGTACGACCACTGGATCGGCGGCGAGTTCGTCGCCCCGAAGGCCGGTCGGTACTTCGAGAACCCGAGCCCCGTGACCGGCCGCACGTTCACGGAGGTCGCGCGCGGCGACGGCGACGACATCGAGCGCGCGCTCGACGCGGCGCACGGCGCGGCCCGCACGTGGGGTCGCACGTCCGCGACCGAGCGGGCCGTGATCCTCAACAAGATCGCCGACCGCATCGAGGCGAACCTCGAGATGATCGCGGTCGCGGAGTCGTGGGAGAACGGCAAGCCCGTGCGCGAGACGCTCGCCGCGGACATCCCGCTCGCGATCGACCACTTCCGCTACTTCGCGGGCGCGATCCGCGCGCAGGAGGGGTCGATCTCGGAGATCGACGAGGACACGATCGCGTACCACTTCCACGAGCCGCTGGGCGTGGTCGGGCAGATCATCCCGTGGAACTTCCCGCTGCTCATGGCGACGTGGAAGCTGGCGCCGGCGCTCGCGGCGGGCAACACCGTGGTGCTCAAGCCCGCCGAGCAGACGCCCGCGTCGATCCTGCTGCTCATGGAGCTGATCGCGGACCTGCTGCCCCCGGGCGTGGTCAACGTGGTCAACGGGTTCGGTGTCGAGGCGGGCAAGCCGCTGGCCTCGTCGTCGCGGATCCGCAAGATCGCGTTCACGGGCGAGACGACCACGGGCCGGCTGATCATGCAGTACGCGAGCCAGAACATCATCCCGGTGACGCTCGAGCTCGGCGGCAAGAGCCCGAACATCTTCTTCGAGGACGTCGCGCGCGCGAAGGACGACTACTACGACAAGGCGCTCGAGGGCTTCGCGATGTTCGCCCTCAACCAGGGCGAGGTGTGCACGTGCCCGTCGCGTGCGCTGATCGCGGAGTCGATCTACGACGACTTCCTGGCCGACGGCATCGCGCGCGTCCAGGCCATCAAGCAGGGCGACCCGCTCGACACCGAGACGATGATCGGCGCGCAGGCGTCGAACGACCAGCTCGAGAAGATCCTGTCGTACATCGACATCGGCAAGGCCGAGGGCGCGAAGGTGCTCACGGGTGGCGAGCGCGCGCACCTCGACGGCGACCTGGCCGAGGGGTACTACGTGCAGCCGACGGTGTTCGAGGGCAAGAACTCGATGCGGATCTTCCAGGAGGAGATCTTCGGGCCGGTCGTCGCGGTCACGTCGTTCACGGACTTCGAGGACGCGGTGACCATCGCGAACGACACCCTGTACGGCCTGGGTGCCGGGGTGTGGTCGCGCGAGCAGGCCACGGCGTACCGCGCGGGGCGTGAGATCCAGGCGGGCCGTGTGTGGACCAACTGCTACCACGCGTACCCGGCGGCCGCGGCGTTCGGCGGCTACAAGGGCTCGGGCGTGGGCCGCGAGAACCACAAGATGATGCTCGACCACTACCAGCAGACCAAGAACCTGCTGGTGAGCTACTCGGGCACCAAGCTCGGCTTCTTCTGACGCGTCCTGCGGCCGGCGAGCCGGCCGGTGCTGCGGGCCGCGTGCCGTCCCTCGTCGGGCGGCACGCGGCCCCGCGGCGCATGCTGGCAGGAGGAAGGAGGCCGACGATGGCCACGGAGGTCGAGCGCGTCGCGGTGACGCCCGCGGCGGCCGCGCTGCTGCGGACGCTGCACGCGCAGCACGGCGACCTGATGTTCCACCAGTCCGGGGGGTGCTGCGACGGTTCGTCGCCCATGTGCTACCCCGCGGGGGAGTTCCTGACGGGTGACGTCGACGAGCACCTGGGCGACCTGGAGGTCGGCGACGACGAGTCCGGGCCGGTCACCGTGCCCGTGTGGATGACGCGGGCGCAGTACGAGTACTGGAAGCACACGCACCTGACGATCGACGTGGTGCCGGGCCGCGGCGCGGGGTTCAGCCTCGAGGCGCCCGAGGGCGTGCGCTTCCTCATCCGCTCCCGCCTCCTCACCGACGAGGAGTACGCGGCGCTGCACGCGGCCGCGGTCCTGTGACCGCGTGGCAGGGACGGGGTGAGAAAAGGGCGGACAGACCTCTCGTCGTCGACGGGGCGCGTTGCTAGCGTGCGGGGGCATGAGCGAACCCGACACGATCGTGCCCGACGAGAAGGACTGGACCTGGGTGCTGTACGAGCGGTGCGGCGAGTGCGGGTTCACCGCCGCGGACGTCGACCCGCGGCAGATCGGGGCGACGGTGCGGGACCTGCTGCCCCGCTACGTCTCGGCGCTCAGCCGGGAGGACGCGCGGGAGCGTCCGGCGCCCGGGGTGTGGTCGGCGCTCGAGTACGGCGCGCACGTGCGGGACGTGTTCCGCATCTTCGGCGAGCGGCTCGTGCTCATGCTCGAGCACGACGACCCGCTGTTCGAGAACTGGGACCAGGACGCGACGGCCGTCGAGGACCGGTACGACCTGCAGGACCCGGCGGTCGTGGCCGACGAGCTGGTCGAGGCAGGTGAGGCGACGGCGGCGGCGTTCGACGAGGTGCCGCACGACGCGTGGGAGCGCACGGGGCGCCGGTCGAACGGGTCGTTCTTCACGGTCGGGACGCTCGGGCAGTACTTCCTGCACGACGTGGTGCACCACCTGCACGACGTGCACGCCTGACCCGTCCACAGTTATCCACAGGCTTTCCCACACCCGTGGGTATCTCCGCACGACGCCTGTGGACGAACGTCGGACGACCGGTGGACGAGACGCCGCGAGGGGTGGACGACCGGTGGATGACCAGCCGAAACGTGTCACTCGCACCTTTTGACACAGACGAAACACACGCGCAGCATCGCTGCCCTAGCGTTCGCTCCCATGGACGTCTCGCTGCCCGTCGAGCTCACTGACCAGCACGTTCTGGCCCTGCCTCAGGGCACCGACGTCCTGGCTCTCGCGCGCGCCTGGTTCGCCGACGCCGTGTGGGAGCGTGAGCCCGCGTCCGCCGCACCCACGGCCCGGCCCATGACGGGCGCACGGTTCCGCGGGATCGTCGTGCAGGAACCCGCGAGCTCGGTGCCGGGTCGGCTCGCCGTGGCCGGTGCGGTGCTCGTCGGGCCGCGTCGGCTGACGTCCGACGAGGTGCGCGCGGCAGGTCTGCGCGCGGGTGGGGCGCTCGACCTCTACGGCATCGAGGGGCCCGCGACGCCGCAGGTGAGCGCGTGGTGCACCGCCGCCGCACGGCACGCGGGCGGTCTGCTCGTGCCCGCGGCGCGTGGCCAGGTCGTCGTCCCCGACCCGAACGGTGCCCCGGGCCTGACCCTGTGGTCGCCCGTCCCGCTCGCGCCGCGCGACGTGCTGCCGCTCGTGCGGCCCGCGATGGTCGGCGCGCGCGTCTCGCCCACCGAGGTGCCGACCCCCGCGGGCGGCGTCCCCCAGGAGTGCGCGGTGACCGCGGTGTTCGACTACGACGGCACGGTCACGCTGCGCTCGGCGCGCTCCGACGACGTGCCCGCGGTGCTCGCCACGCTCGACTGGCGCGAGTACGGCCCGTGGGCGTACCACGTGCGCTGGCGGCCGGCCGACGGGGAGGACCCGGAGTCGTCGCTGTCCGCGATCGCGCGCCAGCGCGTGGCGCCGACGATCGCGCGCGTCACGGCCGCGCTGTGGCGGGCGGCGGGGGGCACGGTCGTCGACGAGGGCGGCTTCCTGGTGCGGCCCGAGGAGCTCACGCGCCGCTCGGTGCCGCCCCGCTGATCCCCGCTGACCCCCGCTGATCCCTGCTGACCCCCCGCTGACCCCTGCTGACCCACGCTGGCCCCGCTGCTCACTCGAACGCGGGCGACCCCGACGGCACCAGGTCGACCTGCACGGAGAGCTTCGACCCGCGCCCCTCGGTGAAGATCACGCCGCGCAGCGGGGGCACGTCGTGGTAGTCCCGGCCCCAGCCGAGCACCACGTACCGGTCGTCGACGAGCTGGTCGTTCGTCGGGTCCGCGTCCACCCACCCGGCGCCCGGGACCCACACCGAGACCCACGCGTGCGACGCGTCCGCGCCGCGCAGCTTCTCGCGCCCGGGCGGCGGGAGCGTCTCGATGTACCCGCTGACGTACCGCGCGGGCACGCCGTGCAGGCGCAGCGCGGCGATCATCAGGTGCGCGAAGTCTTGGCAGACACCCGCGCGCTGCGCGAGGAGCTGGCGCTGCGTGGTGTGCACGGTCGTCGACCCGGTGCGGTACGTGAGCTCGCGGCGGATGCGGTGGCACAGGTCGACGACCACCTGCGCGAGCGGCCGCCCGGGCTCGAACGACGGCTGCGCCCACGCGCGTACCTCGTCGACGAACGTCACGTGCGTCGACGGCAGCACCATCTCGCGGACCTGCACCAGCACGTCGGACGAGAACGCGGCGGCCGCCGACCCGGTGGCGACCACCTCGGCCGCCTCGTCCCACGCGACCTGCGGGAGGGCGTCCGCGTCGGGCTGCACGCGCGTGATCTCGATGGTCGACCGCGCGGTCACGACGAGCGTCGTGTGCGGCTGCGTGACCGCGTAGAACGTCGTGCGGTTGCCGAAGTAGTCGTGCTGCACGGCCGTGTCGGCGGGCGCGGGGTCGACCTCGACGTGGCTGCTCAGGACCGTCTGCCCGGGCAGGTCCCGCGGCGTCATGACGGTGCGGCCGTAGGAGTCCGTGACCTCCTGCGGGTAGGTGTAGGTCGTGCGGTGCACGAGGTCGTACGTGCGGCTCACGGCACGTCCTCCTCGTCGCCCGCGTCCCACGGGTCGTCGAGCGCGCGTGCGGCGACGGGCCGCGCGAAGTGCACGGCCTCGATCTCGTCGGCGAGCGCGAGCAGGCGCCAGTGCATCGAGTCGAGCAGCTCCGCGAGCCGGGTGCGCCGCCCGTTCTCGTCGATCGCGGCGGCCGCGGCCGGGTCGAGCTCGGCGACGAGGTCGCGCACCTGCGCGAGCAGCCGGTCGCGCTCGTCGGTCGGTCGGGCTCGCATCGGGATGCCGGCGAGGTCGTGCGCGAGCCGGTCGAGCTGGAACGCGAGCGAGCGCGGGTTGCTCTCGTCGAGCAGCAGCAGGTCGAGCACCGCGGGCACGCCCGTGTGGTCGCCGTACCGGCGGCGGAACGTGATCGAGGACTCGTGCGCGAGCACCACGGAGTCCACGAGGTGCGCCTCGACGGTCCGGGTGTCGGGCCCGACGAGCGTGCGGCGCAGCGACGCGACGACGTGCTGCGCGCGCTCCAGGCGCCGGCCCGCGTCGAGCAGGTGCCAGCCGACGTCCCGCACGAGCCCCTCGGCGATGGTGCCGGCGACCGCGAGCAGACCCTCGAGCGTGCGGTCGAGCACGGGCCGCAGGCCGGCGGTCGCGGCGCGCACGTGGTCGACGCCGAGGTCGAGCCCGCCCTCGGGGATGCGCTGGCGGGCGCGCTCGGAGCGCAGTGCGCGCTCGATGCGTGCGAGCGGTCCGAACGTGTCGGTCGAGAGCTGGTCGCGCACCGCGGCCGCGGCCTGGCCCAGGCCGCGCACGGACGCGGCGATCGACCCCTCGAGGCCGCGGTCGAGCGCGATCTCCCGGAGCGTCGGCGCGGGCTGCTCGGACGCGGCGTCGGGGTCGTGCAGCTCGTCGACCAACGCGGTGACCAGCACCGCGAGCGCGCGACCGCCCGCCGAGCGCGGGCGCCCGTGGAAGTCGTCCCACCGGTCGACGACGACCCGCAGGTCGCGCGCCTGGTCCTCGGCGCGCTCGGCGTAGCGGCCCATCCAGAACAGGTTCTCGGCGGTGCGCGACGAGACGCCCAGGCGGGTGCGGCGTGCCGCGGCGACCTCGGTGACGCCCTCGGGTGCCTCGGGCGCGGCGTCGGGCGTGGAGCCGGACAGCACCCACACGTCCTTCGCGACCGCGCCGGTCCGCGACGACACGACGGGTCCGTGCGCGACGCGCGCGAGCCCGCCGGCCATGACCGTGTACGTGCCGCGGTGCGCGACCGCGAACGTGCGCAGCACCCCGACGCCCGGACCGACCGGCCGCGCCGGCTCGCCGGACCCCGCTGCCGCGCCCGGCCCCGCTGCCTCGTCGGACCCCGCTGCCTCGTCGGGCCCCACAGGCTCGACGACCGCGCCGCCGCCCACGCGCGCCTGCCCCGCCCACTGCCACGGCTCGGCGGCGATCCGCGCCGCGAGCTCCTCGCGCGCCGCGGCGTCGAGCGTCCAGCCGAGCACCGCGTCCTGCTCGCGGGACAGCGGCAGCACGACGAGCTCGTCGAGGTGCGCCAGGACGTGCGACAGCGACGAGGCCTCGCCGCACCACCACGTGGGCGCGGACGGCAGCAGCAGGTCCTGGTCGAGCACGGTGCGCGCGAGCCGGGGCAGCGCCGCCAGGACCGCGGGGTTCTCGAGCACGCCCGAGCCGAGCGGGTTCACCACCGAGAGCGTGCCGCCGCGCACCGCGCGCACCAGGCCGGGCACGCCGAGCCGTGAGCCGGAGCGCAGGTCGAGCGGGTCGCACCACGCGGCGTCGACCCGCCGCAGCAGCACGTCCACGGGCTCGGTGCCGCCGAGCGCGCGCACCCACAGCCGCCCGTCGCGCACCACCAGGTCGGACGCCTCGACCAGCGGCAGACCCAGCATCGACGCGAGGTACGCCTGGTCGAACGCCGTGTCGGAGCCCGGGCCGGGCGTGAGCAGCGCGATGCGCGGCGCGCTCGCGGACGGGGGCGCGACGTCGTGCAGCGTCTGGCGCAGCGCGCGGAAGAACGGCCCGAGCCGCGCGATCGGGGTCGCGCGGTAGACGCTCGCGAGCACCTGCGCGACGACGCGCCGGCCCTCCATCGTGTAGCCGGCCCCCGAGGGCGCCTGCGTGCGGTCCGCGAGGGACAGCCACGTGCCGTCGTCGTCGCGCGCGAGGTCCGTCGAGGCGAGGACGAGCTCGCGCCCGCCCGGCAGGCGCAGCCCGTCGACCGCGCGCAGGAACCCGGGGTGCGCGACGACGGCGGTGGGCGGCAGGAGCGTGTCGGTGAGCAGGCGCCGCGCGCCGTACAGGTCCTGCAGCACGGCGTCGAGCAGCTCGGCGCGCTGGGTGATCCCGGCCTCGAGGCCCGACCAGTCGTCCTCGCCGAGCACGACGGGCGTCGGGTCGAGGCGCCACGGCTCGAGCTCGTCGGCCGCGCCGTACGTGACGCCGTGGTCCGCGAGCAGCGCCTCGGCCTCGGTGCGCGCCCGATCCAGGTCGGCCGCCGAGGGCGCGTCGGCCTGCTCGGGCAGCCAGTGCCACGTGCCCTCGGGGCGCGTGCCGGGCGGACCGGCGGAGGAGAGCACGTCGATCACACGTCGAGTCTGACGTACGCGCAGGCAGATCGGCCGTCGTCTCGCATCGTGAGCCGCGTGATGCGATTACTTGACTGATTCGGTCCGGATTACGCAGTGTTGCCTCCGTGGGGCCGGCCGTCGGGGGACGGGCCGGCCCCTCATCACGTCCCCGTCCGGCACCGCGCCCCCGGAGAGTCCCCTCCGACGACCCCGCGGTTGCTCCGGCTCCCGACCCCCGGACCCGGAGCAACGACGGTCTCGGCGTGCGGTTCGACCGCCGACCCCGGGGTTGCTCCGGCTCAGCCCGCCCTTTCCCGGAGCGATGGCGGGGTCGGCGACATCGAAGCGCGGTCGACCCCGGGGTTGCTCCGGCTCGGCGGCGTCAGAGCCGGAGGAAGGGCGGGGTGGACCGGAGGGGTCAGGGGGTTCAGGGGTGGGTGAGGACGGAGACGAGCTGGGCTCGGGAGCGGACGCCGACCTTGCGGTAGACGGCCGTGAGCCGCGACTCCACCGCCCGCACCGACAGGAACAGCTGCGCCGCGATCTCCCGATTGCGCAGCCCCGCGACGACGAGCTCGACGACGTCCCGCTCGGCGTCCGACAGCGCCGCGACGAGGTCCGACGACCGCGCACCCGGCTGCGCGGCGGACGAGCGTGCCCCGGCCACGGGCAGCCCCGCCGCTGAGCCTGCGGCGGCGAGCGCACCCTCGTCGGACCCGACGAGGTCCCCGGCCCACCACGGCAGCCCGATGCGCCGGTACGTGGCGGCCGCGTCCTCGCGCACCCGCTCGGCGCGCTCGCCCGCCCCGAGCGCGTCGAGCCGCACCGCGAACGCGGACAGGGTGCGTGCGAGCTCGTAGTCGCAGTCCCGCGGCCCGGACATCGCGGCGGCGTCCTCGAACGCGCGCACGGCCTCGTCGTCCGGTGCGAGCAGCGCACGGCAGCGGGCGAGCGCGAGCGCGGACCAGCGTGACGACGCGGACGCGGACCGCCGCGCGAGGTCGTCGACGATCGTGCGCGCCGCGGCGGTGTTGCCGGTGCGCACGAGCACCTCGACGAGGTCGGCGTCGCACCGGTACAGGTGCGGGCCGGGCGGCCCGGCGGAGACCATGCGGCACCGCATGAGCGCGCGGGCGGCCTCGTCGAGGTCCCCGGCGTGCAGGGCGCGCGCCCCGAGGTAGGCGTCGACGCGCGCGGAGATCGCAGGGTTGCGGCTGCCGCGGGAGATGTCGAGCAGCTCGTCCTCGCACTCGCGCGCGCGGTCGGTGCGGCCCGTCTCGTGGAAGTACCAGAGCTCGTGGAACAGGCGGTAGGGCCGGTGCACGTGGGGCAGCTCGTCCTGCTCGACGAGCGCGGCGACGGTCGCGGTCGCGGCGCGCAGGTCACCCGCGAGGCGGTCGTTGTCGGCGTCGTACAGGCGCGTGGTCACGACCCACAGCGGGTCGACCGCCGCCGGGGACGCGAGCAGCGTGCGGAACAGGTCGCGCGCCTCGTCGTACCGCTCGGCGTACGTCAGGGCGCGGGCACGCGTCATGAGCGCGGTCGCCGCCGACGGGTTCGTGCCGACCTCGACGGCGACGGCGGTGCTGCGCGAGCGCGCGCGGGCGCTGGACATCGCGTCGAACAGGATCGCGGCGCTCTCGGCGACGGTGTGCGCGGGCTCGTGCGCGACGCCGAGCAGCGCGTCCATGCGCGCCAGGTACTCGGCCGCGCGCGTGAGCTCCCAACGTTCGGTGCTGTACGTCGCGAGCAGCGCGAGCAGCAGCACGGACTCGTCGGGCGCGGACGCGCCGTGCAGCTCGAGCGCGCGCTCGGCGAGCGCGGTGAGCAGGCTCTGCGACGCGACGTACTCGATGCGCACGCGCAGGCTCGCGACGACGAGCCGCGAGTGCGGCGACGCCTCCTCGACGGACTCCGCGATGTCGACGTAGCGCCGCGCGATCTCCAGGTGGCCGCGGTAGAAGTACGCGGCGGCGACGACGAGCAGGTGGTCGGCGCCGCGCGCGTCGGGCTGCGCGAGCAGCAGGGAGCGCTCGACGTACTCGAACGCGACGTCGGGGGACCCCTCGGCGAGCAGCCCGAGCGCGGCGCGGCGCAGCGCCTCGGCGGCACGCGGGCCGGGGTCGACGAAGCTCGCGTGCCAGTCGCTCGCGTACGGGTCGCTCACGTGCTCGACCGCGCGGCGGTGGTGCTCGCGGCGGCGGCGCGCGCTCGTCGAGTGGAACACCGCGGAGCGCACGGGCTCCCGCGTGAGGCTCAGCCACGCGCCGTCGCGCGCGACCCAGCCGGCCGCGACGAGCTCGTCCACCACCTCGAGCTCGTCGCTGCCGGTCAGGTCGCCCGCGTGGGTGCGCGGCGCGAGCGCGAGCAGCTCGACGAGAGCCGCCTGCGCGGGCGGGAGCTGGGCGAGCCGTCGCACGACGTGCTCGGCGTGGCCGGGACGCAGCGGCAGCTCGAGCGGCGCGCTGCCCGCGGCCTGCGCGGGCGTGAGGCCCGCGAGCAGGTTCGCGGCGTCGGCGGGGGACCCGCCGCTGCGGTGCGCGACCACGTCGAGCACCGCGGGGTGGTGCCGGGCGGGCGCGAGGTGCGCGACGAGCGCGCGCGTGCGGCGCGCGTCGAGCGGCGCGAGCACGACCTCGTCGAGACCGTCGAGCTCGGGCGGGCGGTTCTCGACGAGCAGGACGAGCCGCAGCCCCGTCCCGGCGAGCCGCCGCGCGAGGAACCCGACGACGGCGCGGCTCTGCGGGTCGAGCAGGTCCGCGTCGTCGACGAGCAGCACGGTCGCGGGTGCGTCGTGCTCGTGCAGGAGCGTCAGGATGCGGTGCGCGACGACGACCACGTCGAGGTCCGCCGCGGACCCCAGCGACAGCGCGAGGTGCCGCCAGCGCTCGTCGTCGATCGCGTACAGCAGCGACGAGATGCCCGCGAACGGCCACGACGACTCGTTGGGGTTCGCGCGCACGTCGAAAGCGCGCGGCAACCGCTCGACGGCCTCGCGCGCGAACGTCGTCCGTCCGGACCCGCGCGGGCCCCGGACGACGATCGCGATCTCCGAGGCGTCGCACGCACGTTGCACGCGCGCCAGCTCCTGCTCGCGCACGAACACGACGACTCCCCCCTCGACGTCGGCCTCAGACTAGCCCGCACCGCGGACACGCCTGGGGTCGACGCCGGGGTGAATCGCGTGCTCAGACCGGCAGCGCGGCGGTGCGGGTCGCCGCGCGGGCGGCGTTGCGCATGAGCAGACCGAGCATCACGGGACCGATCCCGCCCGGCACGGGCATGATCGCGCCGGCCACGCGGGCCACGTCCTCGGTGGCGACGCCGCCGCGCAGCACGGGCACCACGGTCCCGTCCTCGCGCGTCGTCGTGCCGACGAGCATCGGGTTGAAGTCGATGACGGTGGCGCCGGGCCGCACCCAGTCGGCCGTGACGACCTCGGGGTGCTCGAGGCTGACGACGAGCACGTCGGCGGTCCGGGTGAGCTCGCGCGCCTGCGGGTGGTCGATCGGCACGAGCGAGAACGGTGCGGACAGCGGCAGCAATGCGGGCGCGGCGACGCGTGCGACGACGTTCGCGACCGGGTTGCTCGCCATGAGCCCGGTCTCGGTGAGCAGCACGATCGTGCGGCCCTCGACCGGGATGTCGCTGGCCGCGAGCGCGAGCAGCACGGCCTCGCCGACGAGCGGCAGCACCGCGTCGTCCTCGCGCACGTTGGACGCGAGCAGGCCCGCGGAGTGCCGTGGGTGCAGGCCCTCGAGCTCCTTCTCCGGGGCGATCGCCGGCAGCACGTCGCGCACGCCGATGTGCGCGGGCAGCGGCATGAGCACCATGATCCCGTGCACGTCCGGGTCGGCGTTCGCGAGCGCGATCGTCGCGAGCAGCTCGTCGAGCACGGTGTCGGGGCCGAGCGTCACGTCGTCGCAGTCGATGCCGTACGCCGACAGGGTGCGCACGTGCAGGCCGCGGTTGACGGCCAGCATCGGGTTGGGGTTGTCGACGCTGATGAGCGTCACGCGGGGCCGGACCCCGGCGGCTGCCGCGGCGGCGACGGCGGGGGCGACGAGGCTGCGCTGGAGCGAGCGCCCGTCGATCAGGGTGGCGGTCATGGGAGTTCCTCTCGGTGGGTGTGGGGCTGGGCGGTACGGAGGGGGTCCAGAGGGAGGGCCGAGGGGCAGCGCCGGGGCTCAGCGGCGCAGGACCCGGGCGACACGCAGCGAGCCGACGATCACCGGCAGCGTCACCACGGCGCCCGCGACGACGCACGCGGCCGTGGTGGCCGGCCGCAGCCCGCCGACGCGCGCGGCGTGCCGGGCGGCTCGCGCCGAGGCGACGAGCAGCGCGGGCGCGGTGACGAGCCCCGGGTTGTACTCGCGGAACCGCGCCGCGCGCCCGACGTGGCTCACGCCGTTGAGCGCGAGCGCACCGGCCGCGGCGACCGCGGCACCGGCCCGCACGGGTCCGGGCGAGTCGTCCAACCCCCGGGTCAGGGCCGCGACCGCGGCGGTGATCACGGCGGTCGCGAGCGCCATGCGCTGCGGTCCGTAGTCCTCGGGCTCGAGGCCGACGCGCGCGAGCAGCTCCGGGTCGAACGGCGTGCCGCGGTCGCCGAACGCGATCTCCTCGGCGTTGTGCACCGCGAACACCGCGAGCATCGTGGCGCGTTCGCCGCTCATCGGGTGCCCGCCAGCGCCGGGTCGTGGTGGCCGGCGGCTGCCGTGTCGAGCACCGAGGACAGCGCCCGGGCGATCGTCGCGAGCGCGTCGTCGTCGCGGAAGATCGAGTAGTGGTCGCCCTCGACGGGCGCGTACGCCACCAGGCTGCTCGCGTACCGCTGCCACTCCCGCACGCTCGTGTGCGCGATGCCGAGGCGGTCGAGCACCTCGGGCGGCTCGGGCCGGGACGCCTCGACGACGAGCACGGGGCACGTGAGGTCCGCGTCGGGGGTCCACCGCTTGAGGGCCCGGTGGTTCTCCTGCCACATGTCGAAGAACCGCGCGAGCTCGTCGCGCACGCTCGTCGGCCACGCGGGCTCGACGACCCGCTCGAGCACGTCCCGCGCGTCACGCGCGCCGGCGACGCCGGGGCCCAGGCGCAGGCCGGGGACGAGCGCGTGGAGCAGAGCGGGGAACGCCGCGAGGTAGTCCTCGGGCCCGCAGTCGCCGGACGTGTACGCGTGCGGCGGGTGCGAGTCGACCATCACGAGGTGCTCGACCTCCTCGCCCGCCTGCTCGAGCTGCAGCGCCATCTCCGCGGCGAGGTTCCCGCCGAACGAGTACCCGCCGATGAGGTAGGGGCCGTGGGGCTGCGCCGCCCGGATCGCCTGGAGGTACGTCGCGGCGAGCGCGCGCAGGCTCGGACCGTGCCCGACGAGCTCGGGCGGGTAGCCGATCGCGACGACGCCGAGCCGCGGGTCGAGGTGCGGCGCGAGGCCCGCGTAGCAGGTGGTCGTGCCGCCCGCGGGGTGGACCAGGTAGACGGTCCGCTCGCGCGGCGCGGTGACCCGGACGAGCCCCACGGGTGCGGTCAGCGCCGCGGGTCGCGCGTCGTCGGCCCCCTGGGTGGCGGCGGGTGCGTCGGGCCCGGGCGAGGGGTCCGACGACGTGCGGCGTGCCGCGATGGTCGCCGCGAGCGCCGCGACCGTGCGCGCCTGCTCGAGGTCCGCGAACTCGAGCGCGGGGTCGACGTCGTCGCGCAGCGTCGCGAGCAGGTCGACGAGCGTGAGGGAGTCGGCGCCCGCGTCGACGAGGTCGTCGTGCGGGGCGAGCGTCGGGTGCACCAGGAGCCTGCGCGCGATCGCGAGCACCTGCGGCTCGACCTGGCCGACGACGGCGGACCCCGAGGCCGTGACGGGCGCGGCGACCGGCACGGCGACCGGCGCGGCGAACGCCCCCAGGCCGGCGGACGCTGCGGGAGCGACGGGCGCCGTCGCCACCGCGTCGTCCAGCCAGTGCCGCGTGCGCCGCAGCGTGCGCCCGCCCCACACCGCCGGCCGCCGGGCGCGGTCGGCGCGCCGCCGCAGCACGACGTGCACGTTGGTCCCGCCCATGCCGAACGAGCTGACGCCGGCCGCCTCGAGCCACGGCGCGTCCACGGGGCTCGTCGGGAACGCGAAGCCGTCCGTCGTGAGCAGCGGGTTCGGGGTCGAGAACCCCGCGAGCGGCGGGACCACGCCGCGCTCGAGCACGAGCGCGGCCTTGATGACGCCCGTGACGCCCGCGGCGGCGTCGAGGTGCCCGAGGTTGCCCTTGACCGCGCCGAGGTAGCAGGGCGCGCTCGTCGTCCCGTCGCCGAGCCCGCGGGCCAGCGCGAGCGCGCGCAGCTCGATCGGGTCGCCGATCGCGGTGCCCGTGCCGTGCGTCTCGACGTACCGCACGTCGTCGGCGGTCAGGCCGGCGTCGCGCAGGGCCGCGGCGACCACCGCGCTCTGCCCGGCGACGCTCGGTGCGGGGTACCCGACCTTGTCCGCGCCGTCGTTGTTCACCGCCGAGCCCGCGACCTCGACGTACACGCGGTCGGCGGGAGCGTGCGCGGTGCGCGTGAGGACGATCGCGGCGGCGCCGTGCGCCTTGACGGTCCCGTCGGCGGCCGCGTCGAACGGTCGGCACGTGCCGCGCGCGCTGAAGATGCTGCCCGCGCGGTGCAGGTACCCGCCCAGGTGCGGCAGGGACACGGACACGCCGCCGACGACCGCGACGTCGCACTCGCCCGCGAGCAGCGCGGCGCGCGCGAGGTGCACCGCGAGCAGCGAGCTCGAGCACGCGGACTGGACCACGACCGACGGTCCGGTCAGACCGAGCGTGTAGCTCGTCCGCGTGCACAGGAAGTCCTTGTCGTTCGCGAGCATCGCGGAGAAGTTGAGGTCGGTCGCGTCCCACAGGCCCGCGCGGGTCACGGGGCCGGGCAGGTACGTGCTGCTGGACGACGAGCCGAACACGCCGACCCGCAGCGCCCGCAGGTCGTCGTCGCCGTCGACCCCGAGGCCGGCGTCGTCGAGCGCCTGCCGCACGGTCTCCAGGAACACGCGCTGCTGCGGGTCCATGAGCGCGGCGTCGCGGGCGCTGATGCCGAACGCGTCCGCGTCGAACGCCGCGACGTCGCCGAGCGCCGAGCGCACGGGCACGAACGCGGGGTCGGCGAGCTGCTCGTCGCGGTACCCGGCCTCGCGGGAGTCGTCGCGGTCGACCTGCTCGAACGTCGTGCGTCCGTGGACCGTGAGGTCCCAGAACGCGTCGGGGTGGTCGGCGCCCGGGACGCGCAGCGCGACGCCGACGACGCTCACGGAGTCGCGGTGGTGCTCGCGCTGGGGCTCGGACCGGGTGTGCTCGCGGTGGTTGTGCTGGCGGTGGGTGGGCTGCGTGGTCATGGGCGTGCTCCCGTGGGTGTGGTCGGGTCAGCGGTCCGCGCGGCTCAGGACGAAGTCCGCGAGCTCGGCGGGGGTGGCGTGCTCGAACAGGTCGACGAGCGTGACGTCGACGAGGCCGAGGCCGGTGCGCAGGCGTTCGTGCACCTGCATGACGTGCATCGAGGTGCCGCCGACGTCCATGAACCGGTCGTGCGGGCGGACGCGGCCGGCGCCGATGACGTCCTGCCAGACGCGCGCGATCCGGTGCGCGAGGTCGTCGTCCTCGTCGTCCCCGTCCGCGGGAGCGGACGCGTGGGCGGCGGGCCCGGCGGTCGGTGCGGGCAGGCGGTCGAGGTCGGGCTTGCCGTTCTGGTTGGTGGGGATCGCGGGGACGGGCACGATCGCGGCGGGGACCATGTACGCGGGCAGCCGCTCGCCGAGCGCGCGGCGCAGCGCCGAGACGGCCTCGTCGTCGAGCGTGCCGCCCGGCGCGGGCACCACCCACGCCGCGAGGAACGGCTCGGTCCCGGCGGGCTCGAGCAGCCGGACGACCGCCGCACCGACCCCGGCGTCCGCGGTGAGCGCGGACGTCACCTCGCCGAGCTCGATGCGGTACCCGCGCAGCTGCACCTGGTCGTCGACCCGGCCGACGTAGACGAGCTCGCCGTCGCCGTCGCGCCGCACACGGTCGCCCGTGACGTACGCGCGCTCGCGCCGCCCGTCGACGACGACCGTGCGGAACCGCTCGGCGGTGAGGTCGGGCCGTCCCAGGTACCCCTGCGCGAGCCCCGCGCCGGTGACGAGCAGCTCGCCGCTCACCCCGGGCGGGCACAGCCGCCCGAACGGGTCGACGACGACGGCTCCGAGGTGCGCGAGCGGCTCGCCGACGAGGCTGCGGCCCTGCGTGCGCGCCTCGACGGGTGTGATCTCGCGCGCCGTGACGTGCACCGTCGTCTCGGTGATCCCGTACATGTTGACGAACCGCGTGCCGGCTCCGACGTGGTCGAGCCACGGGCGCAGGTCCTGCGGGTACAGGGCCTCGCCGCCGAACACCGCGAGCCGCACGTCCGGCAGCGTCGTGCCGGCGCGGACCAGCACGTCGGACAGCCGGCGGAACGCGGACGGCGTCTGGTTGAGCACGGTGACGCGCTCGCGGGCGAGGAACGCGGCGAACGCCTGCGGGTTGGCGACCTCGTCGCCCTGCGGCACGACGAGGCAGCCGCCGCGCGTGAGGGGCCCGAGCACCTCCCACACGCTGAAGTCGAACGCGAGCGAGTGGAACAGGCACCACCGGTCGGACGGCTCGTGCGGCACCGCGTCGAGCGCGGCGTCCAGGAGCGCGGTGACGTTGTCGTGCCGGACGACGACGCCCTTCGGCTCGCCCGTGGAGCCCGACGTGAAGATGACGTACGCGAGGTCGGTGCCGCGGCGCAGCGTGCGCGGCAGCCCGGTGCCGTCGCCGCGGGTCACGGCGTGCCCGTCGAGCAGGTGGACGTCCGGGCGCTGCGCGAGCACGTGCTGCGCACCCGGCTCGGCGAGCACGGTCACGCGGCCGTCGAGCTCGCGCGCGACGCGGGCGTGGATGAGCTCGGCGCGGCGCGGCGGTGCGGCCGGGTCGACCGGCACGTACGTGCGGCCCGAGGCCATGACGCCGAGCATCGCGACGACCGCCTCGACGCTGCGCGGCAGCGTCACGACGACGAACGGTGAGGCCCCCGCGGCGTCGAGTGCGGCCGCGGTGGCACGCACGCGTCCGACGAGCGTCGCGTAGTCGACGTCGACGCCGCCGGCCCGCAGCGCGACCGCGTGCGGGGTGCGCTGCGCGACGTCCTCGAGGTCGTCGACGACCGTGCGGCGCGTGGGCGCGGCGGCGGGCGCGGGCGGCTCGTCGGCGTCCACGAGGACCACGTCCCGGACGACCGGCGCGTCGGGCGTGCGGGTCAGGGCGTCGAGCGCGGCGCGCAGCAGCCCGGGCGCGTCCGCGGCCTCGAGGTGGTCGGCCACCGCGACGTCGAGCTCCATGCGCTCGCCGTCGTCGGACGCCGTGACCGTCAGCGGGTACGGCAGCGCGTCGCGGCGCAGCGGGACGGACGTGACGCGCGTGCCGGGCAGCTGCAGCACGAGGTTCTGCTTGTAGAACGTCACCGCGTTGTCGACGCCGTGGAACGTGCCGCCCAGCAGGTCCGCGCCGTCCGGGCCGGACAGGTCGAGGCCCTGGTTGGCCTGCAGCAGCCGGATCCCGGAGCGCACCTGCGCGGCGAGCTCGCGCCACGTGGTCGTCGCGTCGATCCGCACCGGCAGCGGGAGCGTGTTGACGAAGAACCCGATCGCGTTCTTGGCGCGGTGGCCGGCGCGGCCCGCGAGCGGGACGCCGAGCGCGACGGTCTCGCGGCCCGCGAGCCGCTGCAGCGTCGCGGCGTACGCGGTGAAGAACGTGGTGGCGGCGCCGTGCTCCGTCCACGTCTCGCTCGCGCGGATGCGGGCGGCGGTGGCCGGGTCGGGCGACCAGCGGTGGTGCGTGCCCGTGACGGGGCCCTCGCCGCGCCGCGGCTCGAGCTCGGCGTGCCGCAGGTCGTCCGCGGTCGCCAGCAGCTCGCCGTACCGGGCGACCGCGCCGGGCGACGTGGGCGTGGGCGGCACGGTGCCGGGGTGGTCGCGCAGCCCGTCGAGGACCTGCGGCCACGCCTCCGTCGGCAGCGTGTAGAGCGTCGAGATCGCGTCGACCGTGCGGTAGAACGAGTACGCGTCGCCGACGAGGTGCGAGGCCACGAGCGTCAGGTGGTGCACGCCGTCGCCCGGGTACACGCGCACCGTGAGCTGCTCGGACGCACCGGGCGGGATCGGGCCGGACGCGACGATCGCCTCGGTCTCGAGCGCGATCCGTGCATCGCGGTCCTGGTCCGCGACCGGGTCCGGCGGCAGCTCGACGACGCGCACGACCGCGCTGCCGGGCCGCACGACCGCGGTCACGCCGTCCGTGCCGTGCTCGAACGACGTGCTCGCCCCGACCGCCGCGGTGAACACCGCACGCGTCGCCTCGACCAGCAGGTCCAGGTCGACGGGCTCCTCGATGCGGAACACGAACGCGAGGTCGAACGCGGTGTCGGTGGGGTTCGCCGCGTGGTGCAGGAACATGCCGCGCTGCGCAGGGGTGGCGGGGTAGCGGGACGTCACGGTCACGGTGGTGCCTCCTGGGGTCGAGGGAGTGCGTGTGCGGACGAGAGGTACGACGGAGGGCTGTGCGGACGAGGTCGGGCTGACGGGTCGGTCAGGCGACGGTCAGACGACGGCGTCGACGAGGTCGGGCGTGCGGGTGCGGCGGCGGTCGGCGGCGAACACCGCGACGACCGCGACCGCGACGGCGGCGCAGATCAGCGCCAGGACCGTCAGGCCGGTGCTGTAGGCCGAGATCTCGGCGGACCGGGCGGCCTGCGCGACCATCTGGTCGCGGATCGCGGCGGCCTGCGCGGACCCGGGCTCGGCGCCCGCGGCGGCGACGGCCGACGCGATGCTCGCGCGCAGCTCGTCGGCGCCCGACGTCAGGGTCCGGGTCATCGCGTCGGCCGCGACGGTCGACAGGAACGCGACGCCGAGCGACGCGCCGAGCTGCTGGCTCGTGTTCGCGAACGCCGACGCGATGCTCGAGTGCGCGGGCCCGACGCCGTGCGTCGCGGACGACATCGCGGGCGCCATGACGAGCCCGAGACCGAACCCGGCGAGGACCATGGGCGCGACGAGCGGGCCGGCGTCGGTCGTCGCGACGTCGACGCGCGTCGCGATCCACGCGAAGCCCGCCGCCTGCACGACGGCACCCGTGACGAACGTCGCGGCCAGCCCGACGCGCGGCACGAGCACGCGCGTCGAGACCACGGCGGCGACGACGAGCCCGCCGACCATCGGCAGGAACGCGATGCCCGTGCGCAGCGGCGTGTAGCCGAGGTCGCGCTGCAGGTAGAACGTCAGGTAGAGCGAGGAGCCCATCTGCGCGAGCCCGACGAGCCCGATCGTCAGGTACGAGCTCGCGCGGCGCGCGTCGGTGACGATCGACAGCGGCACGAGCGGCGAGGGCGCGACGCGCTCGCGGGCCAGGAACCCGGCCCCGAGCAGCACCCCGGCCGTGAGCAGGCCGATCGTGAGCGGGTGGTCCCAGCCGAGGGTCTCCGCGCGGGAGAACCCGAAGACCACACAGAACACCGCGCTCGACCCGAGCAGCAGACCCGCGGCGTCCTCGAGCACCACACCGCGGCGGGCCGGGGACGTGCCGCGCAGGCCGCGCGTCGCGAGCAGCACCGTGAGCAGCGCGAGCGGCACGTTGACGAAGAAGCACCAGCGCCAGCTGCCGGCCTGCGTGAGTGCGCCGCCGAGCACGAGCCCGAGCGCGGCTCCCGCGCCGGCGACCGCACCGAAGATCGCGAACGCCTTGGCGCGCTCGTCCTTGCCGGGGAACGCGGTGTTCATCAGGGACAGGTTCGTCGGGGCCATGAGCGCCGCGAACACGCCCTGCGCGACGCGCGCCGCGACCAGCAGGCCGAAGCTCGACGCGAACCCGCCCGCGAGGCTCACCGCGCCGAACCCGGCGACGCCGACCATGAACGCGGTGCGCGCGCCGAGGACCTGCGAGATGCGCCCGCCGACGAGCAGCAGCGAGCCGAACGCGAGCGTGTACGCCGTGATGGCCCACTGCCGGTCGGCGTCGCCGAACCCGAGCTCGGCCTGCGCGTCGGGCAGCGCCACGGCGATGATCGTCGTGTCGAGCACGACGACCACCTGGGCGAGGCAGGCGCACAGCACCAGGGACCGGGTCGACGTGCGCGGCGGTGCGTCGGTGCTCATGGCCTCGCTCCTTGCGTCGGGGACGATTCGGACGTCTCGACGCTAGGAGCGGCACCGACCGGACGGGAACGCCCGCGTGGCCGGTCTGTGGTCCGTCTGTGGGTTGCCACATGCGCCCGTGCGGAAAGGGGCCGTGACGATGTGGTCGCGTGCGGTATCAGGGCGCGGCGACGGCCCTCGCACCGGCCCGCGCACCGGCCCTGACCAGCGCGTCCAGCTCGGGGGAGACGTCCACTCCGAGCTCGCGGCGCAGCAGCCGCCGGTGCTCGTCCAGCGCCCGGTGCGCCTCGACGCGGTTGCCCTCGGCCAGCAGCGCCTCGAGCAGCAGCCGCTGCGCGGACTCCCGCAGCGGCTCGGCGTGCACGAGCGCCGCCGCGACCTGGGCCGCTGCCGCGGGCTCGTCGTCCAGCCATCGTGCCGCCGCGCGCTCGAACGCGTGCAGCACCTGCTGGCGCAGCCACGCGCGGTCCAGCAGCACGGAGTCGTCGTCCCAGCCGGGCAGCAGCTCGACGGTCGGCCGCACCACGTGCGGGACCCGGTCGAGCACCTCGTCGACCCCCGCCGAGCCGTCCGCGACGCGCTGCGACCACGCCACGACGTCCGCGACGTCGACCGCGACGTCCCGGCCGAGCCGCAGCGTGCGCCGGCACGCGTCCACGAGCCCCGGCGCGCACCGGTTGAGCCGCCACAGCGCGGAGCGCAGGTTCCCGTGCGCGCGCCCGCTGCCGCAGTCCGGCCACAGCTCGTGCGCCGCGCGCCCCCGGTCCACCTGCGTGCCGCGGCGTGCGAGCAGCACGACGAGCGTGCGCGTCCCGTCCGGCAGGTCGACGTACGCGCCGTCACGCGTGACGTACGGGCCGTCGAGCAGGTGCACGACGAGGCCGCTCGTGCGCACCACGGACGTCGTCGTCATCGCTGCCTCCCGCGGTGGCCTCGCTGCCACCCCACGCGGAAGGTGCCGCCCGGCGCCGGGTGAGATACCCCGCGCTACGAGCCGACACCCTTGGACCGGCGCTTCAAGGGCGGGACCACGAGGTTGGGCATTGCTCGGAGCATGAACTTGTCGAAGTGCGGAACCGTGAACGCGGCGTATCCGTGCTGCGGCGTGTACAGCAGTCCCATGTCGATGAGCTCGGCGCGGGTCGGTCCGAGCTGTGTGGACTCACGCCCGAGGACCGACGCCACCTCGCCGGCCTTCTGCGGTTCCGGGCCAAGCTGAGCCATCGCGCGGAGGTATGCGCTCTGCAGCTCGGTCGCACGGTCCAGGCGCACCCTGAAGAAGGACGCATCGAGCTTCGCCTCGTAGAGCTCACACGCGTCCTGGACGTCCGCGCGCGTGATCGGAGCCGTGCTCGCGGCTCCCCAGACGGCGTGCCCAAGCTCCTGGATGAAGTACGGGTATCCGCCGGTCAACTCGAACGCGAGGTCGAGTGCGTCTTCGGTGTACTCGACGCCTTCGGCGATCGCCGGCTCGTTCAGGGCGCGCTTGGCGTCCTGCTCCTCGAGGTTCCCGATCGACGGGAACTTGAGCAACCGCTCGGCGTAGGACTTCGCGTCTCCGGCGAGCTCGGCGATCTGCGGCAGTCCCGCGCCGACGAGCGTGATGGGCACCGCGCGCTGGACCACCTTGTGCAGCGCCACGATCAGGGACTCCAGCTGGACCTTGCTCAGGAACTGGATCTCGTCGAGCAGCAGCACCACGCCCCTCCGCTTGTCCTGCGCTGCCTCACCGACCGCGAGCAGAACGTCAGTCAGGTCCATCGACAGGTCACCGTGGTCGGCGAGCCCTTCGATCGCGTCGACGTTCAGGCCGGCCTGCCAGGTCCCCTCGGCGTCGACGGACACCGTGAACGACGCCAGAGCCGCCGCGGCCTTCTTGAACCGGTCGGACCACCGCGTCCGTGGCTCCAGCTCGAGCAGCGCCATCCGAAGACGCGCGGCGATGTCCATGCGGAACGCCGAGTCGTCGTGCTTCACGACCTCGTACTCGATCACGCTCCAGTCCTGCGTGAGTGCCACCTCCCGGAACTGTCCCAGCAGCACGGTCTTGCCGACGCCTCGCAGCCCGGTAAAGATCATCGACTGCTCGGTGCGGCCGCGGGCGATGCGCTTCAGCAGCACGTCGAATGCGGCGAGCTGGTCGTCGCGGCCGACGACGACGTCGGGCCGGGCGCCCGCGTTCGGCGTGTACGGGTTCAGCACGGGGTCCATGGGCGCCTTTGGAAGTTGAGGTGACTTTATCCAGCGCAAGTAAATCACCTAAGGTCGCCAAACCTCGCTGGCCCGACACGTCCTGCGGTGGTGGCGGCGCCTCGGAGCAACCTCGCGGCCGGGACCAGGTCACGTCAGGACCGCGTAGCGGCCCTGGACCTGCACCTCGGCCGCGGACAGGTTGCGTACCGTGATCCAGTACGTCAGCAGGCCCGCGCCTGCCATCTGCACCTGCACGTCCCACGCGACCTGCGCACCGGTGGCGCCGATCGTCGTCGGGACCACCGTCCACACCACGTGCTCCCCGACGGGCCACGAGTGCGTGAACCACTTCTTGCTGGCGCCCGCGGGCACCGGCCCGGCGAACTGCGTGCCGACCTGCATGACATCCCCTATCCGCGCGTCCGGTCAGACCGTCGCGACCACCTCGTAGCGACCGTCGACCGTGACGGGCTGGTCCGTCTCGTTCGTGACCGCGACCCAGTACTGCAGCCGCTCGCGCGACGTGCGCTGCACGCGCACCTCCCATCGCACCCCGCCCACGGGCGTCACGGGTGAGGTCGGCACGACCGTCCAGACCGTGTGCCAGCACGCCGGCCAGTCGTACGTGAACCACGTGACCGTCTGTCGCGGCGCGACCGGCCCCGTGAACTGCCGGCCCGTGTGCGGGCCGCTGAACGCGGGCAGGTGCGGCTGCAGCACCGCGGCGATCGCGCGCCGGCACACCACGCAGAACGGCTCGCTCAGCAGCCGCATCTTGCACTTGTGCATGGGGTGGTAGATGCCGCAGTTGAAGATCGAGCCGCCCTCGAACAGCCCGACGACGTCCGCGGCGACCGGGCTCGCGGCCTCGGTGTCCGGGCCGATGCACGGGCGCGGCGCGCGGGTCTGCGTGGGCAGCGGTGTGGTCGCGGCGATCAGGTCGCGCCACTTCGTCGTCGCGCGGGCCGTGTCCGTGGTGACGTTCGGCTCGACGGGCTCGCCGCCGGGCCACGGGCCGGTCGTGCCGCCGCCGTACTCGTCGGCGAGGCGGAACGCGGAGTGCCCGAGCTCGTGGATGCCGATCTCCGCCGCGTCGGGCGCGGTGGAGAACCACGCCGTCGAGCCGCCCGCGCCGCCGTAGACCGGGTTGTTGACGATCACGACCGTCGCGTCGACCTCCGGCACCGCGGTGCTCGCGGTGACCAGCGCGAGCGCCTCGTCGCCGTACAGCAGCCGGCGCATGCCGTTGTTGCAGTACGTCGCGTCGAAGTACGTGCGCGGCGTCGCGCCCGACCCGGTGCCGGGCGCGGGCTCGTCGGCGCACGCCACGGGCTCGTCCGCGCCCGAGTCGGTCGACGACACGTCGACCCGGTACACGTTGATCGCGCACCACATCTCCGTGAACGGCGGTGTCGCGAACAACCGCGCGACGAACGCCTCGGCGTCCGTGCGGAACTTCGGCAGCTCGGCCGCCCGGTAGCCCTCCGCGAGGATGACCAGGCACCAGCGGCTCGCGTCGGGGCCGTGGTCGACGATCTTCGTCGTCGAGACGACCGCACCGTCGGCGACGCCCATCAGCCCTGCCCCTGTCCGAGTCGCACCTTCACGAGCTGGCGCGGGGCCTTGCGCGCCGCGTCGTCCACGTCCGCCCGGCCGCGCACCACGAGCTCCACGCCGCCCGGCAGGTCCGGCACGACGACCTGGAACGCGCCGCGCACCTCGTCCGCCGTCACCTGCTTCGGGGCGACGCCGTACCGGTTGTGCACCTCGTGCTGCGCGCGGACCGGCTGGTGCAGCACCTGGGCGTACAGGACCGTGCCGTCCGCGTCGCGCACCTCCGCCCACGAGCCGCGCGAGCCCGCCTCGACGAGCGCGCGGTCGTCGGGCGGGGCGAGCATCGCGACGTGCTGCTGCGCGACCACGCTGACCTTCTCGCCGGTGTAGGAGAACGTGACGCGCCAGGCGGCCGGCGCGGGCGAGTCGCCCCCGCCGGCCGCGGCCGCCTCCTGGGCACGCGCCGCAGCGGCGCGCACCTGGGACGGGCGCAGCGCCGGACGCCCCGCGTCGCGCTGCTCCTCGTCGTCGCGGCCCGGACCGCCGCGCGTGCCGCCGCCCGTCCCCGTGCCGCCCGCGTCCTCGCTCATGTCACGCCTCCACGAACGCCGTGCCGTCCCACACCGCCGCGACCTTCTCGCGCACGCTCGACGCGGCGATCTGCCCCGCCGACCACATCAGCGCGAGCTCGTCGCCGAACCGGCTGACGCCCGCGACCAGGCCGGTCGTGTTCGTGAACCGGTACCAGGCACCCGCGTCCGACGAGGACGTCGGCGCACCCGGCGGCGGGGCGTACCAGCCCGCGCCCTCGAGCACAGGAGCCAGCCGCACGAACCTGCCCGTGACCGTGACCTGCGTGCACGCCGTCGCGTCGCAGTCCCACAGGCTCCACGCCGCCTCGGGCACCGAGCCCGCGTCCGGCGCCGCAGGGTCGAGCACGCGCGCCACCAGCGTCTGCGGGCCCGCACCGCCCTCCTGCCCGAGCGCGAGCGCGTCCGTCGCCGGGTCGACCAGCGCGGTCGACGGCACGAGCTCGAGCACGCGGCCCAGGTACGGCAGCAGGTCGTCGGGCGCCGGCACCCCGATGCCCGCGGGCGGCAGCGGGCGCACCGCGCTCAGCACCGGCAGCGTCGCGCCCTGCGCGTGCAGCGCCGCCCGCACCGCGTCGAACGCGGCCGCCAGGTCGCTGCGCACCTGCACGCTCACCGGGATCGCCGCCTGCGCGCCGCCCGCGGGCCGGTCGTTGACGCGGGCCGTGAGGTACAGCGGGGGGAGCACCGGGTCGAAGCCCGGCGTCGGGTTCGGGCCCGCGACGCCGAGCGTCGAGGCCAGCACCTGCGCGCGCATCACCGCGTCGTCCTGGATGAGGTTGAGGTACCCGCCGACCTGCGTGATGTTCAGCGGGGCCGGCACGCGCGACGGGAACAGGTCGCCCGCGGTCGCCAGGCGACGCAGGATCAGCTGCTGCGCCTCGAGCATCTGCGGGGAGATCGCGGAGTCGAGGATCCTCGTGAGCGCGTCGATCGCGCGGTCCTCGGCGGTGCTCGCCGCGGGGGTGGTGGTCGGTTCGGACATCGTCTCGTCTCCGTGTTCGTCGTCGTTCGTCGTCGGGCCGGTCAGGCGTGCGCGTGCCGTGTCAGAGGCTGGGGGCCGCGCCGCCGTCGACGGGGCTGCCGGAGCCCCCGGACCCACCGGACCCTCCGCTGCCGCCCGAGCCCCCGGACCCGCTGCCGGACCCGCCGGAGCCGGAGCCGCCGGACCCGCCGCCCGTGCCGCCCGAGCCCGTGCCGCCCGAGCCTGTGCCACCCGAGCCCGTGCCGCCTGAGCCCGTGCCGCCTGAGCCCGTGCCGCCCGAGCCCGTGCCGCCCTGGTCCTTGCCGCCGTTCTTGGCGTCGATCGCCCCGGTCACGGCCGTCATCGCGGCCTTCGCCAGCCCCGACGCCTCGGCGATGGTCTTGGTGAGGGAGTCCGCCGTGGTCTCGGTCTGCACCTTCATCTGCGCCCCGAGCTGCGTGAGGCCCGTGAGGTCCGTCGGCAGGTTCGTCGTCGGCTGCGACGCGATGAGCGCGGTCGCCAGCTCGGCCGGCGTGAGTGCCGTCGGGCCCTGGTTGATCGTGATCATGGGGCTCGACTCGAGCGACGCCGGACCCTGCGCGCCGTTCGGGCCGACGAGCTGGTTGGCCGAGCCGAACGCGGTCGCCACGTCGGCGGTCTTCTCCGCCTCGTCGGCGGGCGAGTCCTGCCAGTTCCAGAACCGCGTGAGGTCGATCTTCTCGGCCGACGCGCACGAGCCCAGGACCGCCTCGCCCAGCACGCCGCGCGCCGGCAGCGTGATCGACGACTGCGGCGGCGCGAACGCCTGCCGGTGGAACTTGAGCAGCGCCTCCTGGATGTCCCGGGACGTGAAGCCGACCTTCTCGGCCAGCGGCGCCGGGATGAAGAACGGCATGAGCGCCGCGTTGCCGAAGTACCCGACGACCTCGTTCGCCACGCAGTTCAGCAGCGGGACCTGCTGCGACGCGTCCGGGATGCCGCCCGTCGGCACGCCGATCGTGTACTGCTCGAGCATGATGGCGCGCTCCTCGGGCGTGAGGGACTGCCACACGGCCTTCGAGTACGCGACGGTGTTCTGCACGACGTGCTGCAGCAGACCCTCGATGCGCAGCACGTCCGCGAACGACAGCTCGGGCGGCAGACGCTTCGCCGCGACGGGCATGACGACGGGCATGCGCTCCGTGCCTCCCGCGCCGTTGTACGCCTCGATCACGTCGAGCGGGCCGATCACCGCGGTCGGGTCGAACACGACCGGACCGCCCAGCTCACGCTCGAGCTCGTCGGCCGCCATCGTCACGTCGAGGCTGCGCAGGATGTCGAAGATGTTCGACAGCGCGCCCAGGTCGACACCCGCGAGCGGGTCGGTCTTGTAGCTGAACGTGCGCCACGTGCGCGAGAACTCGAACCGCGACAGCTCGCTGCGCGCGATGTGGTCGGGCAGCGTGAGCGCCGCGGTGCGGGTCTCGAACGAGCCCGCGCGGCGGTCGCGCAGGTGCTGCAGCAGCGCGGCCTTCGTCGGGAGCCCCGTCGTGACGCTCGCGCTCGCGGCGGACATCTTCACCGGCCCCACGCGTGCGCCCGTCGACGAGACCGCCGTGACGTACACGTCCTCGAACGGCAGGAACGTGCCCGTGACCGTGAGGTTGACGATGTCCACCGCGCTGCCCGACGACGCCTGGACCGTCATCGTCGGGTTGCCCGCGAGCGAGCGCAGCACCTTCAGGCCGCGCGTCAGCTCCGGCTTGAACCGCACGCGCGGCTCGATGACGTCGTGGTGGCGCAGCAGCGCGTCGTACCGCGCCATGAGCTGCGCGCGCGTGTACTCGCCCGTCGGCAGCGTGCGCGGCTGGAACGTCGGCAGGAACTGCACGAGCTCGAGCGGCACGAACGCCATGAGCTGCACGTCGTCGACCTGGCTGGACACCGCGAAGTGCCGCAGCGCGCTCCAGTACATCATCGTGAGCGCGTGGTTGTGGTTGTGGTTCGTGATGACCTTCGTGACCACCTGGCGGCTCTCGCTCGAGCTCGCCAGCCGCACGGACGTGCGCGACGAGCGTCGTCGGGCCGCCGCCTGCCGCGCGAGGCTCGAGTGGAAGTCCTGCGACGCGTTCGACACGTAGTCGCGGCTCGCGGTCTGCCACGACGACGACGAGCCCGTCGTCGTCGAGTCCGAGTACCCGCCCGCCAGGCCGAGGCCGGCGACCACGCCGGAGAACATCGCGCCGATGCCCAGCCCGCCGCCGAAGCTGCCCGCCTCGGTGCGGACCTTCATGCGCGACCCGCCGCTCGCCGACTCGTCGAACGCCGACTGGAACACCGCGTTCGTCGAGGAGTCCGCGCGCTCGTTGTACGACTGCTGCTCGTCGGCCGTCATGGACTCCAGGTCCCGCACCGACAGCGTCTCGGTCTCCTCCGAGATCGCGATGCGCTGCTGCTCACCCGGCGCGAGCGGCAGCGAGTACACCAGGTCGCCCAGCGACAGACCCTGCGGGATCCACGTCTGGTGCATCTTGACGATGTAGCCCATGCCGAGGCTCGCGGCCTTCGGCACCGACCGCGGGTCCGTCTCCACGCGGTCCAGGAACGACTGCACGTCGATCGGCTGCTCGATCGGCACCCGCTCGACGATCTCCCACGAGCCCAGCTCGCCCATCGCCTCCGCGATCTGGCCCGCACCCAGGTAGCGGCCCAGCCCGACGGTGCTCGCCGACAGCGACGCGAACCTGTCGCCGCGCCCGAACCGCGACGCGAGCCGCCGGTTCGACAGCTGCGGCGCGACCAGCCGCACCAGCATCGAGTACCGGAACCGGTCCACGACCCCCGCGTTCGAGCGGAACGACTGCCCGCACTCGCCCTGCCCGAGCGTGAACGCCGGCACCGGCTCCGCGAACTCGCCCGGGTCCGCGAGCACGTCGTCCTCGCTCGTCGGCAGCACCACGTCCCCGAGCTGGGAGACGACGCTGCGCGGCAGCGGCGTGACGATCTCGTCCAGCGGCAGCAGCCCCACGTTCCCCGCGCCTGCGACCAGGTCCGAGCGCCGCAGCCCGTACTCCACGATCCGGTTCCCGCCGCGCACCAGCAGCCGCAGCCCGTCGTCGGGCAGCGGACGCGGCGGCAGCACGATCTTGAACGCGCCGCGCGAGTCGGTGCGCGTCTCCGGGTTCGACCACGGCAGCTTGACGTCGTACGACGAGCCGTCCGGCGACGACGACGGCCCCTGCGGCGCGAGCGCCGTCACCGCGACCAGCGCCGCCGGCGACCCGTCCGGGTTCACGAACCGCCCGTACACCGCCGCGGGCAGCTGCTCGGGGACCTTCGGGAGGAAGACGTCGAGGTCCTTCTTCACCACGTCGAGCGTGGAGAAGATCTGCGCGGTCGCCTTGAGCCGGTCCTCGAGGACCGACTTGACCTGCTCGAGGTCGATGTCGACCTGCAGGCCGAGGTCCTCGAGGTCGAGGCTCTGCACGGGGATCCGGCCCGGGTCCGTCGAGGCTCCGTCGCGCGTGCCGCCGGGCTCGTTCGGGTCGCGGCCCGGTGTCGGGCCCGTCCCCGGCGCCTGGGGCTTCATGGAGACCCGGATCCCCTGGTTCTCGCGTGCCATGACGGTGCTCCCCTGCTCCTCGGCTGTGCTCACGTCGTCGTGCCGCCACAGCCATGGCACGCACCGACCGCCACCACACCGTCACCCACCCGTCACCGCGCCCCCCTCCCACCACGATTCACCCACCCGCCCCCGCCCGCCCCCGCCCCCGGCGAAGTCGTGCGTTTCTCGGCAAGTCGCGCGTTCCTCTGCACGACTTGGCGAGAAACGCACGACCCCACGAGAGATCCGCGACTGTCACCCGTGGCGGGTATACCTCTAGCGGTATGGCGGGACTGTGGATGCAGCGACGTTGATCCGGACGAGCCGGGAGGCGGCCGGGCTGAGCCAGGACGCGCTCGCGGCACGGGCCGGGACGTCGCAGCCCGCAATCTCGCGCTACGAGTCGGGGGTCGCCTCGCCGTCGGTCGAGACCCTGGACCGCCTGCTCGCGGCGATGGGGCAGCGACTGGAGATCGGAGCGACGTCGTCGCCGCGTCATCTCGACGTCCGCTCGCCGCGCATGGCGAAGCTGCGCGCGAACCGGGACCGCGTGCGGCGCATCGCGCATCGCGCACCGGCACGGCGCCTCCAACGTCCGGGTCTTCGGCTCCGTCGCACGCGGCGAGGACGGCCCGGACTCCGACATCGACCTGCTCGTCGACCTGGACGTCCACACCCGGGGCCTGCTCCCACTGGGGGCGATCGCCGACGAGGTCTCGGCCCTGCTGAGCGAGCGCGTCGACGTCGCACCCGCGAGCGCCCTCGCCCCGCACGTCGCCGACTCCGCCTCGGCCGAGGCGGTCCGTCTCTAGGTCGCGCGACGATTGCGCCCGACCGACCGCGACCTCGTCGGCGCGGAGCTAGCGGTGGTGCTCGAAGCGGCGGAGCAGGGCGTCCGCGTCGTCGTGCAGGGCCGAGCCGAGCCGGCTCAGCTCGGCCTCCGCGTGGCAGGTGTCGAGGTCGTCAGGCAGGTGCCTGTGGTGCAGGACGGAGGCGATCTCGGTGAAGCTGCCCATGCCGCCGTAGGCGCGCAGCAGGTGCTCGAGTCCGTGCGCGTCCTGCGCGGTGATCTGGCGGTGCGCTTCAGTCATCCACGCCGCCCAGTACGACTCACCGACGCGGGTCAGGAGGTCCGCAGCGGCGACGAGGTTCGCGACCAGGCGGTCGTACCGCTCGTCGGCCTCGTCGTCGTCCACGCGGTCACGGTACGGGACCTGGCGTCGGGTGTCGGAGAACGAGGACGGGCCGGTGCAGACCGAGAGTCTGACCGGGCCGAGGGCCGGTCAGGAGCCGGTGACGTCCCGCGCGGCGTCGACCATGCGCGTCGCCCAGTCGACGGCCTTCGTGGCATCCGTCCGACTGATCGGCCCGGCTTGGTACTGCGCGGCGGTCTTGAGCCCGAGGAGCCGGCGGAAAGTTGACTCCAGTGCCTTGCCCGCGGGCCCGGCAGCGGCGAGCTCCGGCACGGCGGAGCGGTGGGTCCTCGGACTTGCCGGTGCGACCCGTGATCTGGAGGCAGATCGCGTCCTTGGCGTTGATCCCGGCTAGCACCGCCGATGACGCCGCCGCTGTATGGAGCTCCAGGTCCAGCTCCAGGCCGGCAGCATCGAGGAACTCGCGGGCCTTCCGCAGGTGACCGAGCGAGTCCTCCCGGGCGCCCACCTCAGGCTGCCTTCGGGGCAGGGACCAGTGAGATCGACCCGACGATCGCGCGCCCGTCGCGCCGGATCTCGCTCAGGAGGCGCTCACCCGCTGCGGCCATGGCCCGAAGCTCCTGACCGGAGCGGTCGAGGATCTCGCACGGATTTCCAGACCAGCGGGTGACGCGCGCGGCGAGGTCCGTGACAGCCGCATGCCAGTCGGCGTCATCGGGGTCCACGTCGGCGGGCCGGATGACGAGGAGGTCGATGTCGCTGGCGCCGCCGCCATCGCCTCGTGCGGCGGACCCGTAGACGACGACGCCGTCCGGGGGCTTGGGCCATCCGTCTGCGTGCTCGCTGATTCGGCTCCACAGCCGCTGGCGCAGGGATGTGAGCGCCTCGACGGCCGATGCGGCGACGTGCTCGCGGTTCAAGGAGAAGAGTGACGCGGCTCCTGCCGGGGTCCGGTCGACGAGGCCGGACCCGGTGAGCTCGATGAGGATGCGCGCGGCGCGCGACTGGGAGACGCGCGGGCGTGTGAGCTCGGCGATCGCGCGGCCGGTGAGCGGTGTCGAGGTGGACGCCAGCACGGCAAGCACGGGGCCGTGGGCGGACGGCACCACGTCGGCGATCGGGTTCGAGACGTCCATCATCGGCTCCAAGTGAGTCGTGAAGTACTCACGTGAAACCTATAGTACTCATTCCCGTCGCCACGTCAGCGCGAAATCAGCCTCGAACTCAAGGGTGTTGTGGCAACGAGCCGACCAGCGGAAGGGTCCCCAGCGAGCTCTGACACAGCGTCCGCAAGTCTCTGACCTGCGGAAACGATGGAGCGGGTGACGGGAATCGAACCCGCGCTGTCAGCTTGGGAAGCTGAAGTTCTACCATTGAACTACACCCGCGCGAACCGTCCTCGGACGCCCGGAGGCGCCGAGCCGCGGTCGGCACCCGACAGCATAGCGGCCGCTCGTGACCAGTCGAACCGCATCCCGACGGGCGCCCCGAGCCGGTCGACAGCCGTGACCCCGCGTCTGCTCCGGGTCCGGACCCATGAAGCCGGAGGGATGGCGGGTTCGTCGTCGTCCTGCCCGCCGAGACCGTCGTTGCTCCGGGAACGGGCGGTCGGAGCCGGAGGAACCACGGGGTCGGAGGAACCACGCGGTCGACCGGGCACCTGAGCACGGGACGACGAGGGGTGGGTCAGGCGCGGGGGTCGAGCTCGGTGAAGTCGTCGGGAGGGTCGATGTCGACGTCCGTGTTCCAGCCCGTGAGGTCGGCCTCGACGGTGCCGGCCGGCTCGGCGTAGCGGCGGACCAGTCCGTCCGGGCCGATCCACAGACGGAGCATCCAGTACGGGTTGGAGACGGCGCCGCTCGTGTACCGCTCACCGGTCGCGCCCGTCGCGCGGCGCAGGTCGACGACGACGTCGAACGGCTGCGCGGCCACGTCGTCGACGGTGATCGACGCCCCGCCCGGCGCGACGGAGGCCACCGCGTCGCGGATGTCGGCGAACCGGCTCCCCAGGTCGACGACCGCGAGGTAGTCGACGTACGCGCCGACGAGCGGGTCGGCGGGGTCGGTGCGTGACGTGCGGGCGAACCCGTCGGTGAGGCCGGGCAGGGAGGCGTACGCGTCGTCGTCGACGAGCCGCAGCTCGCTCGTCGCGCCGTCCTCGTCGATGCGTCCGACGAGGTCCCACCCGTCGCCCTCGCGCTCGGCGGCGCCCGCGACGACGGGAGCCTGCGGGTCGACGCGCAGCTCGAACGTGTAGGTGTCGGTGGCCGCGAGCGCCTGCGCGAGGTCCGTGATGACGTGCGCGGTGTCGTACCGCACGGCGACGCGCGGCAACGGCCGCGGGCCGCCCTCGTCCGCCAGCGCGCCGCCGGCGAGCGCACCGGTGAACCCGCCCGCGAGCAGCCCGCCGACGGCGACGAGCGCCGGCACCCGGGACAGCGGCGGAAGTTGCACGGCCGAACTCTCTCAGCACCGGGCAGGTTCGCGCAGCACCCCGGTGGGGGACGTGCAGGTCACGACGACGTCGTCGTCGGCGGCGGCGGCGGGCGACGACCCGCCGAGAGGCAGTGCCGCGGTGACGACCGTGGTGCGGGCCCGCTACCGACCGACCGTCACCTCGACCGCGCCGAGGTCGCGCACGTCACCCGGTGCGAGCGTCAGCTTCGTCAGACCCGGGGGCAGGTCGTACCAGAACGGCTGACCGGTGAGGATCGACGGGTCGGCGTCGAGGCGGAGCCGGTACGTGCCGGGGAGCGTCTCGCGCGTGCCGAACGTGAACGCGCCGTCGTCGAGCGTGCGGGACGCGACGACCGTGCCCTTCTGGACCAGCTCGACCGTCCCAGCGACGGGCACGCCGCGGAACTGCACGCGCCCGCGCAGCGTCGCCATCCGCTGCGTGAGCCTGATCGGGGTGTGCACCGACCGCGCGGGCTTCGCCTCGACGCTGACGGGGACCCAGCCGACCTGCTGCGCGGTGATGGTCGCGGGCAGGTGCGGGATGACTCCGGGGACCGTGAACTGGCCGTTCTCGTCGGCGATCACGGAGAGCGGGTCGGTGCCGTCGCACAGGAGGTCGCACACCGTGGCCCGCTTGCGGCCCGTCTGGTCGGCGCTGCGTATGTCGCCGTACGCGGTGACCGTGAGGCGGCCCAGCCGCAGCCGTCCCGCGTCGGTGGTCTTCCCGGCGCGGACGGTGACGCGCTTGCTCGCGTAGCGGGTGCGGTCGCTCGCGTACACGTCGTACGTGCCGGGCGGGAGCGTCACGCGCGTGCCGGTGACCTCCCGGACACGTCGGCCCTCGGTCGTCGCGACGACGACCGTGCCCGGCCCGCTGACCGCGAGCGCACCTTCGCGGACGAGCGTGAGGTCGCGGGTGGTCGTGCGGCCCTCGGTCGCGGCGACGAGCGCGGTGCCGGTGGACCACCCGTTGTCGAGGCGCTGCTCGCTCACGCGGTACGTCCCCGTCGGCAGTCCGCGCACGCGGTAGCGGCCGTTCGCGTCGGTCGTCGCGCTCCACGTCCCGTGCTCACCCTGGACGCGGACCTGGAGGCCCGACTTGGGTTTCCCGGACGCGAGCAGGCGTCCGGTGACCGTCGCGCCGACCCGCAGGTCGATGCCTGTCCCGACCTCGATGTCGTCGATGACGTCGACGACGTCGGAGAACGTGTCGAGGTGGACACCGTCCCGCGGCCGCAGGAGGACCCGGTACCGGCCGGGGGTCATGGGCCAGGTCTGGTAGTCCTGCTCGCCCCACGGGCGGGAGGTGCGCAGCGGCCGCTCGCTGCCGCCGGCCTTCCAGAGCTCGTACGACGACTCGGCGCCGAGGTCCTGGAGCGCGCCCGCGCGGAGCTCGCCGTCCCGGCGCAGGTGGGCGTCGAGCGTGGCGTCCTCGACCGCGGGGGGCAGGGGGTCGAGCGTCTGCCAGAGGAAGTCCTCGGCTCCGCCGGCCCCGACGAAGGCGTACGAGTACTCGTAGTTGCCGGGGTAGACGCCGCTGGGCCGGAGCTCGACGTTCGCGAGCAGGTACCAGTCCGTCGTGCCCGTGGGGACCGGGAGGGAGTACAGGCCGTTCGGCTCCGTCTCGACGGACCCGTACGCGCCCGTGGCCGGGACGTACCAGCTCACGTGGATGTGGGCGACCGTGCTCCCGCCGAACGCGGTGAGCACCTGGCCGGAGTAGGTGACGGTCTCGTCGTCGGCCGTCGCCGGAGCCTGGAGCGCGCCGAGAAGGAGCCCGGTGGTGACGGTCGTGGCGACGAGGGCGCGCAGCATGGCCGCAGTGTGACAGCGGTCACACGGAATGCGCCATCACCCGTGCCCCGACCCGGGCAGAACACCCCTAACGGCGGAACGCGACCTCGACGGTCCCCAGGTCGAGCGTCTGGCCGGACCTCACGGTCACGGTTCCCAGGTCGCCGGGCAGGTCGTACCAGAACGGGGTGCGGGCGAGGTACGAGCCGGCCGGCGCGTCGAGCGTCATCCGGTAGGTGCCGGGGGCGAGCCGGGCCGTCCCGGTGTCGAGCGCGCCGCCCGTGAGCTCGCGCGTGAGCGCGACCGCCCCCGACCGGGAGAACGAGACGCTGCCCTGGACGGGCGCGCCCCGGTAGCGCAGCGTGCCGCGCACGCGGGCGTTCTCGGTCGTGAGGCGCAGCTGCAGGTTCGTCGCAGCCGAGGTGCCGATGCGCGTGACGGTGCGTCCCGGCTGCCACCCGGCCTGCTCGGCCTGGACGAGCGCGACCCCGGGCACCACGCCGCTCACGGTGTACGTCCCGTCGGCGCGGACGGTGGCCGTGCGGCCGTCGGGACCGCCGCACAGGGTGTCGCACACGGCGACGGTGCGCTTCTTGGCGTTCGCGCGGGTGTCGCCGCCGGTGACCTCGCCGCGGACGCTGACGAACGCCTTGTCGGGGCGCGGCGTGCCGGCGTCGGTGACCTTCCCGGCGCGGACCGTGACGTCCGTGCGGGTCCAGCGCAGGCCGCTGGCCGCGTACAGGAGGTAGCGACCGGGCGGGACGGTCACGCGCGTGCGGTCGAGCTCCCGCACCCGGTTGCCGCCCACGTCGGCCAGGACGACGAGCAGGTCCGGCGCCCGCACGACCAGCGCGCCCTCGCGCTCGAGCGTCAGGTCGCGCGTCGTGGTCGCCCCGACCCTCACGCGCACGAGCCCGCTGCCCGACGACCAGCCGTTGTCCACGCCGCTCTCCGCGACCCGGTAGGTGCCGGCGGGCAGCCCGGGCACCCGGTAGCGCCCCTGCGCGTCCGTCGTGACCTGGCGCGTCGCGCCGTCGCCGTGGACCGTCACGCGGACGCCGGCCACCGGCCTGCCGAACCCGAGCAGGCGTCCGGTGAGGGTGCCGCCCGTCGACGCGACCAGCGGCAACGCGGACTGCTGCCCGGGCCGGACGGTGACGACCGCCGACGTGGTGATCGTCCGGTCGTCGCGGGCGGGGTGCAGGACCACGCGGTAGCGGCCGGGCACGAGGTCGCGGAACTCGAACGCGCCGTCGTCGCGGACGTCGCGCTGCGCGTCGTGCAGGTGTCCCTTGCCGTCGGCGCGCTTGAGGTCGACCCAGGCGTGCCCGGGCGCGAAGCCGGTCGCGGTACCGGCGATCGAGCCGCGTGCGTCGAGGTCGATGTCGACCGTCGCGTCCTGCGTGGCGTCGGGGCGCAGGTCGAGGGCCTGCCACGCGTGGTCGCCCCGCCCGTCGGCGCCGACGAACTCCGGCGCGTAGGTGAGCGGGTCGCCGGACCCGTGGTTCGCGACGAGCGCCCAGTCGGAGGTGCTCACGGGGACGGGTAGCGCGTAGGTGCCGTCGCTCGCGGTCAGGACCGAGCCCTGGTCGCCGCTCGCGGGCTCGTACCAGCCGACGTGCACCGGGACCGCCAGCGTGGCCCCGCCGACGGTCACCCGGCCCGTGTAGGTCACCGTGTCGTCGGCCGCCCCGGCCGGGGTGAGCGTGCTGAGGACGAGGGCGACGGCGAGCGCGCCGACGGTGGCGAACCTCGGGAGCATGCGCCAGATTGTGGCATCCGGGCGTTCTGCCCGGGTCCGGATCGTGACGACGGTCACACCCGTCCTATCGCTGCAGCACGGTCCGCACGGTGCCCAGGTCCACCCTCTCGCCGGGCCGCACGGTGAACGTGCCGGGCACGTCGAGCCAGAACGGCGTGGCCGCGCCGCGCGAGCCCACGATCTCGTCGGACGTGATCCGGTACGTCCCGGGCGCGATCCGGCCGTCCCACGTGTCGATGGAGCCGTTCTCGAGCCAGAAGGACTCGGTCACGGTGTCGCTCGTCAGGCTGACCCGGCCGGTCAGCGGGACGCCGTTCGGCGTCACCAGCTTCACGCGCAGCGCGCCGCCCTGCGTGGTCAGCCGCACGTCGACCCTCGTCGACGACCCTCCCGTGACGGCCTTCTTCGTCACGGGCTGCCAGCCCTTCTGGCTCGCGGTGACGGAGACCGCCCCCGGGATGACCGAGGTGGCCACGAACGTCCCGTCCGCCGCGACGCTGACGGGCGCGGGGGTGAAGCCCGTCGGCGGGACGTCGCACGTGAGGTCGCAGACGCGGACCGTCTTGGGTCGGGAGGTCGTGGACGCGCCGCCGCCCGTGATCTTCCCGCGGACGGTCACGAACGGGCGGTCCGCACGCAGCTTCCCGGTCTGGGTCAGCTTGCCGGAGCGGATCGTCACGGCGGTGCGCGACCAGCCGCTCTTCGCCTTCGTCCAGACGAGGTACTGACCGGGCGGCAGCGTCAGGCTGTGGTCGCTGAAGAGCCATCGCCGCCAGGTGCCGTCGGCGTCGGCGAGCGCGACGTCCTGCCCGCGTGCGTCGACCGTGAGCCGGCCCTCACGCACCAGCTTGAGGTCGCGGGTCGTCGTCGCGTTCGACGTGACCTTGAGCAGGCCGGAGCCCGACGTCCACCCGTTCTCGTCGCCGGACTCGCTGATGCGGTACGTGCCGGGCGGCACGTCGTCCGCGCGGTAGCGGCCCTGCGCGTCGCTCGTGAGCCTGCGGGCGAAGTACGTGCCCGCCAGGGTGACCTCGACGCCGGCGACCGGACGGCCGGAGCGCAGCAGGCGACCGGTGACCGTCCCGCCGGCGCGCAGCTCGGTGCGGACCGGGATCTCGTCACCGCCGCGCACCGTCACGGTCGTCGTGTGCACGGGGGTCCAGGTCCCACCCCGGTGGACGAGGACGCGGTACCGGCCCGGGATCAGGAACCGGAACACGTAGGAGCCGTCGCGCACCCGCTTGCCGTCGACGAACGTCCGGCCGCCGTCGGCGCGCTCCAGGAGGACCTCCGTCCCCTCGCCTCCGCCGGTGACCGTGCCGACGACGGTCCCCGTCGGCACGAGGTCGATGTCGACCGTGGCGTCCTGCGTGGGCGCGGGGCGCAGCTCGAGGCCCTCCCAGGCGTGGTCGGTGGCGCCGTCAGCGCCCACGTACTGCGGCGCGAACGTGCGCAGGTCCTGGTAGTTGTCGTAGTACGAGCGCTCTTCCTCGTACGGGTTGGCCACCAGCACCCACTGCGACACGCGCCCCGGCACGAGGAGCGAGTACGTGCCGTCGGCCCGCGTGAGCGTCGAGGCGTTGAGCCCGGTCGCCGGCTCGTACCAGCGCACGTGCACGGGCTTGGGGAGCGCCTTGCCGGCGGCGGTGACGCGCCCGGTGTACGTGACGGTCGTGGGGGCCGCGGTCGCGGGGGTCAGCGACCCGGCGACGAGGGCGACCGCGAGCGCGCCGACGGCGATGATCCTCGAGAGCATGCGCCGAGTCTGACATCAGGTCCGGCGGTGAGGCGGCAGTTCCGCCGGACCTGTGCACGGCCGGGCGTCAGCTCGGCAGGGCGAGCACCTGGTCGCGCACGACGCGCCGCAGCACCTTGCCGACCTGCGAGCGCGGCAGGTCGGGCAGCACGACGACCCGGCGCGGCACGGCGTAGCGCGCGAGCCGGCGCCCGCACCACTCGCGCACGGCCGCGAGGTCGACGTCGTGCCCCTCGCGCAGCACGAGCGCCGCGACGACGGACTCGCCGAGGTCACCGCCCGGCACGCCCACGACCGCGACGTCGGCGACGCCCGGCAGGTTGCGCAGGTGGTCCTCGACCTGCGACGGGTACACCTTGAACCCGCCGGTCACGATCATCTCCTTGATGCGGTCGACGAGCAGGACGAACCCGTCGTCGACGCGCACGACGTCACCGGTGCGCAGCCAGCCGTCCGCGAGGAGCTGCCCCGCGGTCTCGTCGGGCCGGTTCCAGTACCCGGCGAACACCTGCGGGCCGCGCACGAGCAGCTCGCCCGCCTCGCCGGGCGGGACGTCGAGCGTGGGGTCCTCCTGGGAGACGACGCGGATCTCGGTGCCGGGGAACGGCAGGCCGAGCGCGCCGGGGCGACGCGAGGCGTCGAACGGGTTGCCGAGCGCGACGGGCGAGGTCTCGGTCATGCCGTAGCCCTCGACGACGAGCCCGCCGGTGGCCTCCTCCCAGCGCTGCGCGGTCGCGGGCGGCAGGGCCATGGCGCCGGAGATCGCGCGCGTGAAGGAGTGCAGGGAGACGCCCTGCTTCTCGGCGGCGGTGACGAGCCGGTCGAGCATGGGCGGCACGGCGGGGATGAACGTGCCGGGGCGGCGGCGCTGCGCGGCGAGCACGAGCGCGGGGTCGAACGACGGGAGCACGACGAGCGTCGCGGCGATCCGTGTCGAGTACGACAGGCACAGCGTCAGCCCGAACGCGTGGAAGAACGGCAGCACGCCGTAGACGACCTCGCGCCCGCGCTCGTGGCGGGTCCACGCGTGGCCCTGCTCGGCGTTCGCGACGAGGTTGGCGTGCGTGAGCACGGCGGCCTTGGGGGTGCCGGTCGTGCCGCCGGTGTACTGCAGCAGGGCGACGTCCGACGAGCGCGGCCCGGGGTGCGACGCGGGCAGCGGGCGGGCGGCGCGCACGAGCCGGTGCCACAGCGGGACGTCGGCGGGGACGGGGCCGCGCATCGCGGCGGCGGTGCGCCGGGCCTTGGCGACGGGGAGCCGCAGCAGGAGCCGGTCCTTGGTGGTCAGGTCGTGCACGAGGTCCACGGCGACGACCTGCAGCCCGGCGAGCGCGTCGGTGCGCTCGCGCGCCTCGAGGACCGCGGGCACGGCCTTGGTCCAGGTCAGCGCGACGCTCGCGCCGGAGTCGGCGAGCTGGTGCGCGAGCTCGTCGGCGGAGTACGTGGGGTTGTGCTCGACGACGACGGCGCCGACGCGCAGCACGGCGTAGAACGCGACGAGGTGCTGGGTGCAGTTGGGCAGCGCGATCGCGACGCGGTCACCGGCGCGGACACCGAGCGCGACGAGCGCGGCGGCGGCGCGCGCGACCTCGTCGGCCAGGGCGCGGTACGTCGTCGTCGCGCCGAGGAAGTCGACGGCGACGCGGTCGGCGTGGTCGGCGGCGGCGCGGGCGAGGGCCGCGGTGAGCGGTTCGTCGGGCAGCGGGGGGAGGGCGACGGGCGAGGTCGCGGCGCTGGTGACGGGCTCGGTGGCGCCGTCGGCGGTCGTGCGGTCGGGCTCCTGCCCGTTCCAGGTCATGCCTCAGGCTAACCTACGGGACCGTAAGTTACTACTCCGTAACTTGTGGCTTCCGTCATCCGGGCGACGCGGCGCCCACGACTCTGGTGAGATCGGGGGATGCCGCCGACGATCCGTCCCTTCCACCCCGTCGACCTCTCCGGCATCTACCGGCTCTGCCTGCTCACCGCGGACGCCGGCGGGGACGCCACCGCGCTCTACCGCAACCCCGACCTCATCGGGCACGTCTACGCCGGGCCCTATCCCGTCGCCGACCCCGGCCTCACGTTCGTCCTCGTCGACGAGCACGGAGTCGGCGGGTACGTCGTCGCGACCGCCGACTCCCGCGAGTTCCTGCGCTGGCTCGACGCGCACTGGTGGCCCACGCTGCGGGCCCAGTACCCGCGCGTGCCCGACCCCGGCGACGGCACGCAGGACCACGTGCTCGTCGACCGCATCCACGACTGGCCCACCGAGCCCGAGCCCCACTGCGACGAGTTCCCCGCGCACCTGCACATCGACCTCGCACCGCGCCTGCAGGGGCAGGGCTGGGGCCGCGAGCTCGTCGCCACGCTCGCCGACGCGCTGCGCGCCCGCGGCGTGCACGCGCTGCACCTGGGCGTCAGCGAGCGCAACACCGGCGGGATCGCGTTCTACGACCGCCTCGGCTTCGAGACGTACGCGCAGCACGCCTGGGGCCGCACCCTCACCCTCCGGTTCTGACGCCTCGCACCCGTCCGACGAGCGAGGGGCCGGGGCCGCGCTCGCGGTCCCGGCCCCTCGACGTGCTGCCGGCTCAGGCGCCGGCGGCCGCCTCCGCGAGCGCCTCGAACTCGCTCCAGCTGATCACCTCGTCGGCGGCCGGAGCCGTGACGGTGACGCCCGGGTCGTTCCAGTCACGGAGCACGACGGTCGTCGACGTGCCCATGACCTCGACCGTCGACTGCACCGCCAGGTAGTCCTCGTCGAACCAGTACTCCGCCTCGAGCGTCTTCGGCATCTGCTCGTACACCTCGGCGAGCTCGGGGGCGCTGGCGTCCTGCATGACGGACATGTACGCGGTGGTGTCGAGCACGAGGCGGTAGTGACGCGTCGTGACCCCCTGGACCTCCTCGACACCGAGGTCCTCGCTCGAGATCAGCATCTCCTCGCTGAGCGGGATGCTTCCCTGCTTCGCCAGCGAGTCGATGTCCGGCATGTACGCCGCGAGCGGGTTGGTGGTGTCGGTCGGGTCGATCTCGACGAACTTGCCCTGCGTCATCTCGCCGAGGCTCATGTAGAACACGCCGTCGACGAAGACGGTGCTGATCGTCTCGCCGCCCTGCTCGCTCACGCTCTCCACCGCGATGGTGTCGCCGTCGTTCACCACGGCCGACTCGGACGTCACGGTCATGCCGCTCGCGCTCGTCGTCGAGGTCGCGCGCATCGACCGGGCCGGCTGGATGGCCGCAAGCACGCTGACGAGCTCGGCCGACGTGTACGACGGCGGAGCGCCCGCGTCGTCGGCCGCGGGGCTCGTGGTGGGCTCGGCCGCGGTCGTCGCGGCGCCGGTGGGGTCGGCGGTGGCGGCGGAACCGGCCGACGACGTCCCGCACGCGGCGAGGGTCAGCGCGAGCGCCACGCTCGTCGCGGCGGCAAGGGAACGGGTGATGGCGCGCATGCGCGGGACCTCGGATCGTCAGGAAGCGTGCGGGTTGCGCGCTGATGCTGACACCCGATCGGGCGTGGACCAAGGGGCGGGGGTCCCGGCAGACGAGGTTCACCCGCACGGGCGAAGGGCCGGGCCGCGGTTGCGGTCCCGGCCCGTCGAGCGGCGTGCGTCGTCGGCCGAGCATGTCCGCGGCGAGGAGCTGGTCCGCTCACGCGCCCGGCGGCGACTGCTCAGCCCGGGCTCGGCACGACCTCGAGCGTCGCCTCGTCGAGCACGTGCCCCTCGGTCAGTGCGAGCGCTGCGTCGAGCGAGGTGGCGGCGTCGCCGACGACCTCGGTGTCGAGCGCGTACAGCGTGTACACGTACGTGTTGCCCGGCACGCACGGCCCGGCGTACATCCCGCCGCCGCGGTAGCTGCTCCCGACGACGCCGACGTCGATCGCGCCCTCCTCGGCCTGGTCGAGACCGCGGGTGCCGCCCGGGATGCCGGTGACGACCCAGTGCACGTACTGCGGGTGCGCCGGGTCGGTCAGTGTCAGGACGTAGGACGCGACCTCGTCGGGACCGCCCTCCCAGGACAGCGTGGGCGAGCGGTTCTCGCCCTGGCAGACCGACGAGTACCGCCCCGATGCCCACGCGGGGAGCGTGCCGTCGGCCGCGAGGTCGGGGCTCGTCAGGACGAGGTCCGGTACTGCCGTGGCGGCGGGGGTCGCGGTCGCCGTGGGCTCGGGGCTGCCGGCTGCCGACGAGCACGCGACGAGGCTCGGCGCCGCGACGAGCGCGGCGAACGCGGTGACGAGTGCGGCGGTGGGTCGGCGCACGGGGACCTCCTCGGCTCCATAACGCTGTTATGCCCATAACTTAGTGATGTGCCTTCCGCCGCGTCAACGACCCGCGCCCGCATCCTCGACGCGGCCGTCGACCTGCTCGCCCGGGGCGGTGCCGGGGCGCTCACCGTCCGGGCCGTCGCCACAGCCGCCGGCTGCTCGACCATCGGCGTCTACACACACTTCGGGGGCAAGCCGGGGCTCGTCGAGGCGATCCTCCTCGACGCCTACGAGCAGCTCGACGCCGCAGCCGCCGCCGTCGACGACGTCGCCGACCCGCGCGAGCGCCTCGTCGCCGGCGCGCACGCGTACCGGGACTGGGCACTCGCGCACCGCACCCACTACCTGCTGATGTTCAGCCCGATCGTCCCCGCCGTCGGCCCGCTGCCCGCAGTCGAGGAGCGCGGCGCCCGCTCGTACGCCGCGCACCGCGCACGCGTGGACGCCGCGGTCGCGGCCGGCGTCATCGACGACGACGACGTCGACGCCAGCGCCTTCCACCTGTGGACCTCCGTGCACGGCGCGGTCGGCATCGAGATCCTCGGCAGCCCGCCGGCCGATCCCGACCGCGCGCGCACCCGCTTCGCGCACGGCGTCGAGGCGCTCCTGCGGGGACTCGCCCCCGCCTGACGGGGGCGGATCGGACACGTCGTGATGCGGGCCCGGACGGCACGAGGGCCGGGACGCGCGCTGCGCCCCGGCCCTCGCCGCGTCGTCGTCGGGTGTCAGCCGCCGAGGCCACCCGACATGAGCTCCTCCCACGTGAGCGGCGAGAGCTCGTCGCCGCTCGGCGCCTCGACCGTGAGGCTCGAGTCGCCCCAGTCGGAGTACGTCGTGGTCATCTTCTCGCCCGCGAGGTCGATGACCATCTTGGCGGGACGGTTCTCCTCGTCGAGCCACAGGTCGTACGAGACCTCCTCGAGCGCCGAGGCCGCGTCCGTCGGCACGGTGCCCTCGCCCACCGCGGCGAGCGCGGCCGCCGGGTCGACCGTGACGACGTAGTGCGTCGTCGAGACGCCGTCGACGTCCTCCTGGCCGACCTTCTCGACCGACTCGACCGAGTCCTTGAAGCCCTCGAAGCTCTTCGACACGTCACCCATGTCCTCGATCGGACCGAGCATCGCGGCGAACGGGTTCGACTTGTCGGACAGGTCGATCTTGATGAACTTGTTCTCGCTCATCTCGCCGAGGTCCAGGTAGTACGCGCCGTCCGTCAGGACGATCCGCGTCTTCGCGCCCGCCGCCTCGCTGACGATCGACATGCTCGTCTTGCCGTCCTTGACGACGACGACGCCCTCGAACGTGCCGGCCGCACCGGGTGTCGTCGAGGTCATCGTGTAGGACGTGTCCTTGCCGACCTGGCTGGACAGCGCCGCGTACAGGGACTCGGCGGTGATCTCCTCGCCGCCGGAGTCGCCGTCGCCCTCGTCGTCCTTCTCGGGCGCGGGCGTCGCGGACGTGTCCGTCGCGGCCTTCGTCTCCGCGTCCGACGAGCCCGAGTCCGAGCCGCAGGCCGTGAGCGAGAGCGCGAGGACCGCCGCAGCCCCTGCGCCGACGATCCGTGTGATGGCGCGCATGTGTGTTCTCCCCTGGTTCCGTGTCGTGGCACGCCATGGTGACATGTCGGACGAAACGGGCGAGCGGTTGTCCACCGCGGTCACACGACCGCCACACCGACGTCCCCCGGACGCGACCGCGCCGCCGCGCACGGCCACCGCCGTGCCCTCGGCCGGTGGCCTGGGGCGGGGCGGTGACGGTGCGGCGGCGGCGCGGTGGGTGCTGCGGTGAGGTCCCGTCAGAGGGTGACGTCGACGCGCACGGTCGAGCCGGCGGGCGCGTACGGCACGAGGTTGCCCTCGACGGGCGCGCCGTCCACGACGAGCCGGCCGCGCGAGCCGTCGGCGCCCGAGTTCGTCACCGTGATCTCGTACGTCGCGCCGCGGGCGACACGTGTGACCGTGAACGACGGGACGTCCGGGCCGATCTGCGGGTCGACGACGAGGCCGTCGTAGTCGGGCCGCACGCCCAGCAGGTACTGCGACACCGTGACGAAGTTCCACGCGGCCGTGCCCGTGAGCCAGGAGTTCTTGGCCTCGCCGTGGCGGACCGCCTCCTTGCCCGCGATCATCTGCGCGTACACGTACGGCTCGAGCCGGTGCACGTCGGAGATGTCCTCGCGGTACGCGGGCGTGATGCGCTTGTAGTAGTCGAACGCGCGCGCACCGCGGCCCACGACCGTCTCGGCGATGATCACCCACGGGTTGTTGTGGCAGAAGATGCCGCCGTTCTCCTTGTAGCCCGGCGGGTACGTGGAGACCTCGCCCATGTGCACCTGGTAGGTGGTGTACGCGGGGTACTGCAGCACCATGCCGTGATCGGTCGCGAGCAGCTCGTTGACCGAGTCGAGCGCCTTGATCGCCGGGGCGTCCGTGTCCTGCGGGCCCTCGCCCACACCGACGCCCGCCATGACCGCGAAGCCCTGCGGCTCGATCCAGATCTTGCCCTCGTCGTGCGCGTCGGTCCCGATCGGGTTCCCGTAGTAGTCGTACGCGCGCAGGAACCAGGAGCCGTCCCAGCCGTCCGTCAGGAGGGCGTCGCGCATCTCGGCGACGAGGCCGCGCGCCCGCTCGGCGACGTCCGCGAGGCCGCGGCGCTCCGCGAGCTCGGCGTACTGCTCGCCGTACAGGACGAACTGCGCCGCGATGAACGTCGACTCGGCGGCGCCGCCCTCCTGGTTCTCGGTGGTCTGGAACGACTCGCCGGGCGTCGTGGAGAAGCAGTTGAGGTTGAGGCAGTCGTTCCAGTCGGCGCGGCCGATCAGCGGCAGACCGTGCGGGCCGCGGTGCGTGACCGTGAACTCGAACGAGCGCGTCAGGTGCTCGAACAGCGGCACCTCGGAGCCCGGCTCGTTGTCGAACGGCACGGGCTCGTCGAGGATCGAGAAGTCGCCCGTCTCCTTGATGTACGCCGCGGTGCCCGCGATGAGCCACAGCGGGTCGTCGTTGAAGCCCGAGCCGATGTCGTTGTTCCCGCGCTTCGTGAGCGGCTGGTACTGGTGGTACGCCGAGCCGTCGGCGAACTGCGTCGACGCGATGTCGATGATCCGCTCGCGCGCCCGCTCCGGGATCAGGTGGACGAAGCCCAGCAGGTCCTGGTTGGAGTCGCGGAAGCCCATGCCGCGGCCGATGCCGGTCTCGAAGAACGACGCCGAGCGCGACATGTTGAACGTGACCATGCACTGGTACTGGTTCCAGATGTTGACCATCCGGTCGAGCTTCTCGTCGTTCGAGCTCACCGAGTACGTCGACAGCAGGTCGGTCCAGTAGTCCTTGAGCGCCGCGAACGCCGCGTCGGTCTGCTCGGAGGTGGCGAACCGGGACAGCAGCGCGTGCGCGCGGTTCTTGTTGATGACCTGCTTCGCCTCGTCGGCCCACTTCTCCTCGTCGGGGTTCTCGACGTAGCCGAGCACGTAGACGAGCTCGCGCGACTCACCGGGCGCGAGCGACACGGCCACCGAGTGCGAGCCGATCGGGTACCAGCCCGACGCGACGGAGTTCGCGGACTCGCCCTTGAGCGGCACCGCGGCCTCGCCGAGCGAGTTGTACGCGCCGACGAACGTGTCGCGGTCCGTGTCGAAGCCCTCGGCCTGCGTGTTCACGGCGAACACCGCGTAGTGGTCGCGGCGCTCGCGGTACTCGGTGCGGTGGTAGATCGCCGAGCCGTGCGGGCCCTCCTGCTCGATCTCGACCTCACCGATCGACAGGTTGCGCTGGTAGTTCGTCTGGTCGTCCTGCGCGTTCCACAGGCAGAACTCCACGAACGAGAACAGCGTGAGCGACTTGTAGGAGTCGGACGTGTTGGTGACGGTGACCTTCTGCACCTCGGCGTTCTCGCCGACCGGCACGAAGAACAGCGTCTCGACGCGCACGCCGTTCCGCTCGCCCGTGATGGTCGAGTAGCCCAGGCCGTGGCGCGCCTCGAAGTGGTCGAGGTCCGCCTTGACCGGCAGCCACGACGGGGTCCACACGTCGCCGCCGTCGTTGACGTACAGGTAGCGGCCGCCCGCGTCCGCGGGGATGTTGTTGTAGCGGTACCGCGTGAGGCGACGCATCTTGGCGTCGCGGTAGAACGAGTACCCGCCGGCCTGGTGGGACAGCAGCGAGAAGAACTGCTCGGAGCCCAGGTAGTTGATCCACGGGTACGGGGTGTGCGGCGTCGTGATGACGTACTCGCGTGCCTCGTCGTCGAAGTGCCCGTAACGCATGGAGGTGCCTCTCGCCGTGCTCGTCGCAGGGGTGCTGCGTGGCGGGCCGCGCGGACCGGTGCTGCCGTGCCTCCGGTGCCGCGGGCGACCCTTGGATGGTCAGGTGTGGTGCGGGGTGAATCAGGGGCCGAACCAGTGCGAGAGCGCTCCCATGCGTCTCACGGAACAGGACTATAGCGGGGCGTGCAGCGCGCTGAAACCATGCCCGCGCGCGGGGCACTACCGTGGGCGCGTGCTGCTCTCCGACCGCGACATCACCGCCGAGCTCGACGCGGGCCGGGTGGCCCTCGAACCCTACGACCCCGCGATGATCCAGCCGTCGAGCATCGACGTGCGCCTCGACCGGTTCTTCCGGTTGTTCGACAACCACAAGTACCCGTACATCGACCCCGCGGCCGAGCAACCGGACCTCACGCGGCTCGTCGAGGTCCCGTCCGACGAGTCGTTCGTGCTGCACCCGGGGGAGTTCGTCCTCGGGTCCACGTTCGAGCGCGTCACGCTGCCCGACGACATCGCGGCGCGGCTCGAGGGCAAGTCGTCCCTCGGCCGGCTCGGCCTGCTCACGCACTCGACCGCGGGCTTCGTCGACCCGGGGTTCAGCGGCCACGTGACGCTCGAGCTGTCGAACGTCGCGACCCTGCCGATCGTCCTGTACCCGGGCATGAAGATCGGCCAGCTGTGCTTCTTCCGGCTGTCCTCGGCCGCGGAGCACCCGTACGGCTCGGAGCGCTACGGCTCGCGCTACCAGGGCCAGCGGGGCCCCACGGCGTCCCGTTCCTGGCAGAGCTTCCACCGCACGGAGGTGTGACGCGATGACGCGTGACCTGCCGCGTCTTCCCGTGTCCGACGAGGGGCTGCGCACACGGCACGTGCTCGCGCTGCCCGAGGGCGTCGAGCCCGACGAGGTCGAGGTGCTGGCCGCGAGCCGGTTCCTCAACGCCCGCTGGGAGGAGCCCGACGGCGAGGCCGGCGGGCAGCGCGCGCGCCCGCTGACCGCCGCGCTCGGCATCCGCATCGGCGGCGCCAAGCCGCAAGCGCGCGTGCTGCGCCTCAACCGGCACTCGTCGCTCGCCGGCCCGTACGCCGTCACGCAGGCCGACGCGATCGCGCTCGGGCTGCCCGTCACGTCCGTCACCGCGTTCGACGTCACGTGCCCTCGCGACCGCGGCGTCAAGCCCGCCCCCGGCGGCGACCGGTACGGCCTCAAGCGCGCGTTCCCCGACGGCTACCCGAACCGCGAGGAGGAGCGCGTCCTGCTGTGGCTCGTCGCGGCCGCTCGTCGGCTCGGCGGCGCCGTGCGCACCGGCCAGAACGGCGTGGTGCTGCAGCCCGACATGGAGTCCGCGATCGACCTCACGGTGTTCTCCGACCGATGGGTCGAGCCCGCCGAGGCGCTCGCCGTGGTGCAGCGCGCCGCGCCGCGCGCCCGGCTGTCCGTCCCGACGAGCGAGTGGGACGGCCCGATGGTGGGGGCCGGCCGCGCCGAGCGGCACACCCTCGCCGGCATGCCCGAGCCCGGCGGTTCCGGGCTGCGCGACGCGCTCCTCGAGCACGGCGTGCTGGATCCCGACGAGCGCCGACGCCTCGCCCAGGAGGCCGCCGCGTTCGACGAGCTCATGCTCGCCGTGCCGCCCGCGGCCGAGTCGTACGGCGTGCTCGTCGAGCTCGGCGTCGACGGGATGATCGCGGTCGAGGCCTCCGAGGAGACCGAGCTGCCGCCGCTGCTCCAGGGTCTGCCGTGGACGCAGCAGGGCGTGGTCGCGTACCGCGTGCGGTGGGAGCCGATGCTCATCGAGGAGCTCGAGCTCGAGCGGCCGTCGTTCGAGCACCGCGTGGCCCGCACCCGCAGCGCGCCGGTGGTCCAGGCGATCGCGCGCGCCCTGCACGCGGCGGTCGGCGGTGAGATCGCCGACGAGGCCGACTTCCTCATCGACCCCGCCGACCTCTGACCCGCCGTCGGCGGGTCACCCACGCGAAGTTGTCAGCTCCGCGGTGAGTCGTCAGTTGGAGCTGACGACTCACCGTCTCGCTGACGACCTCGCCGGGGAGGCGGGCGCGCCTGGTACGTCCGAGGTCGGTTGTCGTCATTGCGGACGGTGGCGCTTCTCGATGGAGTACCCGGTGAGGCCGCGCTGCTGCATGGCCTTGAGGACAGGTTCGGCGAGGTAGGTGTAGGAGGTCAGCGGCCCGGGGACGACGGTGTGGCCCTCGAGCTTGGCGGCGGACAGGGCTGCGGACATCGGGATCGGGCTGGCGCCGCGGATGGTGCGGTCCTCGTCGTAGATGTCGACGGGGTGCGGGAAGTGCATCACCCAGTAGGGCAGCGGCTCGCCCTCGCGGGTGCGGACGGTCGCCGGGATCCACTGGACCTCGTCGGTCGGTCCCAGCAGCGGCTCGACCACCTCACGCACCGCCGGAGACACCGCGCGGGCCTGCTCGATCGTGCAGATCCAGTCGGTCGGACGCTCGATCTGCAGCTGCCACTCGATCGGCTGGTGGTAGTCGCTCCTGCGTCCCGGCGCGTAGTTGAGGTCACGGATGAAGGCCCGGTCGCCCGATACGCGCTTCGCGGGACGAGTTACGCGTGCGATCACTTGGATCATCGTCGGCATTCCCACCATGCTCCTCGAACTGCCAGGGGATTCGCTGAGATCGGATCTCTGACCCACTGCTTGAACAGCCGAAGGAACTCTTCCACGTCGTCGCCTGCCTGGCTCTGGGCGAGGCGCGCGTTGTCGAGAACCCACTGATGGCAAGCGTTTGGGTGGCGTCCCCGATGCGGCATCGCCGTCACGATGTTCCAGTCCTGAGTCAGAGCCAGTCCGTCGTAGACGCTGATGACCTCGTCGAACAGCTCCGTCCATCTGGTGACGACCTCTGACCCTGGCACCGCTGACCTCGGTCCCCTCGACACCACGGCTCGCTCCGACCCGCGGTCGCCGACCCCGTCCATCCCCGACCCCGCGCTTCCTCCGGCTCAGCCCGCTCATTCCCGGAGCAACCCCGGGTTCGCGGATGGTGTGTCAGCCGAGACCGTCATCGCTCCGGCTCTGGTGGGTCGTCCCCGGAGGGATGACGGGGTCGCGGGTGGGGGTGGGACGTTGGTCCCGGCGCGGCAGGCAGTCTGTGCGGGTTCGGGCTGACCTGCGGCTTTGTCCTGTCCGCATCGTGGATCCGGTGACCGGAGAGTGGACAGGGCGGGGATAGCGTGGGGCCGACCCGAGGACAGGACGGCACCGTGGACCAGCAGAGCACGCACCGCGCGACCAGCGCGCTCGCCTGCCTGCGCGCCACGAGCGGGCGGGCCGGCAGCGGCCTGCGCCCCGCGAGCGGCCCGCGTGCCGCCGGCCGCCTGACCCCGGCGTGCCGAATGTCCGGCGCGGCCGACGCCGCCGCGCCGCGATGTCGCAGCTGTCGTCACTGAACGACACCGCCGGCGAGTCGCCGGCCCGCGCACCCGGCCGGGTGTGGATGTCCCCCGACCACGTCACGGCCGCCCGCCAGGGTCCCCTGCCCTGAGCACCCCTGCACCACCTTTCCCTTCCCCCCGTCACGGCTGACGAGACGCTCGTCGCCGTCCCCCGAGGAGACACCCATGTCCCGCTGGAGAACCGCCCTCGCGCTCGTCGTGCCCGCCGCCCTGCTGCTGTCGGCGTGCACGTCGGAGCAGGGCACGTCGTCGTCGACGACCCCCGCCGCCGCCCCGACGACGGCCGCCGCCACCGTGGCGCCCGACGTCGAGATCCCCGCCGCCGTGGCCGAGCCGCTCGACGTCGCGCTCGTCACCCGCATCACCACCGGCTCCTGGTACGAGACGTACGCGCGCGGCGTCGAGTCCCAGGTCGAGGCCCTCGGCGGCACGCTGCAGGTCTACGACTCCGGCAACGACCTGGCGAAGATGGCGTCGAACGTCGACACGGCCGTCAACGCGGGCGTCGACGTGCTGCTCGTCAACAACGGCACGGCCGAGGCGCTCGACGGCCCGGTCCAGAAGGCGCTCGACGCGGGCATCACGGTCGTCACGTACGACTCGGACCTCACGCTCGACGGCATCACGGCGATCAACCAGGACGACGACGCGCTCGCGGGCAACGGCCTCGAGGCGATCAAGGCGGACCACCCGGACGGCGCGAAGATCGTCGTGCTGTCCGTCGCGGGCTACCCGCCGCTGGACCGCCGCCTCGCGGTGGTCGACGAGTTCCTCGCCGCGAACCCGTCGTTCACCAAGGTCACCACGGCGGGCGTGGTCTCCGGCAACGCCGCGCTCGACACGCAGGCGCAGGTCGACGCGCTGCTCAAGCAGTACCCCGACGAGGGCCAGATCGACGTCATCTGGTCGCACTGGAACGAGTTCACGCGCGGTGCGTTCGAGGCGCTCAAGGCCGCGGGCCGCACGGACGTCCAGGTGTACTCGGTGGACCTGACCGACCAGGAGCTGCCGTACTTCTGGGACGCGGGCACGGACTTCGTCGCGGCGTCCGCGACGAACCCGGCGACGGTCGGCCAGTGGCAGACGCGCCTGGCGTACCAGAAGGTCGCCGGTGAGGACCCGGGCGCGTCGGTCGAGGTGACCCCGGCACTGGTCCGCTCGAGCGACCTGCCCGACGCCGCGATCGAGTTCTCCGCGCTCGCCGACGCCGTCCCGGCCTGGTCGCAGGCCGAGCACGAGTGGCCGCAGTGGATCGCGGCGCTCGAGGCGCAGCACTGAGCGAGCCCGGACCATGACGCTCGCCCTCGACGGCATCACGCACGACTACGGAGACGGACCCGTCCTGCACGACGTGTCCCTGACCGTCGTCGGCGGCCGCGTGCACGCGCTGCTCGGCATGAACGGTGCCGGCAAGAGCACGCTCGTGCACGTCGCCACCGGCCAGTTCGCGCCCACGCGCGGGCAGGTCGTCGTCGAGGGCGAGCCGGTCCGGCTCGACGGGCCCGGCGCCGCGACGCGCGCGGGGATCGTGCTGCTCGCGCAGGAGGTCGACCGCGCGCTCGTCCCGGACCTCACGGTCCACGAGAACCTCACGGTCGGTCTCCTGCGCGAGGCGCGCACGGCCCTGTTCCACCCGCGCCGCAACCGGGCGCTCGCACGCGAGCTGCTCGAGCGCTACGACGTCGAGCTCGACGTCGACCGTCAGGTCGCGGACCTGACCCTGTACGAGAAGCAGGTGCTCTCGCTCGTGCGCGCCGTGGCCGGGCGTGCGCGGTACGTCGTGCTCGACGAGCCGACGGCCTCGTTCGACGCCGTCGAGACGCAGCGGTTCTACCGGATCGTGCGGGCGATGCAGGCCGACGGCATCGGCATCGTCTTCATCTCCCACCGCCTCGCGGAGGTGTTCGAGCTCGCCGACGAGCTGACCGTCCTGCGTGCCGGGCGCACGGTCCTGCAGGCGCGCGCCGCGGACACCGACCCGGACGCGGTCGTCGAGGCCATGACGGGGCAGCGGACCGTCGCGGTGCGTCGCGCGCACCGCACCGGGAGCGCGTCCGACGAGCCCGTGGTCGCCGACGAGCGTCCGTCCGACGAGCGTGCGTCCGACGAGCGCGCGCCCGTGCTCGAGGTGCGCGGCCTGCCCGTGGGCCGCCACCGCGTGCCCGTCGACCTGCGCGTCGGACGCGGGGAGGTCGTCGCGGTGTTCGGGCTGCTCGGGGCGGGGAAGTCCTCGCTCGCCGAGCGGCTGCTCGGCCTGCACGGCGCGTACCGCGCGAGCGTCGACGGCCACGAGCGCCGCATCGGCTCGCCGCCCGCCGCGGTCGCCGCGGGGATCGCGCTGGTCCCCGAGGAGCGGCGCCGGCACGGGCTGTGGCTGGACGAGTCGGTGGCCACGCACCTGTCGCTGGGCCTGCGCGGCCTGGTCCGCCCGCGCGCGGAGGAGCGTCGCGCCGCCGCGCTCGTCGCGGAGTACGACGTGCAGCCCGCGAGCACCCGCCCGGTCACGCGCCGCCTGTCGGGCGGCAACCAGCAGAAGGTGTCGGTCGCCAAGTGGGCGGGCGAGCGCCGGCTGCTGGTGCTCGACGAGCCGATGAAGGGCGTGGACGTCGCCGCCAAGGAGGCGATCTTCCAGGCCGTGGAGCGCTCCGCCGACGCGGGCGCGGGCGTCCTGTACCTCACGGCGGAGCCCGACGACGCGCTGCGCATCGCCGACCGCGTCGTCGTCCTGACCCGTACCGGCGTCGTCGCGGACCTGCCCGCGGCCGACGCGACCCCCCTCGACCTCATGCTCGCCGTGGAGACGTCCGAATGACCAGCACCGCCACCCCGACCGTCACCCCGACGACCGTTCCGGTCGCCACGCGCAGCCGCCGCGCGGACCTCACGCGCCGGTACGCCGCGCTCGGCGTGATCGTGGCGCTGATCGTGTTCTTCGCGGTGGTCAACGACAACTTCCTGACGTTCAAGAACTTCACCGACATCCTCAAGTCGGTGTCGGTCTCGGCGTTCCTCGCGCTCGGCGTGACGTTCTCGCTCGTCGTCGACGGGTTCGACGTGTCGATCGGCTCGACGGCGTCGCTCGCGACGATCGGCGCCGCGGCCGCGATGGTCTACTACCAGCAGGAGCTGTTCGTCGCGATCCTCGTGCCGCTGCTGCTGGGCGTGCTGGTCGGGCTGGCCAACGCCGCGCTCGTCGTGAAGCTGCGCCTGCCGGACCTGCTCGCGACGCTCGCGATGCTGTTCGTCGTCAACGGGATCCAGCTGACGTACACGTCGGGGTACTCGATCTACGCGGGCGTCGAGCACGACGGCGCCCCGGCGCCGGGCATCGTCATCCCGTCGTTCCTGAGGATCGGCCAGGGCACGCTGCTGGGGCTGCCGTTCGCGGCGGTGCTGCTGCTCGTCGTCGTCGTGGTCGCGCACCTGTTCCTCACGCGTACGACGACCGGGCGGCACATGTACATGGTCGGCGGGAACGTCGAGGCGGCGCGGCACTTCGGTCTGCCGGTGGGGCGGCTCAAGACGCTCGCGTACGTGCTGTCGGGGCTGCTGGCCGCGATCGGCGGGATCGTGCTGACGTCGCGGATCGGCTCGGGGCAGGTGTCCGCGGGGGCGCCGATGCTCATGGACGCGGTCGCGGCCGCGTACGTGGGGTACGCGATCTTCGGGCAGAAGCGCCCGAGCGTCGTCGGCACGCTGCTCGGCGCCCTGCTCATCGGGATCCTGCTCAACGGGCTGACGATGATGAGCGTCCCGTACTACGCGCAGGACATCGTCAAGGGCGGCGTGTTCGTCGTCGCGCTCGCGTTCGCGTTCTGGCGCCGCAAGGAGGCCTGACATGACCCACACACCCGACCACGCGCACGGGTTCTCGTTCCTGGGGCACAGCGACCAGGGCGGGCGGCCCGACGGCTGCCAGGTGATGGTCGTCGACGGGTTCGCGTACGTGGCGCACGCGTTCTCCGGCGGCCTCTCGGTGATCGACGTCCGCGACCCGCGCGACCCGAGGACCGTCGGGTTCGTCGCCGCGCCCCCGGGCACCTGGTCGGTGCACCTGCAGGCGGCCGAGGGGCTGCTGCTCGTCGTGAACGCGAAGGACCTGTTCGCGGACACCGAGTTCCAGGTCGAGTCCGACTACTACACGCGCTCGGTGGGGCAGCCCGCGCTGCAGGCCGAGCGCGGGTACGCCGCCGGGCTGCGCGTGTTCGACATCTCGACGCCCGGGCAGCCGCGCGAGATCGCGTTCATGCCCGTGGAGGGCGTGGGCCTGCACCGGCTCTGGTACACCGGCGGGCGGTGGGCGTACGCGTCCGCGCTGCTCGACGGGTTCACCGACTACATCCTGCTGACGATCGACCTCGCGGACCCCGCGCACCCGGTCCCCGCCGGGCGCTGGTGGCTGCCGGGCATGCACGAGGCCGGCGGCGAGACCCCGACGTGGGACACCGACCGCTGGCGGTACGGCCTGCACCACGCGATCGTCGACGGCGACACCGCCTACGCGTCGTGGCGCGACGGCGGCCTGACGATCCTCGACGTCGCCGACCGGACCGCCCCGCGCCTGGTCGCCGCCCGCAACTGGACCGAGCCGTTCGGCGGCGGCACGCACACCGCGCTGCCCCTGCCGGGCCGGGACCTGCTGCTGGTGGCCGACGAGGCGATCGCCGACGACGGCGCGGACGGCGACAAGCGCACGTGGGTGCTCGACATCCGCAACCCCGCCAACCCGTGGCCGATCTCGACGTTCCCGCAGCCCGCCGACGAGGACTACCTCGCCAAGGGCGGCCACTTCGGCCCGCACAACCTGCACGAGAACCGGCCCGGCTCGTTCGTCTCCGAGACCCTCGCGTTCGCGACCTACCAGAACGCCGGCGTGCGGGCCTACGACCTCACCGACCCGTACCGACCGCAGGAGGTCGCGTGGTGGGTCCCGCCCGCGCCCGTGCGGATGGTCGACACGCGCCCCGGCCGGCCGCGGGTCGTCCAGAGCTTCGACGTGTTCGTCGACGCCGAGCTGCGCGCGTACGTCACGGACTACAACGCGGGGCTGTACGTGCTGCAGTACGAGGGGGAGGCGCGATGAGCGTGCTCGACGGGCTCGCGGGGATCCTTCCCGACGACGTGCTCGTGCTCGACGAGGCGGCCGTCGCGGCGCGCGCGCACGACGAGGCCGCGGCCGCACCCCTCGCCGACGGCGCGGCGCTCGCGCTGGTCCGGGCGCGCTCGACCGACGACGTCGCCGCGACCCTGCGCGTGGCGCACGCCCACGGCGTGCCCGTGGTGCCCCAGGGCGCGCTGACCGGCCTGGCCGGCGCCGCCGACGCCGTGCCCGGCGCGATCCTGCTCGACCTGTCCGGCATGGACCGCGTGCTGCGCATCGACCCCGTCGACCAGGTCGCCGTGGTCGAGCCGGGCGTGCTCGTCGCGGACCTGCAGGCCGCGGTCGCGGAGCAGGGCCTGTTCTACCCGCCGGACCCGGCGTCCGCGTCGCGCGCCACGGTGGGCGGGACGATCGCGACGAACGCCGGCGGCATGCGCTGCGTGAAGTACGGCGTGACCAGGGACTTCGTGCGCTCGCTGCAGGTCGTGCTCGCCGACGGCACGGTGCTCGACACGCGCGCGACCACCGTGAAGGCCGTCGCCGGGTACGACCTGACCGGGCTCGTCGTCGGGTCCGAGGGGACGCTCGCCGTCGTCACGCAGGCCACGCTCGGCCTGCTACCCGCGCCCGGTCCGGAGCGGGGTGTCTCCGCGACGTTCGCCTCGGTGCCCGACGCGCTCGCCGCGGCCGTCGCGATCGTCGGCGGCCCGCACCGGCCGTCCACGCTCGAGCTGCTCGACGGCGTGGTCGCCGGGGCCGTCGCCGCGTACGCGCCGTCCGCCGGGGTCCCGGAGGGCGCCGGCGCGTGGCTGCTGGCCGTGACCGACGAGCGCGGCGACGCGACCGCGACGCTCGACGCCTACGCCGACGCCATGCGCGCAGCCGGTGCGCTGGCCGTCGAGGTCGGCGCGTCGCCCGAGGCGCTCGACTCGCTGCTCGCTGCGCGTCGCGCGTTCCAGCCCGCGATGCGCGCGCTGCGCGGCGGGTCCCTCAACGGCGACGTGTCAGTCCCGCGCTCGCGGCTGGGAGAGCTCATCGACCGGCTCGCGGACATCGCGGCCGCGCGCGGTGTGCTCGTCGCGACCGGCGGCCACGTCGGCGACGGCAACCTGCACCCCGTCGTCGCGTTCGACCCCGCCGACCCCGCGCAGACCGTCGCCGCGCACGCCGCGATGAGCGACGTCCTGCGCCTCGCGCGCTCCCTGGGCGGCACGGTCACGGGTGAGCACGGCATCGGCGTCGAGAAGCTCGAGGCCCTCGACGACGAGCTCGGCCCGGACGTCCGCGCCCTCCAGCGCGCCATCAAGACCGCCTTCGACCCCACGGGCATCCTCAACCCCGGCAAGAAACTCTGACTCTCCGGCCGGCCCTCCGACCCTCTGCCGCCGACCCCGCGCTTCCTCCGGCTCAGCCCGCCCATTCCCGGAGCAACCCCGGGCTCACGCGGCGGGGCGTCGCCGGACCGTCATCGCTCCGGCTCTGGTTGATCATTCCCGGAGCTGTGACGGGGTCGGGGTGGGAGTCGGCTACCGGGGGTGGTGGCGCTTCTCGATCGAGTAGCCGGTCAGGCCGCGCTCCTTCATGGCCTGGAGCACGGGTTCGGCGAGGTAGGTGTACGACGTCAGCGGGCCGGGGACGACGGTGTGGCCCTCGAGCTTGGCGGCGGACAGTGCCGCGGACATCGGGATGGGGCTGGCTCCCCGGATCGTGCGGTCCTCGTCGTAGATGTCAGTGGGGTGCGGGAAGTGCATCACCCAATAGGGCAGCGGATCGCCCTCACGTGTGCGGACCGTGGCGGGGATCCACTGGACCTCGTCGGCAGGCCCGAGCAACGGCTCGACTACTTCACGGACCGCCGGAGACACTGCCCTGGCTTGGTCGATGTTCCGGACCCAGTCGGTGGGCTGGTCGATCTGGAGCTGCCACTCGATCGACGGGGGGCTCATGCGCCACCCGGGCGTGAAGCGGAGCTTGCGGACGAAGTCCTGATCGGCGGACAACCGCCTGGCGGTGGGCACGGGCGTTGCGATCACCTGGAAGTAGCTCAGCACCGCCACGACGCTACCGGACAGCAATGGGGCTCATCGCACGCGGCTTCACCCACGTCTCGAAGAGTCGCAGAGACGTCCGAGTGTCCGGGCCGGCGGCGTCGGCGGCGAGGTGTGCCCATCTTCTCCGACTCCACCCCTCCGAACCCGCCCTTCCTCCGGCTCAGCCCGCCTATTCCCGGAGCAACCCCGGGCTCACGCGGCGGTGGGTCGCCGAGACCGTCATCGCTCTCGCCCGTGTCGACGCGGGAGCTCCCGGGGCGCCGGGTTGACGTGGTCATCGCGTGCGGACCGTCAGGCGTGGCTGCGATCCGCCAGGGTCCGAGCCGACCCCGGCAGGGGTCAGGGGGTGTGGGCCAGGCGGTCGCGGAGGAGGACGGCGATGTCGGCGACCTCCGGGACGCCCACCTGGGTGCCGGACTGCGCGCCCGACGACGAGCCCGCGTCGGCCGTGCGGGCGGCGGCGACGCCGTCGGTGAGCATCACGGTGCAGTAGGGGCAGGCGGTCGCGATGACGTCCGCGCCCGTGGCGAGGGCCTCGGTCGCGCGGGCCGTCGAGATGCGCGTGCCGATGGACTCCTCCATCCACACGCGCGCGCCGCCCGCGCCGCAGCAGAACGAGTCCGCGCCCGAGCGCGGCATCTCCTTCACCTGCACGCCGGGGATCGCACCGAGCAGCTCGCGCGGCGGGGAGTACACCTGGTTGTGCCGGCCCAGGTAGCACGGGTCGTGGTAGGTGACGGTGCGCTCGTCGTCGGCGGGCAGGAGCGTGAGGCGACCGTCGCCGATGAGCTGGTCGAGCAGCACGGTGTGGTGGACGACCTCGTACCGGCCGCCGAGCTGCGGGTACTCGCGGCTGATGGTGTTGAAGCAGTGCGCGCAGGTCACGACGATGCGCGTCGCGCCGACCTCGTTCAGCACCTCGACGTTCTGCGCGGCGAGCATCTGGTAGAGCAGCTCGTTGCCCGCGCGGCGGGCCGGGTCGCCCGTGCACGTCTCGCCGTCACCGAGCACCGCGAACGACACCCCCGCGGCGTGCAGGAGCTCGACCACGGCCCTCGTCGTGCGCTTGGCGCGGTCCTCGTACGCGCCCGCGCAGCCGACCCAGAACAGGTAGTCGACGTCCGCGGCCGACTCGACGTCGTTCCCGACGACGGGCACCTCGAAGTCGAGGCCCTTGGCCCAGTCGAGGCGCGCACGCGCGGGCAGCCCCCACGGGTTGCCCTGGCGTTCGAGCTTGGTGAACGTGCCGCCGAGCTCCTTGGGGAACGCGGACTCCATGAGCACCTGGTAGCGGCGCATGTCGACGATCGCGTCGACGTGCTCGATGTCGACGGGGCACTGCTGCACGCACGCACCGCACGTGGTGCACGCCCACAGCGCGTCGGGGTCGATCACGCCCGTGCCGATGAGGTCGAGGCCCGCGTGCTCGTCGTCGAGCGTGCGCGTGCCGTCCGTTGCGCGCAGGTAGGGGGCGGTCGCGGCGGCGTGGTCGCGCAGCGACAGCGTGACGAGCTTGGGGGACAGCGGCTTGCCCGTGGCCCACGCGGGGCACTGGTCCTGGCAGCGGCCGCACTCGGTGCACGTCGAGAAATCGAGCAGGCCCTTCCACGTGAAGTCCTCGATCGCGCCGACGCCCAGGCGCGCGTCGTCGGGCAGGTCCTCGAGGGCCGCGAGGTCCACCGGGGTGCCGTCGGCGAGCGTGAGCGGCTGCAGCGGGCCGAGCGCGGGTGTGCCGTCCGGCTCACGGCGCGCGTACACGTTGACGAGCGCGAGGAACCGGTGCCACGCGACGCCCATGGTGGGCTGCAGGCCGATGACGACCAGCCACGCCATGGAGATGACGATCTTCACGGTCGCGAGCACGACGACCGCGGTCTCGAGCGCGCTCGTCGTCGCGCCCACCCACGCCTCGCCCAGCCAGGCCGTGAGCGGGAAGTGCAACGCGCTCGCGGAACCCTCACCGGCCTGCGCCTGCAGCGCGTACTCCAGGGCGCGCAGCGCGATGACGGCGACGACGACCGCGGCGATCGTCGCCTCGACGTAGAACGCCTGCCACTGCGTCGAGCCGAAGAACCGCGAGCGGCGCTGCTGCTCGAGCGGCTGCGCGGTGCGGGGGCGGATGCGCAGGCGCAGGACGAACAGCGCGACGATCCCGACGAGCGAGGTCCACGCGAGCGCCTCGACCGCCCACTCGAGCGGCCACAGGTGCCCGACGAGCGGGAGCGCGCCGGACGGGTCGACGACCTGCACGTAGGCGGTCGCGACCGTCACGAACAGCACGGGGAACGAGACCATGACCACCCAGTGCGCGGCGCGCACCACCGGCCGGTGCTGGAACCGCCCGTGCCCGAGCACCTCGCGCGCGAGGGTCGCCAGGCGCGTGCCCACCGGGGACAGGCGCCCCGGAGCGGGACGCCCGACGGCGACGGTCCGCACGATCGTCGTGACCCCGCGGGCGAACGACCACACGCCGGCGACGGTCGCCGCGACGACGACCACGAGCCCCACCCACTGCACCCCGTTCACGCGGCACAACCTACCGACCCGCCCGGTTCGCGGTCCCCCCGTCCGTCGACCGGTCGCCGCCGCGTCGCGGGGGCTGCCCGCGCCGACGAGAAGCGGAGAGGGGACCTGCGAAAGGGGGCCTAGGTCACACGGGTGAGAGGGGCGGCGCGGCCGGGTCCGACGGCGATGCGTTGGTAGAGTCTTGACCGATCCCCTGCCCAGGCACGGCGTCGTCCGGGACGATCCGGACGGCGGCCATGCGCCCCGACAGGACGGAGCCCGCCCGCGTGCTGCTGCTGCTCGTCATCCACCTCGCAGCAGCCCTCGCCGCGCCCACGCTCGTCCGGCTCTGGGGCCGCAAGGCGTTCTGGGCGCTCGCGCTCGCGCCGGCCTCCGCGGCCGCGTGGGCGCTGAGCTGGACCTCGCAGGTCCAGTCGGGCAAAGGCCCTGTCGAGAGCATCGAGTGGATCAGCCAGCTCGGGCTGGGGCTGACGTTCCGGCTCGACACGCTCGCGTGGCTCATGACGCTCGTCGTCGGCGGCGTCGGTGCGCTCGTGCTCGTCTACTGCGCCGCGTACTTCTCCGCGTCCGCGCAGGGGCTGGGGCGGTTCGGCGGGGTGTTCGTCGCGTTCGCGGGCGCGATGCTCGGGCTCGTCACGTCCGACGACATGATCCTCATGTTCGTGTTCTGGGAGCTGACGACCGTCACCTCCTACCTGCTGATCGGCCACTACAGCGACCGCAAGGCGAGCCGCCGCGCGGCCATGCAGGCGATCGTCATCACGACCGCGGGCGGGCTGGCGATGCTCGTCGGCGTGGTGCTGCTCGGCGAGGCCGCGGGCACGTACCGGCTGAGCGAGGTGGTCGCGGACCCGCCCGGCGGTGCGACCGCGACCGCCGCGATCGCGTGCCTGCTCGCGGGGGCCGCGACGAAGTCCGCGCTCATCCCGTTCCACTTCTGGCTGCCCGCCGCGATGGCCGCGCCGACGCCCGTCTCGGCGTACCTGCACGCCGCGGCGATGGTGAAGGCCGGCGTCTACCTCGTCGCGCGGTTCGCGCCCGCGTACTCGCAGCACGCGCTGTGGCGGTGGGTGGTCGTGGTGCTCGGGTGCGGCACGCTGCTGCTCGGCGGGTACCGCGCGCTGCGCCAGCACGACCTCAAGCTCGTCCTCGCGTTCGGCACGGTGTCCCAGCTCGGGCTCATCACGCTGCTCGTCGGGCTCGGCACGCGCGCCACGGCGCTCGCGGGGCTGGCGATGCTCGGCGCGCACGCGATGTTCAAGGCGACGCTGTTCCTCGTCGTCGGCGTGGTCGACGCCGCGACCGGCACGCGTGACCTGCGGCGCCTGTCGGGCGTCGGCAAGGAGCTCAAGCTCACCGCGCTCGCGGGCGCGCTCGGCACCGCGAGCATGATCGGCCTGCCGCCGTTCGCGGGGTACGTCGCCAAAGAGGCGGGGCTCGAGGCGATCGAGCACCTCGACGACCACGCGGTCGGGCTGATCGTGCTCGTGTCCGTCGCGGTCGGGTCGGTGCTGACCGTCGCGTACGGGCTGCGGCTGTGGTGGGGCGCGTTCGCGACGAAGCGCGCGGTCATCCCCGAGTCGGCGCTCGCGGACGCCGCGGCGGCGACCCAGGCGGACGGCGCACGCGGCCCGGGCACGACGAGCGCCGTGGCGACCCAGCCCGACGCCGAGCCCGCCGCGGTCTCGCACCCGTCGCTGCTGCTCGTGTGGCCCGCGATGATCCTCGGCCTGCTCGGCCTGGTCGCGGCGCTCCTGCCGCAGCTCGGCGAGCACCTGCTCGAGCCGTACGCGGACACGCTGCACGTGGGCGAGCCCGGCCACCTCGCGCTGTGGGCCGGGTTCACGCCGACGTTCGTGCTGACGCTCGTCATCCTCGGCGCGGGGGCGGCGCTGTTCACGGTGCGTGAGCGCGTCGAGGTGCTGCAGGGCCGCACCACGTACCGCGGCCCCGACGCGGACCACCTGTACCGGCGGTTCATGCGTCGCCTCGACGACGTCGCGGCGGACGTCACCGCGACCACGCAGCGTGGTTCGCTGCCGCTGTACCTGGGCATCGTGCTCGTCGTGTTCGTCCTCGCGGTCGGCGGGAGCCTGCTCGCGGGCGGCCGGTGGCCCGCGTCGGTGCGGGCGTGGGACCACCCCGGGCAGGCGGTGTTCGCGGCGGCCGCGGTCGTCTCGGCGGTGCTCGTCGCGCGTGCTCGTCGTCGCCTCAAGGCCGTGATCCTGCTGGGCATCGGCGGGTACGCGGTCGCGGGCCTGTTCCTGCTGCAGGGCGCGCCGGACCTGGCGCTCACGCAGGTGCTGACCGAGACCGTCACGCTCGTCGTGTTCGTGCTCGTGCTGCGCCGCATCCCGCCGTACTTCTCCGACCGCCCGCTCGCGGCGTCGCGCTGGCTGCGGCTCGCGCTGGGCCTCGCGGTCGGTCTCACCGCGGCGGGGGTCGCGCTCGTCGCACCGTGGGCCCGCGTGCACGCGCCCGTCACCGAGCACTTCGCCGACGAGGCCGTGAGCTGGGGCGGCGGCAAGAACATCGTGAACGTGACGCTCGTCGACATCCGCGCGTGGGACACCATGGGCGAGATCTCGGTGCTGCTGGTCGCGGCCACCGGTGTCGCGTCGCTCGTCTTCCTCTCGCGCCGCACGGGGCAGATCTTCCGCGCCAAGGACGCGCTCAACGAGCGCAAGGTCTGGGCGGGCACGGACCCGATGGCGGCGCTGCGCCGCGCCACGGACCAGGCGCGCGTCGACGCGCCCGCGACCAACCGGGTGTGGCTGCGCGCGGTCGCCACGCTCGCGCCGCAGCGGCGCTCGGTGATCTTCGAGGTCGTCGTGCGGCTCCTGTTCCACACGATGGTCGTGTACTCGGTGTTCCTGCTGTTCAGCGGCCACAACGCACCCGGCGGCGGGTTCGCCGCGGGCCTGGTGACGGGCATCGCGCTGATCGTGCGCTACCTCGCGGGCGGGCGGTACGAGCTCGGCGAGGCCGCGCCCGTGCAGCCCGGTCTGCTGCTCGGCACGGGGCTGTTCCTCTCGGCCGGCGTGGGGCTCGTCGGGCTCGTCGTCGGCGGGTCGGTGCTGCGGTCGTGGATCATCGACTTCCACGTGCCGCTGCTCGGCCACGTGCACCTGGTGACGAGCCTGTTCTTCGACATCGGCGTGTACCTCGTCGTCATCGGCCTGGTGCTCGACATCCTGCGCTCGCTGGGTGCCGAGCTCGACCGTCGCGCCGAGACGGGCGAGGACCCGGCGTTCGCCGAGGGTGCCGACGTCCTCACCGGGGCGGGTGAGCGCCGGTGATCGACATGACGCCCAACGTCACGCTCGTGATCGCGATCGGCGTGCTGTTCGCGGCCGGCGTGTACCTGCTGCTCGAGCGGTCCCTGTCGCGCGTCCTGATCGGCGTCGTGCTGCTCGGCAACGGCGCGAACCTGCTGTTCCTCGTGGCCGGCGGCCGCGCGGGCCGCCCGCCGATCGTCGGGGCCGCCGACGAGGGGCAGATGAGCGACCCGCTCCCGCAGGCCATGGTGCTCACCGCGATCGTCATCACGCTCGGCATGACCGCGTTCCTGCTCGCCATGGCGTACCGGTCGTGGCAGCTGCAGCGGCACGACGAGGTGCAGGACGACGTCGAGGACCGGCGCATCGCGCGCCTCGCGGCGATCGACGAACGCGCGGTCACGGACGCCGACACCGAGGCGACCGCGCAGTCCCTGGACGAGGAGGCCGAAGAGGCCCGCGACGAGACCGACGAGGGGGTGGTGCAGCCGTGAGCGACTGGACCTGGGTCGTCCCGCTCCCCGTCGTCATCCCCCTGTTCAGCGCGGGCCTGACGCTCGCGCTGTACCGCCGCCCGCGCGTGCAGCCGGTGGTCTCGGTCACCGCGCTCGCGCTCGTCCTGGCCGCGTCGCTCGTGCTGCTGTTCCAGGCGGACAACGGCCCGCTCGTCGTCGACGTGGGCGGCTGGGCCGCGCCCGTGGGCATCAACCTCGTCGCGGACCGGCTCTCGTCGCTCATGCTGACGATCTCGTCGGCCGTGACGCTCTGCGTCCTGCTGTACTCGCTCGCGCAGGGCCGGGACGACGACGAGGAGTCCGCACCCGTCTCGATCTACCACCCGACGTTCCTGGTGCTGGCCGCGGGCGTCGCCAACGCGTTCCTGTCGGGCGACCTGTTCAACATCTACGTCGGCTTCGAGATCCTGCTCGCGGCGTCGTTCGTGCTCATCACGCTCGGCGGCACGCGCGACCGGATCCGCGCGGGCACGATCTACGTCGTCGTCGCGCTGCTGTCCTCGGTGCTGTTCCTCGTCGCGCTCGCCGCGATCTACGCCGCGACCGGCACCGTGAACCTCGCGCAGCTCTCGCTGCGCCTGCCGCACATCGACCCGGACGTGCGCCTCACGCTGCAGGTGCTGCTGCTGCTCGCGTTCGCCGTCAAGGCGGCGGTGTTCCCGCTGTCCGCGTGGCTCCCGGACTCCTACCCGACCGCGCCCGCACCCGTGACCGCGGTGTTCGCCGGCCTGCTCACCAAGGTCGGCGTGTACGCGATCATCCGCACGCAGACGCTGCTGTTCCCCGGCGGGCAGCTCGACGACGTCCTCATGTGGGCCGCGCTCGCGACGATGGTCGTCGGGATCCTCGGCGCGGTCGCGCAGGACGACATCAAACGACTCCTGTCGTTCACGCTCGTGAGCCACATCGGCTACATGATCTTCGGCATCGCGCTGTCCACCGAGGCGGGGTGGACCGCGGCGGTGTACTACGTCGCGCACCACATCACCGTGCAGACCGCGCTGTTCCTCGTCGTCGGCCTCGTCGAGCGCGTGGGCGGGTCCACGTCGCTGACCCGCCTCGGCGGCCTGGCGAAGATCGCCCCCGTGCTCGCGATCCTGTTCTTCGTGCCCGCCATGAACCTCGCCGGCATCCCGCCGCTGTCCGGGTTCCTCGGCAAGCTCGGGCTGCTGCAGGCGGGCGTCGACGCGGGCACCCCGCTCGCGTACGTGCTCGTCGTCGGGTCCGTCGTGACGTCGCTGCTCACGCTGTACGCGCTCGTGAAGGCGTGGAACAAGGCGTTCTGGCAGTCGCCGGCCGACACCCCGCGCCGCGCGCACCTGCCGTTCGGCATGGTCGGCCCGACCGCCGCGCTCGTCCTCGTCGGCCTCACCCTGACGTTCGCCGCCGGTCCGCTGTACGCGTACACCGAGCGCGCCGCGAACGCGTTCACGCTGCGGACCACGTACATCCACGCGGTTCTGCCCGACGGCGAGCGCGGCGAGGGCGAGTCCGCGGACGTGACGGAGGAGAGGGCCGAGGAGCAGCCGGACGAGCAGCCCGACGAGCCCGCGACCACCGGGGAGCACCCGTGAGCCTGCACCCGCGGCGCGCGCGCCGCCTGCCCTGGGGCACGGTCGTCTGGCTGACGGTCGTGTGGGTCTTCCTGTGGGGCGACCTGTCCGTCGCCAACGTGCTCGCGGGCGTCGTGCTCGCGCTGTTCGTGACGCTCGGGCTGCACATGGCGTCCGTCGACTTCCACGGCACGGTGCACCCCTGGGGCGTGGTGAAGCTGTTCACGCGGTTCGGGTGGGACCTGGTGCGCGCGTCGTTCGAGGTCGCGTTCATCGCGCTGCGGCCCGGGTACACGCCGCACGGCGCGGTGATCGGCGTGCAGCTGCGCAGCCACTCCGACCTGTACCTCACGATGACCGCCGAGCTGTGCTCGCTCGTGCCCGGCTCGCTCGTCGTCGAGGCGCACCGGCTCACCGGCCGGCTGTACCTGCACGTGCTGGACGTGGACGCGGCGGGCGGCATCGAGGCCGCGCGGCAGGCGGTGCTCGACCAGGAGGAGCGCGTGCTGCGTGCGTTCGCGTCCCGCGCCGAGCTGCGGTCCGCGGGCCTGCTCGGCCCGGCCGAGACGGGGGTGCGCGCATGACCTGGGTGGTGCTCGTCTGCGCGGCCATGATCACGGTCGGTGCCGCGCTCGCGATCGTCCGGGCCGAGCGCGGTCCGTCGATGCTCGACCGGACCATCGCGCTCGACATCACGGTCACCGCGGTGATCGCGGCGTTCGCGCTGTACGCGGCGTCGCAGCGCCGCGCCGACGTGGTGCCCGTGCTCGTCGTGCTCTCGCTCGTCGGCTTCGTGGGGTCGGTGACGATCGCGCGGTTCGCGGCCGTCGAGCCCGAGGGCGAGGGCCGCGTGCGCACGCGCGAGGAGGTCGCCGCCGAGGAGGCCGCGCGCCGCGAGGCGGAGGAGGCCGAGCTGCGACCCGCGGCGGAGCCCGAGGAGCACCACGGCGGCGGCGCTGAGGGGGAGGTCCGGTGAACGGTCTCGAGGGCGGCTCGGGCTGGGACACGCTCGCGGACGTGGTGTCCGTGGTGGCGCTGCTCGGCGGCTCGTTCCTGGTGCTCGCTGCGGGGGTCGGGGCGCTGCGGTTCCCTGACCTGCTCTCACGCATGCACGCGGGGACCAAGCCGCAGGTGCTCGGGCTGGTCCTCGTGCTCGTCGGGCTGGGCCTGCGGCTGCGCTCGGGCGGTGCGGTGTGGGCGCTCGTGCTCGTCGCGGTGTTCGGGCTGCTCACCGCGCCCGTGGCGGCGCACATGGTGGGGCGCGCGGGCTACCGCACGGGCAAGGTGCGCAACGACCTGCTGGTGACGGACGAGCTCACGCGGGACCTGCGCGAGGCGCGCACGCGCGACGACGCCTGACGCGCTCGTCGCCCGGGCGCGACCGGCTCAGCGCGTGTAGGTGCGCGCGGTCGGGCTCTCGACGAGCAGGCCGTCGCGCAGCTCGACCACGCGGTCGGCGAGCTGCGCGAGCTCCGGGTCCTGGGTGGCGACGACCACCGCGGTGCCGGTGTCGCGCGCGACGGCGACGAGCAGCCCGAACAGCGCGAGCGCACGCCACGAGTCGAGGCCGGCGGTCGGGTCCTCGGCGAGCACCACGCGCGGCCGGTGCACGAGCGCGCGCGCCACGGCGGCGCGCTGGCGCTGACCGAACGACACGGCCTCGGGCAGCAGGTCCGCACCGGCGCCGACGAACAGGCGGCCGAGCAGCGCCGCGGCGCGGTGCCGGGCCTCCGTGCCGGGCACGCCCATGCGCAGCAGCGGGAGCTCGACGTTCTGCACGAGCGTGAGCTCGGGGAGCAGGTCGTCGTCGGGGAAGACGAGGCCGAGCGCGCTCAGGCGCGTGGCGGCGAGCTCGTGCGGGCGCAGCGACGCGAGGTCCCGGCCGTCGAGCCGCACGCGACCGCGCACGGGGTGCACGAGCCCGGCGAGCGCCTGGAGCATCGTGGTGGTGCCGGAGCGGGCGGGCCCGAGCAGCGCGACGGCCTCGCCGTCGGCGACCTCGAGATGGGCACCGCGCAGCTCGGCCGGTGATCCGGTGCGTGCGACCAGGTCGCAGGCGGACAGCACGGACATGGCGCCTCGCAGCGTTGCGTCGGGGGTGGCCGGGGTTCGTGGGGAGAGCCGGCCGCGGGTACGCCGAGGTCCGACGACCCGCTTGGGTGGCATCTTGTCGTCCGACGCGCGGAGATTTGTCCGAATGTAACGATTAAGTCGGCCGGAAACGGTCTCTACGCCCGTGCGAGAGCCGATACCAGGCGTCCCAGGGGTCCCGGCGCGTCGCGCAACCGGCGCGTCGGCGCGAGGCTCATCGGCAGCGCGACCGCCGCGGCCGTGAGCACCCACGCCGAGTAGTCGATGCCCAGGAACAGCCAGATGCTGCCGTGCATCACGGCGACCGCGAGCACGAACAGCGCGCGCGTCCGGCGCCACGCGAGCCACAGCGGCGCGGTCAGCTCGAGCAGCAGCGCACCCGTCGCGAGCGCGCTCGCGACCACCACGTGGTCGGCCACCCACTGCGCGAGCCCGTCCGCGTGCGGCGAGACGCCCTGCCGCAGCACCCACGTCATGTTGTCCGACAGCGCCCACCCGACGCCCGAGTGCCGCAGCTTCTGCACACCCGTGAGCCAGTAGACGAGCGCGAGCGCGGCCAGCGCCGCGCGCGGCGGCCAGCCCCACGCGACCGCCCGCCGGTGGTCGTGGCCCGGCCTCGGCAGGCTCGCGAACAGCAGCGGGACACCCACCCACACCGTCAGGACGTCGTTGTGCAGGACCTTGCCCGACGACCCCCACAGCGCGCACAGCACCGCGTAGCAGGCCCACGCGACGACGAACCCCGCGTGCGCGCGGCGCCGCGCGAGCACGAGCCCCACCCCGCCGACGCCCAGCACGGCGAGCGCGACCGGCAGCCCCGCGGGCAGCGCGTCCGGCAGCCACGAGACGACCGTCAGGCCGTCGGTCAGCGCGGCGGGCCGGTCGGCGATCGCGGACCAGTCGCGCGTCACCAGGCGCAGGCCGATGACGAGCGCGACGAGCGTGTGCACCTCGCGCAGGCGGTAGCCGCGCCCCGGTGCGGTGAGCCGGCGGTCCAGGGTCCCGACGACCGCGCGCAGTCGCCCGCCCCGAGGGCGCTGCCCGGAGGTCGCCGGGGCGGGGCCCGTCGGGCCGGCCGGGCTCGTCGGGTGCGTCGGGTTCGTCGGCGTCGTCGCGTCGGCCGTCACAGCGTCACCTCCGCGAGCACCGTCGTCGTGCCGTGCGGGCGGCGCTCGCGCGTCGTCGGGTCCATCGTCCAGCGCGTGCGCTCGACCGCGACCGACGCGTACCCGGCCGGGTCCAGACCCGCGAGCCGCAGCCACGCGACGGCCTTCTCCCGGCGCACGCCGGTGGGCAGGTCGCGCAGGTCGACGAGCTGGTGCGAGGTCGCGACGAGCGGCTCGGAGCCCGGCATCGGCACCGGCACGCGCACGCCGTCGACGGTGGTCGCGACGAGCACGGTCGACGCGCCCTCCGCGGTGCGCACGGTGCTGAACAGGCGGAACGCGCTCACGGGCCACACCTCGGCCTCGACCAGCGCACCCAGGGCGATGACGCCGAGCACGCCCCACGTGACCGCACGCGCGCGTCGTCGTGCTCGTACGTCCTGAGACCTGCTCACCCGTCCCCCAGCGTCCGCGCCCCGCCCCCCTCGGGCAGCCGGCACGAACTCTGCCAGAAGGGGCACATCGTGCGGGCGCGTTTCGCGCCCCGACCTGCTCACACGACCCCGCCCGTGCGCTGCGGGGAGGTCTGCCCGCCGCTCGTCGTCCCGGTGGGGGTGGTTGGATGGCGGGGTCCGGACGAGCGGGTGGGACGAGCGAGGCGAGGGGTCGCAGGTGCGCGGGCGCGGCGAGGGGCACACCGAGGTCGTCGTCGTGGGCTCTGGCCCGAACGGGCTGGCCGCGGCGGTCACGTGCGCGCGCGCCGGGCTGCAGGTCACCGTCCTGGAGGCCCAGAGCACGAGCGGCGGCGGCGCGCGCACGCTCGACCTGGGGCTCGCCGACGGCGTGGTGCACGACATCTGCTCGGCCGTGCAGGCCATGGCATGGGCGTCGCCGTTCTTCCGCGGCTTCGACCTCGCGGCGCGGGGCGTCGAGCTCCTGACGCCCGAGGTGTCCTACGCGCAGCCGCTGCCGGGCGGGCGCTCGGGGATCGCGTACCGGGACCTGGACCGCACGGTCGACGCGCTCGGCGCGGACGGGCCCGCGTGGCGGACGCTCGTCGGACGGCTGTCGGAGCAGTGGCCGCACGTGGTGCGCATCGCGCTGGGCGACAAGCGCCACCTGCCGCCCGGGCTGCTGCCGGGCGGCGTGCCGACCGCGGCGGCGTTCGGGCTCGCGGTGCTCGAGCAGGGCACGCGCGCGTGGGACCGCCGGTTCTCCGGCGACGTCGCGCCCGCGCTGCTCACCGGCGTGGCGGCCCACGCGAGCACGCCGCTGCCGTCGCTCGCCGCCGCCGGCACCGCGCTGCTGCTGGCCTCGCTCGCGCACGCGGGCGAGGGGTGGTCCATCCCGCGCGGCGGGTCGCGTGCGATCACCGACGCGCTGCGCGCCGATCTCGAGGCGCACGGTGGCCAGGTCGTCACCGACCACCCCGTGCGGACCGCCGCGGACCTGCCGGGCGCGCACGCCTACCTGTTCGACACGAGCCCGCGCACGGTCGTCGACGTGCTCGGCGACCGGCTGCCCGACCGTGCGCGCCGAGCCCTGTCCGCGTTCCGGTACGGCGACGGCGCGAGCAAGGTCGACTTCGTGCTCTCCGGCCCGGTGCCGTGGACGGACCCGGAGGTCGCGCTCGCGGGGACCGTGCACCTGGGCGGGACGCGTGCCGAGATGGCGGCGGCCGAGGCGCAGGTCGCGCGCGGTCAGCACCCCGAGCGCCCGATGACGCTGCTGAGCGACCCCGCGGTGGTCGACCCCGGGCGCGTCGTCGGCGGGCTGCGGCCGCTGTGGACGTACGCGCACGTGCCCGCGGGCTCCGACGTGGACGTCACCGAGGCGGTCACCGCGCACGTCGAGCGGTACGCGCCGGGGTTCCGCGACGTCGTCGTCGCGAGCCGGTGCGTGCCCGCCGCGCGGATGGCCGAGCACAACGCGAACTACGTGGGCGGCGACATCGCGGCCGGCGCGATCACGATGTGGCAGATGGTCGCCCGGCCCACGCCGCGGCCCGACCCGTACGCGGTCGGGCTCGACGGGGTCTACCTGTGCTCGTCGTCGACCCCGCCGGGGCCGGGCGTGCACGGGCTCGGCGGCTGGTTCGCGGCGCGGCGCGCGATGCGCGACGTCTTCGGGATCACGACGGTCCCGGACCTGCGGCCCTGACGGCGCAGGTCGCGGGTCAGTCCGTCAGGTCGGACTTCACGGCGAACCGCGCGGTACCGCGCGTCGCGAGCGCGCGGGCGACCGCCACGGCGGCACCCGAGAGTGCCGCGGCGACGAGGATCTCGGCGAGCTGCGAGTCGCCCGGGTCCTCCGCCTTGGGCGGCTTGTGGCCGCGCGCGGCCTTCCAGGTCTGGTTGATCGCCTGGTTCGCCAGCCACGCGGCTGCGGCCGCCGTGGCGAGTCCGACGATCTTCGCGAGCATCGGTGTCGAGGGCTTGGCTGCCATGGACGCCGACGCTACCGCCCGCGGGCCGGGCGTGCGCGCTCCACGTGGGACTCCTCGACGCGCCGGCTGAGCCGGACGGTCGCGTCCGTCGCCTCGGGCGACCACGACGAGGTCGGCTACGACGTGATGCTGGACGACGCCGACACGTTCGCGCTCGGGACCCTGACGAGCACCGCGCGCGCGACGTCCTGGACGTCGCTGCCCACGGGCGGACGCTCGTACGGGCCCAGCGCCCCGGCGAACGTGAGCGTCACGCCGCAGCTGCCGCGCGTGGACGCCACCGTGTCGCAGACCACCCCGGACCCCGTGGTCGTCGGCCAGGCGGTCGCGTACGCGGTGGTCCTGACCAACGCGGGCAGCGGGCCGGCCGCGTCGGTCGAGCTGACCGCGACCCTCCCGACGGGATGGCAGTACGTCGACGGGAGCTCGACCGTCCAGGTCGGCGCCGCGGGCGCGGTCGCGCTGGACGACCCGACGGGCACGAGCACGCTCACCTGGTCGGACGTGCTGCCCGCCGGCGTACGGCTCGACGCGGGAGCCTCCGTGGTGCTGCGCTACCACGCGACACCGACCTCGGCCGCCGGGTCCGCGAGCGGGTCGGCCGCCGCGCACACCACGGTCGTGGCGGTCACGCACGTGACGGACCCCGCGGGCGGTGACTCGTACGACGGCGGCCGGGGCGAGTACCGCGGCACGGGGAGCTCCGCGGCCGCGGGCGCCTCGGCGACGTGGTCGGCCGTGGTGACCAACCACGGCCCGTCGGTCTCGCACGGTTCGGCGGCCGACCCGGTCGTCGTCACCGTGACGCTGCCCGAGGGCCTGTCCGTGACGACGCTGCTGGAGACGGGCGTGGTCTGCGCGGTGTCCGGCCGGACGCTGACCTGCGAGCGCCCGTGGGACCTCGCGGTCGGTGCGTCGGTGGGCGTCGACGTCACGGGCCTCGTCGACGCGACGCTGCTCCCGGCGGACGGCCCGCTCGTCGTGACCGCGGAGGTCACGCCGGCCACCGGCCAGGGCGACGACGCGCACGACGACGAGGACGCGACGAGCACGGCCGTCACGCACGCCGAGTCGCTCGGCATCACCACGACGGTCGTCGACGCGCTCGTCGCGGGCGGGACCGGGACGTTCGGCGTCTCGGTCCGCGACGACGGCCCGTCGGCCGCGCACGGCGTCGTCGTGACCGCCGACCTGCCCGCGGGCCTGAGCTACGCCGGTGGCGTCTCGTCGGACGACGACTGGACGTGCTCGGGCACGACGAGCGTCGTGTGCGCGCTCGACGGCGTCCTCGGCGTCGGTGCGAGCGCGGCCTCGTCGTTCACGTTCGACGTGGCCGTCGCGTCCGGCGTCACGGGCGACGTCGTCACCACGGCGGTCGTCGGGTCGCGCTGGCAGGGCGACCAGGACGACGACGAGGTCACGACGACCGTCACCGCGCACGCCGAGCTGAGCCTCGCGACGGCCGTCCTGACCGCGCCGGTCGCCGGCGGCACGGGCGTGTACCGCGTGCAGGTCGCGAACCGCGGCCCGTCGGACGCGCGCGACGTCGTCGTGACGGCCACGCTGCCCGCGGGGCTGACGTCCGCAGTGGACGTCGCGGACGTCGCCGCCGCGTCGACGGCGGACTGGGAGTGCTCCGGCACGTCCACGGTCGTGTGCGCGCTCGACGCCCCGCTGGCCCCCGGCGAGGTCGCCCGGCTCGACCTGCGGGTGTCCGCTGCCTCGTGGCTGACCGGCGACGTCGTCGTCACCGCGACCGTGTCGTCCTCGACGCCCGGCCTCGACGGCAGGGCGGCGTCGGCCACCGACCGGCACACGCTCCACGTCGAGGCGCCCGCCGACCCCGCCGACCCCGCCGACCCCGTCGACCCCGTCGATCCCGCCGACCCCGCCGCGCCCGCCGCGCCCGTCGACCAGGCCGAGCCGGTCGACCGTGCGCCGCTCGCCGTGACCGGTGTCGAGGTGGCGCTGCTCGCGCTGCTGGCGCTCGGCCTGGGCGTCGGCGGTGCCGGCGCGGTCGTCGTAGCACGCCGCCGCGAGGGGCGTCCCGCCTTCCGGGAGTGACGCACGTGCCACCCGCGCCCGCAGGTCGACCCCGCGGGCGCGGGTAGCATCGACCCCTGAACGACAGGGGAGCGCCGGGTTGGCACCAGGGCGCTGAGAGTGCGGGACAACCGCAGACCCTCGAACCTGATCCGGGTGATACCGGCGTAGGGAGTCGGGACTTCTCACCTCCGCCCCGTCGTGCCGGGGTGCTCGGTGCGACGGGCCGGTGGACCCCTCCTCGCAGACGACGCCAGGAGGCACCACCCCATGACCGGTCCGACGGTGCGCCGCACGCGCGCATCCCGACCCACCCGCCGCACGGCCGCGCTGCTCGGCGGTCTGCTGGTCCCCGCCCTCGTCCTCGCGGGCTGCTCGCTCACGGACGACGACCCGCAGGCGGGCGCCCCGACGCCTCCCGGGAGCTCCGGGACCGCCGGGGCCACCGCGTCGCCCGAGCTGGGCGGCACCGTCACGCTCGTCACGCACGACTCGTTCGCGCTGTCCGACGGCCTGCTCGAGAAGTTCACCGAGGAGACCGGCGTCGAGGTCGAGGTCGTCCAGCCCGGCGACGCCGGGGCCCTGGTGAACCAGCTCGTGCTCACCAAGGACGCGCCGCTCGGCGACCTGGTGTTCGGCATCGACAACGCGTTCGCGTCGCGTGCCCTCACCGAGGGGGTCGTCGAGCCGTACCGGTCGCAGGGCGACGCGGCCGCCGACGCGCTCGGCTTCGCCGTCGAGGGCGACACCGACGGTGCGCTCACCGCGGTGGACTTCGGCGACGTGTGCCTCAACGTGGACGACGCGTGGTTCGCGAAGCACGACGTGGAGCCGCCGACGACGCTCGACGACCTCACGAAGCCCGCGTACAAGGACCTGCTCGTCGTGCCCAACGCCGTGACGTCCTCGCCCGGGTTCGCGTTCCTGCTCGCCACGGTCGGCGCCAAGGGCGACGCGTGGCCGCAGTACTGGGACGAGCTCGTCGACAACGGCCTCAAGGTCGCCGACGGCTGGTCCGACGCGTACTTCACCGACTTCTCCGGTGGTGGCGGCAACGGGCCGCGCCCCATCGTGCTGTCCTACGCGTCGTCGCCGCCCGCGACCGTGCCGGACGGCGCCGACGAGCCGACGACGTCCGCGCTGCTCGACACGTGCTTCCGCCAGGTCGAGTACGCGGGCGTCCTCACGGGCGCCCGGAACCCCGCGGGCGCGCGGGCGCTGCTCGACTACCTGCTGTCCTACGAGGTGCAGGTCGACATCCCCGGCTCGATGTACATGTACCCCGTCGCGTCCGAGGTCGTGCTGCCCGCCGGGTGGACGCTGTGGGCGCCGCTCGCCGAGCACCCGTTCGAGGTCGCACCGGCCGAGATCGCCTCCAAGCGTGACGTCTGGCTCTCGACGTGGTCGCAGACCGTGATCGGCTGACATGACCGCGACGACCGCACTCCCGCGCCCCGTGCGCGACGCACCGGACGGGCCCGCACGCCCGTCGACCGGTGCGCGCGTCCGGGGCGCGGGCCTCGGTCGTGGGGCGGCGTGGACGGTCGCGGCGCTCGTGCCGCTCGCGTTCCTCGTCGTGTTCTTCGCCTACCCGGTCGCCGTGATGGTCGGGCGGGGCTTCGTCTCCGACGGGCGGCTGGACCTGTCCGGGTTCGCGGACGTGTTCGCGCGGCCCCGCACGTGGCGGATCATCGGGCAGACGCTCGCGCAGGCCGGGGTCGCGACGACGGTGAGCGTGCTCCTCGGCGTGCCAGGCGCCTACGTGCTCTACCGGCGCCGGTTCGCGGGGCGCGCCGCGGTGCGCGCCCTGGTGACCGTGCCGTTCGTGCTGCCGACCGTCGTCGTCGGCGTCGCGTTCCGGTCCCTGCTCGTCGAGAACGGGCCGCTCGGGTTCCTGCACCTCGACGGGACGTTCGCCGCCGTCGTCGCGGCCCTCGTGTTCTTCAACTACGCGATCGTCGTGCGCGGCGTCGGCGGCATGTGGGAGCGCCTCGACCCGCGCGCCGAGCAGGCCGCCCGCGCACTCGGCGCGACGCCCTGGCGCGCGTTCCGGACCGTCACGCTGCCCGCGCTGACACCCGCGATCGCGTCCGCCGCGTCGCTCGTGTTCCTGTTCTGCGCCACCGCGTTCGGCACGGTCCTCGTGCTCGGCGGCCTGCGTTACGGGACCGTCGAGACCGAGATCTGGGTGCAGACCACGCAGTTCCTCGACCTGCGCGCCGCCGCCGTGCTGTCGGTCGTGCAGCTCGTCGTCGTCGTGGCCGCCCTGCTCGTCGCCAACCGCGCGCGCGGGCGTCGCGAGCGCGCGCTCCCGCTCGCGAGCCCCGAGACGGCCGTGCGGCCCCTGCGCCTGCGCCGTCGCGCCGGGGAGCCACGAGACGACGGCCTCGGGCTCGAACGCGCCGCGGCCGCCGTCACCGCGCTCGTCGTGGCGCTCCTCGCGCTCCCGCTCGTCAACCTCGTCGTCCGCTCGCTGCGCGTCGGCGACGGGTGGGGGCTCGACCACTACGTCGCGCTGTCGAGCGTGCGCGGCGGCGTCACCGTCACCGTCTGGGAGGCCGCGCTCACGTCGCTGCGCACCGCGGTCGACGCGACGCTGCTCGCGCTGCTCGTGGGCGGGCTCGTCGCGCTCGTCGTGTCCCGCCGCCCCCGCCGGCCCGCCGCGCGCCGCGCCGTGGCCGGGATGGACGCCCTGTTCATGCTGCCGCTCGGGGTGTCCGCCGTGACCGTCGGGTTCGGGTTCCTGCTCGCGATGCACCAGCCGTTCGGCCTCGACCTCGACCTGCGCCGCTCCCCGCTGCTCGTGCCGATCGCGCAGGCCGTCGTCGCCGTGCCGCTCGTCGTGCGGACCGTGCTGCCCGTGCTGCGGGCCATCGACCCGCGTCTGCGCGAGGCCGCGGCGACCCTCGGCGCGGCACCCGGACGCGTCCTGCGCTCCGTCGACCTCGCCCTGGCCGGTCGCGCGCTCGGGCTGGCCGTCGGGTTCGCGTTCGCCGCGTCGCTCGGCGAGTTCGGCGCGACGGCGTTCCTCGCGCGGCCCGACCGGCCCACGCTGCCCGTCGTGATCTTCCGGCTCATCGGCCGGCCCGGGCCCGAGTCCTACGGCGCGGCGCTCGCGGCGTCCGTGGTGCTCGCGCTGCTGACCGCGAGCGTCGTCGCGGTGTGCGAGCGGCTGCGGCGCGCGGGAGAAGGAGGCGAGTGGTGACCACCGAGAGCACCGAGACGACGAACGTCCCGACGGGCACGGGTCCGACGAGTGCCGCGCGCCCGGCGGGGGCCGCGGGCCGCGCCCGCCCCGGTGCATCGACCGGGCTCGGCGTGCGCGACGTCGTCGTGCGCTACCCGTCCGCGCGCCGCCACCGACCCGGCACGACGGCAGTCGACGGTGTCCGCCTCGACGTCGCCCGCGGCGAGGTGCTCGCGCTGCTCGGTCCGTCCGGCTGCGGCAAGTCGTCGCTGCTGCGCGCCGTCGCAGGTCTCGAGCCGCTCGCGGGCGGCGACGTCACGTGGGACGGGCGGTCCGTCGCCGGCGAGCCCGTGCACCGGCGCGACTTCGGCCTCATGTTCCAGGACGGCCAGCTGTTCGCGCACCGCGACGTCGCGGGCAACATCGCCTACGGGCTCGCCGGCCGGCCGCGCGCAGAGGTCGCCGCGCGCGTCGAGCGGCTGCTCGAGCTCGTCGGGCTGCCCGGTGCGGGTCCGCGGTCGGTCGCCACCCTGTCCGGAGGGGAGCGTCAGCGCGTCGCGCTCGCGCGGGCGCTCGCGCCTGCCCCGCGGCTGCTCCTGCTCGACGAGCCCCTGTCCGCGCTCGACCGCTCCCTGCGCGAGCGCCTCGCGCTCGACCTGCGCGCCGCGCTGCTCGCCACCGGCACCACCGCGCTGTTCGTCACGCACGACCAGGACGAGGCGTTCGCCGTCGCCGACCGCGTCGCCGTGATGTCCGCGGGCCGGCTGCTGCAGGTCGCCGCCCCCGCGGAGCTGTGGCGCGCACCCGCGAGCGAGGAGGTCGCGCGCTTCCTCGGCTACGAGGCGTTCGTCGTCGCCGGAGACGCCCCGCGGCCGGTGCGGGACGCGGCGGGCGACCCGCCCGCCGACGCGACGCTCGCGCTCGCGCCCGGCGCGCTCGTCGTGCAGGACGACGACCGTGCCGGGACCGCCGACCACGACGACGCGCTCGCGGGCGTGGTGCTCGCGGTCCGCTCACGCCGCGGGAGCCCCACGCTGCACGTCGACGTGCCGGGCGTCGGCGAGGTCACGGCCGGCGCCGCTCCCGGCCTCATGGCGTCCCCCGGCGACCGGGTCCACCTCCGCGTCGCTCCCGGCGCGATCGTCGCCCTCCCCTCGCTCGCGCCGCCGTCCGCGCGCTGACCGCCGCCCGCTCGCGTGCGGCGTCGCGGGTCCTCGTCGTCGGATGGGTCGACGTGCGCGGTCCTGGTCCCGGGGCTAGCGTCCAAGACGACGAACCAGACGGGCAGGTGAGCGCCATGACGTTGGACCGTCGTGAGGTCGTGTCCCTCGAGATCCCCGCGGGTCTCGCCACGGTGTGGGAGCACCTGCGGGAGCCCGCGCTCGTCAGCCGGTGGTACGGCGCGGACGCGAGCGGCCAGGACCCGGGCGCGCGAGCGTTCGTCGACTCCGCGGTCGAGCGACGCGACGTCGAGCACGACTCGACGACCCACACCCTCACGTGGCCGAACCACGACGTGCTGAGCGTGACCGCCGCCGCGCACGAGCCGCACCTCACGCGGGTCGTCGTGACGCGGCGCAGCCACGACGCCCTGCCCGTGCGGTTCGACGGCAACATGGACGAGGTCGACGAGCGGTGGATCACCGACGTCCACCAGCTGCAGTTCGCGCTCGCGCACCAGGCCGGGCAGGAGCGCCGCACGCTCGTCGTGCAGGACGCCGACGCCGGCGAGCGCCGCACGCGCCTGCTCGACCGGCTCGGGCTGCACGGTGTGCGTGGTGTGCCCGTGGGTGGGCACCTGCAGGCGCAGCGGCCGGACGGCACGATGCTCGGCGGGACGCTGCTCTACAAGACGGACCACCAGCTCGGCATCCGGCTGCACGGCGTGACCGACTCGCTGCTCGTCCTGCTCGAGACGCCCGTCGGCTCCCACCCTCCGCACGGCACGGTCACCGCGGTGCTGTCCGTCTTCGGGTTGCAGGAGGACGCGTTCGCGGACGTCGCCGCGCGCTGGCAGGCGTGGTGGCGGGGCGCGGGCGTCCACGAGCCCCTGGTCACCACGGGCTGATCACCACGGGCTGACCCCCTGCTCGTGCGGTCGTCGCGCGGTCAGTCGGGCGGGGCGCTCTCGGGGTGCGGCTCGGGCTCGTCGGAACGGCCGAGGAGCGTCGCGACGACGAACGCGAGGACGAGCGTCAGGTAGGCCGCGCGGCCCTGCTGCCAGTGCCACGCGGCGATGCCGAGCACGACGAACCCGACGACGAGCCCCCCGGTCGTCAGCAGCAGCGCGCCTCGCTGACCGCGTCGCCGCAGCCGCCGCACCTGCCACGCCGCGAGCACACCGGCGGACAGCGCCAACCCGAAGGGGATCACGCGCCCACAGCCTAGGCCCGCCTCCCCTCACCCCCGCGGTCGGCCCCCGGGCCTGTTCTCGTCGACCCCGTGGTTGCTCCGGCTCTGGGGTGGCGAAGCCGGAGGGATGGCGGGGTCGCGGGGGGCAGGGACCGGGGGATGTCGACCACGAGGGGTTGTCGGCGATGTATTGGCGATATATCGTTAACTCGCCGTCGGAACACCGACGCACCCCTGAACCTCAAGGAGGCACCCCGATGCGACACGATCACGCAGGGTGCGGGCGGCGCGACGAGCGCCCCGACCCGATCGAGAACATCACCGGCCGCGAGCGCGGCGAGCGACGTCGTCGACCCGAGCGCGGCCCCTGGGCCGCAGGCCCCGAGGGCTGGGACGGTCCGCGGCGCGGACGTCGCGGCGGTCGCGGCTTCGGTCCCCGCGGCGGATGGCCCGAGACGCCGGGCGGACCGGGCTTCGGTCCCGCGCTCGGCCCCGGCTTCGGCCCCGGCCCGTTCGGCGCGGGCTTCGGACCTCGCGGTCCCCACGGCCCTGGCGGCCCTCGCGGCCACCGCGGTCGCGCCGGGCGCGGCGACACGCGCGCCGCGATCCTGCTGCTCCTCGCGGAGCAGCCCATGCACGGCTACCAGCTCATCCAGGAGATCGCGCAGCGCACCGACGGACGGTGGCGCCCGAGCCCGGGCGCGGTCTACCCCGCGCTGTCGGCGCTCGAGGACGAGGGCCTGGTGACCATCGAGCGCGAGTCCGGGCGCAAGCTGGCCCGGCTCACCGAGGCGGGCGGCACGTACGTCACGCAGCACGCCGACGAGCTCGGCGACCCGTGGCAGGCCGCGAGCGAGCGGCCCGAGCACCCCGGGGGGGCGCTGCGCCGCGCGATCGACACCCTCGCGGGTGCGGCCGAGCAGGTCGCGCGCGCGGGCACGCCGGAGCAGGTGGAGCGGGCCGTCGCCGCGATCGACGCGGCGCGCCGCGAGCTGTACCGCCTGCTGGCGGACGAGCCCACGGCCCGCGGGGCCGACGGCGCGACGCCGGACGCCCCGGTCGACGAGCCCCAGGACTCCCCGGAGTCCTGACACGCGGCTCGGGACGCACGAACGGCCGGTGACGCATCTCGCGTCGCCGGCCGTTCGACGTCCCCGGCTCGTCGCGGCTCACCCGGGGCACTGCCCGGTGGTCAGGCGATCTTGAGCTGCCACTCGCCCGCGCAGCCCGCGGGGCGGAACCCGAGGGCGATGTTGATCGCGAGCATGTGGTCGTTCTCCTCGGCGTTCCACGTGTCGATGCGCCGCGCCTGCGGGCGGACCTCGGCGAGCCGCTGGAGGTTGACCGCCTTGAGCAGCATCCCCAGCCGGTGGCCGCGGTGTCCTTCGGCGACGAGCGTGTCCTCCTGGTGCACGAGGTCGCGTACCGGGGGGATCTCCTCGAGCGTCGTGTATCCGGCGAGCCGGCCGGTCGCGACGTGCTGCACAGCCACCGTCCACGAGCGGATGCCCCGCGCGTCGTGCGTGTCCTCGAGGGTGCGCACACGCTTCGCGTCCCACACGTCCTGCTCGTAGTCGAGCCCGCCGAGCGGCGGGGCGACGCTCATCTCCGTGTAGAGCGCCGCGGCCTGGTCGACGAGCTCGTCGGGCACGTGCTCGTCCCACGTGACGACGCGGTACGCGTCGCCGGCGGCCCGCGCGGCGTCGGCGCGGAACGACTCGAGCGCGTCGGGGTCGACGGGCAGCTCGAGGACCGAGCGGCGCGCGACCTGCTCGAGCGCCCAGCCGCGCGCGGCGAGGAACCGTACGCCGGCGTCGTCGACGGGCACACGTCCGGAGCCGGTGGTCGCCGAGCGGGCCGTCGGGCCCTCGGGCGGCTCGGCGCGGTGGTCGGTCTCGGCCATGAGCGTGGTGCGGCCGTGCGCGCGGGCGAGCCGCAGCACCTCGTCGTACAGGGCGCCGCCGATGCCCTCGCGCCGGTGGGCGGGTCGCACCACCACGCCGACGTACGCCCAGGCCGTGTTCTCCTGCAACGGGAGGAAGAGCAGGCCGGTGCCGAGCACGTGCTCGGGCCGCACCTCGTCGTCCGGGGGCGCGTCGTCGGCGACGGCGACCAGCCGGATCGTCGTCTCGTACGGCTGCGGGCGCGACGACTCGAGCAGCTCGGCGGCCGTGCGCGCGTAGTCGTCGTTGCCCCACACGTCGCGGTTGACCTCGTTGACCGCCTCCGTGTACCCGCGCAGCAGCGCGGCCCCCGGCTCCGTCGCCGAGGCCGTGACCGGTACCTCCCGGATGCTCACCATGTGGACAGGGTGCGCGCGCGAAGGTCCCCGGCGCCACCGGAATTCGGTGCCTACCCTCGGGGCATGAACTGGCTCGAGGTCGTCGGGTGGATCGGCTCGGTGCTCGTCGTCGTGTCGCTGATGCAGGCACGCGTGCTGCGCTTCCGGGTGCTGAATCTGGCGGGCGCGGCGATCGCGACCGTCTACAACGTCGTGATCGACGTGTGGCCGTTCGCGGCCATGAACGGTGCGATCGCCGTCATCGACGTGTACTGGCTGTGGCGGCTGCTGCGCGAGCGGCACGACGAGGCGGCGTACGAGGTCGTCGAGGTCGCGCCGGACGACGCGTACCTGGCGCGCGTGCTCGACGTGCACGCCGCCGACATCGCGCGGTTCGCGCCGACGCCCGTGGAGCGGCCGACGAGCGCCGCGGGACCGACGGGGACGGGGACGACGTCCGCGTTCCTCGTCGTGCGCGGCGACGAGACGGTGGGCGTGGTGCAGCTGCGCGACGAGGGGGAGCGCACGGCGCGCGTGCTGCTCGACTACGTGACGCCGCGGTTCCGGGACTTCACGCCCGGGGAGTTCGTGTACCGGCGCAGCGGGGTGTTCACCGAGCGCGGGTTCGACCGGCTCGTGGTGGAGCCGGTCGCGACGAACCAGGACTACTTCCGGAGGGTGGGGTTCGCGCCCGCGGACGACGGGACATGGACGCGGGCGGTCGTCGCGGCGTGACGCGGGGCGTCCCGGTTTGCGGTCCCGGGGCGTGGTCCCGGGGTGCGGTCCCCGGGTGCGGTCCCCGGGTGCGGATCCGGCCCGGGGCGGCCTAGAGTTCGGATCACCGAACTTCAGGTCGAGGAGAACCGGATGGCCGAGGCGCCCGTCGTCGTGCGCAGCCCCCGCGAGCGGCACCCCGTGCCGCGCCGACGCGGCGCGCTGCTGCTCGGCCCCGCGTTCGTCGCGGCCATCGCGTACGTCGACCCGGGGAACGTCGCCGCGAACCTCACCGCCGGCGCGCGGTACGGGTACCTGCTGCTGTGGGTGCTCGTCGCCGCCAACGCCATGGCCGTCCTGGTGCAGTACCAGTCGGCCAAGCTCGGACTCGTCACCGGGCAGTCGCTGCCCGACGTGCTCGGTGCCCGCCTGCGCCGCGGGCCGCGGCTCGCGTTCTGGGGGCAGGCCGAGCTCGTCGCCGCTGCCACCGACGTCGCCGAGGTCGTCGGCGGGGCCATCGCGCTGCACCTGCTGTTCGGGCTGCCGCTGTGGCTCGGCGGCGTGATCGTCGGCGCCGTGTCGCTCGCGCTGCTCGCCACGCAGGACCGCTACGGGCAGCGACGGTTCGAGCACGTCGTCGTCGCGCTGCTCGCCGTCATCACCCTCGGGTTCCTCGCGGGGCTCGTCGTCTCCCCGCCCGACGCGCGCGGCATGCTCTCCGGCCTCGTCCCGAGGTTCGAGGGCACCGACTCCGTGCTGCTCGCCGCGTCCATGCTCGGCGCGACCGTCATGCCGCACGCGATCTACGTGCACTCCGCGCTCGCGCGCGACCGGCACGGGCACGCCGAACCCGGGCCGTGGCGCGACCGCCTGCTGCGCGCGACACGCTGGGATGTCGGCATCGCGCTCGTCGTCGCGGGCGTCGTCAACATCGGCCTGCTGCTGCTCGCGGCCGCCGGGCTGCGCGGTGAGCCCGGCACCGACACCATCGAGGGCGCGCACGCCGCGATCACCACAGCGCTCGGGCCCGTCGTCGGGCTCGCGTTCGCCGTCGGGCTGCTCGCCTCCGGGCTCGCGTCCACGTCCGTCGGCGCCTACGCGGGCGCGACGATCATGGCCGGGCTGCTGCACCGGCGGATCCCGATGCTCGTGCGGCGCGTCGCGACGATCATCCCCGCCGTGCTGCTGCTCGCGCTGGGCGCCGACCCCACCTGGACGCTCGTCGTCTCCCAGGTCGTCCTGAGCTTCGGCATCCCGTTCGCCGTGATCCCGCTCGTGCGGTTCACGCGCAGCCGCGACGTCATGGGCGAGGCGCGCACGCGCACCGGGCTGCACGTCGTGCTCGTGCTCGTCGTCGCGCTCGTCGTCGTGCTCAACGCGACGCTGCTCGTGCTGCTCGTCGGGTCCTGACGCGCCGCCGGGCCGGGCGCCGCGTCGTGCGGCACCCGGTCCGGCGGTCGTCGTCCCCGCGGTCGTCGTGCGGGGTCAGTCTTGCGGGGTCAGTCCTCCGCGACCGACGTCCCGACGTCCTCGGTGCCGCCCGGCTCGCCCGTGACCGCGCCCTCGAGCACCGCGTCGACGTCGAACACGTCGATCTGCGGCGACGTCCCCGCGGACCCGTCCGCGAGCGTCGGACGGACCTCGGCGACCGACGCGGTCGACGGCCACCACGCCGCCCAGGTGCCGTCCTCGACGGTCGCCTCGACCGTCGAGCCGTCGGTCAGCTCCAGCTCGACCGACGCCACGTCCGCCCCCACACGACCCAGCCCGAAGCCCCACGGCTCGTCGGACGTCGCGTTCTCCACGCCGCCCGACACGAACGACGCGCCGTCCGCACCCGGAGGCGTGTCGTCGCCGACGATGCCGATGCTCGTGTACTCGCCCTCCGGCTCGGCCCCGCTCGTGCCGCGGCCCGTCGACGCCGAGCCCCCTGCGCCCGACACCACGAACGACGTCGCCACGCTCGGCCCGATCAGGCACGACTGCAGGCCCGCGTCGGAGCGCAGCACCGTGAACGTCGTCGACCCGCGACGGTCCGCGATCACCGGCTGGGCGTCCTGCAGGTTGTCGAGCCCGTCGCGCTGGTCGGCGGGCACCTCCGCCGCGGCGCCGGTGCGCAGCGCGAGGCACTTCTCGCCCGCGGCCTCGAGCTCGTCGGCCGTCACCGACGCGGGCACCGCGGTCCAGCCCGCGAACGCCGGCGTGTCCGACGGGTTCGGCAGCACGAGCGTCACCGCGGCCACGGCGGCGGCCGCGGCACCCACGAGCCCCACGCGCGCGGCGGTCGAACGGCGGCGCGGGAGACGGTCCCGCAGGTCGGGGACCTCGTCGGCGGCGATGCGGGCCGTCACCAGGTCCTGCGCCGCGGACAGGCCCGCCGGGTCCACGAGATCGGGCGGACGCAGCTCCGTGAGCCGGTCCGAAGGTCGGGATCTGGTCGTCATGATCGTCCTTCCGGAGAGACGAGAGTCAGGTCGGTGCGCGCCGCCGGCGGGCTCGCCGGGTCGTCCGCGGCCAGCGAGCCGTCGAGGCGGCGCCGGGCGCGGTGCAGGCGCACCTTGAACGCGGACACCGAGCAGCCGGCCACGCGGGCCGCCTGCCCGGGGGACAGCCCGTCCCACGCGACGAGCAGGAGCGCCTCCCGCTCGACCGGGGTCAGGGCCGCCAGGGCCCGCAGCAACGCGTCACGTTCGGAGACGACCTCGTCCGCGGAGGACGGGGCGGGGGCCACGACGGCGTGCAGACGAGCGAGCTCGTCGGACAGCACGCGAGCGCGGTGGCGCGAACGGCGGTGGGACGCGACGGTGTTGCGGGCGACGACGAGGAGCCACGGGAGCGGCTCGCCCGGGACGTCGGCCAGTCGCCGCCAGGCGACCAGGAACGTCTCGGCGACGATCTCGGGCGCCTCGTCACGGTCGACGTGGCGCAGCGCGTACGCCTGGATGCGGGGGGCGTAGCGGTCCCACAGGTCGGAGAACCGCTGCGCGTCGCTCGGCTGGTCTGTGCTCACACCAGGAAGTGTCCCGGCGGGGCCCAGGGTTACGTCAGGTCCGGCGCGGGCTGCTCGTCAGCGGGTGCGGGCTGCTCGTCGGTGTGCGCCACGTGCCGCAGCTGACGCCAGATCACGACGACGAACACCGCCGACCCGACGAACGCGAACCAGAACGGCGCCGTCACGCCCCAGTGCCGCGCGAGGAGACCGCCGATCCCCGAGCCGACGACGAGCCCGCCGAAGATGCCCATGACGTTGACGGCCTGCACACGGCCCTGCAGCCCGGTCGGCACCGCGCGCTGCCGCACCGAGACGGCCGTCGTCGACCACACGAACGCGTGCGCCCCGAACACGAAGAACACCGCCAGACCCACCCACGCGGTCGTCGTGAGCGCGAGCGCCAGGTGCGTGAGCGTCTCGATGACCAGACCGATCCGCATGAGGTCCGCGAGCGTCACGTGCCGCGTGATCCAGCCGTACGCGCTCGTCGCGATGATCCCGCCGACCGCCTGCACCGTCGTGATGAGCCCGAACCCGACCGCCCCGAGCCCCAGCTGCTCCCGCGCGTACAGCACCAGCACCGACCACGCCGCGCCGTACGTCACGTTGAAGATCAGCACCGTGAGGATCAGCGTGCGCACCGCCGCGTGGTGCCGCACCCACCGCACGCCCTCGGCGATGTCCGCGCGCACGTGCGAGCGCTCGTGCCGCTGCCGCCCGTGCGGAGGCAGGCGTACGCGCGAGATCAGCAGCGCACCCGCGAGCACCAGCACGCCGTACATCGCGAACGGCACCGCCTGCGCCGCGGCGAACAGCGCCGCGCCGATCGGCGGCGCCGCCATCTGGTTGACCGTGATCATGCCGGTCTGGATGCGCTGGTTCGCAGCAGGGATGTCGTCGCGGTGCACCAGCATCGGCACGAGCGTGCTCGACGCGTTGTCCGCGAACGTCTCCGTCGTCCCGAGCACGAACAGCGCTGCCAGCACCAGCACGATCGGCGCCGCGTCCAGCGCGACCGCCACGGCCAGACCGCCGACGACGACCGCGCGCAGCACGTCCACCGTCAGGATCAGCCGCCGCCGGTCGAGCCGGTCCGTCAGCACTCCCGCCCACAGCGAGAACAGCAGCGGCGGCAGCCACTGCACGGTCGCCGCGAGCGCCACCAGGAACGCGTCGTCCGTCCGCGACGCGACCAGCAGCGGACCGGCCGCGAGCACGATGCCGTCGGCCAGGTTCGTCGTCCACGACGACGCCAGCACCCACCGGAAGGGTGTACCGAGCCTCGAAGGGGTGAACAGCTCGACCGTCCGGTCGAGGGTCTTGCGCAGCACCGTGCGACGATACCTGTCGCCCGGAGGACTCAAGGCCCTGGTCGACCCGCACCCCCGGTGGGACGATCACGAGAGCCGGAGACCCCGGCGCCCCTTTGGTCGAAGTTCCCACGAGGAGTCCGTCGTGTCCGCCGTCAGCCTGTCCGCAGCCCGTCCGTCCGTCGCGTTCTCCGTGCGCGTGCGCCGGTTCGTCGAGACCGTCCGCTGGGCGCCCGCCCCGCGCTTCGAGGGCTCCGCCGCCCGCCGTCTGGCGTTCGTCGGGTACCTCGTCGGAAGCATGGTCGCGTGGGTGCTGGTGGGGGTCGGCGTCTCGGCGCTGCTGGGCGCGCTCGTCGCCTGAGCCTCGAGCTCACACCGCCGACGGTCCCGCGGGCCGGTCGGCGTCGTCGTCGTCCGTGAGCGCGGGTGGGCCGGTCGCTGCCGGCGCGCGCGGCACCAGGCGCAACGCCAGCGCGCCGACGAGCACCACGACGACCGCCCCGACGACCGCCACGAGGCGCTCCGAGCCGACCGCCCACCCGCGCCCCGCCGGGTCGAGCACGCGCATGAGCACGACGGTCGCGAGCGCGGTGTTGAGCCACAGCGGCGACGTCCACGTGAGCGTCGCGACGAGCAGCACGACGAGCGCCACCGCGTGCAGCACCGGCGGCAGGTCGCCGAGCGGGGCGAGCACCCCGACGACGATACCGAGGACCGTCCCCGCGGCCCGCGCCAGCACGGCCGCCCCGAGCGACCCCTTCTGCGGCACGAGCAGCAGGAACACGGTCACGGGCAGCCAGTACGCGTGCGGCGCGTCCCACGTGTCCGCGAGCCACGCCGCCGCGGCGGACCCCAGCCCCGCCACGAGCCCGAGGCTCAGGGCGTCCCGGGTCGGTACGCGCCGGGCGGAGCGGCTCGGCGGCACGCCCACGCGCCGCGCGACGAGCGCCGCGTACACGCTCGCGGCCACCGCGCACAGCACCACGACGAACCGTGACCCGGAGCCCGGCTGCACGCTCGCCGCCCCCGCGCACACCAGCGCGACCGGGCCCATGAGGCCCGCGCGGGCCGCGAGGCCGGTCGCCAGCCCCAGCACCCCGAGCCACGCGACCCACCACGGCGAGCCGTGCGCGAGCACCGTCCCCACGGTCGCGAGCGCGAGCACCGGCACCAGCGCGAGCGCGGTCCGCCAGCCCGCCCGCAGCGCGAGGATCAGGCCGTAGATCGCGCCCGCCGCGGCCGCGCCGAGCCCACCGACCCCGCCGACCAGCGCGCCTGCGGCGAGCGTCGGCACCAGCAGGACGGCGATCAGCAACGCGGCGCCGCGAGCGCGCTGGAGGACCGGGCGCGGCCCCTCGTCGTGCGCGCCCTGCTGCCCCTGCCGGCCCTGCTCGTCCTGGGTGGACCCCGCCGTCGCGTCCACCCGTCCAGGCTACGGCGCGGGGTCCGTCCGGGGCAGGGGCGTGCGGAGCACGGGCGCGGCGGGGTCGCTGTTGTCGACGACGAGCGTCGCGCGCCGCGCCGGCGTGCACGAGCCCAGGTACAGCCGCTGCCCGTCGACGTAGCGGCGGTTGCGGGCGTCGTCGGGGTCCGGCGGGCAGCCGTCGCGCACCGCCATGCGGCGGAACGTCTCCTCGAACGGCACGTCGAGGAACAGCGACACGTCCCACTGGTCGGCGAGCTCGTCGCGGTGCAGGAAGATCCCGTCGACGACGAGCACCGCGTCGTCCGGCGCGGTGCGCTGCGGTGCGTCGACGGGCTCGTCGGACCGGTGGTCGAACACCGCGGTGCGGTACCGCCGGTCGCCGCCCGGGCCGAGCGGCTCCAGCACCTCGCGGCGCAGCGCGGCGTAGTCGTACGAGTCGAGGAAGAACCCTTCCGGGGAGGTCCGCCCTCGCCGGTACCGCTCGCGCGCGGGCCGGTGGAACCCGTCGACCGACACCCGCACCACGGTGACGCCCGCGGCGCGCAGCGCGTCGGCGAGCGCATCGGCGAACCAGGTCTTCCCGGCCCCGTCGACCCCGTCCACCCCCACCCGCACCGGCCGCCCGCCGGCCGACGCCCGGGCCTCCAGCACGACCCCGACGACCCGCCCCATCACCCCACCCATCCGCGCAACCTACCCCCCGCTCCCTCAGGACCCCCGACCCCGACCACCGGTTCGCGCATCCCTGGGTAGGTCGTGAGTCGGTGGGTGGGTCGCGCAGTCATCCGCGCGACTCACCGCTGGATACGCGCCTCACCGACAGATGCGCGACCACCGGAAGTCCGGAGGGGCGGTCCCCCCGGCTGCGCTGGTCGTCACTGCCCTGGTAGGTCGTGAGTCGGTGGGTGGGTCGCGCAGTCATCCGCGCGACTCACCGCTGGACATGCGCCTCACCGACAGATGCACGACCAACCGATCGCGGTGCCGGGGGAGCCCAGCGGGCGGGGGTCAGCGGCGGCCGGTGAGCGGGGACAGGAGCGGGGCGGGGCGGGTCGTCGGCGGGAGGGCGCCGGCGGGGAGGACGCGGTGGGTGCGGTCGATGATCGTCGAGATGGTGTCCGCGGCGGTGAGGTGCACCGTCTGCCAGCCCGCCTCAGCGAACGCGTCGCGCCGGAGCTTCTCCTCGAGCAGCTTGTGGCGCGGGGCGTCGGTGTACTTGGCGACGCCGTCGTACTCGACCGCGACCTTCCACTGCGGCCACCCGAGGTCCGCCCAGTAGGTGCCGCGCGGTGTCACCACGCGGACCTGCGTCTGCGGCGGCGGCCACCCCGCGCGCAGGAAGGCGAAGCGCGCCATCGTCTCCCGCGCGGACTCGGCGCCGTCGTCGGCGAGCGCGACGAGCAGCCGCGCCCGCGCGCTGCCCGGCCCGCGGGCGCCCGCGACGAGATCGGCGAGCCGGTCCGGCGCGAGCCCGACGCGCAGCGCGCCGTCCGCGACGACGAGGCCTGCCAGCGGGGACAGTCCCACCAGGCAGTCACGGACGGTGAGAGCCAGGTCGGTCACCGGCAGTCCGATCACGCTCGTGACGTGCTCGTCCGGCGGCAGCGGTCGGTGGTGCCGGACCGCGGGGTCCGCGTTCCCGCTGCCCCGGTGCTCGTGGCGGACGTGGGTGTGGGGCTCGACCTCCCACAGCGCGAGCCCGTGCAGCACGGCGGCGGTCGTGTGGCTGAACACGTGGCGTGCGCTCGTCCTGCGGTGCACGCCGACGGCGCGGGCGACGACGAGCGCGCGTGGGTCGGTCACGCTCGTCGGCACGTACACGCCGCACCCGGCCCGGGTCCACTCGCCGGCGGCGACCCGCGAGGCGATGACCCACGAGGGGTGTTCGTCGGCGTGCACGACGACGGGCCGGGGGACGGCGAGGGCTGCGCTGCTGGATCCGGGACGCCGTGGCATGCGGCCACGGTGCTCGGCCGGTCGCCGCCGCGGGCGGCGACACCACCGCCCTGTGGACGAGCCGTCCTCGCCGCGGCCCTGGGGTCGGCTGGCGACCGACCCTCCCGGCCCGCGCCACTCGTCGCGCGTCGCTTGATAGGACGCGCGTTCGTCGGTGAGTCGCGCGGATGACTGCGCGACTCACCGATGGACTCGCGACCCTCCAGGGATGCGCGACGAGCGCGTCGGCTGGGGACGGGGCCGGGCTGGGAGGGCAGGGGGGGCGGGGTCAGGGGGTGGTGGTGAGCCAGGTTTCGAAAGCCTCGAACGTGCGGGGGCGGGTCAGGAACGTCTCGACCAGGTCGGCCGCGTCGCGGCTGCCGCCCGGGGCCAGGATGAGGTCGCGGTAGCGGCGGCCGACCTCCTCGTTCATCAGCGAGCCCTCGAACGCGGTGAGCAAGTCCTTCGCGATCACCAGCGACCAGAGGTAGGTGTAGTACGCCGAGCCGTAGCCCTCGAGGTGCCCGAAGCCCGTGAACTGGTGGGTGCCGGGCAGCGGCGGGTAGGGGCCGAAGTGCTCGTCGACCTGCGCGGTGAACGCGTCGAGGTCCTCCGGCGGCGTGGCGTGCAGGCCGTAGGACAGCGCGGTGAAGTTGAGCTGGCGGCGGGTCCATGCGCCGCGCCCGAACCGGTCGGCGCGGTTCATCCTCGCGACGAGCGACGCGGGGATCGGCGTGCCGTCGTCGTCGGTCGCGAACGAGGCGAGCACGCCCGCGTCCCACGCCCACTCCTCGAGCAGCTGCGACGGCGCCTCGACGAAGTCCCACTCGGTCGCGACGCCCGTGAACGCTGCGTACCGCTGGTGGCCGCCGACGATCTCGTGGACCAGGTGGCCGAACTCGTGGAAGAAGGTGCACACGTCGTCGTGCTCCATGCTCCCGGTGGGGAAGTTGCAGACGAGCACGCCCTCGGGCAGGCGCGAGCCGCGCGCGCCGGGGACGAGCGTGAACTGCGCCGCGTGGTTGAACTTGCCGGCGCGCGGGTGCATGTCGAGGTAGAACCGGCCCAGCAGGGCGTCGGGGGTGTCGACGGACGCCACGTCGTACACCTCGACGGACTCGTGCCAGGACGGCGCGTCGACGGGCGTGAACGTCAGGCCGAGCAGGCGGCCGACGGTCGCCATGACGCCGTCGCGGACCTTGTCGTAGCGGAAGTAGCGGCGCACCTCCTGCGAGTCCACGTCGTACGTCTCGCGGCGGACGACCTGGTCGTAGTACAGCGAGTCGGCGGGCGTGACGGCGGTCGCGCTCGGGTCGTCGGCGCGGAAGCGCTCGAGCAGCACGGCGACGTCGCGCGCGGCGGGCTCGGCGGTGAGGGCGTCGAGCCGCTCGACGAACTCGGCGATCGCCGCGCCGGAGCCGATCATCTTGACCTCGGCGTCGTACGTCGGCCAGTCCGGGTAGCCGAGCAGGTGGGCGCGCTCGTCGCGCAGGCGCAGCAGCTCGGCGAGCACCGGCTCGTTCTCCGGGTAGGCGATCTGCAGGTACTCGGCGGTCAGGGCCCGGCGCACGGACGCGTCGCGCGCGTAGGTGCGCACGGGGATGAGGTCCGGGTACTCGGTGGTGAGCGTGACGAGGTCCTCGTCGTCGGCGGGGTGCGCGGCGACGAAGTCCTCGGGCAGCCCGTCGAGCTGCTCGGGGCGCACGCGGATGGAGCGGGCGCCCTCGCGGATGTTCCGCGCGAACTCCAGGCCCAGCTCGGTGCAGCGCTGCGCGAGCGCGCGCAGCTGCTCGCGCTCGGCCTCGGACCGGTCGACGCCCGCGCGCCGGAAGTCGCGCAGCACGTGCGCGTGCAGGCGGACGGAGTCGTCGTCGAGGCCCGTCGGGTCGGTCGCGCTGAACGCCTCGAACAGCTCGCGGTCCAGGCCGCGCTCGGTCGCGAGGTCCTCGGCGGCCTGCGCGCGCGCCTCGGCGGCCTCGCGCAGCTCGGCGGACGGGTGCACCTCGGCGAGCAGGTGCGCCGCGGCGGACGCCCGGGCCAGCGCGTCGTCGGACGCGTTCCACAGCTCGAGGACGTCGGCGGCGGAGCGGGCCGTGCCGTCCTTGAGCGTCGCCAGGGCGGCGCGTGCCTCGTCGAGCGCGGCGTCGATGGTCGTCGTGAGGTACGACGCCCAGCCGGCGTCGTCGGAGGGCAGCGTCGTCGGCGTCATGGCCGCAACGTACCCGCGGCGCGCGCGCGTGCCCACGCCATAACGGCGGGGTCCGACGAGCGTTTTGCGGCACCCGGAGGGAACGAGAAGATTTTCCACGGTGCGTCCCGGGTGGTGCGGATCACACACATCACTAGATTCGGACGCATGGCAGACCCGCAGCTGCCCGGCCTCGACGGACCTGCGTCCGACGTGCTCCTGCGCGCCGGCAGGTTCTTCTCGCGCTGGGACGAGACCGACGACGGCCGGGCCGTGTTCCGCGAGGGCGGACGACGCGGCGACGTGTTCTACCGGGACCGGTGGCGCCACGACAAGGTGGTCCGCTCCACGCACGGCGTGAACTGCACGGGCTCGTGCTCGTGGAAGGTCTACGTCAAGGACGGGATCATCACGTGGGAGGCGCAGCAGACCGACTACCCGTCGGTCGGGCCGGACCGCCCCGAGTACGAGCCGCGCGGCTGCCCGCGCGGCGCGGCGTTCTCCTGGTACACGTACTCGCCGACGCGCGTGCGCTACCCGTACGCGCGTGGCGTGCTCGTCGAGATGTTCCGCGAGGCCAGGAGCCGCCTGGGCGACCCGGTCGCCGCGTGGGCGGAGATCACGGGCGACCCGGTCAAGCGGCGGCGCTACCAGCAGGCGCGCGGCAAGGGCGGCCTGGTGCGCGTGGGCTGGGACGAGGCCGTCGAGATGGTCGCGGCGGCGCACGTGCACACGATCAAGACGTACGGGCCGGACCGCTGCGCGGGGTTCTCGCCGATCCCCGCGATGTCGATGGTGTCGCACGCGGTGGGCACGCGGTTCATCCAGCTCATCGGCGGCGTCATGACGAGCTTCTACGACTGGTACGCGGACCTGCCGGTCGCCTCGCCGCAGATGTTCGGCGACCAGACCGACGTCCCGGAGTCGGGCGACTGGTGGGACGCGACGTACCTGCTGATGTGGGGCTCGAACGTGCCGGTCACGCGCACGCCCGACGCGCACTGGATGGCGGAGGTCCGCTACCGCGGCACCAAGGTCGTCACGGTGTCGCCGGACTACGCGGACAACACCAAGTTCGCCGACGAGTGGCTGCCCGCCGCGGCGGGCACGGACGGCGCGCTCGCGATGGCGATGGGCCACGTGGTGCTGCGCGAGTACCTGGTGGACCGTCAGGTGCCGTTCTTCCGCGACTACGTCTCGCGGTACACGGACCTGCCGTTCCTGGTGACGCTCGAGGAGCGCGACGGCGCGTACGTCCCGGGCCGGTTCCTGCGGGCCACGGACCTGTCCGACGAGCAGGCGACCGACCCGGTGACCGCGCCCGACGCGGAGGGCGCGCAGTGGAAGACCGTGCTCCTGGACCAGACCACCGGGCGGCCGGTCGTGCCGAACGGGTCGCTGGGTTTCCGCTACACGGACTCCGGCGAGGGCCGCTGGAACCTCGACCTGGAGGGCGTCACGCCCGCGCTGAGCATCAGCGACCTCGGCACCTCGTCGGACGCACCCTCGTCGGACGCACCCTCGTCGGACGCGACCTCGGGGACGGAACCACAGGCCGTCGAGGTCTGCCTGCCTCGGTTCGACGACCCCGGCGGTGCGGGCGCGGTGCAGCGCCGCGGCGTCCCGGTGACGCGCGTGAACGGCCACCTGGTCACGACGGTGTTCGACCTGACGCTCGCGCACTACGGCGTCGGCCGCGACGGCCTGCCGGGCGAGTGGCCCACGGGCTACGACGACCCCACGCAGGGCTGCACGCCCGCGTGGCAGGAGCAGCACACGTCGGTCCCGGCGGAGGCGTGCACGCGCATCGCGCGGGAGTTCGCGACGAACGCGGAGCAGTCGCAGGGCCGCTCGATGATCATCATGGGCGCGGGCATCTGCCAGTGGTTCCACGGTGACGCGACGTACCGCGCGATCCTCGCGCTGCTGGCGTTCACGGGCTGCTTCGGCCGCAACGGCGGCGGCTGGGCGCACTACGTGGGGCAGGAGAAGTGTCGCCCGCTGACGGGCTGGATCTCGTTGGCGAACGCGCTGGACTGGTCGCGCCCGCCGCGCACGATGACGGGCACGTCGTACTGGTACATGCACACGGACCAGTGGCGGTTCGACGGGTACGCGGCCGACGAGCTCGCGTGGCCGATGGCGGACGGCCACCTGACCGGGATGCACACGGCGGACACGATCGCGGCGTCGGCGCGTGCGGGGTGGATGCCGTTCTACCCGCAGTTCGACCGCAACCCGCTGGACCTGGCCGACGAGGCGCGGGCCGCGGCGGACGCGGGCGAGTCGCCGGACCCGGTGGCGCACGTGGCGTCGCGGCTGAAGGACGGGTCGGTGCGGTTCGCGGTGGAGGACGTGGACGCGCCGGAGAACTGGCCGCGGACGCTCGTGCTGTGGCGCTCGAACCTGCTGGGGTCGAGCGCGAAGGGCGACGAGTACTTCCTCAAGTACCTGCTGGGCACGCACTCGAACGTCGCCGCACCGGAGCCGACGGCGCGGCCGAGCGACGTGACGTGGCGTGACGACATCCCGGAGGGCAAGCTCGACCTGCTGGTCAGCGCGGACTTCCGGATGACGTCGACGACGATGCTGTCGGACGTCGTCCTGCCGGCGGCGACCTGGTACGAGAAGCACGACCTGTCCTCGACGGACATGCACCCGTTCGTGCACGCGTTCTCCCCGGCGATCGACCCGCCGTGGGAGGCGCGCAGCGACTTCGACGCGTTCCACCTGGTGGCGCGCCGGTTCTCCGAGCTGGCGCGCACGCACCTGGGGGTGCGGCACGACCTGGTGAGCGTGCCGATGCAGCACGACACCCCGGGCGAGGCGCCGCGCGACGGCGGGGTCGGCGGGGACTGGCGGCGCGGGGACGCGCCCGCGGTGCCGGGCGTGACGATGCCCGTGATGCAGGTGGTCGAGCGGGACTACACGGCGATCGCGGACAAGCTCGGCTCGCTGGGTCCGCTGGCCTCGACGCTGGGCTTCACGGTGAAGAACGTGACGTTCCGCCTCGAGCACGAGGTGGAGCGGCTGGCGCGCGCGAACGGCGTGATGCTGGGCGGCGCGGGTGACGGGCGGCCGGCCCTGGACACGGACGTCAAGCTCGCCGAGGCGATCCTCGCGCTGTCCGGCACGACGAACGGCGAGCTCGCCACGCAGGGCTTCAGGACCCTCGAGCGGCGGATCGGCAAGGAGCTGCACGACCTCGCGGAGGGCTCGGAGGAGAAGCGGATCACGTTCCCCGACACGCAGGCGCGGCCGGTGCCGGTGATCACGTCGCCGGAGTGGTCGGGCTCGGAGACGGGCGGGCGGAGGTACGCGCCGTTCACGCTCAACGTGGAGCGGCTCAAGCCGTGGCACACGCTCACGGGCCGCATGCACCTGTTCCTCGACCACGGCTGGATGAAGGACCTGGGCGAGGCGCTGCCGATCTACCGCCCGCCGCTGGACCTGCACCGCCTGCTGGGCGAGCCGGAGCTCGGCCCGGACGGGTCGAAGCAGGTGACGGTGCGGTTCCTGACGCCGCACAACAAGTGGTCGATCCACTCGGAGTACCAGGACAACCTGCTGATGCTGTCGCTGTCCCGCGGCGGCCCGACGTGCTGGATGAGCCCCGCGGACGCGGCGGCGATCGGCGCGAAGGACAACGAGTGGGTCGAGTGCTCGAACGCGAACGGCATCTACGTCGCGCGGGCGATCGTCTCGCACCGCATGCCGGAGGGCGTGGTGTTCGTGCACCACGCGCAGGAGCGCACGATCGACGTCCCGAAGACGGAGAAGACCCGACGACGAGGCGGCATCCACAACTCGGTGACGCGGCTGCTGGTCAAGCCGACGCACCTCATCGGCGGGTACGCGCAGCTGTCGTACGCGTTCAACTACCTGGGCCCGACGGGCAACCAGCGCGACATCGTCGCGACGATCCGTCGCCGCTCGCAGGACGTCGAGTACTGAGCTGCGCCGGCTGCGGAAAGGGACGACGACATGCGAGTGATGGCCCAGGTCGCCATGGTGATGAACCTCGACAAGTGCATCGGGTGCCACACGTGCTCGGTGACGTGCAAGCAGGCGTGGACGAACCGCGCGGGCGTCGAGTACGTGTGGTTCAACAACGTCGAGACGCGCCCCGGGCAGGGGTACCCGCGCCGGTACGAGGACCAGGACCGCTGGCGCGGCGGGTGGACGCTCAACAAGCGGGGGCGTCTGACGCTGCGCACGGGCTCGCGCGGCAAGCGGCTGCTGTCGATCTTCGCGTCGCCCGTGCAGCCCGAGCTGAACGACTACTACGAGCCGTGGACGTACGACTACGAGCGCCTGGTCGAGGCGCCGCTGGGCGACGACTTCCCGGTGGCGCGGCCCAAGTCCCTCATCACTGGCGAGGACACGAAGATCACGTGGTCGGCCAACTGGGACGACAACCTGGGCGGCACGCACGAGCTGGGGCACCTCGACCCGATCGTCGAGAAGGTGCGGCGCGAGTCGGAGGACAAGATCCGCTTCGAGCTCGAGCGGACGTTCATGTTCTACCTGCCGCGCATCTGCGAGCACTGCCTGAACCCGTCGTGCATGGCGTCGTGCCCGTCGGGGGCGATCTACAAGCGCGCCGAGGACGGCATCGTGCTGGTCGACCAGGACCGGTGCCGCGGCTGGCGGCAGTGCGTCACGGGCTGCCCGTACAAGAAGATCTACTTCAACCACAAGACCGGCAAGGCCGAGAAGTGCACGTTCTGCTACCCGCGCCTGGAGGTCGGCCTGCCGACGGTGTGCGCGGAGACGTGCGTGGGCCGGCTGCGGTACATCGGGGTGTTCCTGTACGACGCGGACCGCGTCACCGAGGCCGCGTCGGTGCCCGACGAGAAGGACCTGTACGAGGCGCAGCTCGACCTGATCCTCGACCCCGAGGACCCGACGGTCGTCGCGGCGGCGCGGGAGCAGGGCATCCCCGCGGACTGGGTCGACGCGGCTCGTCGCAGCCCGGTGTACGCGCTGGCGAAGACGTACCGCGTGGCGCTGCCGCTGCACCCCGAGTACCGCACGATGCCGATGGTCTGGTACGTCCCGCCGCTGTCCCCGGTGGTGGACCTGCTGCGCGAGCAGGGGCACGACGCGGAGGACCACGGCAACCTGTTCGGCGCGATCGACGCGCTGCGCATCCCCGTGGAGTACCTCGCGGAGCTGTTCACCGCGGGCGACACTGAGGTCGTCACCGGTGTGCTCAAGCGCCTCGCGGCCATGCGCACCTACCTGCGCGGCATCACGATGGGCGACGGCGCCGACGAGTCCGTCGCGCAGTCCGTGGGGATGACCGGGCAGGCGATGTACGCGATGTACCGGCTGCTCGCGATCGCGAAGTACGACGAGCGCTACGTCATCCCCAAGGCGCACGAGGAGCGCGGGCACGAGCTCGAGGAGCTCGGCTGCTCGCTCGACTACGACGAGGGCCCCGGCATGTACGAGTCGGCGGCGTTCGGCGAGGCGTCCGGGCGTCCGGTGCCCGTCGCGGTGGAGACGTTCCACGCGCTGCGCCAGCGGCAGACGTCGGAGGGCATCGCGCCGTCCGAGGAGATGCGCGGCCGGGTCAACCTCCTCAACTGGGACGGCGTCGGCACGCCGCCCGGGTTGTTCCCCCGCAAGGACGGCCCGCCGGAGAGCGCCGACGAGGCCATGGAGGGTCGCGACGACCCGACGGACCACCCGGTCCGCGACGAGGAGGGCGCGCGATGAGGCTCCGCACCCGCAGCCGGTCGGCCGGCCCGCCGACCGGGATCCCCGACGCGGTCCCGCGGGTCGTGCACCAGGCGTCGTCGTGGTGCCTCGCGTACCCCGACGAGGCGCTCGTCGAACGTCTTCCTCTGCTCGCGGCCGCGGTCGACGAGCTGCCCGCCGGACGCGCGCGCGACGGCCTGCGCACGTTCCTCGACCACGCGGCCGCGACGCCGCTCGCGCAGCTCCAGTCGGACTACGTGCACCTGTTCGACCTGTCCCGCAAGCAGGCGCTGTACCTGTCGTACTGGACCGACGGCGACACGCGCCGCCGCGGCGAGGTGCTCGCCGGGTTCAAGGAGCGGTACCGCGCGTCCGGCTTCCTCGTGGACACGCGCGGCGAGCTGCCCGACCACCTGCCGCTCGTGCTGGAGTACGCGGCGCTCGCGGACCCCGACGACGGCGCCGCGCTGCTGCAGGAGTACCGCGCGAGCCTCGAGCTCACGCGGTTCGCGCTCATCGAGGCGGGCACGCCGTACGCGGGCGTGCTCGAGGCCGTGTGCGCCACGCTGCCCGGCCCGTCACCCGCCGACAAGGCCGCGGTGCACCGCATGGCCGCCGCGGGTCCGCCCGCCGAGAGCGTCGGCCTCGACGCCGCCGACCCGCGGCTGCTGCCGCTCACCGAGTCCGGGAGGTCCTGATGGACGTCGTCCTGTGGGGCGTGCTGCCCTACCTCGTCGTCGTGACGTTCGTCGGCGGGCTGGTGTGGCGCTACCGCTACGACCAGTTCGGCTGGACCACGCGCTCGTCGCAGCTGTACGAGTCGAAGCTGCTGCGCATCGGGTCGCCGCTGTTCCACTTCGGGCTGCTGTTCGTGATCGTCGGGCACGTCGTCGGGCTCCTGATCCCGGAGTCGTGGACGGACGCGGTGGGCGTGACCGAGGACATGTACCACGCGGGTGCGCTCGGCATCGGCACGCTGGCCGGCATCGGCACGCTCGCGGGGATCGTCATCCTCATCGTGCGGCGCCGCCGCACCGGCCCGGTGTTCATGGCGACGACGCGCAACGACAAGCTCATGTACGCCGTGCTGACCACGGCGATCGTCACCGGGCTCGTCGTCACGACGATCGCGTTCACCGCGGGCCACGAGGCGCACAACTACCGCGAGTCCGTCTCGCCGTGGTTCCGCTCGCTGTTCACGCTGCGTCCCGACGTCGACGCCATGGCGTCGGCCCCGCTGCAGTTCCACCTGCACGTGCTCCTCGGGCTGGGCCTGATCCTGCTGTTCCCGTTCACCCGGCTCGTCCACGCGTTCACCGCACCCCTGCACTACCTGTTCCGGCCGTACGTGGTCTACCGCAGCCGCGACCGGCGGCCCGTGCCCGGCGCGTCCGCGCCGCGGCGCGGGTGGGAGCCCGTGGGCACCCGGGACCGCGACCGCTCGACCCGCTGACGCCCACCCGTTCCCGAGCCAGGCCCACCGCCGAGCCCCTCACCGCTGGAGCACCCATGAGCGCATCGACGACGAGCGCACCCACCGCGGCCACGACCGGTCGCGCGCTGAACCTGGCGCTCGCCACCTGGGCGTTCGCCATCACGTTCTGGGCGTGGGCGATCGTCGGCCCGCTCGCGGTCCGCTACACCGAGGAGCTCGGCCTGTCCGCGAGCCAGAAGTCGCTGCTGGTGGCGACGCCCGTGCTCGTCGGCGCGGTCGGGCGCATCCCGGTCGGCGCGCTCACCGACCGGTACGGCGGCCGCCTCATGCTGTCGGTCCTGTGCGTCGCGTCGGTGCCGCCGGTGCTGCTCGTCGCGTGGGCCGGCGAGCAGCGCTCGTACGCGCTGCTGCTGGTGTTCGGGTTCCTGCTGGGCATCGCCGGGACGTCGTTCGCGGCGGGCGTGCCGTTCGTCAACGCCTGGTACGAGCCCGCCCGGCGCGGCTTCGCGACCGGCGTGTTCGGCGCCGGGATGGGCGGAACCGCGCTGTCGGCGTTCTTCACGCCGCGGTTCGTGCAGTGGTTCGGGTACGTGCCGGCGCACGTGATCGTCGCCGTGGCGCTCGCGGTGACGGGCGCGCTCGTCTGGCTGCTCGCGCGCGACGCCCCGGGGTGGACGCCCAGCACGCAGGCCGTGCTGCCCAAGCTCGCCGCCGCCGCGAAGCTGGCCGTGACCTGGCAGATGTCGTTCCTGTACGCCGTGACGTTCGGCGGGTTCGTCGCGTTCTCGACGTACCTGCCGACGTACCTCAAGGACGTGTACGAGTTCGACCTCGCGGGTGCAGGGACCCGCACCGCGGGCTTCGCGATCGCGGCGGTCGTCGCGCGGCCCATCGGCGGTGTGCTGTCGGACCGCACGCACCCCAAGCTCGTCGTCGTCGTCTCGCTCGCGGGGGCCGCGGCGTCCGCCGTCGTCATGGCGTTCCAGCCCGCGCCCGAGATCCCCGCGGGCCTCGACTTCGTGGCCATGGCGTTCTTCCTCGGGCTCGGGGCAGGCGGGGTGTTCGCGTGGGTCGCGCGTCGCGCACCCGCGGACCGCGTGGGTGCGGTCACGGGCGTCGTCGGTGCGGCCGGCGGGCTCGGCGGGTACTTCCCGCCGCTCGTCATGGGCGCGACGTACGACGAGGCCGCGCACTCCTACACCGTCGGTCTCATGCTGCTCGTCGCGACCGCGCTGCTGGCGCTCGCGTACACGCTGTGGAAGCTGCCCCGGGAGGACCGCGCTCCCCAGTCGTGACGGGCACGCGCGCCGGACGCCCGTGGGGGCCCGCGCGACGGGCCGGTAGTCTGACCCCGCTCGGGCAGTCCGAGCCCTCACGGTGGACAGGAATCTCACGGCGTGCCCTCCCTTCGCGCACTGCGCAACCTCCACTTCGTCGGACGACGGACGGACAAGGAACGCGTGGGCTGGCTCCAGGAGCTGACGGCCCGCGCCGGCCAGGTCAACGTCTTCAACGTCTCCGTCGTGCGCATCGGCGAGCGCCTGCACGTCGCGTGGCGCGCGCTGCCGCACGAGGGCGCGACCCGCCCGTTCCGCTCGTACTACACGTCGGTCGACCTCGACGGCGGCAACCCCGGCGAGATCGTCGACCTCACCGCGCACGGCACCGCGCACGGCGTGCCGATCGTGGCGGACCCCAAGCTGTTCGTCGTGAGCGGGCGCGCGTACGTCACGTTCAACACCGGCTCCGTCAAGGGCGACGCGAAGAACGACATCTACGTCATGCGCGTCGCGCCCGAGCTGTGCCCGCCGCAGCGCTGCGTGGTCCGCAAGCGCCGCCGGCAGGAGAAGAACTGGGTGTTCTTCGTGCACCCCGACGGCGGGATCGGCGTGGTCTACCAGGTGGAGCCGCTCATCCTGCTCAAGCACACGGGCGGGACCCTGGGCCGCGACGAGGACCTCAAGTTCTGGCGGCTGCCCCCGGCGTCCGAGCCGCGCCCGGTGCACCTGCACGCGCTCGGCACGCAGCTGCACCGCGACGGCAACAAGTACTACGGCATCGTGCACGAGAAGCGGCGCATCATGGGCCGCCTCATGTACATGGGCCGACCCGCGACGTTCACCAACCTCGGCCGGCCCGACGCGACCGTGCGGCTCGGCCGTCGACGGCTCGTCCACTCGTGGACGTCGCTGCTGCCGCACCGCCGGCGCCACAACCCGCGCCTGCTGTCCGCCACGTACTTCTCCGGCATCACCAAGGTCGGCGGCGAGTTCCTGCTCGGCTACGGCATCAACGACAAGAAGCCCGGCATCGTGAAGGCGAGTCAGAAGCTGTGGAGCTGAGGACGTTCTACTGGGACGCGACCAAGAACGGCACGAGCAAGGCGTGGCGTGCCGGCAACGCGGGGGACGTGTTCAACCACGACCTCGCGGAGTACCTGTACGGCGCGCGGCTGCGCAACGCCGCGCACAACGGCGGGCGGCTGCTGCTCGTCGGGTCGATCGTGCACCGCGTGCTGCCGGGCGACGTCGTGTCCGGCGTGGGCCACAAGGGCTCGCCGATCCCGCCGGCGGCGCAGAACCCCGGTGTGCGGTTCCTCGGCGTGCGAGGTCCGCTCACGTTCGAGGCCGTGCGCGAGGCGGGCTACGACGTGAGCGGCATCCGCTACCAGTACGACCCGGGCCTGCTCGTGCGCGTCATGTACGCCGACCTCGTCGCGTCCGTGCCCGCCGAGCCGGGGCGCGTCGTGTTCGTGCCGCACTACCGCGAGCGCCCGCAGTACGCGGACCGCACGGACGTGGCCGTCATCGACATCGACTGCACGCCGCGCGAGCTGGTGCGCGAGATCCTGCGCGCCGAGCACGTGTACTCGTCGTCGCTGCACGGGCTGATCTTCGCCCACGCGCTCGGGCGCCCCGTCACGCTCGTCGCGCCGCTCACGGAGGAGCCCGAGCTCAAGTACCGCGACTACGTCGCGTCCGTGGGCCTGCCGTGGACGACGCCGCCGGACCTGGACGCCGCGATCCGCGCCGCCAAGCCGACCAGCCCGTTCGAGGTCGAGCTCACGCTGGACGACTTCGCGTTCCCGACGGCCGACGAGCTGCGGACGACCGGCGCGCTCGTCGACTGAGGTTCGCCCCCAGGTGTGCGCCAGGTGTGCGCCAGGTGCCTACGGGTGACCGGGCGACTCGTGCGCGGCGTGCGCCGCGGGCTCGATCTGGAACGTCGAGTGCTCGACCGCGACGTCGAAGTGCGTCGCGACGCACTCCTGCAGCGTGTCGAGGATGTGGGGCACGTGCCCTGAGGTGAAGCACGGCGCGTCCACGACGACGTGCGCGGACAGCACCGGCAGCCCCGTCGCGATGAGCGAGGCGTGCAGGTCGTGCACGTCGATCACGTGGTCGACACCGAGCAGGTGGCGGCGCACGTCCTCGAGGTCGAGGCCCGGCGGGGTCGTCTCGAGCAGCACGGACGTCGCCTCGCGCAGGATCGTGACCGCCCGCGGCACGATCAGCGCGCCGATCAGCAGACCGGCGACGGCGTCGGCCTGCTGCCAGCCGGTGGTCGCGATCACCACGGCCGCGACGATCACGCCGACCGACCCGAGCGCGTCGTTGAGCACCTCGAGGAACGCCGCGCGCAGGTTGAGGTTCGACGAGCGCCCGCCCGCGAGCACCGCGAGCGACACGAGGTTCCCGACGAGCCCGATGACGCCGAACACGACGAGCTCGCGCGCCGGGACGTCGGGCGGATCGAACAGCCGCTGCACGCCCTCGACCAGCACGTACACGCCCACGGCGAGCAGCACCGCGGACTGCGCGAGCGCCGCGAGCACCTCCGCGCGGCGGAACCCCCACGTGCGGCGCGCGGTGGGCGGGCGGGCCGCGAGGGTCGCCGCGACGAGCGCGATCGCCAGGCCCGCCGCGTCGGTCAGCATGTGCGCGGTGTCGACGAGCAGCGCGAGCGAGCCCGTGAGCAGCGCGCCGACGGCCTGCGCGAGCAGGATCGTCGCCGTGACGCCGAACGCCACCGCGAGGCGCGTGCGGTTCGCGTCGTCGTGATGGTGATGGTGACCGTGGCTCGCAGGCCCGGGAGCCGAGCCCGTCATGCGGCCGAGCCTAGGCCGGGCCGCGACGCGTCGGGAAGCCCGGGCGGCGCGGGTCGCGCCCGTCCCGCGGCGCCGGTCACAGGACGCGCGCGAGCGACGCGAGCGCCTCCACCGGGTCGGGACCCGCCGGGAACGCGAGCGCGGTCGTCAGGCCCGCCGCGCCGAGCTCGGCCAGGCGTGCGCGCACCTGCTCCGGCGTCCCGGCGAGCGCGAGCTGCGTGACCCACGCGTCGGGCAGCGCCGCCGCGAACGCCTCGCGGGTCGCGGAGCCCGCGCGCAGGTGCGCGAGGTCCTCGGCGAACGGGAGCCCGACGAGGTGCGGCGCCCAGTCGGGGTCGCCGATCCAGGCCAGGCCGGGGCGTGCGGTGGCCAGCGCGGCCGCGACGTCGTCGGCGACCGCGCCGACGTTGTAGCCGACGACCCGGTGCGGCCCGGCGGGTGCGGCCTGCGCGAGCGCGGCGCGCACGTACTGCGGCGTGGTCGGCTCGGCGAGGACCGTGCCCTGCGCCACCTGCCCCGCGGCGGCCAGCGACCGCGCCCCGCGCACCCCGAGCAGCACGTCCGGCACGACGTCCGGCACCGACGACGGGTCGAGCGCGACGTCCGTGAGGCCCAGCGCCTCGTCGGACACCGTCCGGCCGTGCAGCAGCGCCTGCAGCGCGCGCGTGTACGCGGTCAGCAGCGTCAGCGGCCGGGCGGGCCACGCGCCGGCCGCGCGCATCCACCCGGGCATCCCGTGGCCGAGGCCGACCGTCACCCGACCCGGGAACAGCTGCGCGAGCGTCGCCACCTCCATCGCGGCGAACGCGACGTTGCGCACCGCCGCGGGCAGGATGCCGATACCGACGTGGACGTCCCGCGTGGCCGCGAGCACCGCGGCGGTCTGCGCGACGCCCCCGCGGAAGCCCAGGTCCTCGACGACCCAGAGCTCCGCGAACCCGAGCCCGTCGGCGCGACGGGCGAACGGCAGGACGTCCGCCGCGGGCAGGTCACGGGGCAGGATCACGCCGACGGACGGCGACCGGTGCGAGCTCATGCCCGCATCATCGCGTCAGGCCGAGGGTGCGCTGCGACGCGCGAGAGCGAGTCCCCCGAACAGCCCCGCGAGTCCCGCACCGAGCGCGACCAGCGCGACCCCGGCCCACAGGAGCACGTCCGAGACCGGGTCCACCAGCGCGTACCCGTCGACCTCCTCGGCGGTCGTGTCGGTCGAGAGCGGGGCGTACGCGAACCACCCCTCGAGGCTCGCGGTGTCCTCGCCGCGCACCGCGAACCACACCGCCACCGCGCCGCCCGCCGCGAGGAGCAGCCCGAACGCCGCCGCCGCCAGGAACGTCCGTGTCTGTCGCTCGTCCACGCGGACAGCATGGCGGGCGGTGCGGGTGATGGGAAGATCGGGGCCGTGTCCGACGTGGTGGTGATCGAGGGCGGGGACCTGGGGTGCGCGCGCCTGCTCGTCCTGCTGCGCGCGCGCGTCGCCGAGCTCGCCGAGGGCACGGTGGTCCACCTGTCCACGAGCGACCCGATCGCCCCCATCGACCTGCCGGTGTGGTGCCGGATGACCGGTCACGAGTACCTCGGCACGGTCGAGCCGATCGCGGCGACGCCCACGTACGCCGTGCGCGTCACGGCCGCCCCGACCGCGACCGACCCGGCGAACCCGTGGCGGCGCGCGGGAGGAGCGGCATGACGCACCCGCATCACCCGGCCCACCCGACGGTCCCGACGACGGGCGCGCCCATGGGCCGGCGCGAGCACCTGATGCTCATCGGCCTCGTGCTCGTCGGCGGTGCGCTCGGCACGTCTGCGCGCTTCGCGCTCGAGCACGCGCTCGCACGGCCGGCCGGATGGCCGTGGGTCACGTTCGCGATCAACGTGGTGGGGTCGTGCGCGCTCGGGCTGCTGCTCGGCGGGCTCGCGGGGCGCGGCGCCGACGAGGGCCCGCGGCGGGCCGTGCGCCTCGGCTGCGGCACGGGCGTGCTGGGCGGGTTCACCACGTACTCCACGTTCGTGCTCGAGGTGCAGCGGCTCGGTGACGACGGCGAGCGCCTGCTCGCGGTGGCGTACCCGCTGGCGAGCGTCGTCGTCGGGGTGCTGGCCGCCGTGCTCGGCCTGGTCCTCGCGGACCGCCTGCACCGCCGCGCGCGTGCTCGTCGTGCGCAGGGGACCGTCGCGTGACCGCGCTGCTGCTCGCGCTCGCGGGCGGGCTCGGGGCGGTCGCGCGATTCGAGGTCGACTCGTTCGTCGCACGCCGCAGCCGCCGGCTCTCGGTGCCGATGGGCACGCTCGTCGTGAACGTCACCGCGTGCTTCCTGCTCGGGCTGGTGACCGGGGGGATCGCGGCGGGCAGCGACGTCGGCGAGGTGCTGGGTGTCGGCTTCCTCGGCGGCTACTCGACGTTCTCCACGGCGAGCGTCGAGGCCGCCCGTCTGCTGCGCGCGGGCCGCGCCCGCGCGGCGCTCCTGCACGCGGCGGGCATGCTCGTCGCGAGCCTGGCCGCCGCCCTCCTGGGCCTGACCCTCACCACCTGACCGTCACCACCTGACCCTGACCCTGGCCCCCCGGGCCCGCCCACCGCTCCCCGCCCCCCCCGCTCCACGAGGTCGCGCATCCGTCGGTGGGTCGCGTGCTTCCCGGTAGGTCGCGCAGTCATCTACGCGACCTTCCCAGCAACGCGCGACCCACCGAGCAACTCCCGACCTACCGAGCGACTCGACCGGCGAGCCATGCGTGACCTGGCGAGCGATCCGCGACCGGGCAGCGGTGGGCAGGCGGGCGGCGGTGGGCAGGCGGGTGGGGGTGTGGCGATCGGGTGGTGGGGGGTCGTCGGGGAGGGCGCGGGCGGGTGGCCGGTCGGCGGGCCGCTATCGTCGCGGCGTGGTCCCGGACGGTTCGCGCGACGACGTCGCGGCGCTCATCGCTGCCCGCACGCCCGTCGTCGTGCTGGAGACCGCCGACGAGGACGCCGCGGTCACGCTCGTCGTGCGGTCCCAGGCGCGCGCGGCAGGCGGCCCGGGCGGGCGGCCGGTGTTCCGGTGGAGCGTCACGGAGGGGCTGCGGCGCCTCGACGTCGAGCTCGGCTCGGCGCAGCGGCACAACGCGGACGCGACGACGATGCTGCGCGGCGTCGTCGAGAGCGGCGCGCCGGCCACGTACGTGCTGCTCGACCTGCACCCGTGGTTCGACGACCCGGTGGTCGTGCGGCTGCTCAAGGACATCGCGCAGGTTCCGGCAGAGCGGCGCAGCACGATCGTCCTGGTGTCCCGCACGGTCGACCTGCCGCACGAGCTCGAGCACCTGGCCGTGCGCGTGCCGGTCGCGTTCCCGTCGGCGGCCGAGCGCGCGGCGATCGTGGACGAGACCGTCGCCGGCTGGTCGGCGGCGACGGGTGCCTTCCCGCACGTCGACCCGCACGCGCGTGACCTGCTCGTGCGGCGGCTCGCGGGGCTGTCCCGCAGCGACGTCGCGCGCCTGGCGCGCGGGGCCGTGGTGGACGACGGCGCGATCACGCACCGCGACGTCCCGGTCGTGGAGCGCGCACGGTTCGACGCGCTCGCGGCGGACGGCGTCCTGTCCTACGAGTACGCGACGGTGGGTCCCGACGACGTGGTCGGCCTCGACCGCGTGCTGCACTGGCTGACGCTGCGCCGCCCCGCGCTCGACGGCTCGGCGCCGCACCTCGACGCGCCGCGCGGCGTGCTGCTGCTGGGCGTGCAGGGGTGCGGCAAGTCGCTCGCGGCGCGCGCCGCCGCGTCGATCCTCGGGGTGCCGCTGCTGCGGCTCGACCTCGCGGGCGTGCACGACAAGTACGTGGGCGAGTCCGAGCGGCGGCTGCGGGACGCGCTCGCGGCGGCGGACGCGCTCGCGCCGTGCGTGCTGTGGATCGACGAGATCGAGAAGGCCGTCGCGTCGTCCGACGGCGACGGCGGGTCCGCGCGGCGCGTGCTCGGCACGTTCCTCACGTGGCTCGCGGACCGCCGCTCGTCGGTGTTCGTGACGGCCACCGCGAACGACATCTCCGCGCTGCCGCCCGAGCTGGTTCGCAAGGGCCGGTTCGACGAGCTGTTCTTCGTCGACCTGCCCGACGAGCCCGCCCGTGCCGCACTCGTGCGGCTGCACGCGTCGCGCCGTGGCCTCACGCTGCGCGACGAGGACCTCGCGCCGCTCGTCGCCGCGTCCGCCGGGTTCTCAGGGGCCGAGATCGAGCAGGGTGTGGTGGCCGCGACCTACGCCGCGCACGCGAAGGCCGTCCCGGCGCGCTGACCTCCCGGCGCGGGAGCGTCAGCGGTGGCGCTCGCCGCGTAGCTCGCGCACGGCGGCCGCGCCGCCCTTGACGAGGAACGCGATGGCGGCCACGGCGAACAGCCCGGCGCCGAGGAGCCCGCCCACGACCGCGCCGATGCCGGTCGCGGAGCCGAGCGCGGCGCCACCGCCGACGAGCGCGACGAGGACGACGAGCACGAGCAGGCCGTACAGCACGTCCTCCAGGAACCCGACCGCGGTGTCCTTGCCGGCCCGGCGCAGCTCGTGGGTGAACGTCTCGCGGGCGGTGGCAGCGGGCCTGCGTGGCTCCTGCGGCTCGGTCATGCGCCGAGGGTGCCACGAACGCCCGAGCTCGGGCGAGACACGACCCGGGCGTCGGGCGTCAGGTGTCGGTGGGGCCGCGACGGAGCAGGACGCCCACGCCGCCCTGGAACGTGACGCCCGCGAACGACGAGCCGCGTGCCTCCTCGACGAACCCGTGAGCCGTGTGCAGGTCGATCGAGGCGTTGTTCGTCGCGTTGACGATCGAGCGCAGCACGGGGCTGCGGGACCCGGTCGCCGCGACCACGGCCGCGAGCAGCCGGTCGCCCGCGCCTCGGCGTCGCCACGCCGGGTCGACGGTCAGCGAGGAGACGTACCAGCCGTCGGGTGCGTCGTCGTGACCGGCCATGCGGGACGCCGACGACCAGCCGACCACCTCGTCGTGGCAGGCGACCACCACCACCCGCTCGTCGTCGTCCACCCACGCGCTGAGCCGGCCCTCGAGCCCGACGTGCTCACCGCCGCGAGTCCGCGCGACGCGGGCGATCCCGTCGACGTCGCCGGGCAGGGCGTCGCGGACGACGAGCGTCGCGTCACGCGATCCGTGCGCGCTCGGTCGGTACTCCGCGAAGTGGGACACGCCAGCACGATAGGCCGACCGGGCACCTGGACGACCGGCACCTGGACGACCGATGCACGCGGTCGGGACCACGGCGCCGACGCCGGTGCGGCCTCACGCGTCCGGCGGCAGCGTGAGGATCTCGGCGCCCGACTCCGTGATGGCGATGGTGTGCTCGGTGTGCGCGGTGCGGCAGCCCGTGGCGCTGCGCAGGGTCCAGCCGTCGTCGTCGACGACGAGCTCGTCGGTGTCGAGCATGACCCACGGCTCGAGCGCGAGCAGGAGGCCGGGCCGCAGCGTGTAGCCCCGGCCGGGCCGGCCGATGTTCGTGACGTGCGGGTCCTGGTGCATGGTCGAGCCGATGCCGTGCCCGCCGAACTCGGTGTTCACGGGGTAGCCGGCGGCGGTCAGCACGGTCCCGATCGCGTGCGACAGGTCCCCGATGCGTGCGCCGGGGCGGGCGGCGGCGATGCCCGCGCGCAGGGCGCGCTCGGTCGCGTCGACCAGGGCGAGGTCCTCGTCGTGCCGCGGGGTGCCGACGACGAAGCTGACGGCCGCGTCGGCGGCGATGCCGTCGAGCAGCACCGCGAGGTCCAGCGTCAGCAGGTCGCCGTCGGCGAGCCGGTAGTCGTGCGGCAGCCCGTGCAGCACGGCGTCGTTGACCGACGTGCAGATGTAGTGGCCGAACGGGCCGCGCCCGAACGACGGCGCGTAGTCGACGTAGCAGGACTCCGCGCCCGCGGCGTCGATCATCTCGTGCGCCCAGCGGTCGATCTCCAGCAGGTTCGTCCCGACGGTCGCGCGGGCCCTGACGCTCTGCAGGATCGCGCCGACGAGCGCGCCGGTGGCACGCGCCTTGTCGACCTCGGCGGGGGTGAGGATCTCGATCACGCCCCCATCTTCCTCTCTCGTGCACCGCACAATGGACGCGGGCGGCGCGCACGACGACGCGCAGGGCAGGCTGTGCCCTGGACGCCGCGCCCGCGCAGACCCGCGACGACCCGCAGACCCGACGAGCACGCGACCCGAAGGCCGGACCATGACGACGACAGGACAGCTCACGCAGCTCACCGCGGGCACGCTCGTGCCGTTCGGCGGGGATCGGTTCACCACGGTCGACGACGCGCTCGCGGCCGCGTTCCAGCCGGGTGACCGCCTGTACGTGGTGCACGACGACGGTGCGCTCCTGCACGTGCCGGCGGCCGTGTCCGCCGCGGTGACGACGAGCGTCGACGCGGCCGTGGCCGCCGCGGCCGCGATGCGCACCGTCGCCGCGGACCGCGTCGCCGCGTTCTACCGGGCGTTCGCCGACGGGCTCGTCGCCGCGTGGGACGCGATCGCGGACGCGAACGCGGCGGACGTGGCCCGCGCCGAGGGGCTGGGCCGCTCGACGACGCGGCTGCGCATCGACGCGGGCGTGCGCGACCAGATGGCCGAGGGCCTGCGTGGCTGGGCGGACCTCGTCGAGAAGGCCGCGAGCGACCAGGTCGAGTCGCCGCGCGTCACGCACCCCGACTGGCACGTCGACGTGGTGACCGCGCCGCTGGGCGTGATCGGCTTCGTGTTCGAGGGTCGGCCGAACGTGCTCGCGGACGCCGCGGGCGTCCTCGCGACCGGCAACACCGCGGTGCTGCGCATCGGCGGCGACGCGCTCGGCACCGCGACCGCGATCGTCGACGGCGCGCTCGACCCGGCGCTGCGCGCGTCGGGTCTGCCCGCCGGTGCGATCAGCCTGGTCACGAGCCGCGAGCGCTCCGCGGGCTGGGCGCTGTTCTCCGACCGTCGCCTGTCCCTCGCGGTCGTGCGCGGCTCGGGTGCGGCGGTCGCGCAGCTCGCGGCGGTCGCGCGCCAGGCGGGCACGCCGGTGAGCGCGCACGGCACGGGCGGCGCGTGGCTGGTGGCGGACCCGAGCGCGGACACCGAGCGCTTCGCGGCCGTCGTCAGGAACTCGCTCGACCGCAAGGTCTGCAACACGCTCAACGTCGCCGCGATCCCCGCGTCGCGCGCCGCCGAGCTGGTCCCGGTGCTGCTGGCCGCCGCCGACGAGGCCGCCGCCGCGCGCGGGGGCGTCGCGCGCGTGCACGTGGTGCGCGGCAGCGAGCAGTGGCTGCCCGCGGGCGAGCTCGAGCGCACGATCGACGTGCACCGCGCCGAGGGAGTCGTGCCCGAGCCGCGCGCGTCCCTGCTGGAGTCCGACGAGCTCGGGCGCGAGTGGGAGTGGGAGAACACCCCCGAGCTCTCGCTCGTCGTCGTCGAGGACGTCGCGCGGGCCGTCGCGCTGTTCAACGCGCACTCGCCGCGGTTCGTCGCCTCGCTCGTCGGGACCGACGCCGACGCGTGGCGCGCGTTCCTCGACGCGGTCGACGCGCCGTTCGTCGGCGACGGGTTCACGCGCTGGGTCGACGGCCAGTACGCGCTGAACCAGCCGGAGCTCGGCCTGTCCAACTGGGAGCACGGCCGCCTGCTCGGCCGCGCGGGCGTGCTCACGGGCGCGGACCTGACCACGCGCCGGCTCGTCGCGAGCACCGCCACGGACCAGCACCGCTGACCCGGCAAAAGGCGTTGACCCGGCCGCGCCCGGGTCAGCATCGTCGGGGGATGACCACCGACCCGGTCGCCGACGGATGGGGCGAGGACGCCGCGGCGACGTACGACACCCCCGGCGAGGGGATGTTCGCCCCGGAGCTGCTCGCCGCGACCGTCGACCGCCTCGCCGCGCTCGCGGATGGCGGCCGCGCGCTCGAGCTCGCGGTCGGCACCGGCCGTGTCGCCGTCCCGTTGGCCGAGCGTGGCGTGCCCGTCGCGGGCATCGACTACTCGCCGGCGATGGTCGGCGTGCTGCGCGGCAAGGTCGACGAGGACACCCTCCCCGTGCTCGTCGGGGACATGACGACGACGCGCGTGCCCGGGGAGTTCTCGCTCGTCTACGTCGTCTACAACTCGATCTCCAACCTGCTGACGCAGGACGCGCAGGTCGCGTGCTTCGCCAACGCCGCGGCGCACCTCGCCCCGGGCGGGCGGTTCGTCGTCGAGCTGTGGGTGCCGCAGCTGCGCACCCTGCCACCGGGCGCGGACGCCACGGTGTTCTCCGCGTCGCCCGGGTACCTGGGCGTCGACACGTACGACACCCTCGAGCAGCAGGTCGTCTCGAACCACGTGTGGTTCGGCGACGAGCACGCGCTGCCGGAGGGCTCCGCGCGGGTGCTGCGCAGCCGGCACCGGTACGTGTGGCCCGCCGAGCTCGACCTCATGGGGCGGCTCGCGGGGTTCGCGCTCGAGAGCCGGCACGCCGACTGGTCGGGCGCCCCGTTCACCGCCGACTCACGCTCGCACGTCTCGGTCTACCGGCTCGAGTCCTGACGCGTCCGGCCACGTCACTCGCCCGTCAGGCCGTCGACCGACTCGCGGATGAGGTCCGCGTGGCCGTTGTGCCGCGCGTACTCCTCGACCAGGTGCACCAGGATCCACCGTAGGCTCACCGGCTCGCCCGTGTCCCGGTCCCGCCGGTGCGCGACCGCGTCGAGCCCGCCCGCGGCCAGCGCCGCGGCGATCCGCTCGTCGCTGCGCGCCGCGGTCGTCACGAACCGGTGCCGCAGCTCGTCGGGGGACAGCGTGCGCGCCGCCGTCCACTCCCAGTCCCGGTCCGCGGCCCAGTCGGCGTCCGCCCACCACGCGCCCGGGGCGTCGCCGTGCAGCACCACGCCGAACCAGTGGTCCTCGACGTACGCGAGGTGGTGCAGCAGGCCGCCGAGCGTGATCGTCGACGGGCCCAGCGTCGCCGCGAGCCCCGCGGCGTCCAGGCCGTCGACCTTCTGCAGCAGCGTGCGGCGGTGGAAGTCGAGGAACGTCAGCAGCGTCGTCGGCCCGTCGGCGGACGAGGGCGGGTCGACGCGGTCGGTCGTGAGCACCCGCAGAGCCTAGACGGCGCGGCCGGGCGCAGCCGGGCGGTCGCCGGCCGCGGTCATCGCTGCGCGACGGTGACCGTGGCGGTCGCCTGGCTCGCCCCGAACCCGGCGGCCGGTCGGAACACGACCCGGTAGGTGTGCGTCCCGACCGACGCGGTGCGGGGCATCCGCAGCTCGACCACGGGCGAGGTCCCGAGCGTCGCCGACGACAGCGCGCGGGTGCCCTCCATCAGCACGACCTTCCCCTGCACGGGCCAGCGCCCGCCGGTCGCCCGCTGCATGCCGACCTTGATGGTCGCCGGGGTGCCCGACGTCGTCCGTGAGGGCGCGCGGACGTAGGTGTGCGTCGGGACGGCGCGGGTGTCCTTGGGCATGAGGACCACGTCGTGGCGGGTGCCGGCGACCGCCCGTTGGCGGACCAGCTCGCCGTCGACCGTCGCGGACAGGTCGTAGCAGCCCAGCGGGTGCGTCGGGATCTGGAAGATCGACTCGCTGCGGCTGCGCACGGGTGCGGGGTCGAGCACCGGGAGTCTCGGGATCGCGCCGCACGGCACCTGGACGGCCCGGACGGTGACGTCCTTCGCCGGGCGCCCGTCGTGCCGCCGCACCTGGCCGACGATCGTGGTGTCCGACACGGACGGGAGCGGCTGCGTGATCGTGAGCGTGCGCTTGATGCGCGCGGGAGCCTGGTCCAGCGTGCCCGAGAAGACGACCCACACGACGTGCCTGCCCGCGGCCAGGGTGCGCAACGAGACGACGCCCATGCCGCCGGCGATGGTTTCCTGGCCGACCACCCTGCCGTCCTCGACGACGGTGACCCTACCGCCCCAGGCGTCGGGCCCGTGCACCTCGACCTCGAGCCGGGCCTTGCGCTCCTCGTCGGTTAGGAGCGTCGCGGTCAGGCTGCTCGCGCCCTTGCCCGGCATCCGCAGCACCAGGTCCTCGCCCGCGCGGACGCCCCACCTGACGTACCTCCCGGCGACGCTGACGGTGTAGGTCCAACCCGGCCGTGCGGGGACCGCGAACCGGCCCTCCAGGTCCGTGTGCGTCCACTTCTCCTCGCCGGAGTCCCCGGCGCCGTACGTCGCCCGCGCCTCGCTGCGGGCGCTGACGACGGCCCCGACCACCGGGCGGCCATAGACGTCCTTCACCAGGCCGGTGATCGGCTTGCCGACGCTGATCGTGGCGGTCGGCAGCACGCGGGTGGAGGACGTGACGGAGAACCGGTGGACTACGGGGAGGTAGCCCTCGAGCATGAAGCCGCCCACACTCAACTGGTACTGCCCGGTGGGGACGGCGTCCGGCAGCTGGTACGCGTTGCCCCGGGCGCGCACGCACGTCGAGACCTTGGGGCTGGTCAATCGCCGGATGCAGACCTGCGGGGTGACCGCGAGGGGGTCGACCCCCTCGTAGACGAGCCTGCCGACGAGCCCTCCGACCGTCGCTGCGGCGGGTGCGGCGGGGATGAGCAGCGTGCCGACCAGGACGACGGCGAGCGCCATGAACAGGGCGGGGCGGCGGCGTCGCCGGGTGTCGGTCGGGTGGGTGGCGCGCATCGCTCGTCCTCGTCGCGGGGCTTGTGTCGGCGCGAGCGTAGACCTCGCCGACGCGCGCACCTCCCGACGTGCCCCGTTCGGCGCAAGGCCCGGCGAGACGCCGACCGGTACGTCCGGATACGGGGAAGGCGGTGCCCGCGGCGGATGTGCGCGCGCAGGCTGGTCGCGCATCTCCCGTGAAGTCGTGCGTCTCTCGCCAACTCGTGCGTTTGTCTGCACGACTTCACGAGAAACGCACGACCTCACGACGGATGCGCGACCCCCGCCGCCGGGGGGCGGGGTCAGTGGTGGCGGAGGGCGTCGATCAGGTCGGACTTGTTCATGCTCGAGCGGCCCCCGATGCCGAGCTCGCTCGCGCGCTTGCGCAGGTCCTCGACCGTCCAGTCGTCGTACGAGCCGGACTCGCCGCCCTTCTTGCCCACCGACGAGCGTCCCCGCGCCGCCGCCGCGTTGGCGATGCGCGCGGACTTCTCCTTGCTGTTGCCCTCGTCGCGGAGCTCCTCGTACAGCTCGGAGTCCTTGACGCTCGGACCGGGATCACGTCGACCAGGCATGCGAACCTCCTCGGGGGATCGTCCGTCCACGCTAGGCACGCCCCCGCGCGGGCCGCATCCGGAGCTGCCCGGGACCGCCGGCCGGGGCGAGCCGCCTCAGGGGCGCAGCAGCACCTTCGTCGCGCGCCGCTCGTCCATCGCGGCGTACGCCTCCGCGACCTCGGCCAGCGGCAGCTCCAGGTCGAACACCGCACCCGGCCGCAGGCGCCCGTCGAGCACCTCGGGCAGAAGCTCCTCGAGGTAGTTGCGCACGGGCGCGACGCCGCCGCGCACGCCGACGTTCGTCGAGAACATCCGCCCGACCGGCAGCTCCGGCCCGCCCGCCGGGACGCCGACGAAACCCACCTGCCCGCCCGGTCGCGCCGAGCGCAGCGCCTGGTCCATCGACTCCTTCGTGCCCACGCACTCGAGCACCACGTCCGGCCCGATCCCGTCGAACAGCTCCTTGAGTCGCGCGACGCCCTCGTCGCCGCGCTCGGCCACCACGTCCGTCGCGCCGAACGACCGCGCGAGCGCCTGCCGCGCCTCGTGCCGCGACATCGCCACCACACGCGACGCCCCGAGCCGCACCGACGCGAGCACCGCGCACAGCCCCACCGCGCCGTCGCCGACGACCGCGACCGTCGAGCCGGTCGTCACCCCGCCGGACACGGCCGCGTGGTGCCCCGTGCACATGACGTCGGACAGTGTCAGCAGGTCCGGCACCAGGTCGTCGGACGGCAGACCGCCGGGCACGACGACGAGCGTGCCGTCCGCGAGCGGGACGCGCAGCCGCTCGCCCTGACCGCCGTCCGCCGAGCTGCCCGTGCCGTCCTCGCTGCCCCACCAACCGCCGTGCAGGCACGAGGTGCTCACGCCGTTGCGGCAGTTCACGCACGTGTTGTCGCACACGTAGAACGGCGCGACGACGAAGTCGCCGACGGCCACGGAGCGCACGTCGTCGCCCACCTGCTCGACGATCCCGACGAACTCGTGACCGATGCGGACCGGCTCGTGCACCGGCTGCACGCCGCGGTACTTCCACAGGTCGGAGCCGCACACGCACGCCGCGACGACCCGCACCACCGCGTCGCCCGGGTGCTGCAGCACGGGGTCCGGGACCTCCTCGAGCCGCACGTCCCGCTCGCCGTGGATCACCGTCGCCCGCATGTGCGCACTCCCTCTCGTCGCTGCTCCGCGGGTCAATCTACGACCGCGCGAGCCGTCCCGTCGTCGCACCTCGCGCACGCACCGGCCGCCGCACGACGACGACGCCCGCACCGGCCGTGGCTCGTCGACGACGCCCGCACCGCGACGACCCCCGCGCCGAGCCGGCGGTGCGGTCAGGGTGCGCGGCGCTCGAGGAGGAGGATGTCGCGCCACCGTCCCGCGTGCGGTCCGTGCGTCATGAGCCCGATCCGCTCGCGCCGGCCGACCACCCGGAACCCGGCGGCCGCGTGCAGCGCGAGGCTCCCGGCGTTCTCGGGGAACACCCCGGACTGCACGGTCCAGATCCCGCCCGCGTCCGCCGACGCGAGGAACGCCCGCATCAGCGCGGTGCCGACGCCCTGCCCGCGAGCCCGCTCGCTGACGTACAGCGACAGCTCGACGACCCCGCGGTACACCGCGCGCGTGGACGTGGCCGTCGCGCCGGCCCAGCCCAGCACCTCGCCGTCCGCGACCGCGACCAGCCGGTGCTCGGGCAGCAGCTTCGCGTCGAGCTCGACCCACGTCGGGGTGCGGGACTCGAACGTCGCGTCCCCGGTCGCGATCCCCTCTCCGTAGATCCGCACGACGTCGACCCTGTGCTCGCCCCCCATCCCGACGACCACGACCCCGCCACCACCGACCCCGTCATCGCTCCGGCTGCGACCCTCCGGACCCGGAGCAACCGCGGTCTCGCGGCTTCCTGGATCCGCGACCCCGTCATCGCTCCGGGTCCGGGGCGGTGGAGCCGGAGGAAAGGCGGGGTCGGTGGTGAGCCACGAGAGGAGCGGGTCGGTGAGGATCTCGGCCAGGCGCGTGTAGCCCGTCGAGTCGGGGTGGTAGCCGTCGCCCGCGCGCACGGCGGCGCGCCACACCTCGTCGTGCTCGGTCGCGTCCAGGCAGCCGACGAACGGCACACCCAGCGCCGCGGACTCGTCGGACAGCACGTGCTCGCGCTCGCGCAGCCGGTCGACCTGCGCGTCGTCGTCGACGGCCGGTGGTCCGACGACGAGCAGCGCGACTCCCGGGACGGCGGCGCTGACCTCGGCGTGCAGGCGCCGGAGGGCCGCGCGGGTCTCGTCGGGCGTGGTCCGGGTGCGGCCGTCCTCGAGGACGGTGTCGTTCACGCCCACGGCGACGACGACGCGCGCGTCCTGCGCAGGGCGCAGGCGGGGGCCGCACTCGGCGGCGGCACGACGAGCGACGTCGACGGACGTGTCGCGCCGGATGCCCAGGCCGTACGCCGTGAGCTCGATGCCGTGCGCGGCTCCGTGCTCGGCTCCGGGCTCGTCGGCCCTCGTCGCCACGGCCGCGATCACGCGACCTACCCAGCCGAGCCCGGTCTCGTCGCCGACCCCGGCGACGTACGAGTCCCCGACGAAGCACACCCGCAGATCCCGCCGCTCCATCCGGCCACCCTAGGAGCAACTCGTCGCGGGGCCGTCGGAGGGTCGGGGGCCGGCACGGTGCGCAGACAAGTGGGAGGGCGGGGACGTCCGCGTGTCCCCGCCCTCCCGTGCCCTGCCGTGGGCTGACCTCGTCAGGTCACCCCGCTGCGCAGGACGCCGTCGGCGTCGTGCTGCTGCCGTTCTTGTAGAGCGTGATGCCGAAGCTGTTGCCGGCACCGTTCGGGCGGGCGGTGAGCGTCCCGCTCGAGCCGCTGACGCTCGCGTTCCACGAGTTCTGCAGGCTCTGCGAGCCGTTCAGGCGGATCGTCGTGACCCACGAGCTCGTGCCGCTCACGCTGAAGGTGACGTTGAAGCGGTCGCCCCACTCCTCGGCCTTCGTCACGGTCACGGTGCAGGAACCGGTGTTCCCGCCGCCCGTGTTGCCGCCACCCTGGTCGCCGCCGCCGGTGTTGCCACCACCACCGGTGTTGCCGCCGCCGGTCGCCGGGGCGACCGCACGGCCCGTGCTCGGCGAGATGGTGCCGGTGCACAGGTTGCGCGACTTGAGGTCCTGCAGGATGCCCGGCAGCGCCTGGACGGTCGCCGACGGCCAGTCGTGCATGAGGATGACCTGGCCGTTGGTGAGGCGGCCCGCGGCGCTACGGATGGTCGACGACGACGCGTTGTTCCAGTCGGTCGAGTCGACGTCCCAGATGATCTCCGTCAGGCCGAGCTGCTGCTCGATCTGCTTGAGCGTGCTGTTCGTCTCGCCGTACGGCGGGCGGAACAGGTTCGGCGTGACGCCGGCCGTCTGCTGGATCACCTGCTGGGTGCGGGACAGCTGCGACTGCACGTCGTTGTAGCCCATGTTGATCAGGTGCGGGTGGTCCCACGAGTGGTTGCCGATGGTGAAGCCCGCGTTCTTGTAGGCCTGCATGAGCGACGCGTTGTTCTGCGCGTTCTGGCCGGTGGGGAAGACGACCGCCGTGGCACCGTTGCCCGTGAGGGTGTTGATGATCTGGTTGGTCGTGCCCGAGTTCGGGCCGTCGTCGAACGTCAGCGCCACGTAGCCGGCCGAGCAGTTCCAGCCGTTGTTGGTGCCGCCGCCGGTGTTGCCACCGCCGCCCTGGTCGCCACCGCCGGTGTTACCGCCTCCGCCGGTGTTGCCGCCGCCTCCGGTGTTGCCGCCGGTGGCGGTGCAGCTCGCGGACGGCGTGTTCGTGTTGCCGCCCGAGTAGTACGTCACGCCGAACGAGTTGTTGCCGCTCGAGGTGAACGTGTTGCCGCTGCGCGTCGCGTTCCAGGAGTTCTGGATCGACTGGCCGGAGCCGGGGTTGACCGTCACGGTCCAGCTCGAGGCGCCGGAGACGGTGTAGGTGACGTTGAAGCGGTCGCTCCACGACTCGCCGCGGGTGGCCGTCACGGTGCAGCCGTTCGACGTGCCGCCGCCGGTGTTGCCACCGCCGCCGGTGTCACCGCCGCCGCCGGTGTTGCCACCGCCGCCGGAGCCCTCGCCGACCGTGATGTTCGACGAGCCCGAGGACTGGTAACCCTCGGTCGCCATGATCATGTAGTCGTGCGAGCCGAGGTTCATGCCCTTGGACGCCCAGGCGTCGAAGTGGTTGCCGGCGGTGATGGTGCCGCCCGTGCGCTTCTGCTGCCGCACCGACCAGTACTGGTAGAACGTCGACGTGCCCTCGATGGAGGGCTGGTTGACGCGCTGGGTGCGGTAGATGTCGTAGGTGCCGCCGTCGGAGTTGACGGTTCCCATGAACGTGCCGGTGGGGCGGTACGTGCCCCAGTTGTCGACGATGTAGTACTCGATCAGCGGGCCGCGGGTCCACCCGTAGAGGGTCAGGTAGGCGTTGCCCGAGGGGTTGAACTGACCGGAGTACGTCACGGCGCGCCGTGAGCCGGTCTGCCAGCCCTTGCCGGCGACGAAGTTGCCGGTGTTGCGCCACTGGGTCGCGTAGTTACCGCCGGAGCCGAGGTCCATCGAGATCGACCCGGGGGTGTCGGTCCAGAACGAGTAGAAGTACCCGTTGTTGGTGCCGGTCGAGTTCGACGTGACCGCTGCGGAGGCGGGGGTGGCCACGGCCAGGCCGGCAGCGGCCGTGGTGACGGCGGCCGCGAGGGCCACCCAGGCGCGCAGCGACCGCCGTGGCGATCGCCTGCGCATCGTGAAACTTTCGGACACGGTGCACTCCTTCGTGCGGATTCGTCCGGGCGTCTCCCACCCCGCACGGCGGTGGCGCCCGGGCGCGGTCGGTGTGACCGCGCTCCGGTCCCCGGCCCAGGCAGGAGTGCTGCCAGGCGCGATGGAAACCGTTATCGAACGAGTGTGGGCGGGCCCGTGGTGCGCGTGAACAGGTCCGTTGCACGGTGAAATGGTTAACGTCGTCCGGAACCGGTGTCATCGTCCGGAGTGCCGGGTGTCCCGTCGCGCCTGCCGATACTTGCGGGCTCGTCGGGCGGCCGGGTCCAGCGTGGGGTCCGACGACGGGCTCGTCCGACGACGGGCGCGTCCGACGACCGTCGTCGCGGGCGCTCGTCGGACCCGCGACCGGTGCTCGTCGGAGCCGACCTACGATGGCTGCCCGTGACGAACGACGTGATCGAGGTGAGCGCCGTCGTCCTGCGCTCGCCCACCGGCGAGGTGCTGACCGTGCGCAAGCGCGGGACGGCGCGCTTCATGCTCCCCGGCGGGAAGCCCGAGGCCGGGGAGACGCCCGCCCAGACGGCCGTGCGGGAGTGCGCCGAGGAGATCGGCGTCGAGCTCGAGCCCGACGCGCTGCGCGAGCTCGGCGTGTTCACCGACGCTGCCGCCAACGAGACCGACCGCCTGGTGCGCGGCACCGTCTACGTGCACCCCGCCGTCCCGGTCGTCGCGGCGGCGCGGGAGATCGCCGAGCTGCGCTGGCTCGACCCCGACGCCCGCCCGCTCCCGCCCGACCTCGCGCCGATGCTCGAGCACCAGGTGCTCCCCGCGCTGCGCCGCGAGCCGCGCGGCGCCGCCTGAATCGGTACGGCCGCGCGGAGGCTGGGCCGGTCGGACGGCCCGTGCTAGACAGGCGTCCGTGATCCTCGAGCACGTGGTCCTCGACGTCTTCCCCGGCATGCAGGACGAGTACGAGGCGGCCTTCGACGAGGCCCGCCAGATCGTCGCCGCCATGCCGGGCTTCCGCTCGCTGCGCCTCGAGCGGTGCCTGGAGGTGCCCACGCGCTACCTGCTGCTCATCGAGTGGGACACGCTCGAGGACCACACCGTCGGCTTCCGCGGGTCGGTCGAGTATCAGCGCTGGCGTGCGCTGACGCACCGGTTCTACGACCCGTTCCCCACGGTCGAGCACTACCGCACGGTCACCACCGCGGCCCCGGCCTCGTAGCGCAGCAGGTCGCCCGGCTGGCAGTCGAGCGCCTCGCACAGCGCCTCGAGCGTGCTGAACCGCACCGCCTTGGCGCGCCCGTTCTTGAGCACCGCGAGGTTCGCCGGCGTGATGCCCACGCGCTCCGCGAGCTCCCCGACGGACATCTTGCGCTGGGCGAGCAGCACGTCCACGTCGACGACGATCGGCATCAGATCACCTCGTCGAGCTCGGCGCGCAGCGCGGTGGCGGTCGAGTCGAGCGCGACCGCCTTGGCGAGCAGCAGGCGCAGCACGACGACGAGCAGCGCGAGCCCCGCGCAGCACACGCCGCCGATGCCGATCATGAGCACGATCCCCGGTGCGACCGCCTCGCCCGGTGCCAGCACGAAGCCGAGCGCGAACGCCAGCAGAGCGGCGACGGCCGCGCACCCGATGATGACGTCCACGTCCCGGAACGCCGTGCGGGAGAACACGGTGTCGCGGCGCACGAGCGTGAGCAGGCGCCACACGCAGACGAGCGCGACCTGCACCGCGAGCAGCCCGGCCGCGAGGATCCCGACGACCGCCCAGCGCAGGCCGGACAGGTCCGGCGCCTCGTCCCGGATGTCGGCCGCGATCGTCGGCAGGATCAGCACCTGCACGACGAGCAGGCCGGCGACGACCACCACGATCACGGCGCGCAACGCGCGCACGGTCCAGACGCCCATGGCTCCTCCTATCGACTAACGACACAAACCTATTGCTAGTCGATAGATCCGTCGACCCGCCCTCCGCCGACCGACGACCGGTCACCTCCCCGCCGTCAGCCCGTGCACGACGTGAGTTCGTGCGTCCCTCGCGGACTCGTGCGTTCCTCTGCACGACTTCGCGAGCAACGCACGAGCTCGCGATCGATGCGTTGGCGCGAGAACGCGGCGGCGGGGTCGGGGCGGTCGGGTGGCGGGGTGGGCCGGGCGCTGGTCGTGCGGGGGCGGGCCGGGCGCTGAGGGTGCTGGGCGGGTCGGCGTTCGTCGGACGGGTGTTTCGTCCCGGTCTTCCCCTCGCTGACACGTGTCATTACGCTCGGCGCGGGGCTGCACCGTCGCAGCCCGGACGCCGTCGGAGGGACCCGCGATGCCGCACCACCTGGACGCACGCCGCGACGAGACCACCCCCACCCCCGCACCCGACGCCACCCTGCCCGCCCACGACCCGGCCGCACCTCCGGCCGAGCCGGACGGGGCGCTCGGCCGCCGGTCCTTCCTCGCGCTGTCCGGGGCGGCGATCGCCGTGGCCGTCGGGGCGAGCAGCGCCGCCGCAGGCGGCCCGCGCCCCGGCCCCGGTCCGCACCCGGGCCCGCACCCGCACCCCGCCCCCGGCAGGCCCACGCCCGGCTCGTCGTCCCTGCGGTCCGCCGTCGCGTTCCTGCGCACCGCGTCCGACGCGTACCCGACCCTCAACACCGGCCCGCGCCTCGCGCAGTCCTACGCCGACGAGCTCGGCCTGTTCTCCACCGCGTTCGTCTACGACAACGCCCTCGCGATCCTCGCGCTCATCGCCGACGGCTCCCGCGCGAGCCTCACCACGGCCAAGGCGCTCGGCGACGGCCTCGTCCACGCGCAGGAGCACGACCCGGCGTTCGACGACGGCCGCCTGCGCCAGGGCTACAACGTCGGCCCGTACACGTTCTACGACGGCAACCCCCAGCCGTACGGCTTCGTCCTGCCCGACGGGACCGCGAACATCGGCTGGCAGTTCGGCTTCCTCGGCACGGCCGTCGGTGACATGGCGTGGCCCGGCCTCGCGCTCGCCCACCTCTACGGCGCGACGCACGACAAGCGGTACCGCGACGCCGCCGTGCGGATCGGGGAGTGGATCACGACGAACACGTGGTCGACGAAGCCGCTCGGCGGGTTCTCGTTCGGGGTCGACGGGGGCAACGCCCCCGTGCCCAACGGCTCCACGGAGCACAACGTCGACTGCGTCGCGTTCTTCACGATCCTGCGCACCGTCACCGGTGCGAAGAAGTGGACCAAGGCCGCCGAGCACGCGCGCGCGTTCGTCGAGCGCATGTGGTCGCGCGCCGACGGCTGGTTCTGGACCGGCACCAACGACGGCATCGAGATCAACCGCTCGCCGGTGCCCCTCGACCCCGCGACGTGGAGCTGGCTCGCGCTGCGCGAGCGCCGCTACTCCGGCGCGCTCGACTGGGCCGCCCGCGCGCTGGCCGTCACCGACCGCTCGTCGGCCGAGACCTCCCAGCTCCCCGACGGCCTGACTGTCTCCGGCGTCACGTTCTCCACCGCGAGCCTCACGTCGACCGCGCAGTACAACGGCATCACCGTGCACCCGCAGGGCGTGTGGCTCGAGGGCACCGCACAGCTCGCGACGTCGCTCGTCGACCGCGGCACGCACCGCGACCGCACGCGCGCCCGCGCGCTGCTCGACCAGGTGCGCCACGCGCAGGCCACGCTGGGCGGCGGGCAGCACCTCGGCGGTGCGGAGGTCACCGGGGGTGTGGTCGCGGCCTCGTCGCTGCTCGACACCGGGTTCGGCTTCGGGTACTTCCAGGTGCAGCACGTCGGCGCGACGTCCTGGTACGTGTTCGGTGCGACGGGGACCAACCCGATGCGCTGGGGCGGCCTGCGCTGACGCCCGGCGGTCGTGGTTCAGCCGGCGACGAGGGGGAGTCCGACGACGAGCGCGGCGGCCGCGACGAGCGTGCCCGCGACCGCGGTCAGCACCAGGCCGCGCTCCCGCAGGCGGCGGACCGCAATGGCCCCGAACAGGGCGAGGCCGGCTGCGCCGATCACGATCCAGTACGTCACGCCCGTGGTGTCCGCGACGCGCGTGAGGCCGGAGACGCCGTCGCCGACGAGCACGCCCGCGACCGCCGCCGTGCCGAGCGCGGCCGTGCGGCCCGTGGTGCGCAGCCACGACGCCGCGAGCCCGATGAACGGACCCGTGACCAGCCCGACCGCGCCCCACAGCACCGGGCTGTACGCGAGCCCGCGCAGCTGCGACGCCGCGGTGTAGCCGAGCACGAGCAGCACGAAGCTCGCCGCGCCCACGGCCGCCGCGCGCCACCCGCTCACGCGCGCCCCGACGACGAGCGCGACCGTGAGCACCGCCCACCCGCTCGCCGAGTTCGCGAACGGCGACGCCCAGTCCGGCAGGAACCCCTGCGCCCACGACGTCAGGCCGCCGAGCACGAGGCTCGCGGCGAGCACCCCGCCGACGCGCAGCACCTCGCCGCGCGTCGCTGTCCTGCGCGCCCGCTGCGGGCGCACGTCCGTCGTCGCGGTCGGGGCGATGGTCATGGCGGCGGTGTTCACGCGCTCGACGCTAACGACCGCCCGGCGGCGGCGGCGTCCACCCACCGGCGGGCCGCTGCCGTCGGCCTCTCCGCCCCCAGGACCACGCCGCGACGCCGGGGTCTGACGTCCCGCCGCTCGCAGCGCACCGGTCCGGCGCGGATGCCGGGGGTTCGCGTGGCTTCGGGCGGTCGGTACGTTCGGGGCGTGGACGAGACGGCGGGGGACGGCGCGGCGCTGACGTGGCACCGCGAGGGCGGCGCGGGCGAGCCCGCCGTGGTGCTGCCCGGCGGGCCGTGCCGCGGGGTCGAGTACCTGGAGGACCTCGCGGGCCTCGCCGACGACCGCCCGCTCGTCGTGCTGCACCCCCGAGGTGCCCCGACGACTCGCGCCGCGTCGCGCGGTTGGTGGCTGGACGCCGACGACGTCGTGGCCCTCGCCGACCGCCTGGGGCTCGACGCGGTCGACGTCGTCGCGCACTCCGCCGGGACGCGGCTCGCGCTCGCGCTGCTGGCCCGCCACCCTGCGCGGGTGCGGTCGCTGCTGCTGGTCACGCCGTCCGCGGCGTGGCTGACCGGCACCCCGCACGACGGCGACGAGCTGCTGCTCGCGCGCGACGACCCGGACGCCACCGCCGCGCTCGACGCCCTGCTCGCGCCGCCGCCCGCCGACCAGGCCGAGCTCCTGCGGCAGCGCGAGCTGGTCGCCGCGGGCTCCTACGCGCGGTGGACCGACCGCGAGCGGCGCCACGCCCCGGTGGGGGAGCAGACGCTCGCCGCCGTGAATGCCTGGTCGCAGGGGGTGCCCGACGACGCCGCGGCGCAGGTGCTCGCCGCGCCCCGCCGGCCCGCGCTCGTCGTCGCCGGTGCCGAGGACGCGCTGTCCGGCCGCGCGCCGGTCGCGGCCTACGCCGCCGCGCTGTCCGCGTCGCTCACCTGGATCCCGGACTGCGGCCACTACCCGTGGGTCGAGCAGCCCGAGACGTTCCGCTCCATCGCCGCCGACTGGCTCCGCCGCCCGGCGTCGGACGCCGGCTCGTCGTGAGGCGGTGGGCTCGAGGCCGGCGCGCCGGCGAGGCCTGGTCGTGGCTTCGCTGTGAAGTCGCGAGTTCCTCGCTGAGTCGCGCAGACAACCGCGCGACTCAGCGACAAACGCACGACTCCACGAGAAACGCACGACTTCGCGCCGGGCACGGGGTTGGCCGCGTCAGTCGCCGGTGGCGCGGAGGGTGGCGATCGTGGTGCGGATCTCCGCCATCGCGAGGTCCGGGTCCTCGGACGCGCCGATCAGGGCGGACACCGCATGGGCCGCCGCGCGGCCGTCGTGCGGGTCGGCGGCTCGGCGGATCGCCTCGACCGCGGCGATGTCGACGCTCAGTGGGATGTGCGGCGGCGCGTCGTCGCCCGACCGCATCGAGTCGAAGAGCTCGACGCCGAGCGCGACCTCGTCGTCGGCTCCCTCCTGGGCCGGGAAGATCGCGTGCGCCGTGTCCCAGTCGTGCCAGACCGGCGGCAGCGTGCCGCCGCGCGCCACGACGTCGAGCGCGTCGACGACCACCGGCAGGTCCGCGCCGCCCGCCCGCTCCGCGAGGGTGCGCGTGGCGCGCACGGCCAGGGCGCGCAGCACGCGCGGGCTGAGGCCGGTCAGCTCGTCGAGCAGGTCGCGGTCGTAGAACGTGAGCTCGACGCAGCCCTGCGCCCACTCGCGCAGCCTGTCGTTCGGCGGGCGGTCGCCCCACATCGCGTGCTCGGGCGCGGGGTCGTCGTCGGTCAGCACCTCCGTGAGCGTCCAGGACAGGTCCGCAGCGGCCACCATGTCCACGTCGTCGGGCTCCTCGTCGGGCCACTCGTCGGGGATGACCTGCCACGACGACTCGCTGTCGGGCGGGACGAAGCCGGTGCCGTCGTCGCTCTCGCTCCACCCGGCCGCGCGCAGCTGTGCGACGTCGACCGCCGGGGTCTGCGCCGCGACGCCGTGCCAGGAGGCCGCCTGCTCGCTGGTCTGCCGCAGCACCTCGTCGGACGCCGGGTCCTGTGGCCACAGCTGCAGGAGGTACCGGTCGGGCGCGCTCTCGCCCGGGGCCGGCGTGTCCAGCTCATGGCCGGCGTCCATGCCGGCCGCGCACCACCGCGCCCGGTAGTCGCCCGCGGGGATCGTTCCGACCGGCTCGCTCGTGTCGAACGCCTTCACCGCGTACTCGTCGGCCGTGAGGGTCACCGAGACCTCGACGACGTCCTCCCACTCGTCGGCCACGCCCGGACGCTCGTCGTGCCGCTCGACCCGGACCGGGACCTCGCCCGTGTGCAGGCCCGTCTGCATCCGTACCGCGTGCGGGACCCCCGCGCCGCAGATCCCGTTGGCCTGCCCGCCGATCGACTCGAGCATGAACCCGAGCGACCCGACCGCCCAGTCCGCCGGCTCCAGCGCGAGGAAGCCGTAGTGCACGTGCACCCCGCCGTCGAACAGGACCTCCACGTCACGCTCCGTCCGCGCAGAGTCGGGTGATGGCCGCGCGGACCTCGGCGGCCGCCACCGCCGGGTCGTCCGCGCGGGACAGCAGGCAGAAGACCGCGTGGGCCGCGGCGCGGCCGTCCTGCTCGGTGGCGGCACCGCGGATCGCCTCGATCGCCGCGACGTCGATCGCCATCGGGATGTGCTGAGGTCGCTCATCGCCGATGAAGCCGGCCACGAAGGACACCACCTCGCCCTCGGCGGTCTCGTCGTCCTCCTCGTCCGTGGCGAAGATCCGCTCCGCGGACTCCCAGTCCTGCCAGACCTCCGGCAGCGTGCCGCCCCGCGCCACGACGTCGAGCGCCTCGACCACCGGCGGGCGGTCCATGCCACCGGCCTCCTCGGCGAGCGTCCGCGTGGCCTGCACCGCGAGCGCGCGCAGGACTCCGGGGCTCAGGTCCGTGAGCTCGTCGAGCAGGTCACGGTCGAGCTGGGCGAGCAGGAGCGTCTGGTCGCCCCACTCCCGCAGCGTCGGGTTCGGCGGGCGGTCGCCCCGCATCCTCTCGTTCATGAGAGCCACGCGCTGCGCGACCTCCTCCTCCGTGAGCTCGCGATCCTCGAGCAGGTCGTCGGCGTCGACTCCCCAGCCCTGCTCGCGCAGCTCGTCGAGGTCGGGCGGCGAAGTCTCTGCGGCGACGCCCGCCCAGTACGCCGCCAGCTCGCTGCCCTGGCGCACGACGACCTCCGCGCCCGGCGGGTGCGGCCACAGCTGCAGGAGGTAGCGGTCCGGCGCCTCGTCCCGTCCCGTGTTGTCCTGGTCGCGTCCCGCGTCCATGCCGGCCGCGCACCACCGGGCGCGGTACTCGCCGGGTGCGATCGTGGGGAGCCAGTCGGTGCTCTCGAATGCCGTGATCGCGTAGTCCGCGTCGATGACCGTGAGCGAGACCTCGACGACGTCCTCCCACTCGTCGGCGAGGTCCGGGCGCTCGTCGTACCGCTCGACGCGCAGGGGCACATGGCCCGTGTGGAGACCCGTCCGCATGAGGAGCGCGCACGGGACCCGCGCGCCGCAGATCCCGTTGGCTTGCCCGCCCATCGACATGAACCCGGTGCCGACCAGGCCGTACGGCGACTCCGGTGCCTCGAGTGCGAGGAAGGGGTAGTCCACGTGCACGCTGCCGTCGAACAGGACCTCCACGTCCGCCCCCTCCGCCGCGCACCCTCGTCGCGGCCGCGGCAGCGATGCTGCCAGAACCGTGCGGTGGACGGGGACCAAACGGGCGACGGGATCAGGCCGGTGCGACCGTGCGGCGCATGACGCAGTGGTTCTTGCCCTTCGGGCGGTCGTAGGTGAAGCCCGCGCGCTCGAACAGCGACCGCGTCCCGTTGTAGAGGAACGACGCCGACGTCCGCTGACCCGCCGTGTCCTGCGGGTACGACTCGACCACACCCCCACCCGCGGCCGCGATCAGGTCGAGCGCGCCCTGCAGCACCACCGCCGACGTGCCCTTGCGGCGATAGCGGCGGTCCACGAAGAAGCACGTGATCCGCCAGTCCGGCAGGTCGACCAGGGCCTTCTCGTAGTCCTTGCGGTGCTGGATCTCCGGCAGCTCGTCGGGCGTGCCGTACTGGCACCACGCCACGGCCTCGTCGCCGTCGACGACGAGCGCCGCGTGCGCCCGGCCCTCGCGCACCAACCGCTCCTTGAGCAGCCGGTTGCCCTCCGCGGAGACCCGCTTCTCGTCGCAGTTCGGATGGAAGTACACGCACCAGCACCCGCCCCACACGCCGTTGTGCCGCTCCGCGAGACCCTCGAACAGATCCCACGTGCTCGCGTCCAACGCCCGCACCGTCAGCTCACCGGTCAACGCCCCCACAGCGACCACCTCCCTCGGGCGAAGCGTGGCACCGACCACCGACAGCCGCTCCGGTTGCGGCGTCCGATTCGCCGGGTGAGGGTGGTCAAGCCGGTCGCGTTCGACGAGGAGCGGGCCGGTGCCCGACGACGGGCGGTCCCCCCGCCGCCCGCGCCGGGGCCGCCCCTCGACCAACACCGCCCTCGACCGGCACCACCGGGCGCCGACCAGGAGGACCGATGACCACGACGCCATCCCCCGCCCGCCCGCACTCCGCCCTCACCGACCTGCTCGCGCACCGCACGCTCGCGGTCGCCGCCGTGCTCGTCGGAGCCGTCGCGGGCGTGCTCACCGCGCTCGCGGCCACCACCGTCTGACTCCCGGCCCCTCACACAGCAGCGCCCGGCGCGCACGACCTGCGGGTTCGTGCGCGCCGGGCGCTGTTCTTCCCTGTGGCATCGGCTGCCCAGCACCGGCCCCGGAAGGGGGAAAGGGGAACGGGTCGGTGCTGGGCGCCGCTTCAGCGCGAGGAGGTGAGCTCGCGCACGTCGTCGGGAACGGCCCAGCCCGTCGCCTCCAGCGGCGAACGGCCGGGAACCATCCGCTGCGCCATCGACGGGACACGGACGGCCGGCGGAGTCGCGGGGGCGATGCCGAGCATCACGGCGAGCGACAGCTCACCGGTGTTCACCATGTGCTCCTGCGTGCCGGACATCGCGTCATCCTCTCGACCTGGCCGGGTGCGTCCTCGCTCCCTCTGCGATCCATGATGCGAAGCCCCGTGGGCGAGGTGGAGTGATCTGCGCGCGATGGTCCACGAGATGGTCCACCTCGGTGCGCAAGGGACGTTCGGCCTGTGTCGTGCGGATCGTCCGACGTCGGTCGTCGTCGCGGCGCGGGGGTACGACGAGGGTGCGCGGGCCTCGTCGGGCGGCGCGCGGTGCTCCGTCAGCGGTGCGCGGGCCTGCCCGGGGCGGGCTCGTCGGGAGCGGCCCAACCCGTCGCCTCCAGCGGCGAGCGGCCCGGGACCAGGCGCTGCGACAGCGACGGCAGGTGGATCGCCGGAGGGGTGGCGTGGGCGACGCCGAGAGCGACCGCGAGGGACCCCGCGCCGGACTGCGTGTCGGCTGCGTCGGTGCGCTCGCGGGGGCTGAACATCTGCTGACTCCTCGGCCGTCCAGGGACGCCGGGTGCTGAGCGGCGTCGCTCTGCTTGTCTCATCGTCAGGAGCACCGGGGCGGTTGAGGGATACGACGTGTGACATCGGCCGCCCGTCTTTGGTGCGCCCGGTGTTATCCACAGGCGTGAGACGGCGGGTGATGCGCCATGTCCGATATGGATAGGTTCGGCGCCATGCGTTTCTCGAAGCTCGTCGCGGTCGCCTCGCTGACCGGAGCCCTCGTGCTCGTCGCGGGCTGCGACAACAGCACCCCGACCGTCGACCCGACGACACCAGCCCCGGCCACTTCTGCCAGCCAAGCTCCCGAGCCATCACCAACGCCGACGGCACGTGCAACGCCCGATGTCGACGAGTTCGATGCGACGGTTCCGCCCGCTCGTCCTGAGGCCCTCGACGGGCCGCCCTCGGAAGAGACCGCCAAGGACGCCGCGACCTACTTCATGTTGCTGTCCCCCTACGTGTTCGCGACCGGCGACTTCGAGGAGTGGAAGGCACTGAGTGGGAAGTCGTGCAACTACTGCGCGGCGACCGTCGAGTACGTCGAGGAAGACAGAGCCGCAGGCAAGCGACGGACGGGCAGCCGCCTCGAGATCAGGTCGGCCCAGGCCGTTCCCACGTTCGAGGTCGACGACCAGTTCATCGTCGGCATCACGATGAAGGAGCACGAGGGCCAGGTGCTCCGCGCTGACGGCACGGTGGAGGAAGTCGTCGACTACGTGCTCGACATGCGCGTGGAGCTGCTGGCCACGTGGACAGGGAGCGGTTGGTCGATCGACGGGGTGGACGTCAAGTGGTCAGAAAAGGAGTAAGGGCGGCCGCGGCAGTTGCGCTGGCAATTGTTGCGATTGCGGCCGCGGGGACCCCGACGGCGCTGGCCGACGCCCCTGCGTGGGTCGGCTTGATCGGTCACAAGGACCGCATGGCGGCAGGCGCCTTCAGGGCAGAGCACGATCGTCGCCTGGATGCCTCCCGGGGGTACTACGAGTACGAGCGCACAGCTCAGTGCAAGGTGCCTAGACCCGAAGAAACCCCGTGCCCGCCGCCGATCCCGCCGAGGGACACGGTGTGCGAGGACGGGCCGCCCGTCCCGCCGCTGTGGCGACGCCTGCGCAGCGACACGACCGGCACGTGGCACCTGCGTTGGGAATGGTCGTGCCCTGAAGACCTGCAGCCACCGTTCACCGGTGCGGACCTGCGCGAGCTCAAGATCAAGGCGGTCGAGGTCCAGCACCAGCCAGTCGACGGGCCGATGCTGATCAGCAAGCCTGTCATCGTCTACGCCGAGCCTTCGGCCCAGGAGTTCCGCGTCCGGCTCATGGATTTCTACGACGTGGACGTCGTCGTGACGCCGCGTGAGTACACGTGGGAGTTCGGCGACGGCACAGCTCTGACGACCGCCGAGCCTGGACGCCCCTACCCGGCTTTCGACCTGACTCACGAATACGAGCAGCTCGGAACGGCCAGGATCACGCTCACGACGACATGGTCGGCCAAGTACCAGGTGGACACCGACCCACTGAGGAAGTGGCGCGATGCCGCGGGTACCGTCTTCACCGTTGACGAGGGCGAAGAGTTCGAGGTGATCGAGCTGCGGTCGACGCTGGTCGACTGAGCGGGGGACGAGGTGCATCGCTCCTCAGTTCACCAGCGGGCCGTTCCGTGCGCGTCGTCTGCCGGCTCGTCGAGGTTGTCGCGAAGCGCTACGGACGCGAGCGTGTCGGCGTCGGCGTGCCGGTTGCTGACGCGCACGGCGGCCCAGAAATCCTGCTCGTCCGCCGCGTCCAGCGCATGCTCCAGTGCGACAGCCAGCGTCGTGTTGCTCGCGCGAGCACGCTGCGCCAGGCGGTCGTACAGAGGGCGCGGCACCCTGATGGTGGTCAGAGACGACATACGGCGAGTGTGGTGTCAACGACGGGTTGGGATTGACCCCCTGTCGTCGGATTGGGATTGACCCCCTGGCGGGTTCGTCCTGGTCTACTTGTCGCGGTCCGTGGCGAGGAGCTCGCGGCGGGCGCGGGTGCGGTAGGACTCTCCGGCCAGGGTGAGGACCTCGGCGTGGTGGACGAGTCGGTCGATCATCGCGGCGGCGACGACTTCGTCGCCGAAGACCTCGCCCCAGCGCCCGAACGGCAGGTTCGAGGTGACCAGGATCGAGCCGGTCTCGTAGCGGGAGGCGACGAGCTGGAAGAACAGGTTCGCGGCGTCGGTGTCGAACGGGATGCAGCCGACCTCGTCGATGATGATCAGCTTGTAGCGGCGGATCTTCTTCAGCTCGGCTTCCAGGGCGCCGGCGTGGTGAGCGCGCGCCAGGCGGTCGACCCAGTTCGTCGCGGTGTCGAACAGCACCGAGCTGCCGGCCTGGGCGGCCTTGATGCCCAGCCCGATGGCCAGATGCGTCTTGCCCAGCCCGGGCGGTCCGAGCAGGATCACGTTCTCGCACTTGGGCACGAACGTCGCCGTGGCCAGGTGCGCCAGCACGTCCTTGCGCAAGGACGGCAGGTGCTCGAGGTTGAAGTCCTCCAGGGTCTTGACCTGCGGCAAGTGCGCGGTGCGGATCCGCATCATGGTCCCGGCGGACTCCCGGTCGGCGACCTGACGTTCGAGGACCGCGGCGAGGTACTCCTCGTGCGACCAGTTCGCCTCCCGTGCCTGGTCGGCCAGGGTGTCCCAGGTCCGCCCGATCGTCGGGGTCTTGAGCACCCTGGTCAGGTAGGCGAGCTTGGAGGCCAGCTGGTCCGGTGCCGGTCCGGACTTCGTGGTGGTGGTCATCTACGTCCCTTCAGCGGTGACCGCCGCGGTCGCGGCCTCGCTGGAGGGTGGGCCGTCAGCCAATGTGTGATGGCTACGTCTTCCTGCACGAGCGCATTCAGCGGGTGGTTGCAGAGCGGGCCAGTACAGTCGACGACCGCGACCTCGACGTGGAGATACGGGAGGCGCTCACACTGGGGGACGACCCCCATAATCTGCTGGTCTATACGCTTGAAGACCTCGTTGCCGCGTCATCCCGACTCGTGCATCGGCTCGAGCGAGATGCGGCGGAGAGGGCATCCCGACGCTCGGGCGTGATGTCGACGTTGCTGCGTCACAAGGAGTGCGTCGATGTGCTCGACGAGCTCCTCGTTGAGAGGGACTCGCTCATCGCAGCGGTGCGGCGCTGCCAGGCGTACTGCTGCAACGACGTCACAGTTGGCGAGTACGGCGAGCTCTTCGTTCACACGCGCCGACTTCTCGACGCCCTGCGACCGCGGATCGCATCGCACCATCGGTGGCCCCCGACCTACTTCGAGGGCATGTGCTCCTCCTGTGGCCGGTTGGTGCACCACGACGAATGTCCGGATTTCGGCGATGGGGAAGAACTGGAGGAACGGTCCGAGCACAAGATCCGGTCGCATCGCCATTGCGCCGAGATCGCTGACGAGCTCCTCCTCCAGATCGAGCGTCAGTACGCGCACATCGACTCGATTGCGGCTTGCGCGGTGCGCTGGTCTCGTCACGAGTACCGAGAGGGTCAGGTCGTCGACCCCCGCAAGGTTCTGGAGATCCTCGCCGCCGAACAACCCTGCGCGGACGTCCCACGTACGACAGTCACGGCTGCGGTCAGCGCCCCGGTGGGTCCCGTCGACTACTGCCAGGACCCCGACTACCACGCGTATCCGCACGCTGCGTGCCGCTGGCTCGTCTCATGAGAGGAGGAGTCGCTCGGGCGAGCGGCGTCAGGATCAGTCGTGGTCCCACCAGCGCAGTACGCGCAGCGCCCGCAGCGTCACCCAGCGGCTCGGGAAGCCCTCGCCCTCCTGCTCCATCTCGAACAGCGTCGGCCCCTCGTGGCAGTTCTCGTACGGGAACAGTCCGTAGTCGCCGCGCTTGGAGCGGAGCAGCTCGACGGCCTCGGTGAGCCGCTCGTCGCGCCGGTCGGCGAGGCGGAAGTGGTCCAGCCCGCGCAGCACGTCGTAGTACCAGCGCACGGGATAGGAGAGCATCGTGAACCGCGGGTCGACGATCTCGCCGGTGGTGACCCGCCGCAGCAGCCCGCGCGCGAGCAGGTACTCCTCCCCGGCGTCCCGGGCAGCGCGCGACGCCGAGGTCCCACCGGTCGCCGTCTCGAACTCCAGCAGCCCTTCGACGGCGCAGATGGTGGAGTGGAACGACGACACGGCCTCGGAATTCTCGGCCCAGCAGTTCCACCCGCCGTCGGGCAGCTGCCGTTCGAGCAGCTTGTCGACGATCTGGTCGACGGACTCCCCGAAGTACGCCCCGACGGCCAGCGCGGTCCCGTTGATGCACGGCTCGACCTCGCCCTCGAAGTAGGGCGATCCGTCGTAGTCCCATCGCGCGTTCTCCCGCACCCGACTGATGGCGAGCTGGGCGGCGGGGGACGCGGGGTCCAGCCCGTACTCGCGCAGCGACTGCAGCGTGAAATGGGTCGAGGTCCACGCGTCGAAGAACGGCCGCGACTCGTCGGCCCACCCGGGCCGGTACGTCCCGCCGTCCCACAACCCGTCCTCACCCTGCAGCGCGAGCAGCTTCGCCCCCCAGCCCTCGGTCGCGACGAGCGCACGCGCGGCAGCGACCTCGTCGGGCGGAGCGTCGACGAGGTCCCGCAGGACCTGCCAGCGGATCGCAGGGTCTCCCGAGAGCAGGTACTCGACCATCGCGTCCATGCCCCGCGACGCTAGACCCGGCCACCGACACCCGTCATGCCCGGATCGTCACGTAACGTTCCGCGCATGACGACTGGCGGGCGCGCCCTGGTGCTGGGCGGCACGAAGTTCCTGGGTGTCCACCTGGTCGAGGCGTTGCTGCGCGAGGGCTGGGACGTCACGACGTTCACGCGCGGCCGCACGAACCCGCATCTGTTCCCGCAGGTCACGCGCCTGCACGGCGACCGCGACGACGACGTCTCCGCGCTCACGGCCGGCGAGTGGGACGTCGTCTACGACCTCTCGGCGTACCACCCGGCCCAGATCCACCGGACCGCGGACGCCCTCCAGGACCGCACGGACCACTACGTCCTCGTCTCGACGATCTCGGTCTACGCGGACGTCGCCGAGCCCGGCGTCGACGAGGACGCACCGCTCGCGGCGCTCGACGGCCCGGTCCCGGAGACGTTCGAGCCCGAGCTCTACGGTCCGCTCAAGGCGCTGTGCGAGCAGGCGGTCGCAGAGCGGTTCGCGAGCCACACGATCGTGCGCCCGTCGATCATCGCCGGCCCGCACGACCCGACCGACCGGTTCACCGCGTGGGTCGTGCGCATGAGCGAGCCGGGCCCGCACGTGACTCCGCCGCTGGACGCACCGGTGCAGTGGGTCGACGCGCGCGACCTCGCCGACTGGCTCGTCCGCCTCGGCGCGGACCGCACGCCCGGCACGTTCAACGCCGCCACGCCCGCGGTCCCGTTCGAGGTGCTGCTGCGCACGATCGCCGACGAGGCGGGGGTCGCGTTCGAGCCCGTCGTCCTGTCCGACGAGCAGCGCGCGGCAGAGGGCGTGCGCGCGTGGGCCGACCTGCCCCTGTGGCTCGACGACCCGACGATGCGCGGCCTGCTCGACGTCGACATCACCCGCGCGACCGCGGCGGGGCTCCATGCCCGACCGCTGTCCGAGACCGTCCGGGACACCCTCGCGTGGGTCCGCACGCGCGGTTCCGACGAGCGCCGTCCCGACGAGCAGCCGCCCGACGACCTGCGCGCGGGCCTGACCCGCACCCGCGACGCCGAGCTCGCGGCTCGCTACGACGGGTGATTCCCGACCGACGCCGGTCGGACGAGCTGTGCGGCGCGTCGGCGCCGCTCGAGCACGACGCGCGCACAACCGTCGACGAAGGCGCCGGCCCCCACCGCGACGACGGCAAGCGTGGTGAGTGCGGCCACTCCCACGCTGAGCCACGAGCGCACCACGAGTCCGCCGATGGTGGTGACGACGAGCGTCGGGGCGAACACGACGACGAGAAGGGCGCCCAGGATGAACGACAGTGCGGGCGCCCCTCGACCCATGTCCCACTCGAATCCCGCCCACCTCACGGACTCGAGGTCGCGCGAGCTCATCCGAGGTGACGTCGCGAGCTGATCGGGCGAGGAGGGCGGCACTGCAGCGCGCGGGTCGTCCGGCGCCCACCGGCGCCGCTCCACGATGATCCGGCAGAAGTGCGCGTTGACCACCATGAGCGCGGCGCCTGTGAACACGAGGCACGCAAGCGTCGCGGCTCGAAGGCGCGTCGACGACGAGTGCGCCTGCAGTGCCGTGAGCGCGGGGAGGAGGCCGAGGGCGAAGTAGACCGCGGCGATCACCAGCTGGGCCGCCGGCCCGCCGGGGCCGCCCCACGGGATGCCGGCCCACCGGATCCGGTCGTGAGCGAGCGTCGGCCGGGTGTGAGGTGTCCACCCGGCGCCGTCCCACCAGCGCTCGGTCTTGGGCTCGGCCGGGTACCAGCCCGAGGGCGGTGGTGGCGGCGCAGTGAAGCCGCGACCGTCCCACCACGAGGGCGTGCCGGTGGCTGGATGCGGGTACCACCCTGCTGGACTCACGTGATTCATGCGCCGCGCAGTCCCAGGCCGGTCAGGGGCGCGGTGGCCAGGCGGCGCGCTGTCGCTGCTCGATCACGCGGCAGAAGTGCGCGTTGATGAAGAGCGCCGCGGCCCCGACGAGCAGGACCAGCGCGATCGCCACCATGAACAGCGCGCGCCACAGCTCGTCCTCCATGAGGGCGAACAGCAGCGGGGGCAGGGAGATCAGCACGAACAGTGCGCCGAACCCGGTGGACAGCGCACTGCCGCCGTGGCCGCCCCACGCGACGCCGGCCCACGTGATCCGCTCGAGCTGGATCGTCTCGGTGGGCCGTCCCGTCGCAGGGCCTGCCGCCGGACCGGCCGGCGCCGCAGGCACCGGCGGCGTGGAGGGGCGCACGTGGTCCGTCCAGCGGAACCCGTCCCACCAGCGCTCGAACCCGGGGCGGTCGGCGGGGTACCAGCCGGCGGGTGGCGGCGGGGGCGGGGGTGCGCTCGGGCCGCTCATGTCGCGAAGGCCGACTTGGGCCAGGACAGGGCGGGGGTGGTCTTGAGGCGCTCGGCGTTCGCGGAGTTGTGCGCGGACGCACCGGTGAACGCAGAGACGAGGCTGTAGATGCCGACGATGATGCTGAGCACCGCGACGACGAGCCCGATGACGGCACCCACTCCGAGCGTCTCGACCGCGGTGAGGATCGCCAGGACGAGCCCGGCGACGCACAGCAGGTACGAGATGAACGCGATCTTGAGCTCGTCGAAGAACTCCTCGATGTCGTTCGCCAGGGCGTTGAGCGCGTCCCGCAGCCCGCGTGCGACGTCGTCGATCGAGCCGACCGCCGTCTTCTGCTCGGTGATCGCCGTGTCGTAGCTGTCGGACGCCACGGAGTCCCAGCCCGAGCGGTCGTCGGCCTTGAGGCTGGCGGGGATGAGGTCGGCGTCGAGCGACGCGGCGCGCGCGATGACGTCGGTGTCGAGGCGACCCGCGGCGCTCCGCAGCAGGCTCGGGCGTCCCACGGACCGTGCGAGCGCGCGGAACAGGGCGAGCGCGTCGTAGATGACCTCGGCGCACTCGCGCACGGCCTCCATGATGAGCCGTTGCAGGAGGGCCTTGGCGGGCTCGGGCAACGGGAGCCCGACGGGCCAGCCGACGCGCACGGCGTCGAGTGCGCGGTCGATCAGCGCGGGGGCGGCCGCGACGTTGGCCCGGACCATCTTCTCGAGGCCGTCGCAGCCGGTGACGATGAAGTCGGCGACCTGCTCGGCACTAGGACCCAGCACGGGCAGCTCCTCGGGGGTTCGCGCTCGTCGAGCGGGGCGTCGGGTGGTCGGGCGTCGGGCTCATCGGGTGCGGAACGACTCGACGATGGCGGCCTCGGCGTCCTCGTACAGGTCGGACACGGCGGTGAGCGTGTTCGCCACGCCGTCGAACACGGTCGCGCCCGTGGCGATCTGGTCCGCGAGGCTGGCGGCGATCGACGCGTAGGCGCTGCGCACCTGGTCGGCGCCGGGCAGCATCGAGAAGGCGAGGAAGTCGAGCTCGCCGCCCACGGTCGGCACGGCGCTGCCGATGTCGTTCAGCCGGTCCTGCCAGCCGCGCCACGTGGACGCGTCGGTGCGCAGCGCCTCGGTGTCGACGGAGAACTCGTCGGCCATGTCACGCCCTCCCCGGGGTGGTGGAGGCGGTGACCGCCTCGTTGACGGTGGCGAGCACCTCCGCGGCAACGCCCGCGCGGGACGTGCTCGCGAGCCAGGTGTGGTCGCACCGCACGCGCCGGACGACTCCGGCCTGCGCGCTCACCTCGACGGTGTTCCGCGCGTTGCGGTGCGCCGCGGGCTCGGTGCTCGGGTCCAGTCCGCCGAGGACCTGGTCGAGGATCCGCCCGAGGTCGAGGTCGCCCCCGCGGGCGGCGGCCCGGAAGGTCGCCTGCGTCTTGGCCACGTCGGGGGCGGGTCGGCGGCGGGTGGCGTCGGTGATCGCCAGGCCGATCTCGTGCTCGAGCTCGTCGGCGGGCAGGTCCTGCTGGATCGTGAGCTCGACGAGCAGCCCGTCGGCGTCCATCTCGGCGTGCACGGCGTGCGGGAGCTGGGGTGGCACGATGGCGTCGATCTGGCTCTGGAGGTCGCGCAGCCGCGCGAGCGACGCCTCGGCGCGCCGGGAGAAGGCCTCGAGCCCGGCGACGATGTCGGGCGTGGGGCCGCCGGCGGGTGTGCTCATCAGGCGCACCTCTCGATGACGGCGTCCTCGGTCTCCTGGTAGGACAGCGACGCCTGGTACAGCAGGTCGCCGATGACCGTCAGGTCCGCGATCGCGAGCGACATGTCGGAGTCCCACGAGCGGTACCTGGCCTGGAACGCGTCGGCCGCGTCGCCGGTCCAGGCGGCCTCGAGGACCTTCATGTCCGCACCGAGCGCGTCGAGCGATGCCTCGAGGTTCTTGACCGACGTCCGGATGTCCGTCACCGCGTCCTCGAGGTCGTCGGGGTCGACCGTGAGCTGGATCATGCGTGGCAGCGTAGCGGCGGACCGCCCGCTTCGTACCGTTCGCTCACCCGTCTGTGGACAGCCGCTCGAAAGACGACTCAGGCGTCGTGCCCCTCCTGCTGCGGGATGCCCGCGATCTCGCGGCGGCGTTCGAGGAGCAGGCGGAACCAGCCGTCGGTCAGGCCCATCGCGCCGAGGAGTGCCAGGACGAGCGCGACCGTCCCGCCGACCGCCCTGTCGGACCACGACGAGTGGGCCCAGGTCAGGAGAGTGACGACGACCGCGAACAGCGCCGCGAGCGTCACGACGAAGCCGACGACGAACGAGCGCTGCGACCACCCGCGCCCCACGCCCCACGACACCCCGAGCCACCGCACGTGCGCGAGCCGCGCGTCGAGCGGCGGTCCGGCGACCCCTGCCGGCCACCGTCGAGCCTCGAGCCGCCAGCAGAAGGACGCGTTGACCAGCAGGAGAGCACCCAGCAGGACGACGACGAGCGTCACGAGCGCCGCCGGCAGTCGCAGCGACCCGCCGTCGAGCGCGACGAGCAGCGTGACCCGCCCGCCGAGCAGCAGCAGCGTCCCGGCGACCACCTGCATGACGGGTCCACCGGTGCCACCCCAGCGGATCCCGGCCCACGGGACCCGGGTGGGGTGCGGCGAGGGCCGGACGTGGGACGACCACCGGTGCCCGTCCCACCAGCGCTCGCTGGCGGGATCCTCGGCCGGGAACCACCCGGCGACCGCCTCGCCCGACGAGGGCACCTCGTCCTGCACCGCCCGTCGGGGCCGTTCGACCGCCATGGACCGGTCAGGCCTCGAGGGCGCCGCGGACGATCGAGTCGCCGGAGTGGGCCGGGTCGCCGTCGAACTGCTCGAGCGACACGTCGACCACGGAGAACTCGTCCAGGTCGAGCCCCGCGGGCAGGTCGAACCGGCCCGACGAGCCGGTGAGCGTCCCGAGGCTGACGAGTCCGCTCACGTCGGGGCGCAGCAGCCACACCTCGCGGAACCCGTCCTCGGGCTTCCCGTCCTGCACGTCGACGACGAGCACGCGCTCGCCGTCGCGGCCCACCTCGACCCGGGCGGTGCCCTCGGCGGACCAGCCGGGCAGCGGCTGGAGCGCGGCGGACGCGACGACCGTCTCCCGCGCGTCCCGCGACTGCGCCCACCCGACGCCCACCCCGCCGATCAGCACGCCGGCGGCGGCCGCACCCGCGACCCACCCCCACGCGACCCGCCGCCGCGGCAGCGCCACCACGACCCCGTCGCCCGACGAGCCTGCGTCCGACGTCCCCTGCGACGACGAAGGCACCGACGAGACCTGCGACGCAGGCACCGAGGAGCCGTGCGGCGACGAGCTCGTGTCGGACGACGAGCCCTGCGACGCGACGGGCGTCAGGCCGAGCTCCGACTCGATCCGGTCCCACACCTGCGGTGCGGGGGTGACGAAGGTGACGTCCGCCCCGCGCGCGAGCGACACGACCCCGCCGAGCGCCGCGACCTCGGCGGTGCACCGCTCGCACCCGGCGACGTGCGCACGCTCGTCGGGCGTCCCGGCGTCCTCACCGAGGGCGAGGAGGGCCAGCACGTCGTCGTCCACGTGCGACTCATCCCACGGCACCGTCCACCTCCCATCGGTTGCGCAGCCGGGCGAGACTACGCCGCACGTGGCTCTTCACCGTGCCGAGCGGCAGGTCCAGTCTCGTGGCGATCTGGTCGTGCGTGAGGTCCTCGTAGAACGCGAGGCGCAGGATCGTGCGTTGCGGGTCGCCGAGCCGGTCGAGCTCGTCGGCGACGACGACGGAGTCGACCACGCGGTCGTCGTCGGCGGCAACGGTCGCGGGGGCGACGGGTGCCGCGGCGGCGAGGCGCTGGTCGCGGGAGCGGCGCTCGTGCGCGTCGGCGACGGCGTGGCGGGTGATGCCGAGCAGCCACGCGGGCAGGCGTGCGCGGGTGGGGTCGAACCGGTGGCGGGCGCGCCACGCGTCGACGAAGACCTGCTGCGTGACCTCCTCGGCGTCGGCGACGCTCCCGAGCGACCGCAGCGCGATGGTGTGCACGAGCGTGGACCAGCGCCGGTAGGCCTCGCGGATCGCGTCCTCGTCGCCGGCGGCGAACGCGACGCCGAGCTCCTCGACGCCCTCCCCGTCCGGCCCGGGAACGGGGGCGGGGACCGCACGCAGCGGAGCGCCGGGTCGCTCCTGCCCTCCGGTCACGCGCTCCCCGTCCGTCGTCGCTGGTCCCGAGCCCGAACCCGTGCCCGTCCCCGGGCCCGATCCCGAGGCCGCGACCGTACCCGGGTTCGGGCCCCGCCGCGCGGTGAGGACGGACATGCTCAGCCGGTCACCGGTTCGGCGGTGACCACGACGTTGTCGGAGTAGTGCCCGACGTCCTCCTGCCACGTCCCGCCGCAGGTGACGAGCACGAGCCGGGGCGGCCCCGAGCGCGCGAACCACACGTCCAGCGGTGCGGAGTCCTTGTCGATCGACTCCACGTCGGTGACGCGGTAGCGGTGCACGGTCCCGTCGGCGTCGGTCACCGCGACCGGCGCCCCGCTGGGCACGTCCCGCAGCCGCGAGAACGGTCCGATGCCGGTGAGCCGGGAGTCGACGTGCGCGGCGATGAGCGTGTTGCCGTCGTCGTCCGCGGGTGCCGGGCCGAACCGGTACCAGCCGGCCTCGTCGGCGTCCTCGGGGATCTCCATGGTCCCGTCGTCGAGCACCCCGACAGGCACGACCGTCATGTCGAGGTCGACGTCGGGGACCGCGAGCCGCACCGGCGCCACGCGCGTGGCGGGCGCCGGTGCGGTCGCGTCCCGGACCGGGATGTCGGGCGGCGACGGCGTCGGCGCCGCCGACGTGGGTCCGGGCGGCGCCGACGGCACGGTCGCCGCGGGCTCGGGCGCGGGCTGCCTGGAGGTGCAGCCGACGACGAGCGTCGCGACGAGCGCGCCGACCAGGGCGGCGCGGACCGCCCCGGCCGGCGTGCGGTGTCGTCGTGCCACGGGTCAGCGCGTGGTCGCCGTGGCCCGGCGGACGACGAGGCCCGCGGCGCCGATGACCGCGATGGCGCCGAGCGCGTACGGCCAGAGGGCGGCACCGGGCTCGTCGGCGGCGAGGCCGAGCTGACCGGCCTGGACGGCACCCGGGTCGCTGTGCAGGCCGTCGATGACCTGCGTGGCGAGCGCGAGCGTCGCCGGGTCGGAGCTCGCCGAGCCCCACGCGTAGACGATGGTGTTGGTGCCCTCGGCGACGTCCACGTCCGCCGGGCCGAGCAGCGCGGGCTCGGTGGTGCCGGCCGCGACGACGCTCGCGGAGACCGTGCCGGCGGGCAGGTCGAGGACCTTCTCGTCGGGGTTCTCGAGGTTGCTGATCACGGCGTCGCCGCCCGCGAGGACGTCCACACCGGGCGCGGCTGCGACGTGCCGGACGGTCAGGCGACCCTCGCCGGCCTTCGTCGCCGACGTGTCGTTGGTGAACAGCGAGGCGGTGGGCTCGCCCGCGGCGTCGAGGTGCGCGACGGCCGTGTAGCTGGTCGAGGCCGCGAGCTCGAGGTCGACGGGGCCGATGGCCGGGTCGCTGTCGTCGGCGGCGTCCGCCGCGGTGATCGCGACCGTGTACGTCCCGGCGGGCAGGTCGAGCGGGCCGGCGAGTGCGCCGGGCTCGAAGTCGTCGAGCGTCAGCTCGCCGTTGACGTAGACGTCGACGGTGAGCCCCGGCACGCCGTGCAGCACGGAGAGCGAGGCCTCGTCGGCGGCGGAGGCGGGACCGGCGGTGAGGGCGACGGCGGCGAGTCCGAGGGCACCGGCTGCGGTGCCGGCGAGAAGTCGAGTGCGCATGGTGCGTCCTTCCGGGAGTGGGCGCCGGGTCGGCGCCTGACACCCCTACTTCCGCCCGGAGGCGGGATCCGGATGCACCCGCGACGAGATTTCTTCCGACGAGCGTGCGCGAAGGTCGATCGGGTGGAGAAACGCTCACCTGACGAGCGTTTCTCCACCCGATCCCGGTCAGCCGGGGGGCGGCGCGTCGACCCGGCCTCGTTCCAGGCTCGCGGCGACGGACGGGACGAGCTGCGCGACGAACTCCTCGCGCGTGAGCGCGTCGAACGCGGGCATCCGCACGACGTAGCGGACGAGCGCCGCGCCGAGCAGCTGGCTCATCGCGGTGACGACGGCGACGGGCTCGAACCGGTCCCCGAGCGCGCGGGCGATCCGCTGCTCGAACGCGGTGCGCAGCGCCTCGGCGGCCGCGTCGATGGTCGCGACGGACAGGAGCATCGCGCGCACCTGCGGCCCGGTCAGCGGCGACTCCCAGATGTCGACGTACGCGCGCGTGAGCCGTTCCGCGACCTCGTCCTGCGGCGCCTGCAACGCGGCGACCAGCGCGAGCAGCCCCTCGACGGGCAGCTCGAGCGTCGCGGCGAACAGCTCGTCCTTGCTGGAGAAGAAGTGCATGACGAGCTTGGGGTCGACGCCCGCCTGCTGCGCGATGCCGCGGATGGTCGCGCCCGCGTAGCCGCGCTCGGCGAACTGGTCGCGTGCCGCGGCGAGGATCGCGTCGCGGCCGCCGGGGAACTTCTCGCCGCGGCCGCGTCGGCGGGGGGCCGGGGCGTCGGTCGTCACGTCGGCAGGGTACGCGCGTGACTCGATATCTACACGTGTTGATTTAGCCCGCCGACGCGCGTACGGTCGCGGTGACGGGCCGACGAGGGTGCCCGCGGACTCCGGCGGACGGTGGGACATGAGCACGACGAGCAGTGGGCGCGACGAGTGGCGGCGCACCATCGCCGTCGCGCTCGGGGCGTGCGTCGCGGTGTGCGTCGTGGTCCTCGCGTTCCTGTGGCCCACGGTCACCTCGACCGTGCAGGACATCCCCGTCGTCGTCGCCGGACCCGCCGCGGAGCAGATGATCCCCGCGGTCGAGGAGGCCGCGCAGGGCCGCCTCGACCTGTCGCCCGTCGCCGACCGGGACGCCGCGGTCGCGCAGATCCAGCAGCGCGAGGCGTACGGCGCGCTCGTGCTCGGGCCCGAGCCCGAGGTCCTCGTCGCGTCCGCCGCGAGCCCCGCGGTCGCGCAGGTGCTGCGGGCGGTCGCACCGCAGCTCGGCGCGCAGGCCGGCGCCGCGGTCGTCGTGACCGACGTCGTCCCGCTCGCCGCGTCCGACCCCAACGGCACCGGCCTGGCCGCGGCCGGGTTCCCGCTCATGTTCGGCGGGCTGATCGGCGGCATCGTCATCTCCCTCGCCGTGCGCGGCACCGCACGGCGGCTCGTCGCGCTCGGCGTGTACGCGGTCGTCGGCGGGCTGGCCGTCGCGGCCGTGCTCCAGCCGTGGCTCGGCGTGCTGCAGGGCGACTACCTCGCCAACGCCGGGGCGTACGCGCTGACGTTCACGTCGATGGCCGCAGCGATCGTCGGCGCCGCAGCGCTGGCCGGACGCGCCGGGATCGCGCTCGGGCCCGTGGTGTTCATGCTGTTCGCCAACCCCATCGCGTCGGCCGGCGCGCCCACGCAGTACCTGCCCGGCGCGTGGGGGACGGTCGGCCAGCTCTTCCCGCCCGGGGCGTCCGCGACGCTCGTGCGCACGCTGTCCTACTTCCCCGACGCCGCCACGGCCCGCCCGCTGCTCGTCCTGACGGGCTGGGCGCTCGCGGGGGTCGCCCTGCTGCTCGCGGCGGCGGCCGCGCGACGCTCGTCGTCCCCTGCCGTCCCGGCGCACACCGGCCCGGACGCGGACCCCGCGGGCACGCCCACGGAACCGCACGCCGCGCACGCGTGACGAGAGTTCACTGGACCCAGGACCCGCGAGAGGAGCTCCCATGGCTGACGCGGTCGTCGACATCCAGGGCCTGACCAAGTCCTTCGGGAAGTTCCCCGCGCTGCGCGGGCTCGACCTGCACGTCGAGCGCGGCGAGGTGCACGGCTTCCTCGGGCCCAACGGCGCCGGGAAGTCCACCACCATCCGCGTGCTCCTCGGCCTGCTGCGCGCGGACTCGGGCACGGTCCGCCTGCTCGGCGGCGACCCGTGGGCGGACGTCGTCGCGCTGCACCGCCGCCTCGCGTACGTCCCCGGGGACGTGTCGCTGTGGCCCGGCATGACGGGTGGGGAGGCGATCGACCTGCTCGGGTCGCTGCGCGGCGGGCTCGACGAGCGGCGCCGCACCGAGCTCGTCGAGCGGTTCGAGCTCGACCCGACCAAGCGCGGTCGGCAGTACTCCAAGGGCAACCGGCAGAAGGTCGCGATCGTCGCGGCGCTCGCGTCGGACGCCGAGCTGCTGGTCCTCGACGAGCCGACCAGCGGCCTCGACCCGCTCATGGAGAACGTGTTCCAGGAGGCGGTCGGCGAGGCGACGCAGCGCGGTGCGACCGTGCTGCTGTCCAGCCACATCCTCGCCGAGGCGGAGGCGCTCGCGGACCGCATCAGCATCATCCGCGAGGGCCGCGTGGTGCGGTCCGGCACGCTCGCGGACCTGCGCGGGCAGACGCGCACGACGATCCACGCGACCCTCGAGCGCGTCCCCGAGCGCCGCGACCTGGCCGGGCTGGGGGACGTGCGCGTCGACGGTGACCGGCTCACCGCGACCGTCGAGTCGACGCGCGTCGGGGAGGCGATGGCCGCGCTCACGCCGCTGGGCCTCACCTCGCTGACCGTCGCGCCGCCGTCCCTGGAGAGCCTGTTCCTGCGGCTGTACGGCGACGACGAGCACGCGTCCGACGAGCACGCGCCCGACGCCCACGCGCCTGACGGAGCCGCGTCCGACGAGCACGCGCCGGACGCCGACGAGCGCCCGCGGACGACGCCGTGACCCCCGTGGCCGCAGCGACGACCGGGACCGCCCCGACCGCCGCCCGTGCGGGAAGCCTCGTCGGGAGCCGGCCCCTGCTGCACGCCACGATCCGCCACGACGGCCGCATGTTCGCGCCGTGGGTCGTGGTCGCGACGCTGCTGTCGGTGTCGTCCGTGACCGCCTACCCGCGGGTCTTCCCGGACCCCGAGTCGCGGCACGCGTTCGCGGCGACCGTGGGCGCCAACCCCGCGCTCGGGCTGATCTTCGGCCCGGCGTACGACCTGTCGACGCCCGAGGGCTTCAACTCCTGGCGCACGCTCGCGCTCGGCGGCTTCCTCGTGGCGCTCGGGGCGATCAGCGCGGTGGTGCGGGCCTCGCGCGCGCAGGAGGACTCCGGCCAGGCGGAGCTGCTCGCGTCCGGGGTGCTGGGCCGGGGTGCGCGCCTGCTCGCGGGTGTCGCGCTCGCGCTCGTCGGGTCGCTCGCCGCCGGGCTCGTCGCCGGTGTCGCCACGGGCGCGTGCGGTGGCGACTGGGGTCCGTCCCTGCTGCTCGGCGCCACGTACACCGCGACGGGCTGGATGTTCGCGGGCGTCGCGGCGGTGAGCGCGCAGGTCGGCTCGGACGCGCGCACCGCGAGCTCGCTCGCGGTGGGCACGCTCGGCACGCTGTTCCTGCTGCGCGGGCTGAGCACGTCGCTCGACGCGCCCGCGTGGACCACGTGGGTCAACCCGCTCGGCTGGCCGCTCGCGACACGCCCGGCGACGGGCGACCACTGGGCGCCGCTGCTCCTGGCGGTCGCGTTCACGGCGGTGGCGGTGGGCGTGGCGTTCGCGCTGCAGTCCCGCCGCGACTTCGGGCAGGGCATCGTCGCGCAGCGGCCCGGCCCCGCGCGCGGGAGCGTCCGCTCCCCGTGGCGGCTCGCGGTGCGCGTGAACCGTCGGCCGGTGATCACCTGGGGGATCGCGTTCGTCGTGCTGGGCGTGGTGTTCGGGTACTTCACGACGTCGATCCGGGACCTGCTCGCGGGTGAGCCCGCGGTGCAGCAGATCCTCGCGGCGGGCGCGGCGAGCCCCGACGAGCTCACGGGCGCGTTCGTGCGGACCGTGCTCAGCCTCGTCGGGATCATCGCGTGCGTCCCGGGTGTGCAGGTGCTGCTCAGGGTCCGCGCGGAGGAGCAGGAGGACCGCGTCGAGCCCGTGCTCGCCGGGGCCGTCGCGCGTCCCCGGTACTACGGGAGCCACGTGGCCCTCGCGCTGCTGCTGGTGGCCGGGCTCGTGCTGCTCGCGGGGACGGTCGTCTCGCTGCTCGCGGGGGGCGCGGACATCGGCGTGACCACCGGTGACGTGCTGCTGCAGGCCGCCGCGACCGTGCCCGCGGTGTGGACCGTGGTCGCGCTCGCGGTCGCGCTCGTCGGGGCGCGGCCCGCCGCGAGCCTCGCCGCGTGGGCCGGGGTGCTCGTGTCGTTCCTGCTCACGATGCTCGGCCCGACGCTCCGGCTCGACGACTGGGCGCTCGGCATCAGCCCGTTCTGGCACGTGCCCGCCGTCACGGGCGGTGACCCGGACTGGACCGGCCTCGGCTGGCTCGCGCTGGTGGCCGGGGCCCTCGTCGCCGTCGGCTTCGCGGGCTTCCGCCGCCGCGACGTCGCGCGCTGACCCGCGGGCGGGGCCGTTCGCGGTGGAACCGGTCAGCGCGTCCGGAACGGGGCGAGGGTCGCGCGGATCGTCTGCGCCGCGCCCCAGTCGGGGTCGAACTGGGCGACCACCGCGAGGTGCTGGCGCAGCTGGAGGATCGGCATGCGCTCGCGCCAGCCCGCGTCGAGGCCCGTGAGCTCGGCGTAGCGGTCGAAGAACACGGCGGCCTCCGGGGGCGGGGCCGTGGTCCACACGTGCGCCAGGTCGATCTCCGCCCACGTGTAGGACACTGCGGGGTCGATGAGCGCGGGCTCGCCCGCGGCGGTCGCCAGGACGTTCTGCGCCCAGAGGTCGCCGTGCACCAGGCAGGCCGGCGCGTCGGGCAGCAGCTCGGGCAGGCGGTCGCAGAGCCGGTGCAGCGCAGCCCGGTCCGCGGCGTCGAGCGCGGCCGCCACGCGTGGCTCGTCGAGCCAGCGCAGCAGCCGGTGCCGCGCGAAGAACGTGAAGCCGTCGTCCTCCCACGTGTTGACCTGGCGGCGGCGGCCGAGCCACCCGTCACGGTGCCAGCCGAAACGCGCGTGCCGCGTGCTCGTGTGCTGGTGCGCGAGGACGTGCGCGAGCCGCTCCCAGAACGCCGGGTCCGCCGGCCGCGGGTGCAGGGCCTCCAGCACCAGCAGGTCCGGGCTCACGTGCAGCACCTGCGGGGTGGTGGCACCGCCGAGCGTGCGCAGCGCGTCCAGGCCCTCGGCCTCGGCGGCGAGCACGTCGTCGGCGGGCGCCACGTCGAACGCCTTGACGAACACCGTGGTGCCGTCGCCGCGGCGCGCGAGACCCGCCAGTGCGGCCTGCCCGCCCTCGGCGGGCACCACCTCGACCACGTCCGCCAGACCAGCGGCGTGCAGCCGACCGAGCAGGAGGGCGGTGTCCACGGCCGTCACGAGAGCCGTCGGCGCAGGAGGCAGAACTCGTTGCCCTCCGGGTCGAGCAGCACGTGCCACGACTCCTGGCCGGTCTGGCCGATGTCCGCCCGGCGCGCCCCCAGCGCGAGCAGGCGCTCCAGCTCGGCGTCCTGGTCGCGGTCCACCGGGTTGACGTCGATGTGCAGACGCAGCTTGCCGGTCCGCTCGTCGGACGACGGGCTGAGGATGATCGTCGGCTGCAGGCCGCCGAACCCGGACGCCGGCCCGATCTCGATCGCCCCGTCCTCCTCGTCGAGCACGACGTAGTCGAGCACCTGGCACCAGAAGTCCGCGAGCAGCCGCGGGTCGACGCAGTCGACCACGAGCTCGGAGATGCGAGAGGTCATGGTCACGTCCAGTCGAAGGTGAGCAGGGCGGTACGGGACTCGGGCTCGAAGAACAGGAGCACCGAGTCCGCGCCCGAGCGCCGGTAGTGGTAGCCGGCGACGGACGCGACGTGGTGGAACCGGCGCCCCTGCGGGTCGACGGGCCACGCGACCGTCCCGTCCTCGGTCTCGTGCTCCTCGACGGTGATCCCGTCCGGGACGACCCAGTTCCCTTCCGGGGCCTCGCCGCCGAGCTGGTCCAGCACCGGCACCGGGTAGTGCTCGTGCGGCTCGCGCAGCGGCACCATGCACAGCGCCCCGTGCTCCGCGAAGTGTGCGCGGGCCTGCTCGTACGTCGCGCGCTGCTCGTCGTAGTGCGCGCGCAGCTCGGTCAGCTCCTCGTGCCTCGTGCGCGCCCGGTGGTACTCGCGCAGCTCGTCACGCGACGGTGCGCCGCGATCCGGGAACCCTGTCACGGCCGGGTCGGCCTCGAGCGCCGCGAGCCGGAAGTACGCGGTGTCCGCCAGGAAGCGGTAGCGGCCGTCGCCCTCGACGCGGAACGCGATGACGTTCTCGCGCACCAGGTCCGTCCAGTGCTCGTCGTCCTCGCCGACGAGCCCCTCGTACGGCTCGACCGGGCTGACCAGGTGCACCTGCCCGGCCCACGACGGGTCGACGAGGCTCAGGTCCACCGTCACCAGCGGGTGGATGTACCGGGCCAGGTCCGCCTGGTCGAGGACGAACACGTCCTCGGGCCGGGGGAAGAGCGTCAGGCCCGCCACGGGCTCGGTGATCGCAGACGTCATCGGTCCTCCTCGTCGTCGGGCGGAACCTACCGGTTCGCCCCGACACGCACGACGAGGGGCGGCCCGGACGTGCCGGACCGCCCCAGGACGTCGCTCGTCGTCGCGACGCGCGTCAGACCTCGCCGCGCCAGGCGCCCGTCTCGACGCCGCGCGACTCGATGAACTCCTTGAAGCGCTTGAGATCGGCCTTCACCTGGCGGTCGTCGGCGCCGATCGCGGCACCCGCCTTCTCGACGAGCGTCTCCGGCTCCCACGCCGTCTGCACGTGGACGCGGGTCTGCGTGGCGCTGATCGGCTCGAACGTCACCTGGCCGACGTGCGTCGTGCCGTCGATGCTCTGCCACGCGACGCGCGTGTCGGGCGTCTGCTCGACGATCTGCGCGTCGAACTCGCGCTCGACGCCGCCGATGGACGTACGCCAGTGGGTGAGGGTGTCGTCGAGCTGGCGGACCTGCTCGACACCTCCCATGAACGCCGGGAAGTCCTCGAACTGCGTCCACTGGTTGTACGCGGTGCTGATCGGGACGTCGACCTCGATGGACTCGTCGATCGTGGGCATGGCGTGCTCCTTCCGTGGGTCACACAGGGGGACCCGGCCACGCTAGGTCGCCTTCGCCGATCCCGCGCGGCGAGCGGCGGCCACCGGCGCAGGGCCACCCGCAGGGGTGCCGACGACGGGCGGGCCGACCCGCAGGTCAGCCCGCCCGGCGCCCCCGGAAGCCCCTGCGTCAGCTCGTCGGGAAGCTGTCCGCCGTCATGACCCGGCTGCGCACGAACTGGCCGGACTGCGACAACCGCGAGGTGCCGTAGTCGGAGCCCGAGCACGTGCCGGACTGGAACGCCGCGCTGGACTCGCCCGCGTCGGAGTACGTCCAGTTCACGTGGCTGATCTTCAGCGAGTCGAGCAGGTCGAGCCACGCCGTGGAGCTCGCGATGTCGACCGTGCCGCCGCCCGTCGCGCTCGTCGTGCCCCACTCGCTCACGAACAGCGGGAGCTTGCCGGCCGCGTTGCGCACCTCGTTGCGGTAGTTGTCCTGGTGGGACGCCGCGTAGAAGTGGAACGTGTACATGATGTTGTCGAACGGCACCGGGTTGGCGACGATCTCCGCGGAGCTCGAACCCTCGGAGATGCCCAGCGACGACCAGGCGCGCGTGCCGACGAGGATCACCGCGTCGGGGTCGGCGGCGCGGATGATCGGGATGACCTGGCTCGCGTAGCTGCGAATGCCCTGCCAGGAGACACCGTTCGGCTCGTTCGCGATCTCGTAGATCACGTTGGTCTTGGACGCGTTGCGCGCCGCGACGCTGCGGAAGAACGTCTTCGCGTTGTCCAGGTTCACGTTCGGGTCACCGGGCGTGAGCGTGTGGAAGTCGACGATCGCGTACATCCCGCGCTGCTCCGCGGCGTCGACCAGGCTGTTCACCTGCGACGTGAAGCCCGACGGGTTGGTGACGTAGCCGTCCTCGTTGACGTACATCGCGATGCGGAAGACGTCGGCCTTCCAGTCGTTCGCGAGCGTGTTGAGGGAGCTGGTGTTGTAGCAGCCGGGGAACCACTGCAGGCCGTGCGTGCTGACGCCGCGCAGCTGGATCGGCTTGCCGTACTGGTTGCACAGGTTGACGCCGCAGACGCGCAGCTGGCCGTTGATCGCCACGGGCGTGGTGCCCGTGGGCGGCGGCGGGGTCGTCGTCGTGGGAGTGGGAGTGGGGGTCGGCGTCGGGGTGGGGGTGGGAGTCGGGGTGGTCGTCCCGCCCGTGCACGTCACGCCGTTGACGGTGAACGCCGTGGGCTTGGGGTTGGACCCGGACCACGAGCCGTTGAAGCCGAAGCTCGTCGACGCACCCGTGGCGAGCGTGCCGTTGTAGCTCGCGTTGCGGGCCGTGACGGCACCGCCGGACTGCGTGACGGTGGCGTTCCACGCCTGCGTGACCTGCTGGCCGGACGCGTACGTCCAGCCCACGGTCCACGAGTCGAGGCGGTCACCGAGGTTGGTGACCGTCACGCTGGCACCGAACCCGCCACCCCACTCGCTGGTGACGGCGTAGTCGACCTTGCACCCGACGGCCGCCTGGGCCGAGGACGCGGTCATCGCCCCGATGCCCGCCGTCGCGAGCAGGGACGAGACCAGAAGAGCAGCTGACTTGAGACGCGCGGACATCGATCTCCTCGTCGTTGAAGGACGTGCCGTGGCCCGTGCCGGGCACGACACTCGTCGCTCCGCGAGTGTGGGCCGCCCGGGGGGTCGGGGGTCCGGGGGCGGGACCGTCGAATCGATTTGGGTGGGCGCGTGCCGCCGGACGGGTGCACGGACCGCCGTCGGCGGGCACCTCAGCGCGGGCACGGTTAGCGTCGGGACGTCCGGGTCGACGGCGACGGGACGACGAGGGGAGCGACGGGATGACGAAGGTGGCGCTCGTGACGGGCGCGGGGTCGGGCATCGGTCGGGCGACCGCGCTGCGGCTCGCGCGCGACGGCCTGACGGTCGTCCCCCTGGGGCACAGCCAGGACAGCGCCGACGAGGTCGCGGACGAGATCCGGTCCGTCGGCGGCACCGCGCTGCCGCTGGCGGCGGACGTCGCGGACCCGGAGGCGGTCCGGGGCGTCGTCGCGCGTGTCGACGACGAGCTCGGCCGCCTCGACGTGGTCGTCGCGAACGCGGGCGTCAACGGCGTGTGGGCGCCCGTGGAGGAGCTCACGCCCGACGAGTGGTCGACGACGATCGCGACCAACCTCACCGGCACGTTCCTCACCGTGCACCACACGGTCCCGCTGCTGCTGCGCCAGGGCGGCGCGATCGTCGTCGTCTCCTCGATCAACGGCACCCGCACGTTCTCCAACTCGGGCGCGTCCGCGTACGCCACGAGCAAGGCCGGCCAGGTCGCGTTCGCGCGCATGGTCGCGGTCGAGCTCGCACCGCGCGGCGTGCGCGTCAACGTCGTGTGTCCCGGCGCGATCGACACCGAGATCGACGACAACACCGAGGTCCGCCACACCGACCACCTGGGCCTGAAGGTCGAGTACCCGCACGGCGAGATCCCGCTGACCGGGACCGAGCCCGGCGCGGCCGCGCAGGTCGCCGACGCGATCGCGTTCCTCGCGTCGGACGCGGCGAGCCACGTCACGGGTACCGAGATCTTCGTCGACGGCGGCCAGTCCCTGGTCGTGTAGTCGGCTCAGCCCGTCGGCACGAGCGCGGCCAGGAACGCGGTGCCGAGGGGCGCGAGCACGCTGAGCGCCGCGACGGGCGTCCGCAGCACACCGGCACGCAGGCCGAGGTGGGTGAGGAAGCGGTCCCGGGTGTCGACGAACTCCGCCGTGGGGACACCCGTGGGCGGTTCCCCCAGCGTCGCGTCCACGAGCGCGAGCGCCTGGCTGCGCCAGTGCAGGGCCACGGGCCCGATCAGCACGGCTGCGACGAGCGCGAAGAAGGCGCCGTACGCGAGGACGAACACCGTCGGGGAATCCGTCGCGGTCGTCGCCCCCGACGCGATCGCGCCGAGCCGCAGCATCGCCGTGTTCAGGACGGCGCTCGAGAGCAGGACCGCGAGCGCGAGCGCCGACGCCTCGATCGCCTCCCAGGCGCGGCGCAGCGTCGCGGCCGCCGCGTGGACGGCCGCCACGTCCACGGTGAGCGCGGACGTGGTCGTGTCCCACCGCGGCGCGCCGACCGCGGCGATGGACCGCGCGAGCTCGGCCTCGTCGTCCCGCGTCCGCCAGACCAGCAGCGTCCATGGCGCGGCCGTGCACCACCCCAGCGCGAGGAGACCGACGACGAGGACGGAGGGGACGTACGAGCCGTGGGTGACGAACCGCGCCTCCTGGGACGCCGCCATCACGAAGGCGGTCGCCGGCAGCGCGATCGCGACGTAGCGCACGCCGTGCCGCGGAGCGCCGGGCCGCCGTGGCCGCAGCCGGAGCCTCCTGAGACCCTCGCGCAGCACGGCGACCCAGACGAGTGCGCTGATCAGCAGCATCCCCGCCCAGACCGAGAACCACCGCGTGGTCAGCGCGCCCTCGACCGGGTCGTACGCACGCAGCGCCACGTACAGCGTCGCGGCCGCCGTGATCAGCAGCGGGTCGCGCCAGGTGACTCCCCACCTCGTCATCGCGCCCTCCTCGTCGACGCCGACGAGGAGCCGGCCGGCGGCCCGGAGATACGACGGGGCTGCTCAGCGGGCCAGGCGGTCGACGATCGCGCCGTACACGCGGGGCAGGCGTGCCGCGGCGGGGACGATCGTGCGGCGGGCCGGCGAGGTTGCGGCGGCGACGAGGCCCGTGGTGAGGACGCGGTAGTCGCGCGTCGCGCGCGCCCACGCACGCTCGTAGCCCGCGGGGTCGTCGAGGTGCGCGACCGCGGCGGCCGCTTGAGCCAGCCCGACGCGCAGGCCCTCGCCGGTGAGCGCGTCGACGTAGCCGGACGCGTCGCCGACGAGCAGCACGCGGCCCGCCGTGCGCGCGGTGGTGCGCTGGAGCAGGGGACCGGCGCCGCGTACCGGCCCGTCGGGCTGGGCGCCCGCGAGGTGCCGCGCGAGCGCGGGGAGCGCGTCGAGCGTCGCGTCGAGGTCGGTGCGCACCGGGCCGAGCACCGCGACCCCGACGAGGTCCGGGCCCACGGGCGTCACGTACGCCTCCGCGTGCGGCGCCCAGTGCACCTCGACCAGGTCGCCCCACGGCCGCACCCGGTAGTGCCGGCGCAGCCCGAACCGCCGGCGCTCGTCCGCGCGCGCTCGTCGGACCGGGACCTCCAGGCCCACGAGGCGCCGGACCGTCGAGTGCAGCCCGTCGCACGCGAGCACGTGGCCCGCCCGCAGGTCGTCGATCACCACGCCGTGCGCGTCCTGCCGCAGGTCGGACGCGCGTCCGACGACGACCTGCGCACCCAGCTCGGCCGCGCGCCGGGCCAGCGCCCGGTGCAGGACGGTCCGCCGCACGCCGCGGCCCGTCCCCCGCGTGAACCGGTGCTCGACGCGCCGCGTCGCGTCCACGTACGCGATGCCCGTCAGCTCGTGCCCGTCGGGGTCCACGCCCAGGCGGTGCACCGCGGCGAGCGCGCCGGGCATGAGCCCCTCGCCGCACGCCTTGTCGACCGGCCCGGAACGCGGCTCGAGCACCAGCACCGACAGCCCCGCGAGCCGCGCCTCGATCGCCGCCGCCAGCCCGACGGGACCGCCGCCGACGACGAGCACGTCCGCGTCGAGGTCGCCCGCGGGCACCGCTCAGACCTGCCGGGCGTCGGCGAGCGCGCGCTCCTCGGCGGGGATGCGGAAGCCCAGGAGCAGCACCGCGTTGAGCACCGTGAACGCGACCGCCGTGACCCAGGAGGTGTGCACGAGCGGCAGCGCGATGCCCTCCGCGACCACCGCGACGTAGTTCGGGTGGCTGAGGTACCGGTACGGGCCGCGGTCCACCAGCCCGAGGCCGGGGACGACGATCACGCGCGTGTTCCACTGCGGGCCGAGCGTCGCGATGCACCACCACCGCAGCCCCTGCGACGCGAGCACGACGACGAGCATCGGCCAGCCCAGCCACGGCAGGAACGGCCGGTCGGCGAGCCACGCCTCGGCGATGCACGCGACCAGCAGACCGGTGTGCAGCGCGACCATCGCGGGGAAGTGCCCTCGCCCGCTCTCGCGCCCGCCGCGCTCGAACGACCAGCGCGCGTGCCGCGAGGACACCACGAGCTCGGCGATCCGTTCCACGCCCGTCGCCAGGACGAGCACCGTGTACAGCGCGAGACTCATGCGGCTCCTTCGACGTCGACCTCGTCGGACGGCCAGCGCAGCGCGACCAGCTCGACCCCCACACCCGGGCCGAAGGCCGCGGCCACACCGAGCGCACCGGGCGGTGCGCCGTCCGCGATGCCGTCGGCGAGCACGTGCAGCACCGACGCGGACGACAGGTTCCCCGCCCGCGCGAGGTTCGCCCACGAGCGTGCCAGCGCCTCGTGCGGCAGGTCCAGAGCGTCCTGCACGGCCTCGAGGATCTTGGGCCCGCCGGGGTGCACGAGCCAGGCGCGCACGTCGTCGGGGACCGCGCCCTGCGCCGTGAGCAGCGCCTTCACGTCGTCGGCCACGTGCTCGCGCACCACGTCCGGCAGCCCGCCGGACAGCACGATCCGCAGCCCGGACGCCCCCACCTGCCAGCCGAGCGCGTCGGCCGAGCCGGGGTACAGCACGCTGCGCGCCCCGACGACGAGCGGCGCCCCCGCCCAGGTGCGGCGCACCTCGTCCGACGAGCCGCGTGGTGCGTCGCGCTCGCGGCCCGCCATGACGACCGCCGCGCCGCCGTCGCCGAACAGCCCGCTCGCGACGAGGTTCGCGGTCGAGTCGTCGTCGCGCTGCAACGTCAGCGAGCACAGCTCGACCGACACGAGCAGGGCGACCTGGCCCGGGTGCGCCTCCAGGTGGTCGTGCACGCGCGCCAGCCCCGCGGCGCCGCCCGCGCAGCCCAGCCCGAAGCTCGGCAGCCGCGTGACGTCCGGCCGCAGGCCGAGGCGGTCGACGAGCATCGCGTCGATCGACGGCGCACCGACCGCGGTGACCGTGGTGAGCATGAGGTGGTCGACGTCCGCCGGCTCCAGACCCGCCGTCGCGAGGGCCGCGCGGGCCGCGCGCTCCGCGAGGTCCAGGCCGCTCGCGAGCGCGAGCGCGTTCGTCTCGTCGAAGCCCGTGAACGCGCGGTAGCGCTCGAGCGGCGCGACGAGGTGCCGGGTGTCGATGCCCGACGAGGCGTGCAGGCGCCGCAGCACCGCGCGGTGCGCGTCGTCGCTCGTCAGGATGTCCGCGAGTTCGTCGGCGATCTGCGTCTGCGGGTAGACGTGGTCGGGCAGCACGGGTGCGACCGCCACGATCCGGGACATGTCCGGATCGTGCCACCAACCCTCACCCCCCGCCCGCCCAGCGGGGGTCGCGGGGCGAGGGGTGGGGTGCCAGGGTGTGGGGCATGGTCGCGCGGAGGGTGGTCGCGCTGGTGCGCGCCGCGCACGCGGCGCCGGCGGTCGCCGTGACCGCGTTCGCCGGGGCGTACGCGTGGGCCGTGGGGGCGCCCGCGGGGCTCGTCGCCGCGGCGGTGCTGGCCGGGCAGCTGTCGATCGGCTGGTCGAACGACTGGATCGACGCCGCGCGGGACCGGGCCGTCGGACGCGCCGACAAGCCCGTCGCCACCGGAGCCCTGTCCGTCTCGACGGTCCGCGCCGCCGCGCTCGTCGCGCTGGGCGTGTGCGTGGTGCTGTCCGCGCTGCTCGGGGCGGCCGCCGCGGCGGTGCACCTGCTGACCGTCGCGTCCGCGTGGGCGTACAACGCGCGGCTCAAGGCCACGGCGTGGTCCTGGCTGCCGTACGCGTTCTCGTTCGGGCTGCTGCCGTCGGTCGCGACGCTCGCGCTCGACCCGCCGCGCCTGGCGCCGCTGGTCACGGGTGTCGCCGCGGCGTTGCTGGGGGTCGGGGCGCACCTGGCGAACGTGCTGCCGGACCTGGAGGACGACGCCGCGACGGGGGTCGTCGGGCTGCCGCACCGGCTCGGCCGCCGCCGCACGACGACCGGCGCGGTGGTGCTGCTGCTCGCCGCCACGGCGTTCGTCGTGCTCGGCACGCCGGGTGGTGCGACGGCGCCGGGGATCGCCGCGCTCGTCGTCGCCGCCGTCCTCGCCGCGACCGCAGCCTGGACGGCCGCCCGCCGCCCGGGCCGCCGCTACCCGTTCCTGGCGGCGATCGCCGTCGCGGCAGTCACGGTCACGTACCTGCTCACCACAGCCTGACCGCCCCCGCCCGTGAAGTCGTACGTCTCTCGCCAGATCGTGGGTTCGTCTGCACGACTTCGCGAGAAACGCACGACTTCACGGGAGATCCACGACCAGCGCGGGGCTGGGTCGGTCAGCGGTGGCGGGCGGAGAGGGTCGCGATGACCGGCGCGAGGAACGCGACCGTCGCGGCGGCGAACGCCGCTGTCGCCACGGTCTCGTCGACCAGCTCGCCGTTGGTGCGGCCCAGCCCGATCCACATCAGGCCCCACGCCATGGCCAGCCCGATCGGCACGACGAGCGTCGGCCGGCGCCGCCCGTAGATCCCGTACGCGGCGGCCAGCAGCGCGGCGAGCGACACCAGCACCACGGACCACGTGGTCGCGCCGAGCCCGAGCTCGCCGACCTCCTCGTCGGCCAGGAACGCCGCGGTGTTCGCCAGCGTCGCCACCGACACCCAGCCCGTGTACAGGCCCATCGTCAGGTCGGTGACCACGGACGCCAGGCGCGACGTGTGGTCCAGCCGCACGAGCCGCACGTACACCACCGCCAGCACGACGAGCAGCGCGACGATCACGACGACGCTCGCCGCCACGGACCCGGCCTGCACGACCCCGATCCACAGCGCGTTGAGCAGCATGGTCGCGAGCACCCACCACGCGACGGCCCGCAGGCGCCGGTCCGCGCCCAGCCGCGGAAGCGCCTGCACCACCGCGAACACCGCCAGGCCCGTGTAGATCACGGACCAGATGGAGAACGCCGGGCTGTCGGGGGCCACCGGTGTGGCCGTCGCCGACAGCGCGCCGTCGGCGGCCTCGGCGATCGGCTCACCACCGAACGCGCCGGACCCGATGGTCGCGGCGACGATCGCCACGACCGCCCCGACCAGCACCGTCACCTGACGGACCCGGTCGCGCGACGTCGTGGAGCCCACTGCTTCTGCGGTCGTCGTCTGCATGGGCCCCACCTTCTCCGGAGACCGTCGCGTCGGCATCTCGAGTGCGCGCGGCCTCGTCGTCGGGCTCTCGACGAGCGCGCACGGCCGGGCGGCTGCAGGATGACCTGCACCGACCCACCGCCAGACCCCGACACGGAGGACACGTGGACCACTGGACGATCGCCACCGTCGCCGAGCAGAGCCCGGACTTCCGGCGCGTGCTGTGGACGGGCGAGCACACGCAGCTCGTCGTCATGACCATCCCGCCGGGCGGAGAGATCGGCGAGGAGGTCCACGAGGACATCGACCAGATCCTCACCTTCGTCTCCGGGACGGGGAAGGCGATCGTGTCCGGCAAGGAGCGCACGGTGACTCAGGGCGACCTCGTCGTCGTCCCGGCGGGTCGCACGCACAACTTCGTCAACACCGGCCCGAACCCGCTGATCCTCTACACGGTCTACGGCCCGCCCGAGCACGCCGAGGGCGCCGTGCACGCCACCAAGGAAGAGGCGGACGCCGCCGAGGAGTCCGGCCAGGACGAACCCCCGACGGACTGAGGTCGACCCAGAACCGCCCCGTCCACGTGGGCGACGCGACACGTGGGACCGAGGTCCCATGAGGTGAGGCTTGCCTGATCACTAGCGTCGACGGCATGGACCTGGCCGCGTGCGACCCCGGGTCGACGGTCCGGGTCGTCGACGTCGACCTCGACGAGCCCGCTCGACGACGCTTCCGCACGTTCGGGCTGGCCGTCGGCGCGGTGCTGCACGTGACGCACCGCGGCGGGTTCGGGGGGCGGGTCGTCGGCGTGGGTGCCGACCGGCTCGCGCTGGACGCCGGGACGTGCCGCCGCGTGCGGGTCGAGCCGGTCCTCGAGGCCGTCGGGCACGCGATGGAGCGGGCGGCCCGCGCGTGAGCTGCCACGACGAGGGGCCGGCCCCGTCCGTCGCGGCGGGCGTGCTCGACGCGCCGCGCGTGGTCCTCGTCGGCAACCCGAACGTCGGCAAGTCGACCTTGTTCAACGCGCTCACCGGCGCACGGCAACGCGTGGTCAACGCGCCCGGCACGACGGTCGAGCTGCAGGAGGGCCGCTGGCGCGTCGGGGACGTGGACGTGCGGCTCGTCGACCTTCCGGGGACCTACGCGCTGGAGGCCGCGTCGCCCGACGAGCAGGTCGTGGCCGACGAGCTCGACGGCGGGGCCGCGGACCTCGTCGTGCTCGTCGCGGACGCGAGCGCGCTCGCGCGGTCGCTGCTGCTGGCCGGGCAGGTGGCGCGCAGCGCCGGGCCGGACGGGCGGGGCGTTCCGGTGGTCGTGGCGCTGACGATGGGTGACGTCGCGCGGGCGCGAGGGCTCGGGCGTGCGGCGGACCACCTGCGTGCCCGGCTGGGGGTCCCGGTGATCGAGGTCGACCCGCGCACGGGCGGCGGTGCCGGCGAGCTGGCGCGCGTCGTCACCACCGCGGTGGGCACGCGCCCGACGATCACGCTCGACGTCCCCGACGAGGACGCGCTCTACGACTGGGTCGCGGACGTGCTGTCCGGCGTGCCCGCGCCCGCGCGGCCCGTGCGCACGTGGTCGGACCGCCTCGACCGGGTCCTGCTCGACCCGCGGCTCGGCATCCCCGTGTTCCTCGGCGTGATGTGGGCGCTGTTCCAGCTCACGACGACGGTCGCGGCACCGCTCGTCGACGGCGTCGACGCGTTCGTCAACGGAGCGGTCGCCGACGCGGTGCGCAGCCGCCTGCCCGTCGAGTGGCTGCAGGGGCTCGTCGTCGACGGTGCGCTCGCGGGCGTCGGGACGGTGCTGTCGTTCGTCCCGCTCATGGCGCTCATGTTCGTCGCGGTCGCGCTGCTCGAGGACTGCGGCTACCTCGCGCGCGCCGCGTTCGTCGCCGACCGTGCGATGCGGGCCCTCGGGCTGGACGGCCGGGCGGTGCTGCCGCTCGTCGTCGGCTTCGGCTGCAACCTGCCGGCCCTCGCCGCGACCCGGACGCTGCCGCACGCGCGTCAGCGTCTGCTCGTCGGGCTGCTCGTGCCGTTCACGTCCTGCACCGCGCGCCTGACGGTGTACGTGCTGCTCGCGTCGGTGTTCTTTCCCGGCCACGCGGGCACCGCGATCTTCGTCATGTACCTCGCGTCGGTGCTGCTCGTGGTGCTCGGCGGCGCGGCGATGCGACGCACCGTGTTCCGCGACCTGGTGCGCGAGCCGCTCGTCCTCGTCCTGCCCGCCTACCAGCGCCCCGGGCTGCGGGCCATCGCCGTGTCCAGCTGGGTGCGGGTGCGGGCGTTCGTGCGCAAGGCCGGCTCGATCATCGTCGTGACCCTCACCGCGGTGTGGCTGCTGCTCGCCGTGCCGGTGACCGGCGGGCACGCGTTCGCGTCCGTTCCCGTCGCGGACTCGCTGTACGGGCGCGCCGCGCACGCCGTCGCGCCCGTGTTCGGGCCCACCGGTTTCGGCTCGTGGGAGGCGACCGCGGCGCTCGCGACCGGGTTCGTCGCCAAGGAGGTCGTCGTCGGGTCGTTCGCGCAGACCGCGTCCGTCGCGGAGCCCGACGACCCCGCCGCGTCCGGTGTGCTCGGCGAGCGGCTGCGCGCGACCTTCGACGCCTCGTCCGGCGGGCACGCCGCCGCCGCGGCCGCCGCGTTCATGTGGTTCGTGCTCGCGTACAGCCCGTGCCTGGCGACACTCGCCGAGCAGCGGCGGCTCCTCGGGGCGCGGTGGACCGGGTTCGGGCTGGGCGTCGGGCTCGTGGTCGCGTGGGTCGGGGCGGTGCTCGTGTTCACCGTCGGGAAGGCGCTCGGATGAGCGTCCTCGACGACGTGCTGACCGCCGCGCGTGCGGGCGCGACGCCCGGTGCCATCGCCCGGGACCTGCACCTCGACCGCGGGCTCGTCGACGCCGCACTCACGCGCCTGGTCGCCCGCGGCGACGCGACCGCCGCGCGCACCGAGCGGCCCGCCCCGCGCACCACCGACGACGCGTGCTCGTCGTGCCGCCCCTCACCAGCGTGCGCGGGCTGCCCCCTGGCCACCTCCCGCCACTGACCGGCTCGTCAGCCGGTCAGGTGCGACCTCAGCTCGATCACGTCGAACGGCGCGCTGACCGACTCGGTACGTGCGGTCCCGGTCACCTCACGCCACTTGTGCAACGGGTCCGCGTCGACACGGAACTGCCCCTTCCACGTGACGGTCAGACCGACGGCTGTCGCCCCGATGGGCTCCGAGAACGTGTGGGTCACCTCGAAGGATGGGTAGGGCGCCCCGGGCGTCGCCGTCACCAGCGACTCGCCGTCACCGAACGTCCACCGGTACTCGACCGGCGTCGCGACGACATCGATACCCCAGGTTCCGAACACGGTCGTACGGAACCGCTGCGGTGCGCCGTCGGTGAACAGGATCGTGCGCTTGTTGACGAGGACGTCGGCGGAGGGCTGCACGTTGACCTCGGGGGCGACGATCGGGAGCAGCTGGAACTCTTGTCGCGTCAGGGGAGGGAACCGGTGCTCGGGGCACATCCATCCGAAGACCAGCTCCCACCGGGTCCAGACGTCCTGCTCTTCCGTGCGCTCCCGCAGCACCCGTCGCCAGAGTGGCTCGAGCGCGGGGCCGTCCTCGCACGGGGGCGGCTCGATCCGGGCGCCCGGCGGCAGGTAGCACGGCTGGTCGATGCCCGGCTCCTCGTCGGTGTCCTCGACGCACACGGACTTCCGCTTGAACTCGATCGCACGGTCGGGATCCTTCGACGCCGAACGGAGCCAGGCCTCGTACTGGCGGTTCGCCTTGAACGCGCCCAGCCAGAACGCCTCATCGCCGTCGCCTGCGACGACGAACTCCTTGGCACCGGCTGGTGGCATGAGCACCAGGGTCGCCGCGCACGCAGCGAGAGCGACGCTCAGCAGCCGCCATCTCACAACTTCTTCTCCACGAGCGTCGGGTCAACGCCCTGGATGAGCCACCGGCCGTCACGCCACTCGAGGCTTACCTCGGCCTGGGTGACCTTGATTCCTGGGAAGTCCTCGACCACGTCGCCCTTGCCATCGACGGTCCGGGACGGGTGCTCGTCGAAGGCGACCGTTGCGTAGAAGGTGCCGTCCTCGAAGTCCAGGGCACTCGCGAACGTGAACTCGAGGTGGCCGCCTACCTCGTGATGGCCCTTCGCCTGGTCCGCGGCCGCGAGCTCAGTGATGTCATCGCAGTAGCCACAGTCCTCGCCGCTGAGCTCGTCCCAAGCCGTGATGTCGCCCGTCGCGAAGACGTAGGGGAACAGCGACAGGAAGTACTGCGCGACGACCTCTGCGTTGTCGGCGTTGGCGGGGCCCTTCAGGGCCGCCGGCGGCTCGGGGGCGATCGAGACGTCCGGGAGCTCGGAGGGCGTCGGCGACGGTGCCGGCGGCGACGGCGCCGGTGTGGGCGTCGGGGCCGCGCTGGTGGCGGCGTGCGTCGTGGCGGTCGGCTTCGTCGCGCCGGCCTGCTCGGTGCACGCACCGAGCAGCAGCGTCGCGAGCACGAGTGCGGTGAGGGCCCCCTGCGGTCTCATGAGCCCCGAAACTACTCGAAGCGGACATCTCGGTGGGGTGCCCGGCCGGCATCTGTGGACAGGGGGCGTGCGGCAGCACGACGACGGCGCCGCACCGCGAGGGTGCGACGCCGTCGTGGGTCCGGCTGCAAGCCGGGAGTCAGCGGCTCAGGCGCAGGTCAGGTTGCCTGCGCCCGGGGCGCTGCCGTTGCCGACGAACCCGAAGGTCGTCGACTGGCCGGCACCGACCGAGCCGTTGTACGGGGCGTTGGTCACCACGCCACCGGACAGGACGCCGTTCCACAGGTTGTTCGTGTTCACACTGCTGGGCAGGGTGACCCGCCAGCCGTTGATCGACGAGGAGCCGGCCTTGACCGTCACCGTGGCCTGGTAGCCGCCCGGCCAGGAGTTCACGATCGTGAGCGCCGCGGAGCACTTACCGGTCGGGTCCGGCGGGTTCGTCGTCTCCGGGTCCGTCGGGTCGTCCGTCGGGTCGTCCGTCGGGTCCTGGGTCGGGTCGTCCGTCGGGTCCTGCGTGGGGTCGGTCGTCGGGTCCGTCGGGTCCGCGGCGTTCAGCGCGTTGAGGACCGAGGTGTACGCGGCCTTCTTGCCGCCGTTGTTGTCGAACAGCAGCGGCGTGCCGTAGGAGCGCCACGAGTCGGAGTCACGAACGCCCCACACCGTGATGCCGGTGCAGGCCTTGACGGCGAGGCAGTCCTCGACGACGCGACGGTACGTGTCCGCCTGCTGCGAGCCGGAGCCCTCGATGTCGAGCTCGGTGATCTGGACCTCGACACCCAGCGCCGCGAAGCTCGACAGCGTGGTGCGGTAGTTGCTGTTGTAGGCGCTCTGCGCGTTGAAGTGCGACTGGAAGCCGACGCAGTCGATCGGCACGCCACGGGCCTTGAAGTCCTTGACCATGTTGTAGACGCCCTGCGTCTTGGCCCAGGTCCAGTTGTCGGTGTTGTAGTCGTTGTAGCAGAGCTTGGCGTTCGGGTCGGCGGCGCGGGCGGCCTTGAACGCGGCCTCGATCCAGTCGTTGCCGGTGCGCTGCAGGTTGGAGTCGCGGCGCCCGCCGTTGCTGTCGTCGAACGCCTCGTTCACGACGTCCCAGGCATAGACCTTGCCCTTGTAGTGCTCGGCGACCTTGGTGACGTGGTTGAGCATGGCGCTGCGCAGCGCGCTGCCGGACATGCCCTGCATCCAGCTGGGCTGCTGCGAGTGCCAGGCCAGGGCGTGGCCGCGCACGCGCTTGCCGTTCTGGACGGCCCAGTTGAGGATCTGGTCGCCGCTGGAGAAGTTGAAGTTGTTCTGCGACGGCTCCGTCGCGTCCATCTTCATCTCGTTCTCGGCCGTGATCATGTTGAACTCACGGTTCGCGATGGACGAGTACGTCGAGTCGCTCAGCTTGAAGCCGGCGATCGCGGTGCCGAAGTACCGGCCGCTCTGCGCTGCGGCATCCTTCAGCGTGCTTCCCGCGGCCTGGGCGGGGATCGTCGCAGCGATGGTCGCCCCGAGCGTGACGACTGCGAGCGCGGCCGCGAAGCGCGCGCGTCTGGACATGGATGAGGGGGTCATCGTCTCTCCTAGGTCGGCCGTGGCCCGGATCCACGGTGAGCCGGTCGGCGAGGGTCACTCTCCGCCGCGGCATTCCGACCGTCAACGAACCTAAACGTTTGCCCGTTTCGCGCTGCTTTCCGATATCGAAGCGCTTCGAGAGGGCATCGTGCGGGCGTCGCGGGAGGTCAGCGTCGGGTGCCGCGGGCGGCACGACGAGGGCCGGCGGACGTCCTGCGCCGACGAGCCGCACAAGGGTCCGGGCTCGCCCGATAGTGTCGCCCGCTCGCGATCAGGAGCCCGGGAGCGGGTCCGGGACGAGCTGGTCGCGGCGCCGCGTGAGGTGCGCGACCTCCGCGGTGTTGCCCGCCAGCTCGATCGCTCGTCCGTACTCCTCGCGCGCCTGCGCGCTGCGCCCCAGCCGACGCAGCAGCTCGGCGCGCGTCGCGTGGAACGCGTGGTACCCGTCGAGCGGCAGCCGGTCGACGATCGCGAGCGCGACGTCCGGGCCGTCGACCTCCGCGACCGCGACCGCGCGGTTGAGCGCGACGACGGGCGACGGGTCCACGCGCACGAGCCGGTCGTACAGCGCGACGACCTGCGACCAGTCCGTGTCCCGTGCGTCGCGTGCGTGCGTGTGCACCGCGTTGACCGCCGCGAGGAGCTGGAAGCGCCCCGGCGGCGGACCTCCTGCGGCGACCGCGGCGAGCGTCTGGCGGACCAGGTCGTGCCCCTCCGCGACGAGCGCGCGGTCCCACGCGCCGCGGTCCTGCTCCTCGAGCGTCACGAGCTCGCCCGTCGCGGACACCCGCGCCGCCGCGCGCGCCTGCGTCAGCAGCATGAGCGCCAGGAGGCCGGTCGCCTCGCCCCAGCCCGGGCCGCCGCGGGGCAGCAGGTCCCGCACCAGGCGGGCCAGCCGGATCGCCTCGGTCGTCAGGTCGTGGCGCACGGGGTCGGTGTCCGGGCCCGAGGCCAGGTAGCCCTCGTTGAAGACCAGGAACAGCACGGTCAGCACGCCGTCGAGCCGGGCCGGCACGTCCTCGCTCGTCGGGACCCGGTAGGGGATGCCCGCGGCCTTGATCTTCCCCTTGGCGCGCGAGATGCGCTGGCCCATCGTCGTCTCCTGCACCAGGAACGCCCGCGCGATCTGCGGGACCGTCAGCCCGCCGACCATCCGCAGCGTGAGCGCGACGCGCGCCTCGGGCGACAGCGCCGGGTGGCAGCAGGTGAACACCAGCCGCAGCCGGTCGTCGTCCACCGCGCCGCGCGGTGCGGGCTCGTCGTCGAACAACAGCCGCGCCTCCTCGTGCTTGCCGTCGCGGTGCGACTCGCGCCGCACGCGGTCCAGCGCCTTGCGCGTCGCGGTCGTCGTGAGCCAGGCGCCGGGCGTCGTCGGGACCCCGTCGCGGGGCCAGCGCTCGACCGCCGTCGCGAACGCCTCGGCGGCCGCGTCCTCCGCGACGTCCAGGTCGCGGAACCTGCGTGCGAGGGTGGCGACCACCCGCGCCCACTCGTCGCGGTGGGCCCGGGTGATCGCCTCCTCGACGTCCGGCGTCACTGCCCGAGCATCTCCCTGACCGACTCCTCGGTCTGGAACGGGCGGACCTCGACCTTGCCGCGGCACGCCTTCGACCCCTCGGCGGCCAGGCGCAGCGCGACGTCGAGGTCGGGCGCCTCGATGATCCAGAACCCGCCCAGGTGCTCCTTCGACTCGAGGTACGGGCCGTCGGTGAAGACGGGCTGCTCACCCTGACCGTCGACGACCGTGGCCGTCGACGCCTCGGCGAGGCCGTCCGCGTAGACGAAGTAGCCCTCGGCGACGAGCTTGTCGTTGAACGCGCCGGTGTCGGCGAACGCCTCGAGCATCGCCTCCTTGGTCTCGTAGCTCCCGTAGGGCGTGCGCTCGGCCGGGCCGAACACGGACATCAGGTACTTGGGCATCTCGGGTCTCCTCGGTGTGCGGGTGTCGACGAGGCGGTCCGGTTGACCGTCTCTCACCCACCCGACGAACGGGCCTGACGGAATTCGACACCCGACGGCAGAATCTTCGCGACCCGTCCACGACGGCGCGGCTAGCGTGGCGTGCGTGCAGCAGCGGGTGGGGGCGTACGCGGTCGTCGTCGACGAGGGGCGGGTCCTGCTCGCGCACTGGGCGACGCGCCGGCGGTGGACGATGCCCGGCGGCGGCATCGACCCGGGTGAGGACCCGCGGGACGCGGCGGTCCGGGAGCTGCGCGAGGAGACCGGCTACGACGTCGAGCTCGACGAGCTGCTCGGCGTCGACTCCGAGGTCGTGCCCGGCCTGCCGGGCGGCGAGCGGTGGCACGCGCTGCGGGTCGTGTACCGCGCGCACGTCACGGGCGGTGCGCTGCGCGACGAGGTCGACGGCTCGACGGACCGCGCCGCCTGGTTCCCGCTCGACGACCTGGCGGACGTCCCCTGCGTCCCCTTCGTCGCGACGGCCCTCCGCCTGGCGGGCCTACCGACGGACCCTCTGACCCACTGAGGTCGCGCATCCCGAGGTGAGTAGCGAGTTCCTGGATGAGTCGCGCAGATGACTGCGCGACCGACCGAGCAACCCGCGACCTCACGACGAACGCGCGACAGACTCGCCGGGCCGGGGCCGCCCCGGTCAGGCCAGGGAGAGGAAGAGCTTCTCCAGCTTCTCGACGTCCGGGGCCGAGTCCTCGTCCGAGGTGAGGCACTGGCGCATGCCGGAGGCGATGATCGCGAAGCCCGCGCGGTCGAGCGCGCGGGACACCGCGGAGAGCTGGGTGACGACGTCGGCGCAGTCGCGGCCCTCGTCGAGCATGCGCACCACGCCCGCGAGCTGCCCCTGCGCGCGCTTGAGGCGGTTGGCGACCTTGGTCATCTCGTCGGGCTCGAGCTGCATGGTTCCTCCGGGTGGAACGGTCGGCGCGGGGGGCTCAGCGGTGCGGGGTGGTGCGGGGTGGGTCAGCGGGGGCAGGTGCAGCGGTCGTCGGCCGCGACGCCCGCCATGACCTCGGCGGCGTGCTCGCCGCACCCGTCCCAGGTGACCTTCTGACAGCGGGGGCAGCGGACGGCGTAGCACATGGGGTTCTCCTGCGGTGGTGTCGGGGGACGAGACCATCATACCCCCTGGGGTATCACGCGCGCGGAGCGCGGCGTCACCGCAGGTGGCGCACCGCGTCCAGGTCGAGCGCGTCGACCAGCAGCCCCTGGTCCTCGCGCACCCACCGCTGCCCGGTCGCCCGCCGCTCCGCGGGCCGCGCGTACCGGTACCCGTACAGGTGCGCCCGCACCCACCGCGGCCGCTCACCGTCGAACGGGTCGACGCGCAGCAGTCGCAGCGTCGCGGGATCCGCCTCGAGCAGCCGCCGCAGGAACGGCACGAACCAGCGCAGCTGCGCCGACGAGCCGAGCCCCAGGAACCACATGCCCCAGTCGAGCCGCAGGTGGTACGGCGCGAACTGACGCGGCAGCCGCCGCACGTCGCCCGGCTTCCCGTGGAACTCGTACTCGCGCCACGTCGCGCGCGAGGGCTCGTCGTCGGACGTGCCCTCCACCACCACCTCGGTGCGCCGCCGCGTGATGCTGCCGAACGCGCCGTACGTGTTGACCAGGTGGAACACGTTGTACGACGCGTTCATCACCTGGTGCTTCGACACCAGGTTCCGCGCCGGGTGCCGGCTGAGCACCACGCACAGCGCCGTCACGACGAGCGCCACGACGACGAACCAGCCCGGCGCCGACGAGGTCGCGGGCTCGATCCGCACGCCCAGCAGCCACGACCACGTGCGGTCGTCGACCGCGGCGCACGCCAGCACGATCGTCAGCCAGTTCAGCCACGCGAAGTTCCCCGACAGCACCAGCCACAGCTGCGTCACGACGACCACGCACGCCGCGACGCTCGCGACCCGGCCGGGTACCAGCAGGAAGAACGGCACGACGAGCTGCGCGACGTGGTTCGCCGCGACCTCGACCCGGTGCAGCGGGCGCGGCAGCAGGTGGAACAGGCGGCTGAGCGGCCCGGGCATCGGCTGCGTCTCGTGGTGGTAGTACAGCGCGGTCAGGTCCCGCCACACCGGGTCCCCGCGCCACTTGATGAGCCCCGCGCCGAGCTCGAGCCGGAACACCAGCCACCACAGCAGCGCGAGGACCGGCAGCGGCGGCGCGACCTCGTCGGACCCCAGGAACGCCACCAGGAACCCGGCCTCGAGCAGCAGCGACTCCCACCCGAACCCGTAGAACACCTGCCCCACGTTGACGACCGACAGGTACAGCACCCACAGCACCGCGAACGCCAGCAGCGGCACCCAGGGTGCGACGCGTTGCGGCAGGCCGACGACGAGCGTGAGCGCGACGAGCAGACCCGTCCACCCGACGACGACGAGCAGCCGGTCCGAGTAACGCCAGTGGAACAGGCTCGGTGCGCGCCGCCAGGACACGCGCGCGACGAACGCCGGCACCGGCAGCAGGCCGTGCTCGCCGAGCAGCGGGCGGAACTGGTGCAGGACCGCGACGAACGCGACCGCGTACACCGCCGCGACGCCGTGCTGCGCGACCGCACGGCCGACCGTGTACTGCTCGGCCGCGAACCACGGCACGTCCACCCAGCCCATGCCCGACCTCTCCGCTCCGTCCGCCGCTCGTGCCTCACCGCCAGCGCACCACGCCCGTGCGCCCCGTGCCACCGAGTGCGCTCGCTCGGCCGCGTCGCTCGGGGTGCGCGACGAGAGCGGCGTGTCGCCCGCGCGCTGCGGAGTACCTTCGCCGCGTGAACCCTGAGGCGGACGCCGTCGACGACGACACCCTGCGCCGGCTGCGGACCGTCCTCGCCGAGGTCGGCGAGCTCGTGGGCGCGACCCGCCTGACGGGCGGCTTCTTCGCGACGACCTACCGGGCCGAGCTCGCGGACGGGCGGGCCGTGGTGGTGAAGACGGCCCCGGCGGACGAGTCGCGGCTGCTCACCTACGAGGCCGACCTCGTGCGGGCGGAGGCCCTGGTGTACGGGCTCGGCACGGATCGGCCCGACCTGCTGATGCCGAGGCTCCTCGCCACCGACTTCTCCCGGAGCGCGTTCGCCGGTGACGTGGCAGTGGCCTCCTGGCTTCCCGGCGTCCCGTGGGACCGGGCGGGCTTCGGGTCGGTGGTCGACGACCCGCGGGCCGCTCGGGCCCAGCGCGAGCTGGGGGCGCTGATGGCGCGGTTCCACGGCGTCACGGGACCGAGGTTCGGCTACCTGGTCGACGCGTCGGGGCTCGTCGGCGACACGTGGCCCCAGGCGTTCGGCCGGATGGTCGAGGCGCTGCTGCGCGACGCCGAGCGGTGGGACGTCGACGTGCCGGTCCGGCAGGTCCTGGCGGCTGTGGCCGCGCACCAGGACGCGCTGGCGCAGGTGACCACGCCGGTGCTCGTGCACCACGACCTGTGGCCGGGGAACCTGTTCGTCGACCCCGGCACGGGCGAGCTCGTCGGCGTGATCGACCCCGAGCGTGGGCTGTGGGGAGACCCGCTGCTCGACCTGCTCGGCGCGGACCAGTCCGGCCGCGACCTGCTGCCGGCGGGTCTGCTCGCGGGCTACGCCGAGCAGGCCGGCGCGCCGCTGGACGTGACGTCACCGGGTGCCGTCGCGCGGCTCGGCCTGTACCGGGTGCTGTGGAGCCTGATCTGGATCGTCGAGGCCACGCCGCGCAGCTACGACGCCGAGTTCGCCACCTGGTACGTCGGCACCGCCCGGACCAACCTGTCCGCGGCCCTCGCCGGGCTCGGTGTCACCGGCTGACCCCGGCGAGCCGCGCAGACCCTCCCGATCGGAGAGGTTCACCGACGTGGCCGCGAGCCGCACCAGCACCTGACCATGCTCGAGCCGCGGCTCCGGCGACCTCCGCGACGCGTGGGTGAACGTGAGTCTCACCCCGGGGCCCCCTTGTCGTGCCGGACCGTCGCCCGTAGAAACGGACGGACCGGGCGCCGCACGGTGCGACGCTGAAGGTCCTCAGGGGGATGCCACATGACCGCTCGACTTCGCCCTGCCTTCGGGGCGGGACTGCTCGCCGTCGCCCTCGCGGTGACCCCCACGCCCGCGTCAGCGCTCCCGGACCGTCCGGGCCCCGCCCGACCGGCGCCGGAACGCCCGGCTCCGCCGCGACCCGCGCCGCAGGCGTGGACGCCCGTCGAGCTCGGCACGCTCGGGGGCGAGAGCACCGTGCCGACCGCGGTCAGCGACCGCGGGCAGGTCGTCGGACGCTCGCAGGTCGCGGACGGGCGGTGGCACGCGTTCCTGTGGGACGACGGCGTCATGACGGACCTGACGCCGGACGCGCAGCAGGGCTCCGCGACGGACGTCTCGAACGGGGCCGCGGTCAGCGGGTGGGTGCAACCCGCGCCGGGCGAGTCGAGCGACGGCTTCGTGTGGTCCCGCGGGCGGACGGCGGTCGTCGTCGACGGGGGGTCGGCGCTCGCGGTGAACGCGCGCGGGCAGGTCGGCGGCGTGGTCGACGAGACGGCGACGACGCGCGAGAACCCGTTCGTGTGGACCGCGGGCACGCGCGTGGACCTGCCGCCGCCGCCGTTCCCGGGCGCGTTCGGGGTGTCGAGCCTGGTCGACCTCAACGACAAGGGAGTGGTGCTCGGGCGCGGCGAGTTCGACGACGACACCGACCTGGTCTACCTGTGGTCGCGCGGCCGGTTCACCGAGCTGCGGGACGCCCGGGGGGACGTGCTGCGGGGGGTGGACCTCAACGACCGCGGCCACGTCGCCGGCGTCGTCTGGAACGAGGCCCGGGCCCGTGAGGCGGCGTTGTGGCGGCGCGGTCAGATCGTGCGGATCGGGGCGCTGCCGGGGGCGACGTGGACCGAGGCGGCGGCGCTGAACGAGTCCGACGTGGTCGTCGGGACGAGCGCGGCCGAGCGCGGCCGGCCCGGCACGGGCTTCGTGTGGCGCTCCGGTGTGCTCACCGCGATCGACGACGGCGACGGGTGGAGCACCGCGACCGCCGTCAACGACCGGGGGCAGGTCGCGGGCGTGATCGGCGACGACGAGGTGGCGCAGCCGTTCGTCTGGAAGCACGGCCGCCTCGTCAGGCTCGGCACGCCGACCGCCGAGGACGTCGCGGTCGTCGACCTCAGCGAGACGGGCCACGTCCTGACGACGACGGGCGACTTCCGCGCCCAGACGGCCACCCTCTGGCTCCCGAAGCCCCGCTGACCCGGACACCCTCCTCCCCGACCGCGCACGTTCCACGCCGAGTGCGCACGCTCGACGTGCGCACCGGCGCACGAACGTGCGCACTCGGCGGGAGGGGTGGTACGGGTGGGGGCGTGGCGACGGACGACGGTGGGACGACGAATGCCGTGCTCGGCTCGGTGCTCGGCTCGGTGCTCGATCTCGTGCTCGACACCGCGCAGGCCGCTGCGGCGGGGGGGCGGGCGGACGTTGATCGCGGTGGACGGGCGGGGGGCGAGCGGGAAGAGCACGTTCGCCGACGCGCTCGCCGCGCGGGCCCACCCGCGGCCCGTCGTCGTGCTGCACGTCGACGACTTCTTCCACCCGCCGCACGTGCGCCACGCGCGCGGGCGGCTGTCCCCCGAGGGCTTCTGGCTCGACACGTACGACTACGACACCCTCGTCTCGGGAGCGCTCGAGCCCCTGTCCCGCGGCGGCGCGGGCGCGTTCCGTCGCACCGGCGACAGCGCGCAGGTCGAGCAGGCGCCCGACGACGCGCTCGTCGTCGTCGAGGGGACGTTCCTGCTGCGCGACGAGCTCGCCCGGTTCTGGGACGTCTCCGTGTTCCTCGACGTGCGGCGCGACGAGGCGGACCGACGGATGCGTGCGCGGGGCCGGCTCGACGAGGCGCTCGCGGACCAGCTGCTCGCGCGGTACGACGGCGCGCAGCGGCTCTACTTCGCGCACGCCAGCCCGTGGGAGCGCGCCACGCTCGTCGTCGACACCACCGACCCGACCGCCCCGGTCGTCGTCGAGGCGTCCACGGCCCACGCCGCGCGGACCCGGTAGCCGCGACGAGATCGGGCCGTCCATGCGCCTGGGGCGCGCGACGGCCTGCACACTGGCGCGCATGACCGTGCTGCGTTCCCTGCTGCTGTTCGCCGTCGCCGCGCTCGCCGAGATCGGCGGTGCGTGGCTGGTCTGGCAGGGCGTGCGCGAGCACCGCGGGGTCATGTGGGTCGGGGCGGGCGTGGTCGCGCTGGGGCTGTACGGGTTCGTCGCGACGCTGCAGCCGGACGCGCACTTCGGGCGGATCCTCGCGGCGTACGGCGGGATCTTCGTCGCCGGGTCGCTCGCGTGGGGCGTCCTCGTCGACAAGTTCCAGCCGGACCGCTGGGACGTGGTCGGTGCGGCGATCTGCCTGCTCGGCGTCGCGGTGATCATGTACGGCCCGCGGGGGTAGCCGACCGCTCGGGGTGCCGCGGTCTACGGTCCTGGTGTGTCGACCGATGCGGCAGGGGCCCGGCGCTCCGCGGCCTGGCGCGTGGTGCTGGGTCTCGGCGTCGTCTCGCTGGCCGCGGACATGGTCTACGAGGGTGCGCGGTCCGTGACCGGGCCGCTGCTCGCGTCGCTGGGCGTGCCGATGGTCGTCGCGGGCCTGGTCACGGGGCTCGGTGAGGCGGTCGCGCTCGTGCTGCGGCTGCCGTTCGGTGCGCGCGCGGACCGGTCGGGCCGGTACTGGCCGACGACGATCGCCGGGTACGGGCTCACCGCGGTGGGCGTCCCGCTGCTCGCGCTCACGCCGCTGCTCGCGACGGGCGGGGCGGTGCTGGCGAGCGTGCTCCTGCTGCTCGAGCGGTTCGGGAAAGCGGTGCGCAGCCCGTCGAAGTCGGTGCTGCTCGCGCGCGCGGCGCAGGACGTCGGGCTGGGACGCGGGCTGGCCGACCCGTCGGGCGACATCGGCCTCGCGTGGAACTTCCTGGACGCGCCCTCGCGTGCCGCGTTCCGCGCCGCGCTCGGCGACGACGATGCGACGTGGCTGCGCGGCCGCGGCTGGGCGTTGCGGCAGGCGCTGCTCCAGCTGCCGTACTACCGCACGCGGTACGTGCCGCTCGCGGACCACGCGCGCGCGACGATCCGCGCGGTCCTGGAGGACGCGGGCCTCGTCGGGCAGCCGGGATAGGGCGTCCGCCCCGCGGCGCGTCGGCATGATGGGCGCATGGACCCGGTCGCGCGCGTGAGGTGGGCGACGTGAGCGGCGAGCAGCCCGCGCTCGCCCGACGGCTGGGCACCGGTGACGCGGTGGTCGTCGGGCTCGGGTCGATGATCGGGGCGGGCGTGTTCGCGGCGTTCGCACCGGCGGCGCGGGCCGCGGGCTCGGCGCTCCTCGTCGGGCTCGTCGTCGCGGCCGTGGTGGCGTACGCCAACGCGACCGCGTCCGCGCAGCTCGCGGCGCAGTACCCGACGTCCGGCGGGACGTACGTCTACGGGCGCGAGCGCCTCGGCCCGTGGTGGGGGTTCCTCGCCGGGTGGGGGTTCGTCGTCGGGAAGACCGCGTCGTGCGCGGCGATGGCGCTGACGTTCGCCGCGTACGTCGCGCCCGGGGCGCAGCGGCCCGTCGCCGCGGCGGCGGTGCTGGCGCTCGCGGCCGTGAGCTACCGCGGGGTCACGCGCACCGCACGGCTCGCGCGCGTGATCGTCGCCGTCGTGCTCGTCGCACTCGGCGCGGTGGTGGTCGCGACGCTCGTCGGCGGCGACGCGCAGTGGTCCCGCGTGGACCCGTGGGACGGAGCGACGGGCGGCTGGTACGGGACCGTGCAGTCGGCCGGGCTGCTGTTCTTCGCGTTCGCGGGCTACGCGCGCGTCGCGACGCTCGGCGAGGAGGTGCGCGACCCTGCCCGCACGATCCCGCGCGCCATCCAGCTCGCGCTCGCGGTCACGCTCGTCGTGTACATGGCCGTCGCGGTGACGCTGCTGGCGACGCTCGGGGCCGAGGGGACCGCGGCCTCGTCGGCGCCGCTGGCCGACGCCGCCCGGTCGAGCGGGTGGGCGTGGACGACGCCGGTCGTGCGCGTCGCCGGCGCCGCCGCGTCGCTCGGGGCGCTGCTCGCGCTGCTCGCGGGCGTGGGCCGCACGAGCCTCGCGATGGCGCGCGAGGGCGACCTGCCGCGCTGGCTCGCCGCCGTGCACCCGCGGTACCGGGTGCCGCACCACGCGGAGGTCGCGCTCGCGGTCGTCGTGTGCGCTCTCGTGCTCGGCGTGGACCTGCGCGGTGCGATCGGGTTCTCGTCGTTCGGCGTGCTGCTGTACTACCTCGTCGCGAACCTGGCCGCGTGGACGCAGCCGCGCGAGCACCGGCGCTTCCCGCGCGCGCTGCAGGTGGTGGGTGCGGTCGGGTGCGCCGTGCTCGTCGTGACGCTGCCGCCGGCGGCCGTGGTGACGGGCGTGGTCGTCCTGCTGGTGGGCGTCGCGGGACGGACGTGGCGACGACGAGCGGGCGCGTCACACCCCTGAGCGAACGCGCACGTCCTCGCGCGGCGGCACGGGCGGCGTCCCCGCACCCATGACGGCGGTCCGCTCCGCCCGGCTCGGCCGGACCGCGAGCAGCGCCCACAGGATCGTCGCGAGGTCCACGAGCTCCTGCAGCCACGCCCCCGCCAGTGCGGGCAGACCGCCGGCCGCCGCCACGAGCATGAGAGCGACCGACATCACCAGGCCGATCCCGATCGACTGCCACGCGACCCGCAGCGTGCGCTGACCCACCAGCACCGCGCGCGCGACGCGGGACAGGTCGTCGACCATCACGACGACGTCCGCGGACTCCGACGCGGCGCTCGAGCCGCGCGCACCCATCGCGATGCCGACGTCCGCGGCGGCGAGCACCGGGGCGTCGTTCACGCCGTCGCCGACCATGAGCACGGGCCGCCGCGGGGCCGTGCGGATCGCCTCGACCTTGTCCTGGGGGAGCAGCGCGGCCCGCACGTCGTCGACGCCCGCCTCGGCGGCGATCCGGCGCGCGACCGGCTCGCTGTCACCGGTCAGCACCATCGTGGTCCGCACGCCCGCGCGATGCAGCACGGCGAGCGTGCGCGCCGCCTCGGGCCGCAGCTCGTCGGCCAGGGTCAGATGACCGGCCGGGCGGCCGTCCACGGCCACGTGCACGCCCGTCCCCGTGCCCGGCTCGCGCGGCGTGGTCCCCGTCTCCCGCGCGACGAACCGCGCGCTCCCGACGACGACCACGCGCCCCTCGACCGTCCCCTGCACGCCGTGCGCGGGCACCTCCGCGACGTCGTCCGCGGCCGGGACCGGCCGTCCCGTGGCCCGGGCACGGGCGACCACGGCCTGCGCGAGCGGGTGGCTCGAGTACTGCTCGACCGCCGCGGCGAGCAGCAGCAGGTCGTCGGGCGCGACCCCGTCCGCGTGCACGTCGGTCACGCGCGGCTGCCCGAACGTGAGCGTCCCGGTCTTGTCGAACGCCGCCGTGCGGGCGCGTGCGAGCTGCTCGAGCGTCCCGCTGGACTTCACGATCACGCCCGCGCGCGCCGCGCGCGACATGCCGCCCAGGAACGCGACGGGTGCCGCGATGATCAGCGGGCACGGCGTCGCGACGACGAGCACCTCGGCGATGCGCGCCGGGTCGCCGGACACCAGCCACGCCGCGACCGCGAGCCCCAGCGCGCCGAGCGTGAACGGCACCGCCACGCGGTCCGCGAGCCGGACGAACGGCGCCTTGGAGTCCTGCGCCTCGCGCACGAGCGCGACGATGCGCTGGTACTGCGAGTCCGCCGCCAGCGCGGCGGCGCGCAGGTCGAGCGCCTCGGCGCCGTTGACCGCACCCGAGAGCAGCACGTCACCGCGCACGTGGTCGACCGGCAGGGACTCGCCGGTGAGCGACGACTCGTCGAGCGTCGCGCGGTCGGACTCCAGCACGCCGTCCACGGGGACGACCTCGAACGGCCGCACGACGAGCAGGTCGCCGACGTGGACGTCGTCGACGTCCACCTGCGTGACCGTGCCGTCAGCGTCCTTGCGGTGCGCCGTGCGGGGCGCGTTCTGCAGCAGCCCCGTGAGCTCTCGCCGCGCGCGGCCCGCGGCGTACTCCTCGAGCGCCTCGCCTCCGCTGAGCATGAGACAGACGACGAGCGCGGCCCAGTACTCGCCGACCGCCACCGTCGAGACGATCGCGGTGACGGCGAGCAGGTCCACGCCGTACCGGCCCGCGCGCAGGTCCGCGACCATCTCCCGCGCCTGCAGCCCTGCGACGACGAGCGCGAACGCGGACACCACGAGCCGCGCGGCACCGCTCAGCCCGGCGACCTCGAGCACGCCACCGACGAGCCCGACAACGAGCGTGGCGAGGACGACGGGATGGGCGGCCAGGCGCCCGAGCACGGTGCGCATGCTCCAGGTGTACGCCCGCGGCGCGGGGGCCTGCCACGTTGGACAGGCACACCTGACCTGCACCGCTCCGCGCCCCGGGACGCGGGTCAGGACGCGGTTCGCTCGCGGGTGAGGTCCGGGCGGGCGCTCGTCAGGCTGAGCCAGCCGCCGGAGAGGTTGCGGGCGTCGAAGCCGGACTGCAGCAGGACGCGCGTCGCGATGTTCGAGCGGACGCCGCTCTGGCAGTGCACCGCGACGGGACGGCCCGCGGCGGCGTCGCGCACCTCGTCGAGACGGCCGCGCAGCTCGGTGTGCGGGACGTGGAGCGCGTCGGGGAGGTGGCCGCGCGCGAACTCGGCGCGCGATCGCACGTCGAGCACCAGGCTGGTGGCGCGGACCTCGTCGAGCTCGGCGGGGTGCCACTGCGGCACGGTGCCGTCGAGGACGTTCTGCGCGACGAAGCCGAGCATGTTCACCGGGTCCTTCGCGGCGCCGTACGGCGGGGCGTACGCGAGCTCGAGCTCGGCCAGGTCGTCGGCGGTCATGCCCGCGCGCAGCGCGGTGGCCAGGACGTCGATGCGCTTGTCGACGCCCGCGCGCCCGACGGCCTGCGCACCGAGCAGCCGCCCGTCGGGCGCGAAGCTCGCGACCAGGTGGACCTGCTCGGCGCCCGGGAAGTAGCCGGCGTGGTGGCCCGGGTGGATGCGGACCACCTCGTGCGCGATCCCGGCCCTCTGCAGCGTCGCCTGGCTCGCGCCCGTCACGGCGGCCGTGAGGCCGAACACGCGCACGATCGCGGTGCCCAGCACGGCGGCCTGCGGCGTGGTGCGGTGGCCGCACATCGAGTCGGCCGCGCGGCGGCCCTGGCGGTTCGCGGGGCCGGCCAGCGGCACGGGGCCGGTGTCGCCGGTGACCGCGTGGACCACCTCGACCGCGTCGCCCACCGCCCAGACGTGCGGGTCGGACGTGCGCTGGTCGGCGTCGACGCGGATCGCCCCGCGCGCACCCAGCTCCAGCCCGGCGTCACGCGCCAGGTCGCTCGCGGGGCGGACTCCGACGTTGACGACGACGACGTCCGCGGGCAGGCGCGTGCCGTCGGAGAGCGTGACGAGCGCGGCGCCGTCGTCGTCCGCCGTCACGGCGCGAGCGGACACGCCCAGGTGCAGCGCGACGCCGTGCGCGGCGAGCTCGTCCGCCAGGAGGGGTGCGAGCTCGGCGTCCAGCGGGGGCAGCACGTGGTCCGCGAGCTCGACGAGCGCGACGTCCAGGCCGCGCGCGACGAGCGCCTCGACGGCCTCGAGCCCGATGAACCCCGCCCCGACGACGACCGCGCGGCGCGGCCCGTCGGCGGGCAGTGCGGCGACGCGTGCGGTGAGCGCGTCGAGGTCCGGGACGGTGCGCAGCTGGTGCACAGCGGGGTGGTCGAGGCCCTCGACGGGCGGGCGGACCGCTACTGCGCCCGGGGCGAGCAGGAGGGCGTCGTAGGGCAGGTCGTACGTGCCGTCGGCGGTCTCGACCGTCACGGTGCGCGCGGCGCGGTCGATCGCGGTCACGCGGCTGCCCGTGCGGACGTCGAGCGCGAGAGCGGCCCGCAGCGACTCGGGGGTGTGCAGCAGCAGGGCGTCGCGGCTGACGATCTCGCCGGACAGGTGGTACGGCAGGCCGCAGTTGGCGAACGACACGTAGTCGGACTGCTCGAGCACGACGATCGAGGCGGACTCGTCGAGGCGGCGCGCGCGGGCCGCCGCGCTCATGCCGCCGGCGACCCCGCCGACGACGACGATGCGCCGGGGCGCGGTGAGGGTGGGGGACATGACCCCATCATACCCCGGGGGGTATAGGTCCTTGGTCGCAGGGCGGCGTCACCCGGCCGCGGGGTCGAAGTAGTCGTCGTCGTCCGCCGGGTCGTGCACCGGGCGTCGTCGGGCGGCCGCCGGGGCCTCTTCGACGGGCGCCGGCGGCGGCGCGTCCGGGTCCTCCACCACGACGACGAGCGACACGTCGTCACCCAGCTCGACCCCCTCGGCCCGCCGCGCGGCGGTCTTCACCGGCACCAGGAAGCCGCCGTCCTTCGGGAAGATCGACGTCGTGAACGTCGTCCCCCCGAGCGTCACCGTCGCCGGGATGCAGCCCCATCCGTAGGTCACGCGCGACGCGACCTCCCGCAGCCGCGCGGCCGGCTCGTCGGGCAGCGCGACGAAGTGGAACGGCGCCGGCCCGCGCCACCAGATCACCTCGCCGTCGAACCGCAGCTCCATCGCTCGAGCATGGCAGCGACCACCGACGACGTCGCCCTCACGGTGCCGCGTCAGGCCGTGACCGCCGCGCGGGATCCCGGGGCGATCGTCGGCGGGGCCGTGTTGAGCTGGTCGATCGCGAAGCCCGCGGCGGCCTTGTAGCCGGCCATGAACGCGGTGCGCTCCGCCTCCGGGACCACGTCGTCGATGTCGTCGAACTGCCCGCCGCACCGCTGGTCGACGAGGTCGAGGAGCCCGAACGGGCCGTCGCCGCGGTTGCGCAGCACGAGCTCGGAGACGGGCCCGCACAGCTGGGCGTCGAACGCGGCGAGCGCCTCGACGCCGACGCCGTGGCGCAGCATCGCGGCGCCGAGCAGGCGGGCGTCCATGATCGCCTGGCTCGCCCCGTTGGACCCCGTCGGGTACATCGCGTGCGCGGCGTCGCCGACGAGCAGCACGGGCCCGTCCTGCCACGTGGGGACCGGGTCGCGGTCGATCATCGGGTTCTCGTACGCGACCTCGGCGCGGCGCAGCAGGTCCGGCACGTCGAGCCAGTCGTAGCGCCAGTCGTCGAAGTGGTGCGCGAACTCCGCGACGTCCACGGCCCGGAACCAGCCGGTGGACTGCCAGTCGTGCGACGCGTCGACCCGCAGCTCGGCGATCCAGTTGACGGTCGCCAGCCCCGTCGCGGGGTCCGCGGGGGAGATCGGGTAGAGCACCACGCGATGCTGGGCGGAACCCAGCCCGACGAACGACGAGCCCGTGCGGATCGGCGGCGCCTGGGACGTGCCCCGCCACATGATCGTGCCGCCCCAGTGGATCGGCGGCTGGTCGGGGTGCATCTGCGCGCGCACGGCCGAGTGGATGCCGTCGGCGCCGACGAGCAGCGTCCCGTCCTCCCGGAACGGTGCCCCGTCCGCGCGCCGCCCGACCGCGGCGACCGTCCCGTCCGCGTTCTTCTCGTAGCCCGTGACGCGGTGCCCGAGCCGGATCGCGTCGTCGCCCGCCCGCTCGCGCAGCGTGTCGGCCAGCAGGAGCTGCAGCCGGCCGCGGTGCACCGCGTACTGCGGCCACCGGTAGCCGGCGAGCAGACCGCGCGGCTCGCTGTAGATGTCATGGCCGTTGCGCCCGACGAGCGCCCACTCGCGCACGCCCACGCCGATCGCGTCGAGCATGCCCGTGCCGATGCCCAGGTCGCCGAGCTCACGCACCGCGTTGGGCTGCAGGTTGATCCCGACACCCAGCGGTGCGAGCTCGCGCGCGCCCTCGAGCACCGTGAACGGCACGCCCAGCTGGTGCAGCGTCAGCCCCACGGCGAGCCCGCCGATGCCGCCGCCGCAGATCAGTACCCGCGGTCCCGTCACTGCCGTCCTCACTCCACGCTGTACAGGTCGACCTGCACGGTGCTGCCGTGGCGCGCACCCGTGCCGACGAACACCATCCGGTTCAGCCACCGGTAGTCCGGGTGGCCGCTCTCGAGCCGCGCGACCGAGCGCATCGAGTACTGCTCGGGCGGTGTCGGCTCGCCCGCCGCGAGGCGCGCCATGACGTCCGGCGGGCCGTGCCGCGTGCCGGTGTTGACGATCTCGACGAGCGCGCCGTCGTCGGTGCGGAACGCGTACCGCGCGTCCAGCTCCGCGACGCCGTCGGGGCCGATCGTCTGCCAGTCCGCTCCGACGTCGAGGATCGTCCCGCTGATCCGCCCGGTCACCCGGCCGCCGCGGATCGGCACGACGCGCCGCTGCCCCGTCCGGCCGCCGCCGAGGTCCAGGACCGGCGCGAGCTCGACCTCGAGCGTGCAGAACGGCCGCACGACCGGTGGCTGCAGCACCAGCACGTCTTCCTCCCGTCGTCGGGTGCCCGCACCCTACCGGCGCGGGTCCCGCCCCTGTGGCGGGGTTCACGACGAGGACTGTCCGGCCCGGTCCGACCGGTCACGGCCAGGCAGTCAGGAGGTCGTCGGCGTCCCAGACGGCGGCGAGGCCCAGGCCCGCCTCGGCGCCCGCCGGGCACACCGCGACGAGCGGGGTGGTGGCGTCGACGCCCGGGACCGCCAGCGCGCCGGCGGTGAGCGTGGCGACGTCGCCACGGTCGACGGGACGCGTCGTGCGCCACTTCACGGTCCCGACCAACGCGATCTCGTCGGCGGGGCGCCCGCGTGCACCGACGAGGTCGAGCTCGGGGCTGTTGGTGCGCGGCCACCAGGAGCCGACGTCGGTGACGTGCGCCCACTCGGTGTCCAGCAGCAGGCGGGACACGGCGTCGCGCACGAGCGGCTCGACGGCACGCCCCCGCCATGCCGAGTACGACCGCTCGACGCGCGCGACGGCCAGGTCGGGGCGGGCCCGGTCGACCTCGTGCAGCGCGGGCTCGACGAACGGGAGCCAGAACCGCAGCGCGGGGTCGGCGACGCGGTACCGGGTCTCGCGCGAGCGCGCGGTGGACAGGGGCGAGTCGACCGCGACGACCCGCTTGGCGAGCAGCGTCTTCAGGACGCGGTGGAGCGAGGTCGGTTGCAGGCCGGTCGCGTGCTGGATCTTGGTGAAGGTCCGCTCGCCGTCGCCGATGGTGGTGAGCACGCGTCGCGTGAGGTCGCCCTCGGGGAACTCGGAGTCGAGCACGCGGGTGCCGGAGGCGACGAGCGCGGACAACGACGTCCCGAAGGACCGCGCGAGGAACTGCGAGGGCGGTTCCTGCGGCTGCCACTCCTGGGCGATGAGCGGCTGTCCGCCGGTGATGAGGTGCGCGTCGAACGCGTCCACGCCGGTGAGCCCGGTCATCCGGGCGACGTCGCGGGGGGACAGGGCGTGCAGCACCATCTCGGTGGCGCGCCCGTGGAACGGCTGATCGGCCTGGGCGAGGTGCTCCATCATCGCGAGGTCGGACCCGAGCAGCAGGAGCAGCACGGGCTTGCGGGACAGCGCCTGGTCCCACGTGCGCTGCAGCTCGCCCGCACCTCCGGGGAAGGCCTCGAGCAGCCACGGGACCTCGTCGAGCACGACGACGGAACGTCGGTCGTCGGGGAGCGCGGCGGCGAGCAGGGTGAGAGCGGCGGTGAGCGTCGTCGGGCTGGTCTCGGCGGCGATCGCCGCGTCGGGGAGGTCGGAGGTCGCGATCGCACGCGCGAATGCGTCGAGCTCCTCCTGGACGGGTGCGTGCCGGGCGGCCTGGAACGTCACGTGAGGGACGCCCTCGCGCGCGACGAGCTCCTCCGCGAGCCGGCTCTTGCCGACCCGGCGCCGTCCGCGCAGGAGGATCGCGACGCCGCGCGCGTCGCGGGTGCCGGACTCGACCACCGTCAGCTGTGCGTGAAGGTCGGCCAGCTCCCGGCTGCGCCCGACGAACCCTGTCATCCCGGCTCCACTATCATCAAAGATATTAACAGCGACGATAGTAACACCGGTGGCAGTCCTGCCCGGCGGGCCCGTAGGCCGGTGTCGACAGGCGTCAGCCGGCGCGGCGGACGACCGAGAGCAGCGAGTCCGCCGCCGACGGGCGGCCCGCGGCCGCTGCGGCCGCCCGGACCTCCGCGTCCGTCAGGTCGTGCTCCCGGACCACCTGCATCGCCTCGTGCACGCCGTCCCCGTCGCCGTGGGCAAGGAGCGTCAGGTACCAGCGCACGGCGGCCGCCGGGTCGGGGCGCGTGCCGATCCCGTCGCGGCACCAGTCGGCGGCGGCGCGCATCGCGCCGGTGTGCCCGCGCTCGGCCGCCCACACGTACCAGCGCAGCGCGTCCTCATCGTCGTCCCGCTCGGCGAGCCGGTCGCCGAGCCGCGCGCCCGCGCGCTCGACGCCCATCGCGGCGGCGAGCGCGAGCAGCATGTCGCCGTCCCGCTCGGGCACGAAGGACACGAGGTTGAGCAGGGCGATCGCGTCGCCCTGGTCGGCGGCTCGTCGCGTCCACGCCGCGCCCGCCTCCTCGTCGTGCTCGACGCCGTGACCCTCCGACAGCAGGAAGCCCCAGATCCGCTGCCCGAGCGGGTCGCCGCCCTCCGCGGCGACGCGCGCGTAGTCCGCCGCGGCGGACAGGTCGCCGATGAACTCGGCGAGCATGAGCGCGAGCACCCCGGCCGCCGCGGCGTCCCCGGCCTCGGTGCGTCCGTCGAGGTGCACCGCGGCGTGCTCGAGCGCGGTGCTCACGTCGGCGCCGTGCCGGCTGCCGGCCTCGAGCCACGCGCGTGCGGCGGCGGTCCAGTCGCCCGCGCGCGCGGCGGCGTCGGCGCGGTGCAGGAGCTCGTCGAGCGTCGGCGGGTGCGGCGCGTGCTGCGGCGGCGTGAGGATGGGGTCCACCTGGCCGAGATTAGGGCAAATCGGACAGATGTCCACGAAGGCGCACGCGAACCACCTGGTCGGCCTACCCGGAGGCAGGATGGGTCGATGCTCCCCGACCGTCGCGCCCGCCACGAGACGGTCTCCGCGTGGCTCGACGCGCGGGACGACGACGAGCTGCTGGCGGTGCTCGACGCGGCGCCGGACGCGGTGAGCGTGGGCGGCGGCTCGTCGGTGCTGGACGTCGCGGGCGGGCGCGTGTTCGTCAAGCGCATCGCGATCACGGACCGTGAGCTCGCCCACCCGCGCAGCACCGCGAACCTGTTCGACGTGCCCCTGGCCTGCCAGTACGGCATGTACCCGCTGGCAGGGCCGGGCTTCAGCGCGTGGCGCGAGCTCGCGGCGAACGAGACGGTCACGCGGGCCGTGCTCGACGACCGCACCGAGGCGTTCGCGCTGCTGCACCACTGGCGGGTGCTGCCGGGCCGCCCGCCGGCCGCCGACGAGCACCGTGACGTCGAGGCGGTCGTCGCGCAGTTCGGCGGCGCGCCGGGGGTCCGGACGCGGTTCGAGGAGCTCGCGCGGGCGACGCGCAGCCTCGTGATGTTCACCGAGCACGTCCCGCACGCGCTGGCCGACCGGCTCGACGGACCCCTGGGCGAGCCGGCGACGCTCGAGCGGCACCTGTTCGGGATCGTCGACGCGCTGCGCGACCTCGACCTGCTGCACCTGGACGCGCACCTCGGCAACCTGCGCGCCGACGACGAGCGTGCGTACCTCGTCGACTTCGGCCTCGCCACGTCGTCGGCGTTCGAGCTGTCCGACGAGGAGCGCGCGTTCGTCGTCGCCAACCGCGACCACGACGCGGACTACGCCTCGATGCGCCTGGTGAACTGGCTGGTCACGACGGTGTGCGGCGTCCCGCTCCCGGACTCCGGCGGACCGGTGGAGCGCAACGCGTACGTGCGCCGCTGCGCGGACGGCGACATCCCCGCCGACGTGCCGCCCGAGGTGGCGGACATCCTTGCGCGGCACGCGCCGGCCGCGGCGCGCATGAACGACTTCTGCTGGCGCCTGGTCGACGGCGACCTGACCGCCCGGTACGGACCGGCCGACGGTCCTACGCGCTGACGGTCCGGAACGGGTCCTCGGTGGCGACGAGCTCGACGGGCAGCTCGGGCAGCAGGTCGGTCAGCCAGCGCGCGGCCTCGGCCATGCCCTCCTGCTCGGACGGCACGTGCCCGACGACGACCACGCCCGCGCACACCCCGGCGGTCACCGCGTCCGCGGCGTACTCGCCGGTCTCCCACTCGTGCCCCTCGCCGATGACGAGCGCGTCCACGTCCGGCCGCGCGAGCAGGTGCCGGTTGCGCGTGAACCCGACGAACCCGGGCTGCAGCCCGACGACCGACACGCGCGTCCCGGGGTCGCCGACGTACCGCAGGGCCCGGGCACCCAGCGACCGCGCGACGTGCGCGGCGAGGTCCCCGAGCGTCGTCGTCGGCAGGTCGAACACCGCCGGGTCGTCCGGTCGGGCCGCGTCGAGCCAGCCCAGCGCGCGGGCCGTGCCGGTGAGGATCCCGTCCGGGCGGCGGTCGTGCCACGCGTCGTGCGCGCGCAGCACACGCAGGCCGTGCTCGGCGACGAACGCGGCCTTCGCGGCGTGCACCGGATCGCGCTCGGCGGCGAGCTCGTCGTCGGACGCGCCCTGGTGGTCGAAGTACAGCGGCTCGTGCGACACGACGAGGTCGAGGCTGCGGGCGGCAGCGCGCTGCAGCACGTCGAACGTCGCCATCATCGTCACCGCGACACCGCGCACCGGCGCGTCCGGGTCTCCCGCGAGGAACCCGTCGACCGTGCTCGGCCGGGGCTGCGCCCCCACGGCCGCACCCATCCGCTCCGCCACCTGCCGTGCCGTCATCGCCACGACCGCCACCCTAGCCAGGCCACCGGCGTGCACCCCGTGGCTCGCGCGCTGCTCGCCGCGGGGGACACTGGAGGCAGCAACCCCACCTTCCGACGAGGAGAACGCCGTGCCCCAGGGAACCGTCCGATGGTTCGACACCGAGCGAGGCTTCGGCTTCCTGGCCCTCGGGGACGACGAGCCGGACCTGTTCGTCCACGCCTCGGAGGTCCTTGGCGACGAGCGCGCGCTCCGCGAGGGGCAGGAGGTCGAGTTCGAGGTCGGCGAGGGTGACCGCGGTCCGCAGGCGCGGCGCGTGCGCGTCACGGGCGACGTCGCCTCGGACGCCGCGCTCGGGCGGCTCGGCACGGTGTCCTGGTACGAGCCCGCGAAGGGCTACGGCTTCCTGACGCCCGACGACGGCGGCGCGGAGATCTTCGTGCACTCCTCGGCGATCGTCGGCGGCGGCGTGATCCACGAGGGGCAGCGCGTCGCGTTCCTCGTCGTGCCCGGCGAGCGCGGCCCGCAGGCGGACCACCTGCTGCCGCTCGGCTCGTCGTCGACCGGCGGGGAGGACGACGGCGCGAACGGCACCGTGAGCTGGTACGACGCGGACAAGGGCTTCGGCTTCGCGACGGCCGACTCGGGCGGCGACGTGTTCGTCCACGCCAGCTCCCTGCTCGGCGGCGTGCGCGAGCTCGCCGAGGGCGACCGGATCGCGTTCGACGTCGTCGAGGGCGACCGCGGGCTGCAGGCGCGCGACGTCGAGCTCGTCGGCGGCCGCCCCCGCCGCCCCGCGCCGCGTGCTGGCGGCCGCGGCCGGTCCGACGCGCACCGCGGCTCGGGAGCGCCCGCGCGCGGCGGCCAGGGCGTCGTCGCCCGCTACGACGCCGACCGTGGCTTCGGGTTCATCCGGCCGGACGCGGGCGGCGACGACCTGTTCGTGCACGTGTCCGTGGTCCGCGGCGACGACGTGCTGCAGGAGGGCGACCGCGTGCGCTACCAGGTGCGCCAGAGCGACCGCGGCCCCCAGGCGGACCGCGTCGAGCTGATCTGACCCCCGGGCACGCTCACGGGTGGGCGTCGAAGAAGTCGACGATCTGCTCCCGGAAGTCACTCGTCACCGTGTGCGCCCCGAACAACTCGTCGACCTGCCGCTTCGCCTCCGTGAGGAACGGCGCGGTGAACGACGGACCCGGTGTGACGACGGTCCAGTCGATCGCGCTGCCCCGCCCGACGGGCACGTCGCACGCGTCGAGCTGACCGCCCGCCGCGAGCTGCGCGACCGCGTCCGCCGAGTCGGCCGGGCTCACGCCGGACGTCGGGTCGGCGATGCGCTCGAACGCCTCCGGCAGCATGCCCGCGGGCTCGTTGACGTGGTACTCCCAGTCGACGCCGCTCGCGGAGATCGCCGCCCAGTTGGCGATCAGCCCCGGGTCGTCCGGCGGCACCCGCTGGTCGTGGCGCCCGACGACCCACAGCGTCGGCGGGGGCGCGGCGCTCGTGAACGTCGACGCCCGACCCCGGGCGTTGAGCAGTGCCATCGCCCGAGCGGGCGTGTGCGTCGTCGCGAGCGACGCGAACGCGCCGCCCGACGAGAAGCCGACGTAGTACACCGCCCCACCCGTGAACCCCAGGTCGGCGATCGTCTGGTCGACGTTCAGCAGATCCTGGTTCCCGGCGACGTCCGTCAGGTCGTAGTTCCCGCTCGTCGCGGCGCTCGGCAGCGCCGCGACCGCGTACCCCGCGGCGACGAGCGACTCGAGGATCAGCCGGTCCTCCATGAACGTGAACCACACGCTCCCGCCGCCGCCACCGTCGAACAGCAGCACGAGCCCGACCGCCCCGCCGGGGTCGTGGAACCGCACGACCGTCCCGTTGACGTTCGTCGTGCTGAGCGTCCACGTGAACGTGGGCGCGGCGTTGTCGTCCCGGTGCTGGCACACGGCGCGACCTACAGGACGAAGTTCTGCTGGACGGAGACCACGCCCTCCGTGAACTCCTCGACGGTCTGCGGCGAGTGGAGCCGGACCTGCGCCTTGAGCTCGTTCACGCCGTCCGCGTCGACCGCGAAGATCCCCTGGTTGATGACGGTGACCTGCTCGGTCTTCGTGAACGCCTGGTCCGAGTTCCCGACCGTCACCGCGAAGCGTTCGCGGTCGTCCGGCGCGCCGAAGTCGAGGATCACGTCGCCGAGCTCTCCGCCGCCGTCGAAGTCGTGGATGGTGACGTGCGAGTGCCAGGTCTTGCCGAGCCCGGCGAGCTGGCGGTCGAACCGGCTGAACGTCGCGGTGTACCGCACCTGGACGACGACGCCGGGTCCGACGTCGGTGAGCGTCAGGGTGGGGGTGCTGATGGTGGGCATTCCGTGCTCCTTGGTGGTCTGACGGGGCGCGGTGCCCCCGGTCGTCGGAGCTCGGTGCCACTGGGTGGGCCGCGGACCGGCGGTACGGACCCATGAGGGCCCGCGTGCGCGGCTGATACGTCGCCGCGCTCCCGCGACTGCCGCGGCGTGTGCGTGCGCGCCGCGTCCGCCGGGACCGTGGCGGTCTCAGCCCACGGCGGGCGGCCAGCGGTGCGCGCGCCAGTCGTCCCAGGTGGCGAAGCCGGCGGGCGGGTCGTCGAGCGGCTCGGTGTCGTCGATCTCGCCCGGCGTCGGGGCCTCGAACGCGGCGGCCCACGCCGCGAGCTCGTCGTCGGACATCACCCACGTGGTGTGCGCCTCGTCGGCGTGCCGCCGGTCGATCCGACGACGCTGCTCGGCCGGGTCGACGTCGAGGTACCGCAGCCGCACGGCGGCCCCCGCGTCCCGAGCCGCGCGCCGCAGGGCGGTCCGCTCGTCGCGGCTCCACAGACCGAAGTCGAGCACCACGTCGACGCCCAGCCCGAGCGTGCGCAACCCGATCTCGACCAGCCGCCCCTCGATGACGGCCGTCGCGTCGCGCGGGTTCTCGTCGCCGTACAGCGCCTTGACCCACTCGTCCTTCGTGAGCCGCAGCGCACCGTGCTCGACCTCGAGGCGCCGTGCCTCGGTGGTCTTGCCGGTGCCCGGCAGCCCGACCATGAGGAACAGCGTGGGCATCTCTAGAACCGGGCCGAGAACGCGCCGTCGGTCTGCAGGAGCTGGCCGGAGACCCAGCGGCCCTCCGGAGAGACGAGGAACGCGACGACCGCCGCGATGTCGGTGGGCGTGCCCAGGCGTCCGAGCGGGTGCGCGGCGGTGAGGGTCGCGCGCGTCTCGTCGTCCATCCAGCCGGTGTCGACCGGGCCGGGGTTCACGACGTTCGCGGATATGCCGCGGGGCCCGAGCTCGCGGGCCGCGGAGATGACGATGCGGTCGAGCGCGCCCTTCGACGCCCCGTACGGCAGGTTGCCGGTGGTGTGGTCGCTGGTGAGCGCGACGACGACGCCGCCGTCGGCCGGTGCCTGCCGGGCGAACGCCGCGATGAGCAGCAGGCTCGCGCGCGCGTTGACCGCGACGTGGGTGTCGAAGCTCTCCGCGGTGGTGTCGAGGATGCCCGTGTTCGCGTCGTGCGCGTGGCTGAGGACGAGCGCGGTGAGGGGCCCGTGGTCGCGCGTGACCGACGCGACGAGCTCGTCGGGACCCGTGGGGGTCGACAGGTCGCACGGGTAGTCGGCGTCGGCGAGGTCGCTCGTCACGACCGTCCACCCGTCCGAGCGCAGGCGGGGGACGATGCCGGCGGCGATGCTGTTCGCGCGCGCGGCGCCGGTGACGAGGGCGAGAGGCATGGTCCGATGTTCTAGCACCCGCCGGTCGCCCGCGCGGGCACCTTTTCCTCAGGCGGGCGGGTCGGTGAACGCGCCGCCGACGAGCACCGGGACGGTCGTGGAGGCGTCGAGCTCGGCGGCGACGTCCACGTCGTCCTCGAACCCGGCCTCGGTGAGCTCGCGACCGCTCACGCACTCGCGCAGCTGCCGGCGCAGGTCCGCGCGCGACGCGTCGAACAGCGTGGCCGCGGCGGTCGCCTCGGGGCTGAACCGGTCCCCGTGCCCTGCGGCGCGCAAGTGCGCGAGGACCGCACCCGCTCCGAGGTGGTCCTCCAGGCACGGGCGCAGCGAGCCGTCGGCACGCCACCGCTCGCCCGCCGCGACCACCGCGACGCTGCGGCCGTCCGCGAGCGCCCGCGCCACGTGCGACGCGACCGCGCGGGCGTTGCGCAGGCACCCGACGACGACCGCGCCCGTCACCGCGGCGGCGATGCTCGACCCGTTCGGCGACGGCAGCACAAGCCGCGGGACGGGCGGCCCGACGAGCAGCCCGGCGGGCGACAGCGACGGCGCGACGACCGTGCCGTCCCTCGCCGCCTCGAGCCGCCCGACCGCGAGCGTCGCGTCGTGCTCCGCCGCGAGCGCGCGCGCACGCTCGTCGGACCAGGGGCTCGGGATCACGCGCGTGCCGCGCCCGACGGCGACAGTCACCGCGGTCGAGAAGCTGAGGACGTCCACGACGACGACCACGTCCGCACCCGCCGTCGCGGCGCCGACCGGCCCCCAGTCCAGGCGCACGCGGTGGCACCCCTGCGAGAAGACGTCACTCACCCGCCCGACCGTAGGGCCGTGGCTCACGGCAGCGCCGCGACGATCTGCTCGGCCGCCTGGGCGGGTGTGCGGGTGGTGGTGTCGACGACGTGCGCGTCGGCGTGCAGCCACGTGCGCGCGGCCTGCGCGTACGCGTCGACGTACGCGAGGCGGAACGGGGACGGCCCCATCTCGGTGTCCCCGAGGATCCGCGCGCGCAGGGTCTCCGGGTCGGCGTGCAGGACGAAGTGCCGCACGTCGATGTCGTGCGCCGCGAGCCCGCCGCTGATCTCGCGCCAGTACTCCTGGACCAGCACGGTCATGGGCATGACGAGCGTGCCGCCCACGTAGTCGAGGACGTGTCGGGCGGTCTCGACGACGAGCGGGCGCCACGGCGCCCAGTCCTGGAAGTTGCCGGTCTCGGGCAGCCCCGGCCGGACGTCCATGAGCGTCTCGCCGACCTTCTCCGCGTCGAGCACGTGCGAGCCGGGGACGAGCTGTTGCACGAGCGTGCTCGTCGTGGTCTTCCCCACTCCGTGGGTGCCGTTCAGCCACACGATCATGGGGCGTGACCGTACCGGTCGGTGCGTCGAGGCGGGTCCCGCCCCACCCGCGCCTACCCTCGGCGCATGGCCACGCCCACGCGCCGCACGCGGTACGCGCGCCGCCGCGCGCGGCGGCTCTCGCTCGTCGACAACGACCTCACGACGGCCCAGTGGGACGCGCTGCTCGCCGCGTGGGGCGGGTGCGCGTACTGCGGGTGCACCGGCCGGGCGCTGCAGCGTGACTGCGTCCTGCCGATCTCGCGCGGCGGTCGGTACACGGTCGACAACGTGGTTCCGGCGTGCGGGCCGTGCAACGCGAGCAAGTGCAACACCGAGGTGGTTGCTTGGCTGCGCCGCAAGAAGCTCGACGAGCGCGCGTTCCTGCTGCGGCACGCGGAGCTCGTCGTCGCGGTGCGCGCGTCGGTCGACCCGGCGCCGGCCGTTCCCTGATCAGGCGCGCGGCGCCATGTCGTAGGTGACCCACGGCGTCGCGGTGGCGTGCTTGTCGTACACCGCGCGGGCGGTGGTGTTGTCGGTCGCGGTGATCCACCGGACCACGCTCGCGCCGCGCTGCGCGGCGAGCGCGGCCGCGGCCTCCAGGAGCGCACCGCCCGCACCGGTCCGGCGGGCGGCCGGGTCGGTGAACAGGTCGTCGAGGTACAGGCCCATCGTGCCCGTCGTCGGACGCGCGAACGTGCGCAGGTTCGCCAGGCCGAGCAGCGTGCCGTCGTCGGCTGTCGCGACGAGCCCGGTCATCCCGTGCTGCTCGCCCAGCACCCACGCCCACGCGGTCTCGACCACGTCGGGCTGCGCGGGCATCTCGTAGAACGCGCGGTAGGCCGCGTACAGGCGCGCCCACTGCGGGGCGTCCTCGGCCCGGACGCGGCGGACCGTCGGCGTGGGGCGGGGCGTCTCGTCGGTGCTCACGGGCCACAGCGTGGTGCAGACCCGGCCGTCCCGGTCCGCGTGACCGCCACCCGGACGCACGACGACGGCCCGACGAGGGTCGCCGGGCGGTACGTTCTCGTCGACCGCACGACGCACGACCCCGCGCGAAGGAGGCCACGATCGCCATCACGCTGCGAGACGTGGCCGAGCTGGCGGGCGTCTCGATCAAGACGGTCTCCGAGGTGGTGAACCGCACCGGCCGTGTGGCGCCCGCGACGGCCGCGCGCGTCGAGGAGGCGGTGGCGCGCCTGGGGTACCGGCCGAACCTGAGCGCGCGGCGCCTGCGGTCGGGCCGGGCCGGGGCGATCGGGCTCGTCGTGCCCGAGCTCGGCACGTCCGGCTACTTCGCCGAGCTCGCCGAGCACGTGGTCACGCAGGCCGCCCGGCAGGGCATCGCGGTGCTGATCGAGGAGACGAGCGGGGTGCGGGAGCGGGAGCGCGAGGCGCTGCTCGGGCCGCGGCGCTCGCAGCTCGACGGCATCCTGCTCAACGCGCTGCGCCTGACGGACGACGACCTGCCGCCCGTGCCCGACGACTTCCCCGTGGTGCTGCTGGGCGAGCGTCAGGTCGGCGCGTTCGACCGGGTCGTTTTCGACAACGCGGCCGCCGCGCGCCTGGCCACCGAGCACCTGATCGCGGTCGGGGCCCGACGTATCCTCGCGGTCGGGGGCGACCCGAGCGTGAGCGACAGCGCGGTCCAGCGGCTCGCGGGCCACCGCGCCGCGCTCGCGGCGGCGGGCCAGGCGGCCGTGCGGCACGTGGTCACGGTGCAGTGGGACCACGAGAGCGGGCTCGAGGCGGTCACGCGCGCGCTCGCGGAGGGGGCGGAGTTCGACGCGGTGCTCGGGCTCAACGACGCGCTGGCGCTGGGTGCGGTGCGCGGGTTGCTGGACGCGGGTCGTCGGACGCCGCAGGACGTGCTGGTCGCGGGGATCGACGACATCCACACCGCGCGGTTCACCACGCCGCGCCTGACGACGGTCGACGCGCGCCGGTCGGCGATCGTCGAGCGCGCGCTCGGTCTGCTCCTGGCCCGGATCGCGGGCGACGACGAGCCGCGCGGCCTGGTCGAGCTGGAGCCGACGCTCGTCGTGCGGGAGAGCACCGCGACCTAAGGGTTTAGGTCGGCGCGCGGGCCTGGTGGCGCGGGCGGAGGGGACGCCACGATGCGGATCACAACGTTTACCTGCGTTCGACCCACGGGCCCGCACGCCCGCCCACGACCTCGATGGAGACAGTCATGGTGCACACGTCACGGCGCCGCGCCGGGGCCTGGCTGACGTCGGCGCTCGTCGCGCTCGGCGCCCTCGGCCTCGGCGCCACCAGCGCGCAGTCCGCCACCTCCGCGGCCGACGACGGCACGTTCGTCGGCGTGTTCCGGGAGACACGACCGCTCACGGCCATCGCGGACGGTTACCGCGCGGACACGGGCCTCGAGCTCGCGAGCGCGCTGTGGTTCGAGGCGTGGAGCAACAAGCGGGCGTTCCCGGTGCAGGAGGCCAAGGACCTGTGGGCGCGCGGCGTGCTGCCGCACTGGACGTGGGAGCCGTGGGACCCGTCGCTCGGCATCAGCGACGCGGGCCAGATCACGCTGCGGGACATCGTCGACGGCAAGTGGGACTCCTACATCCGGGCGCGCGGCGCCGAGCTCGCGTCCGTCGGCTCGCCCGTGATGGTCCGCTGGGGCCACGAGTTCAACGGCAGCTGGTACCCCTGGTCGACGAGCGTGAACGGCCAGAGCGGCGCGCTGTACGTCCAGGCGTACCGGCGCGTGCACGATCTCGTCGAGGCGCAGGGTGCGACGAACGTGCAGTGGATCTGGGCGTTCAACAACTCCTCCACCGGTGCGGACGCGAGCAGCATGCCGGCGGGCGCCTACCCCGGTGACGCGTACGTCGACTGGGTCGGCATCGACGGCTACAACTGGGGCGACGACCCCACGTGGGACCCGGGCGTCAACCACTGGACGTCGTTCGACGCGACGATCGGCGACGCCTACCGCACCGCGCTGCGCATCGCGCCGGACAAGCCGATCTCCGTGTCCGAGTACGGGAGCGCCGAGGCCGGCGGCAACAAGGCCGAGTGGTTCCGCGCGATGTTCGCGGACCTCGACGCGGGCCGGTACCCCGGGATCCGGATGATCACGTACTTCGACACGATCAAGGAGAAGCCGTGGGCGATCACCTCGTCCACCGCGGCGCTCCAGGCGTGGGTCGCGGGCGCGTCCAAGCCCAGCTTCCGCGGCACGGGCGCCGAGCTCGCGGCCGTCGTCGACGGCCCGACGCCGACCGAGACGCCGACCCCCACGCAGACCCCGACCCCCACCGAGACCCCGACGCCCACGCAGACCCCGACGCCCACGCAGACCCCGACGCCCACGCAGACCCCCACGCCTGACCCGCCGGCCGGCGGGTGCACCGTGCGGTACACGACGAACGACTGGCCCGGCGGCTTCACCGCGTCGGTGCGGATCACCAACGGCTCGGGCGCGAGCCTGTCCGCCTGGTCGCTCGCGTTCACGTTCCCCGGTGACCAGCGCGTCACCAACGGCTGGTCCGGCACGTACAGCCAGTCCGGGCAGGCCGTCACCATCGCCAACGCCCCGTGGAACGGCACGATCCCCGCGGGTGGCTCGACGGAGATCGGCTTCAACGGCTCGTTCACCAGCGCGAACCCGAGGCCCGCGGGCTTCACGCTGAACGGCACGCCGTGCGAGGTCGGCTGACCCGACGAGCACCCCGGCAGGCCGCCTGAGCTCAGCCCACGAGGCGGCCCGGTGACCGGGGGGACGACGAGGCCGCGCTCGTCGTCCCCCCCGGTCGCGTCTTCGCGGGGACCTCTGGACGCTCCGACGGCTCGCCCGTAGCGTCGGGCGGGTCGACGACGACGAGGGCGCGACCCACCGATGGGGGCTGAGGATGGACATGCTCTTCGACGACCAGATCGCCGCGGCCCGGCCGCCCGACTGGCGCAAGCTGGCCCAGGGCCTGCACACCCGCTACCTGGTCGACGACCTGGGTGCCGCGGCGCGGTTCCTCGCGGCGGTGGCCGAGCTGGACGACGCGGTGGGCACGCACCTGACCGCCGCGGTCGGCCCCGGCCGGGTGGACCTCAAGCTCGTGAGCCCGGACGCGATCTACCGCGACGAGGACGTCGAGCACGTCGTGGAGTACGTGACGCAGCAGGACCTCGACCTGGCCGAGCGGATCGCGCAGGTCGCGGCCGAGCACGGGCTCACCGCGGACCCGGCGTCGGTCGCGTCGGTCGAGCTCGGACTCGACACCGCGCGGTCCGGCGTCGTCGCGCCGGTGTGGGCGGCGCTGCTCACGGGCGACGCGGACTCCCAGGGCCGCGGGTCGCCGAGCGACGAGGTCCGCGACGCCTCGGGCCGCGTCCCGAACCTGTGGTTCGGGGACCTGGAGGAGGGCGAGGCCCCCGCGCAGCGGTGGCACGTCGAGGTCTACGTCGCGCCCGAGGCGGCCGAGCAGCGGGTCGCCGCGGCCGTCGCGGCGGGCGGGACCGTCACCGAGGACAGCCGGCCGCCGGGGATCACGGTCGTCGCCGACCAGGACGGCAACACCGCCGCCCTGTGCGTCGCCGAGCCGCAGCCGTCGTCCTCCTGAGAGGCGTGGGTCAGGGCAGGTCGTCCGTGAACTGACGCCCCGCCCTGGTCAGGGCGCGCTTGATGATCGTCTTCTGGTCGGGCAGCAGGTCCTGCACGGGGACGAGGTGCGTGAAGTCGGTGGCAGGGTTGCCGGAGTTCTGGTTGCCCGTGAAGGCCAGGGTCCCGCCGCCACCGTCGCCCGGCACGCCCTGTGCGTTGAGGACGTTCGGGTCGCGGAACGGGAACGTCTCGATCACGCCGCCGGTTCGCGTCTGGACCCACCAGTGCTCCCAGGAGATCTTCGTCTGCCGCTCGTGCATGCCGATGGACCACCGGCTGGGCGTGCCGGGCGGGAGGACCGTGAAGCCCGACGCCTCGAGCATGATCACCATCATCGCGCGCTGCGCGTCGCGCTCGCGGTGCGGGCTGTGACCCGCCGCGAACTGGTTGATGATGCCCTGCAGCCTGACCGCGGACGTGTCGAGCCAGCCGCGCAGGTTCGGGTCGTTGGTCGCCGCGTCGCGCGCCTGCGCGTGCGTCCGCGTCATGCCGTACGCCGGCGGGTAGTCCGTGCGCATGCCGAGGTAGGTCCACAGGAAGCTGTCGAGGTCGGGGACCCGGGCGTTGAAGGCCTGCGTCGCCCACGACCAGCAGGAGCGCTGCCGGTCCAGGACGCCGTTGACGTCCTGCTTCGCCTCGCCGTGGTGGAGGAGCGTCAGGGCGTGGACCTGGTGCTCGAGCCAGGGGTGCGTCGCCAGGTTCGCGTTCTGGCCGAGCGTCACGAGGTTCGCGGGCGTGTCGCGGATCTCGGCGAGGTGCTCGAGGTCGGCCCAGTTGTTCTGGAACGAGCCGGCGTTCGCCGGGCTCGTGACGATCGAGAAGATGTCGTGGTAGGTGAACGTCCTCAGGAGCGCGACGATGGTCCCGACGGCCGGCAGGACGCCACCTGCCCGAGACGTCGCGAGGTCCGTGATGTCGGTGAACGGGCGGGCGGCCGGGACGCCGACGAGCGCGTCGAGGCTCGCCCAGCCGCCGGCCGCGCACTGCGGGAGCGTGCCGAGCGTGGCCAGCTCCGGCCGCGAGAACCTGGTGAGGAGCCGTACGACGGTCGCCACGGTCGGTGTCGCGCCGGTGTGCACGGTCTGCGCGACCGCTGCGATATCGGCGACCGACCTGGTGGCGGGGATCGCCCCGAGATCCGCGAGCGCGGCCCACCCACCAGCCGCGCACTGAGGAAGTCCGCCGAGCGTCTGGAGCTCGTCGAGCGTGAACCGGGCCATCGCGACGAGCTGTGGGGCAGTGGGCAGGCCGTGTCCGAGCCACGGGTTGCCCTGCAGGTGCGCGAACATCCTGCGCACCTCGTCGTCCGTCAGCAGCTGGGTGGCCTCAGGTCCTGCGCCGCGGCCGGGCCGGGCCCCGGAGCGAGCTCGGGGCCGGAAGCCCGTCGACGCGAGCCGGCCCAGCTGCTCGGCCTCCACCTCGAGGACCGGGTCGGCGACGACCGCACCGGGTGCGTGGGCCGCGACGCGACCCTGGCGCTGCTGCACCACGTGCCACGCCTCGTGCGCGAGGTGCTCGTGCTGCCGCGGACCGAGGTGGACCTGGTCGCCCGTCGCCATGGCCAGCGCGCCCAGCTCCGCGGGACGCGGTGACTCGTCGTGGACGCGGACGTCCCCCAGCGCGAGCCCGGACATCGCCTCGAGGCCGGCCCGCAGCAGCGGCGGCAGCGGTCGGCCGGGCTCGTCCGCTCCGACGGTCTCGCCCTGGCTCGCCAGGGCGCTCACCGGCGAGGGCCGCAGCCGTGCGGACGGCTCCGCGGTGGAGCGGTCGTGGTCCACCCGCGCGTCGGTGCTGCCCTGTGATCGGGTCGGTCGAGCGAGCTCGTGCATGGCGCCTCCGGCGTGGACTCGGATCCCTCCACCCTCGGGTCCCCCGTGTCGCGGGGCATCCGTAGGCAGTACGCAAGTCCAGAGGCACCCGTCAGCAGGACCGGTGCGGCTCCGAGCGTGACACCCGCCGGCGGTATCCGGGGCGGGTTCGCGTGGTCCTGTCACCGTGTTCGCCCGGAAGCGTGGGAGGCACGCATGCCCGTCCGTCTGGTCCTCGACCGTCCCGCCGACGCCGCGCGCGCCGCGCTGCTCCTCGCGCAGGGGAGAGCCGTGGCGCACGGGTTCGGGAACATCTACGCGCTGACGGCGCGCGGCGACGCCGTCCGGCGGCTGAACGCGCTCAAGGGTCGGCCGCGCGGCCAGACGGGCAGCCTGACCGCGCCGTCGGAGCGCGTCCTCGACGCGTTCGACCTCGCGGCGCTCCCGCCCGGCGTCTCGCGCGCCATGGTCGCGGACGTCGTGGCGACGCTCGGCCGGCTCGGGCCGTTCGGGTTCCGCGGGCCCGCGGCGGCGCACGTCCCGGCGGACCTCACCGCGACGGACGCGGGGACGACGACGACGCAGGTGATCGTCCCGGGCGACGCGTGCCCGTCGCAGCGGTTCCTCACCGCGGCGGCCGCGGCCGTCCCGCACGGGTTGCTCGCGATCTCGTCGGCCAACCGGTCCCGGCACGTCACGGGCGGTGCGGACGCCCCGGCGCACTGGCGCGCGGAGGGGCTGCTGTCCGAGCTGCGGGTGCCCGGGCTCGTGCTGCTGGCGCACGAGGACGAGCGCGCGGCGCGGGCGCGGTTCCCGCGGCACACCCCCGTCTCGACGAGCATCCTGGCGTTCCACCGTGCCGAGCGGTTCCACGGCCGGGTGCACCTGGTGCTCGAGCGCCAGGGCTCGCTCGCGGCCGCGGACGTCGCGAAGGTGCTGGCCCGGCTCGGGGTCGGGCTGCGCGTCGGCCCGGCGGCCGTGTCCCGGCTCGTGCCGAGGGTGTACGACGACGAGCGCGCGGTGCTGCCCGCGGTCGGCTGACGGCTCGTCGAGCGGGGCGTCTTATTGAGGTGGGCGTCCGCGCCGGTCGTCGTCATGCTGACCGGTGTGGATCCCTACCTGCAGACCGCGCGCGTGACGCTGCGTCCCTTCGGCGCCGACGACGCCGACCTCCTGGTCGAGCTCGACTCCGACCCCGAGGTGGTGCGGTACCTGTCGGGCGGCGCACCGACCGCGCCCGAGGTGGTGCGCGACCAGATCCTGCCGAGCGTCCGGGCCGGGTACGACCGGTGGGGCGGCAGGTTCGGGCTGTTCGCGGCGGACGAGACGGCGAGCGGCGAGTTCCTCGGGTGGTTCTGCCTGCGGCCGGAGCGTGACGGGCCGCTCGACCACGTCGAGCTCGGGTACCGGCTGCGTCGGGCCGCGTGGGGCCGGGGGATCGCGACCGAGGTGGCCGACGCGCTGCTGACGAAGGCGTTCACCGAGCTGGACGTGCGCGTCGTGTGGGGCGCGACGATGGCGCTCAACCGCGGGTCGCAGCGCGTCATGGAGAAGGTCGGCATGACGGTGACGCAGACGCTCGAGACGCCCGAGGACATGCTCGCGGTCGAGGGCGCGGACCTCGGCGGCTTCCAGTACGAGATCACGCGCGACCAGTGGAAGGAGCGCGGCGCGCTGCCCTCCTGACAGAACGGCGTCTGCCGCGAACACAGGTCGATCGGTCTCTGCGAACCGCATCTGCGGACGTCTGCTGTCTCTGGAGCCGCATCCTCGGATAGCGTGCGGGCATCAGCGCGACGACGAGGAGCGGGTCGATGGCACGAGCGGGACGCCCGGACGGCCACGTGCCGACGTACCGGATCCGGGAGGCGGCGGACCTGCTGGGCGTCAGCGACGACACCGTGCGCCGCTGGGCGGACGGCGGGCGGCTCACGGCGACGACCGACGCGTCCGGGCGGGCCGCCGTGGACGGTGCCGAGCTCGCGCGGTTCGCCGAGGAGCTCGCGCGTGAGGCCGCCCCGCCGCCGGGCGAGCTCTCCGCGGCATCCGTCCGCAACCGGTTCACGGGCCTCGTCACGCGCGTCGTGAAGGACACCGTCATGGCGCAGGTCGAGATCCAGGCCGGGCCGCACCGGTTCGTGTCGCTGCTCAGCCGCGAGGCCGTCGACGAGCTCGGCCTGGAGCCGGGCGTGCTGGCGGTCGCGGCGGTGAAGGCGACGAACGTGTCCGTCGAGATCCCGCGCTCGCGGTGACGAGCGCGGTGACGACGAGCGCGGTGACGACGGGCGCGGTGACGACGGCGCGCCGCGTGCGGCGGGTGCTGGTGGTCGCGGCGGTCGGCCTCGGGCTCGTCGCGTGCGGGTCGGGGACCGCCGACGACCTTGCGGGAGGGCTCGACGGCACGGCGTCCACGCTGCGGGGTGACCTGACGGTTCTCGCCGCGGCGTCCCTCTCCGAGCCGTTCACGACGCTCGGCGAGCGGTTCGAGGCCGCGCACCCCGGGGTGGACGTGACGTTCGGCTTCGCGGGGAGCACCGCGCTCGCGGCCCAGATCGCCGACGGCGCCCCGGCGGACGTGTTCGCCTCGGCGAGTGCGACCACGATGGACGAGGTCGTCGCGACGGGTGACGCCGACGAGCCGGTCGTCTTCGCGACGAACACCGTGCAGATCGCGGTCCCTCCCGGCAACCCGGGCGGCGTCGCACGCGTCGCCGACCTCGCGGACCCCGCGCTGAAGGTGGCGCTGTGCCGGCCGGAGGTGCCGTGCGGGGTGGCCGCGGCAGCGGTCCTCGCCAGCTCCGGTGCGACCGTCACGCCGGTCACGCTCGAGCCGGACGTCAAAGCGGTGCTGAGCAAGGTCCGGCTCGGCGAGGTCGACGCGGGCCTCGTCTACGTGACCGACGTGCTCGCCGCGGGAGCGGACGTCGAGGGCGTCGTCGTCCCGGCCGACGTGAACGCGACCACCGAGTACCCGATCGCGACGCTCACCGCCTCCTCCCGCCCCGAGCTCGCCGCGGCGTTCGTCGACCTGGTGCTGTCCCCCACCGGAGCCGACGTGCTCGCGGCGGCCGGCTTCGGGCGACCGTGAGGGGGTGGGCATGGCGACGACGATGAGCGCGCGGGAGCGGGCGCGCCGCACGACGAGCGGCGGCGGACCGCGGTCCGCGCCCGCGCCGCTGCTGGTGCCCGCGCTCGTCGGGATCGCGTTCCTCGTCGTGCCGCTCGTCGCGCTGCTCGCGCGTGCGCCCTGGGGCGACGCGGGGGAGGTCCTGCGGGCGCCCGCGACCGGGGCGGCGCTGCGGCTGTCGCTGTGGACCTCGCTGACCGCGACGGCGATCAGCCTGGTGGTCGGCGTGCCGCTCGCGTGGCTGCTGGCGCGCACGCAGTTCCCCGGGCAGCGGCTCGTGCGCGCGCTGGTCACGCTGCCGCTGGTGCTGCCGCCCGTCGTCGGGGGTGTCGCGCTGCTGCTCGCGTTCGGGCGGCGCGGGATCGTCGGGCAGTACCTCGACCAGTGGTTCGGCGTCACCTTGCCGTTCACGCCCGCCGCCGTGGTGATCGCCGAGACCTTCGTCGCGATGCCGTTCCTCGTCGTGACCGTCGAGGGGGCGCTGCGCTCGGCGGACCGCGGGTTCGAGGAGGCCGCCGCGACGCTCGGTGCCACGAGGATGACGGTGTTCCGGCGCGTCACGCTCCCGCTCGTCGGGCCGTCGCTCGTCGCCGGCGCGGTGCTCTGCTGGGCGCGGGCGCTCGGCGAGTTCGGCGCGACCATCACGTTCGCGGGCAGCTTCCCCGGTCGCACGCAGACCATGCCGATCGCCGTCTACCAGGCGCTCGAGCGCGACCCGGACGCCGCGATCCTGCTCAGCCTCGTCCTGCTGCTCGTGTCCGTCGGGGTGCTCGTCGCGCTGCGCGACCGCTGGCTGCGCACCGGGGTGTCGTCGTGAGCCCGGCGGGCGCGGGCACGCTCGTCGGGACGCCGGACGGGCTCGTCGTCGACGCGCAGGTCACGCGCGGGGCGTTCACGCTCGACGTCGACGTGCGCGTCGCGCCCGGCGAGGTCGTCGCCGTGCTCGGGCCCAACGGTGCGGGCAAGTCGACGCTGCTCGGCGCGGTCGCCGGGCTCGTCCCCGTCACCGCGGGCCGGGTCCGGCTCGACGGACGGGTGCTCGACGACGCGACCGGCGGCACGTTCGTCGAGGCCGAGCACCGGCCCGTCGGGTTCGTGTTCCAGAGCTACCGGCTGTTCCCGCACCTCAGCGTGCTCGACAACGTCGCGTTCTCCCCGCGCGTGCGGGGTGCGAGCCGTGCGCGGTCCCGCGACGTCGCGCGCGGCTGGCTCGACCGGCTCGGCCTGACCGACCTGGCGTCCCGACGACCGGGCGACCTGTCCGGCGGGCAGGCGCAGCGCGTCGCGCTCGCGCGCGCGCTCGCGGGCGCGCCGGACCTGCTGCTGCTCGACGAGCCGCTGTCCGCGCTCGACGCCCGCACGCGCCTCGACGTCCAGTCCGAGCTCAAGCGCCACCTCGCCGGCTTCGCCGGTCCGTGCCTCGTCGTGACGCACGACCCGCTCGAGGCCCTGATGCTCGCCGACCGGCTGCTCGTCCTCGAGGGCGGGCGCGTGGTGCAGGCGGGGACGCCCGCGCAGGTCGCGCGGCGGCCCGCGACCGAGTACGTGGCGCGGCTCGTCGGCCTGAACCTGTACGCGGGCGTCGCGGACGGCGACGCGGTGCGCCTCGACGGGGGCGGCACGCTCGTCGTCCCCGACCACGGCGAGCGCGGCCCGGTGCTGGTGGCGCTGCGCCCGTCCGCGGTCGTCGTGAGCCCGCACCGGCCCGACGTCTCGAGCGTCCGCAACACGTGGCCCGCGACGGTCGTCGGACTGACGATGCTCACCGACCGCGTGCGACTCGACCTCGCGGGCGAGCCGTCCGCGCTCGTGGACGTCACGCCCGCGGCGGTCGCCGAGCTCGGGATCGCGCCCGGCGACCGGGTGTGGCTGTCGGCGAAGGCCACCGAGATCGAGGTGTACGCCCAGCCCGTGCGCGCCGGCCGCAGCTGCCCACGCGGGGCTCCGGGCCCCGGCTAGGGCCGGGTGGCGTCCACGGGTGGGCCGAACACCGTGCGGACGCCGCGGGAGAACAGCACCGAGTCGGGCGGGCGGGTCGAGACGCCCGGCAGGCCGCACGCGGCGAGCAGGTGGTCGTCGAGCGCCAGCACCTCCGCGGTGCGCAACGGCCAGGGCTCGTGACGGTTCGGGAGGTAGAGCGTGCGGCCGAAGGCGCGGGTGTGCAGCGCCCAGCGCGCGGTGAGGAAGTCGTTCAGCGGGTCGCCGGGCGGGAGCGGCTCGCCCGGCCGCACGGCGATGCGCGTCGTCGCGCCCCGCGGCCCGGGCCAGCGGCGCCGCGACGAGTAGGTGACGACCCCGTCGGCCTCGCGAACCCGCATCCGCGCCCACGTGTACGGCAGCGCGAGCGCCGCGCGCGAGCCCAGGACGAACGGCAGCCGGGCCGCCTCGAGCGTCAGGAACACGACCGCTCGCCGGCCCTGCGGGTCGACCGAGTAGAGGCGCACGTTCGTCTCGGGGAACGTCCCGAGCCACGGGATCCCCGGGCCGACCGCCGCGCCCGCGCCGACCATCCGGAACGGCACGAGCCCGACCCAGCTCGACCCGTCGTGCACGTCGGGCCGCGTGCCTGGCGGCAGGAGCGGCGCGACGACGTCCGGCGCGACGCGCCAGTGCAGGAACGTCAGGTCGCGCCACGACTGCCGCAGCACCGGCCGCCCGCGGAACGGGCGTGGGGTCGCGGTGATCGGCTCGGCGTCCATCCCGCCATCGTGCCCCGCCCCGCGGCTCCCGACGCGGCGTCCTCAGTGGTGGTGGTGGTGCCAGCAGCCGCGGTGGGGATGACGCAGCGCGGCGTGCACCGCGGCCGTGTAGGCGCGATACCCGTCGGCCGTCGGGTGGAACGCGCCAGGGTCCGTCGCGCCGAGGATCCACGCCCGGGGCGCGTTCGCGCCGTGACCGCGGAACTGCGCGCGGACGTCGACGAACTCGAACCCGGCGCGCTCGGCCGCGGCGGCGATCGTCTCGTCGAGCGCGTCCGCCGCGCCGTTGAGCGCGCGCTGCTCCGCGGGCGACGCGCCCAGGTACGCGCCGTGCTCGGGCGAGAACAGCCGCGGGTACCCGGTCACGACGACGCGCGCGTGCGGCGCGGCCCCGGCGACCTGCGCGTACAGCGAGTCGAGCAGCGCCGGGAGCTCATCCGCGATCCGGGACCCGACGAACGCGACTCCCGCCGTGCACTGCGCGTCGGTGCCGACGAGGCACGCGTTCACCGCGGTCGACCAGCTGACGTCGTTGCCGCCGACGGTCAGCGTGACCAGGTCCGTCTCCGCGTCCAGCGCCGCGAGCTGACCGCCCGCGACGAGCGTCAGCGTCGTGGCGCCCGCGCACGCGACGAAGTCGTCGAGCCGCAGCCGGTGGCGCCCGTCGAGCTGCACGGCGTAGGCGCTGGCCGACCGACCGCACTCCCCGTACGGCGGCACCCCGTACCCGGAGGCGTACGAGTCGCCGAGCGCGTCGTACACGACGGACGGCGGCGGGGCGGGCGGGGGTGGGGCGGCCGACGCCGTGCCCGCGGCCGACCCGACGAGGGCCAGCGCACCGATCGCCGCCAGGACCGCGGACCGCACCGTCCGCACCGTTCGCGTCATCTTCGCAACGTAGCCACCGTGCCCGGTTCGCGCAGATCGAGCGGCTGTCGGCGGTCAGGGCTCTGGCGCAGGGGACGAGGTGCTGACGGGCGAGCTGTCCGACGGTTGGGCGGGAGGGCTCGGGTCCTGGATGCCCTGGGGTGCGAGGATCCCGACGACCAACGCCGTCACCCCGGTGGCGAGCGCGGTCGTCGCCGCTGCCGCGACGGCGGCGACGAGCCCGGAGACCCACGCGACGATCGCCCGGACGTTGTGCACGGTGGTCACGTCGGAGAGCGAGCGCCCGGCGAGCCGCAGGATCTCCGCCTCGGTCGCGACACCCAGGATCAGGCAGACGATCAGCTGCTGGCTCGCGAGGTAGAGGAATGAGCGCCACGCCCCGGGCTCGGTCGACTGCAGCAGCAGGGTCACGGCGGAGGGTATGGCGACGGTGACGAACAGGGTGAGTGACTTCGTGACCCCGGTCCGGCCGCGGAGCAACGGGTACGCGAGGCCGAAGAGCAGTCCGAGCGCCGGCCACCGGATCGCGGTCAGCAACGCGGCCAGGACGGTCGTGAGCGGCCCGTAGCCGCGCGGACCCGCGAACTCCAGGAGCCCAGGGATCGACAGCGCGATCCACGGCAGCCCAGCGATGAGCGCGATCACCGTGGTGTGCCCGGCCCACCTCCATGGCGCGCGGGGGTAGGTCCCCAGCGCGGCGGTCTCGAGATCCAACCCGTTCGTCGGCGCGCCCTGACGCGCGGCGTCGGCGGACTCGACCACCGCACGGACCGCGGTCTGCCGTTCCGCCCACGTCTTGTCCCCGGACTCGACCTTGCTGTCGAAGCCACGGCGCAGCCGGGCGGCGACACGTTCCGCCTCGCGGACGGTGACGAGCCTGCTCGTGAGCTCCGGACGGACGCCCGCCTCGGGCACGGTCATGAGGCTGACGGTCGAGCTGCGGCGGCCGGGCAGGGTGAACCACCACAGCAGCGCGAGCGCGGTGCCGTAGGCGACCGGCAGGTAGGCGGTGAGCGCCGTCGACGAGAACAGGAGCAGCCCGCCGGTGGCGACGGCGAGGAGCCGGAGCCGTGGTCCCGACCTCGCGCTGCTCTTGCGGCCCAGGAGGTCCCGCGCCGCAGCCAGGACTCCGAGGGAAACGACGACCGGAAGCACCATGGCGAGCACACGCGTCACCGACCAGGCGTCGTCCCACCCGACGCCGCCCGACCGGTACGCGGTCGCAGCAGCGGGGAACGGCGTGGCCGCGACCACGACGATCACGGCGAGCACGGTCTTCGCCCGGCCGTGGTGCTTGAGCCGGCGCCCTGAGTAGAGGACCACCCCGATCCGAGCGACCGCGAAGAGCGCCACGAAGACGAGGGCGCCCACTGCCGCGTAGCGCACGGCCGTCGGTGTACCGCCGGTGAACGCCGTCCACGGCATGGTGACCGCGAGCAGCCCGAGCCACGCACCCACCGCCGCGCCCGGAAGCGCGGCGGCGCGCCCCAGGGCGGCCGCAGCCGCGCCTGCCATCGCCACCGGGATGACGATGCAGACAGTCACCACCGTCGGCATGGTCGACACGACTGTTTGCTCGAGGTAGTCGGGTGCGTGGTCGGAGAGAGCGGCCACCGCCCAGGCGGTCGCCAGGACGGCGACGCCGGTCGCAGCAAGCGCGGACCAGCCGGTCCGAGTGCTCGCCGCGCGCAGTGGTGCCGCCTGTCCTGGCTCGGACAACTGCCCCACGTAGATGGCCACGTGGTGCAGGCCGACGGCGGCGAGCACGAGCGCGGCGCCGTACCCGATCCCGTAGGAGAAGAACCACGGACCCGTCTCCGCGCCGGGAATGCGGGACTGCAGGAGCCGGAACAGCTCGGACAGGCTCCAGGTCGTGCTGGTCGCCACGGTCGCCGCAGCGGCGACGACGACACCGGCCGCTGCCGCGGCGTGCAGAGGGCCGGTGTGAGCTGATCTTCCGAGGCGAGGACGGGCGTAGGCGAACAACGCGAGGACGACGGCGAGGGGCGCGAGGGCGACGAGCCCGACCCACAGCGGCTGTACGGTCCACTGCAGCCACCTGGTCGCCGACCGCATGGGGGCGTCCTCCACGTCCGGCCCGACCTCGTGTGGCGCGACGAGCGTCACCGCGAAGAAGATGCGCCCGGCGCTGTCCAGCGTGACCCTGTGCGCGGCCTGCGTCGTCGGCCGGGCCCCCGTCACCTCCGTCACGAGCCAGCCGGCTCCGGTGCCGATCTCGAGGGCGATGTCGGCCGGGTACGGCCGCCCGCCCACGTCGCGGTCGTAGGTGACATCGACGGGCGCGCGCGGGCTCAGCCGCCATCGCCCGCGGACCTCGACGAGAGCGGGCGAGTCCGGGGCGTCCTGCCGGATGGTGGCGGGGCTGAGGCTCGGAGGAATCCCGTCGACGTACACCTGCCCGCCGATCCACGAGGCCACCGTGCCCGTCTCCACCGCAGGTCGGGTGCGGAACTGCGTCAGGATCTGCGACGCCGACGGGAGGGTGAGCCGGTAGACGACCGTCCACGCGCTGTCGGCGCAGGCGCCGCAGACCACGACCTCGCCCGACCCGAGGTGTTCGTTGCTCGCGTCGGCATTCAACGCGTCGAACCACTCCGAGTAGGAGAGGGTGCCGTCGGCGTCGGGGACGGCACCCGTACCTGAGACGAGGTCTTCCCAGCGGGGCTGCGTCAACGCGTGCACGGCGGAGCTTGCCAGCAGCGCTGTGCCGAGGAGCACCACGGCAACGAGTGCTCGGACGATCGACCGTACCCGCATGGCGGTCTCCCGTGCGGTCTGCGGAACGGGACTCACCGAATCGTGACAGAACGCATTATGCGCGTCAGATCGGGCAGCGATCCCGACCGCGGCAGATTTCGCCCGCGTTGTCGTGGTGCGTGCTGGTCACCGCCCGGAGCTAGGAGCGTCCTGACTGGACCTTTCGTCGGCGCCAGCGACGTCAGGATGCCACGACGATGCCCGCCGTCACCGCCAGGGCGAGGAACGTGAGGACTGCGGCGGCCGCAGGCCCACGACGGTCCACCGGCAGGCCGCGAAGGAGACCGGCGGTCCGCCCGAGCAACGCCAGGGGCGGGACCGCTCGCCACACGTCCCGCTCGGCTTTGTTGCCCGCGCGGCGGACGACCTCAGGCAGGTGCCCGACCGCCTTGAGCAGGGGACTGGTCGCACCGCCGCGGTGGCGCAGTGCTGCAGTCCCGTGCAGGACGTGCTCGAGTTCCGAGCGCAGCGCGGCCGCGTCGTTGGCCCAGTGGACGCGCGCGGTGATGGTCCCGTCGGGTCGCAGGACGTATGCCGAGTTGGGCTTGGGCCCGACCGCGCGATGGAGCGTGCCCGCCAGGTCGTCGACGGCGACCTCGAAGGGGACGCGCAGGTCGTCGCGCATGGTCGCCGCGTGCGCGGCCTTCTGCTCGTCCGTGCGCGGCTGCGGCAGGAGCTCGCCCGGGTGCGCCTCACGGGTCTGGACGAGCACGAAGCGGACCCGGTCGCCGTACTCGTCGTGCAGGTCCCGCAGGGGCGGCACCGCGCTGCGGGTCACGGGGCAGGTCTGCGAACCGAACACGAGCAGCACGGGACGGTGGCCGAGCGTGTCGCTGCGGAACCGGTCGCCGTCGAGAGTCGGCAGGTCGAACGCGGGGATGAGGTCGCCGGGTGCGGGGTCGGTGGGGAGGTAGCGCATGTCGGCGAGCACATCCCGCGTGCGGAGGTCGTCGAACAGGTACGTCGTGGCCACGAGGGGTCCCTTCGGTTGTGTTGACCGATCGGTCAAGTGAGTGGGCGTGAGTGAGTGCGGGCCGGGTGGCCCGCGTTCAGCGAGGGGAGGGCAGGAGCGTCCGGACCAGGGGGCGCAGCGGGTCGAGCGCGGCCGGGTCGTCCTCGGCCTTCGCCAGGACGCTGTAGCCCTGGATGCAGGCCACGACGGCGCGCGCGGCGGACGTCGCGTCGATCATCGGCTCGACGTCCCCTCGGGCCTGCGCCTCGCGGACGACGGAGGCGATCTGCTCGGTCCACGCCATGAGCACCTCGGTGATGCGGGCGCGCATGACCGGCTCGTGGGCCGAGAGCTCGGCCGCGAGGTTGCCCACCGGGCAGCCGGGGACCGCGCCCAGGTGGTCGCGCATGGTGCGCATCATCGACGCGTACCCGGCGAGGAACGCGTCCAGCCGGTCGAGCGGTGGCCCCTGGGTCCCGAGCGTCTCGTCGAGCAGCGCGCGCATCAGCTCCCAGTTGCGGTCGAGGACCGCGACCCCGAGCGCCTGCTTCGAGGGGAAGAAGTGGTACAGGCTGCCCTTGTTGACCCCGGCCGCGCGGCATACGTCGTCGACGCCGACGTCGGCGAACGTCGACGCGTGCACGAGGTCGCGTGCGGTGGTGAGCAGCCGCTCCCGGGTGTCCCTCGCCATGGCGCCACGCTAGAGGTGAGTTGACAGATCGGTCAAGAATGCGACCGGGACGCTCCCGGACCGAAGGTCGCGCTGGGCGGCGCAGGTGGGCTGGGAGACTGGCCGGGACGACGAGCGAGCGGGAGCGTGCATGGACCTGGACGTCGCGGCGGCCCTCGAGGACGCCCGCACCGAGTACGACAAGATGGTCGCGGGTGACTGGTACCGCTACCGCCACGGCCCCGAGCTCGCGGACCTGACCACCGCCACCCAGCGCACGTGCCGCCGGATCACGGCGCTGTACGACGAGGACCGCGAGGCCGCGCACGTGCTGTTCCGCGAGCTGCTCGGCACCGTCGGCGAGGGCGTGGACTTCCGCCCGCCGTTCTACCTGGACTACGGGCACCGCCTGCACGTCGGGGACCGGACGTTCATCAACGCGGACTTCCTCACGCTCGGCGGCGGGGAGATCCGCATCGGCGCCGACGTGCTGATCGGCCCGAGCGTGCGCCTCTACACCCCGACGCACGTGCTCGACCCCGAGCTGCGCCCGCAGGGCTGGGAGCGGGTCGACCCGATCCGCATCGAGGACGGCGTGTGGCTCGGCGGCAGCGTCGTCGTGTGCCCGGGCGTGACCATCGGGGCGCGCTCGGTCGTCGGCGCCGGGTCGGTCGTCACCAAGGACGTCCCGCCGGACGTCGTCGTCGCCGGCAACCCCGCGCGGGTGGTCCGCGCGCTCTCGTCGGACGAGGCCCGCCCGACCCCCTAGGAGCACGGCGTCCGAAATGACTGGCCCGCGCGCCGGTCGTCCGTGTGGGATCGACGGCATGGTGACCCGCGAGCGCCGGGCCGGTGACGTCGACTACGAGCGGCACGGCCGCCGGTACGCGACCGTGCGCCGGACCGACCCGCGGATCGAGGCCCGGGTCCACGCGGCGCTCGGGGACGCCCGCACGGTGCTGAACGTCGGAGCGGGCACCGGCTCCTACGAGCCTGCCGACCGGTACGTGCTCGCGGTCGAGCCGTCGGCGACGATGCGCGCGCAGCGCCCCGCCGGTGCGGCGCCGGCCCTCGACGCGACGGCAGAGCACCTGCCGTTCGACGACGACGCGTTCGACGCCGCGATGGCGATGGTGACGATCCACCAGTGGTCCGACGTCGAGCGTGGGCTGCGCGAGCTGCGGCGCGTCGCCCGTGGGCCCGTCGTCGTCCTCACGGTCGATGCGCCCGCGCTGCGGCGGTACTGGCTCGCGGAGTACTTCCCCGAGGTCGTCGCGCTGGACGAGGGGCGCTTCCCGACGATCGAGCAGGTCACCGGCGTGCTCGGCGACGAGGGTGGGCAGGTTCGCGTCGACGCCGTGCCCATCCCGCTCGACTGCGTCGACGGGTTCGGTGAGGCGTTCTACGGCCGCCCCGAGGCGTTCCTGCGCCCGGAGGTGCGTGCGGCCACGTCGGGCTTCGGGCTCACCGACCCGGTTGCCGTGCGCCGCGGGCTCGACCGGCTCGCGGACGACCTCGCGAGCGGGGCGTGGGACCGGGCGCACGGGCACCTGCGCGCGCAGGCCGAGTACGTGGGCACGATGCGCCTCGTCGTCGCGACCCCCTGACCGCTCAGTCGCCCGCGCGGCCCCACTCGGTGTCGAGCACCGCGTACAGATAGGCGTCGTGCCACACCGGGTGCCCGGCGTCGTCGGTCGAGAACGACGCGGCCTGCCGCAGACGGCCCTCGCGGCGCAGCCCGAGGCGTTCGAGCAGCCGCCAGGACGCCTCGTTGCGCGGGTCGCAGTGCGCGCACACCCGGTGCGCGCCCCACAGCAGGAAGCACACGTCCAGGAGGGCGCGGCACGCCTCGGTCGCGTACCCCTGGTGCCAGTGGTCGGGGTGGAACACGTAGCCGAGGGTGTGGCCGCGCCACTCGCGCGGGTCGTCGTGGTGCAGGTAGACGATCCCGACGAGCGTGCCCTCGTCCCGCAGGCACACCGCCCAGAACGACGGGTCCTGCGCGCGCGCCGCGGCGAGCTCGTCGCACCGCGCGCGCGTCTCCACGCCGTACGGCTCGAACTCCACGGCCTCGGGCCGGGACAGGATCGCGTACAGACGCGCGCCGTCGTCGGGCGTGAACCGCCGCAGGAGCAGCCGGTCGGTGCCGACCGTCGTGGTGGACGGGGATCCGGCGAGGTCCGCGGACGTCATCACCGCAGCGTCGCGCGCGCACCCGCCCGTGCGCCTCGGACCTTCGTCCGCTGTCCGGAGGCGTCGCGGGAGCGATGGTGGAGGTGGACGCCCGGACTCCCCGGACGGCGCGGACATCCTGAGGCGGAGGAGGAGCCGTGACCACTGCCTCGCTCGCCGGCGGCACGACGCCCGCCGACGACAGCCGCGCCGACGCCCCGGCCGCCCGACGCCGGGTGCCGCTGCGTGCCACGTGCGCCGAACCGCACGCCTGCCCCGCGCCCGTGCGGATGCGCGTGCTGTCGCAGGTGCCGCTGTTCGCAGGCCTGTCCGACGACGAGCTGCGGAGCATCGACGAGCACGTCGTCGCGCTGTCCTGGGCGCAGGACGACCCGCTCTACCTCGCCGGCGAGCCGGCGGAGCACCTCTACGTGCTCGCCGCGGGCCGCGCGAAGGCGTCCCACCCGACCGCCGGAGGCAAGGAGGTCGTCGTCGACGTCCTCGCGCCCGGCGACCTGTTCGGCGGTCTGCAGTCCCTGGGCCGCTCGACGTACGCCGAGACGGTGCGCGCCATGACGACGACGTGCGCGCTGCGGCTCGACGCCGCCGCGTTCCGCGACATCCTCGTGCGGCACCCGCAGGTCGCGCTGCGCGCGCTCGACGACACGGCGGCGCAGCTCGCGCAGGCGCGGGCCGGGCTGACGGCGCAGTCCACCGACACCGTCGCGCAGCGCGTCGCGAGCACGCTCCTGCGCCTCGCGGACCGGTTCGGCCAGGAGCGCGCCGGCGGCGGCAGCCTCATCCAGGTCCCGCTCACGCGGCACGACCTGGCGGGCATGACGGGCTCCACGCCCGAGTCGGTCTCGCGCGTCATGAGCCGGCTGCGCAAGGACGGCGTCATCGACTCCGGTCGCCGCTGGACCTCGGTCCTGGACCGCGACCGCCTCACCGCCGTCGCCTCGTCCGGCGCGTGACGCAGGGCCGTCGTCGGCCGGTGCGCGGTTGATTGATGCGCGTCATCGTCCGGTGCCGAGCGCCTTCCTAACGTCGAGGTCAGCACCCCGTCCGGGGTGCGACTCGAGGAAGGACCACCGGAGCCATGAGCACCGACGCTGTCACCACCACCCGCACGACCCTGCGCGCGGAGGGGTTCACCTGCCCCTCGTGCGTGGCGAAGATCGAGAAGCGGCTCGGCGCGCTGCCGGGCGTGAGCGAGGTCGTCGTGCACTTCGCCTCCGCGCGCATCGAGGTCACCCACGACGCGGACGTCGTCGGCGTCGAGGACCTCGTCGCGGCCGTCGCCAAGGCCGGGTACGTCGCCCGCCCGTCGGCGTTCTGACGCGGCCCGCGAGAGTCGGGAGACGTCATGAGCACGCTGCAGCGGCCGGCGGGCCGCCGGTGGGTCGTGCCCGTCGTGTCGGGAGCGCTGATCGTCGCGGCGTTCGCGGCCGACGAGCTGTTCGGCGCAGGGCGGGTGCGGGACGGTCTGATGGTCGCGGCGGCCGCGGTCGCCGGGGCCGGGATCGTCGTGCAGGCCCTGCGCGCGTTGCAGGCCAAGGTCGTCGGGATCGACCTGCTCGTGTCGGTCGCGGCGCTCGGTGCCGTCGTGATCGGCAGCTACTGGGAGGCCGCCGCGGTGACGTTCCTGTTCGCCGTGGGGCACGCGCTGGAGTCGGCCACGCTGACGCGGACCCGCTCGGCGTTGGCCGAGCTCGTCGCCGTGGCGCCCGACGTCGCGGTCGTCCTGCGCGACGACGAGCAGGTCGAGGTCCCGGCCGCGGCGGTGGCCGTGGGCGAGCTCGTCGTCGTGAAGAACGGCGCGAAGGTGCCCGTCGACGGGACGGTCGTGGCGGGCACGGGCGCGCTCGACGAGGCGTCCGTCACCGGGGAGTCGATCCCGGTGGAGAAGACGCCCGGCGACCGGGTGTTCGCCGGCACGGTGTCGCGCGGCGGGCTGCTGCAGGTGCGGGCCACGGGCGTCGGGTCCGACACGACGTTGGCGCGCATCATCCACCGCGTCGAGGAGGCGCAGGACGCCAAGGCCCGCACCCAGGCGTACATGGACCGGTTCTCCGCCTGGTACACCCCGGCGATCGTCGCGCTGGCCGTCGTCGGCGGGATCGTCACGGGCGACGTCACCCTGGCGCTGACGCTGCTGGTCATCGGCTGCCCGGGCGCCCTCGTCATCTCCGTCCCCGTCGCCGTGGTGGCCGGGATCGGGCGGGCCGCCAAGGACGGCATCCTCGTCAAGGGCGGGGAGTACCTCGAGCGGTCGGCCGCGGTCGACGCGGTGGCGCTCGACAAGACCGGCACCCTGACCGTGGGGCGGCCGCGGCTGACCGACGTCGTCGTCCTGCACCCCGCGGCGGACCGCACCGACGTGCTGAGGTGGGCGGCGCGGGCCGAGGCCGGCTCCGAGCACCCGCTGGCCCGGCCGGTCGTCGAGGCCGCCGCGGCCGAGGGGGTGCGCGTGAGCGGGCTGCCCGAGGACGCCCAACCGGTCCCCGGCCAGGGGATCGTCGCGACCGTCGACGGGCGCCGGGTCCTCGTGGGCAGTCCCGCGTTGCTCGCGCAGCACGGGCGTCCCGACGACGAGCGCGCGGCGGCCGAGGTGCGGCGGCTGTCCGCGGCGGGCCGGACCGCGATGCTCGTCGCGGTGGACGACGACGTCGTCGGGGTGCTCGCGGTCGCCGACGAGGTCCGCGCCGACGCGGCCGTGACGGTGCGCGACCTGCACGCGGCCGGGATCCACCGCGTCGTCATGCTCACCGGCGACGCGCCCCTCGTCGCCCACGCGGTCGCGCAGGCGACGGGCGTCGACGAGGTGCACGCCGGCCTGCTGCCCGAGGAGAAGCTCGAGGCCGTCGCCGAGCTCCAGCGTCAGGGGCACGTCGTCGCGATGGTCGGCGACGGCGTGAACGACGCGCCCGCCCTGGCGACCGCCGACGTCGGCGTCGCGATGGGGGCTGCGGGCTCGGCCGTCGCGGTCGAGACCGCGGACCTCGCGCTCATGGGCGAACGCCTGCGCACGCTTCCCGAGGCGTTCGCGCTCGCCCGGCGGACCGTGCGCGTCATGCGCCAGAACATCACTCTCGCGCTGCTCACGGTCGCGGCCCTGCTGGCCGGTGTGCTGGCGGGCGGCGTGACCATGACGGTCGGGATGCTCGTGCACGAGGCGTCCGTGCTGATCGTCATCCTCAACGCCATGCGTCTGCTGCGCCGCGCGCGCCGCCCCATGCCCGTGGCCGAGCCGGATCGCGAGCCGGTCGGGTCCCCCGTGTAGGGGCCGCGTCAGGAGCGGCGGACCGCGTGCCGGACGGCGACCACGCCGTTGTCGAAGCGGCGCAGGTCCAGCAGCTCCAGGTCGAGGTGCACGCCCAGCGGCAGCGCGGGCTTGCCGCCGCCCACCGCCACCGGGCACACGAGCAGCACGCACTCGTCGACCAGCCCGTGCCGGAACGCCTCGGCGCCGATGATCGCGCCGCCGATGCTCAGGTCCGCCGCCGACTCCTCCTTGAGCCGCCGGACCGCCTCCGGGTCGAACGTCCGCTCGATCCGGGTGCGGGCCGTCGGGGCGGACTCCAGCGTCGTCGAGTACACGACCTTGTCCGCGTCACGCCAGATCTGCGCGTACTCCTGGACCACCGCCGGCTCGTCGGCCAGCCAGTCGTCGTCCTCCCAGACGCGCATCGTCTCGTACATGCGACGGCCGTAGAGGGACGTGCCGATGCCGCGCTCGTGGTCGTTCCAGAACTGGTGCACGGCCTCGTCGGGAACCGACCAGTCGAACGCTCCCGTCGCGTCCTCCAGGTACCCGTCGAGGGAGACGTTCGCCGCGTAGATCAGCTTGCCCATGGGTGCCTCCCGGTCGCCGTGCCTGCCAGTCTGGCACCGGCGCCCCCGCCCGCCCCACTGACACGGGGGATCGCTCAGGCGTCAGGAAGTCATGAGGTGCAGGTCAGAGCAGGAGCGCCGGGATTCCCGGTGCCGATGAACCCGAAGGACGTCGAGCCGCCCGCGGCGACGGCGCCGTTGTAGGGGGCGTTGCGGACCGTCACGGTCGAGCCGGACGCCGACGAGACGCCGTTCCACACCGTCGCCAGCGACGTGCCGGACAGCGTGACGGTCCACGACGAGAGCGCGGACGAGCCGGCCTTGACGGTGACCTCCCCCTGGAAGCCACCGGGCCAGGTGCTCACGGCCGTGAACGTCGCGGTGCAGACGGCGCCGTCACCCGTCGGGTCGTCGGTGGGCTCGTCGGTCGGGTCGTCCGTCGGGTCGTCGGTGGGCTCGTCGGTCGGGTCGTCCGTCGGGTCGTCGGTGGGCTCGTCCGTCGGGTCGTCCGTGGGGTCCTCGGTGGGCTCGTCCGTCGGGTCCTCGGTCGGGTCGTCCGTCGGCTCCTCGGTCGGGTCCGTGCCGCCCGTCGTCGTGTACGAGACGACCGTGCGGGGCGCCGAGCACTTGCCGCCGCAGCTCGTCGGCAGGGAGAACGAGTACTCGCGGCCGCCGAACAGGTACTCGTCGTCCACGTCCTTGACGCGGATCTTGTAGTCGGTGCCGCCCGCGGTCGTCGGCTTGAGCAGGAACGACTGGCCCATGTCGACGTTCATCGGGGTCGGCACCCACGCGCCGTCCGCGAAGTGCTCGATGCCGTGGATGCCGTTCGGCAGGTGGTTGATCGAGACGCCGGCCCACCACTTCTCCGAGCCCTGGATGAAGCCGATCTCGATGTCGCCGGAGTAGTTCGGCGCCTCGATGAACTCCCAGGTCACGTGGCGGTTGCCCCAGTGCGCGGGCTCCAGGTCACCGACCGGAGCGCCGTTCTTGACGAACGTGTTGATCGACGCGTGCGCGAGGTCCAGGTGGTACGGGTCGTCGCGGCACCACGCGTTCGGGTCGCCGCACGAGTCCGCGACGAGCATGTCCAGCGTCGCGCCGTTGTACTTGTCCTCGACCCACTGGCCGCCCCGGCAGAACGCCTGCCCTGCGGCGCCGTCGTTGATGCCCGTGCAGTAGTCGTCGATCGAGACCCGCACCCAGCGCCCGCAGTTGCGGCCGTTGTCGAACAGGCCGACCTTCGGGTCGTCCGCCGCCATGGGCCGCGGGTACATCGTGTAGTCGCCGGGGGTGTCGTAGACGTTCAGCGCGATCCAGTTCTGCGTCTCGAGCTGGTCCTGCGGCAGCCCGCACCCGCCGTACGGCGAGCCGAGGTTGTCGAACCACGTGGCGTTGCCCGTCACCGGCTCGGTCTCGCCTCCCGGGGGCACAGCCTGCGCCTGCGACTGGACCGCGACGAGCGCGGTTCCCGCCAGCAGCACCGCGAGCACGCGGCTCCACGTCCGGACGATGCCCTGCCTGGTCATGACGATCCCTTCCCGGTGGACGACGGTCAGGGCGAGCGTGCACCCGCCCGCCGGACGCCGGGGGTGGAAGTCGCGTTCCGCTCCAGGTCTGAATCGATTGCGCGGTCTCAGCGCAGGACGAGCGGGGCGGACGCCCAGCCACCCGCCGGGGGACGCTCGCGCTCGCGGGCTCGCGCGGGGTCAGGCTCGACGGCGGTCGTCGCGGCGAGGACCGCGCGGGTGAGGGCGCGCAGCTCGAGCGTCGCGAGCGGCCGTCCGGGGCAGACGTGCTTGCCGATGCCCCAGACCAGGTTGTACGGCGCGTGCGCGTCGGGGTCGAACCCGTCCGGGTCGCCGAAGACGCGCGGGTCGCGGTTCGCCGCGGTCCAGTGGACGAGCACCTGGTCGCCGGCCGCGACCTCCCGCCCGCCGATGGTGACGGACTGCGTGGCGATGCGGCGGTTGGAGACGAACGGGTCGTCGATGCGCAGGATCTCGTCGAGCACGCGGTCCAGCTCGCGGTCCGGCACGCCGGCGCGCAGGTGCGCCTGCAGGTCCGGGTGGTCGGCCAGGTAGGTGAGGACCACGCCGACGCACAGCGCCATCGACGCGAGGTCGCCGCCGGTCCAGTTGCGCAGGATCGAGACGACCTCCTCGTCGGTGAGGGGCCGTCCGTCGACGCGGTCGCGCACGAGCTCGGTCGTCACGTCGTCGGGCGCCTCGTCGCCGCGCCGCGCGGCCGTCAGCGCCGTGATGATGCGCGTGAAGTGCGCGGCGACGGCCGCGGTGCGGGCCCGGTCGCGCGAGCGCGTGGCCGCGCGGTTCTCCGCGACCCACGCGAGCAGCTCCTCCTCCAGGTCCGCCGGCCACCCCAGCCACGCGCTCTGCGCACGCACCGCGAACCGCGCGCCGAGCGCCACCGCGTCGACGGGTCCGGGCACGTCGAGCGTCCCGACGAGCTCGTCCGCGACCTGCACGACGACCGGCTCGACCGCCGCCATGCGCTCGGGCGTGAAGTAGCGGTCGACGACCGCCCGGAACGTGGTGTGCTCCGCACCGTCCAGCCCGTTCGGCACCTGCAGGTGCCGGGAGACCGCGTTCGAGAAGGTGCTGTGGTCCAGCGCGGTCCCCGTCACGTCGGCGTGCGAGAACAGCGTCCACGCGCCGTCGGGGCCGTGCGCCACGGGGCAGTGGGTGCGCAGCGCGTCGTACGCGGCGAGAGGGTCGCGGCGCACCCGCGGGCCGCGTGGGTTCCAGTCGGCGCGCGGCGTGCGCCCCTCGTCGTCGTGCGGTGCGCGGCCCGTGCCGAGGTGGTCGTCGGGCGAGAGCTCGTCGCTCGCCGTGTGGTCGGTCATCGCTCCATCCTGCCCCTCCGTGCGCCGTCCGACGTCACGGGCCCGCACTGGTCTCATCCGCCCGGACCTGGCAGGTTCGTCCTGTGCCTCTCCTCGCCGCGCCCGTCGTCCCTGCCGGTCGTTGGGGCTCCCGCGACCAGCCCAGCCTCGTCGCCGACGGCCTCGTGCTGCGCCCGTGGCATCCCGACGACGCCGCTGCGGTGTGCGCCGCGTACACCGACGACGCGATCCGCGTGTGGCACGCGCGCACGATGTCCGACGAGGACGAGGCACGCTCCTGGATCGAGGGGAAGAAGGCCGCGTGGCGCGACGAACGCGCTGCGGAGTGGGCGGTCACGGCGCCGCGCGGGGAGCCGGCTGGGCCGGAGCACTCCGTGGCGTCGTCGTCGGACGTCCTGGTGGGGCGCGTCGCGCTCACACACCTCGACCTGCACGAGGGGTTCGCCGCCATGGCGTACTGGGTGGTCCCGGAGGCACGCGGGCGCCGCGTCGCGGTGCGCGCCGGTACGGAGGCGCTGCGCTGGGCGTTCGAGGACCTCGGCCTGCACCGTGTCGAGGTCGAGCACTCGACGCGCAACGCCGCGTCCTGCCGGGTGGCGCAGCTGCTCGGCTGCCGTCCGGAGGGTGTGCGCCGCGGCCACGCGCTGCACGCGGACGGGCACCACGACATGCACCTGCACGCCCGCCTGCGCACCGACACCTGACGGGGCGGCGCTCAGTCCTCGACGGCCTCCACGCCGTCGCGCGCGAGCTGCTCGACGTGCGCGCGCATGGCCGTCACCTGCTCGGCCGGGTGGCCCACCCAGTCCTCGATCTCGCCCACCACCCGGACCGGCTCGCGGGTCCGGAACGAGCGGGTCGGGTTCCCGGGGAAGCGCTGGTCGGTGACGTTCGGGTCGTCCTCCAGGTCGCCCGTCGGCTCGACCACGTAGATCCGCCCGCGCCCCTCGCCCGCCGCCAGCTCGGCGCCCCACGTCGCGGCGTCGAGCGTCTGGGAGACGTAGACGAAACGCGCGTCGCGGCCTGAGCCGTAGTTCGACCGCCGTCCGGCGACGAGCACGTCGCCGACCTTCAGGTCCGCCTTGGTGCCGTGCAGGTAGGCGCCGGACGGGTGCACCTCGAACGGCACGGGGACGTCAGCCACGGGTTCCTCCGTTCCTCGACGTCCACCTTGCCCGACTCCGACGCGCGCGACGAGCGGGCGCCCGGCGGAGGGATGGGCCCCGCGCCCACCCCTCCGCCAGGCGGCTCACCGGTCCGCGTGACGGACGGAACCGGTGAGCCTCGGCAGGCCCCCGCTGAACCTGCCCGCTCCTACCGGCGCGTCCAGACCTGGTTGGCCGCGCCCGTGCACGTCCACAGCAGCACGGCGGTGTTGTTCGCCGTGAGGTTGCGGTCGACGTCCAGGCACAGGCCCGACCGAACGCCGCGGATCGTGCCGTTGCCCAGCTGTGTCCACTGCTGGTTGGTGCCGCCGTTGCAGTCCCAGAGCTGCACGCGCGTGCCCGCCGTGGCGCTCGGCGGTGCGTCGAGGCACTTGCCGAGCGCGCGCAGCGTGCCGTCGCTTCCGGCGGTCCACCGCTGGTTGGCGTTCGAGTGGCAGTCCCAGATCACCAGGCCGGTGCCGTTTGTCGAGTTGCTGTTCGGCACGTCGAGGCAGCGTCCCGACGACGCGCTGGCGAGCCGGAACTCGCCCGGGTCCGGCGTGGGCGTCGGGGTGGGGTCCGGCGTGGAGCCGTCGCTGGTCCGGACGCGGAACAGCGCGACGCCGTGCTGCGGCACCTGTGCGGAGAGCTGGCTCGTCGTCGTGCCCGTCGCGCCCGTCCACACCTCGCGGTACTGGTACGTGCCGTTGCCGAGCCCGACCTGGTTCAGCGTCGTCGAGATCTGCCGGGTGCCGTTGCCGCGGTTGAGGAGCGCGACGGCCACCGAGCCGTCCGCCAGGGGCTTCGCCCACACCTCGGCGTCGCCGTCGTCGCGCACGCGGGCGGCCTGCCGGACCAGCGGGTCCTGGTCGATCTCGAGGACGTCGCGGTTGGTGAGGATCGACCGCACGTCGGAGCTCATGTTCCGGATGTCGTTGCCCGCGACGAGCGGGGCGCTGAGCATCGCCCACATGCTCATGTGCGCGCGGTTCTCGGTGGCGCTGAGCGCGTTGCGGACGCCGACCATCAGCATGTCGGGGTCGTTGTACTGGCCGGGCCGGGTCCACTCGCGCATGGGCTCGACGATGTCGAGCGCCTCGGTGATCCCGACGAAGCAGTCGGCCCACGGTGAGCAGCCCGTCGACCAGGACGCGGACAGGTCCTCGGACGTGCGCCACATGTCGGCGAACGCGCCCCAGCCCGAGTACGTCGGGGCGGTGTTGGAGTGCGCGCTGTTCGGGTTGATCGAGTAGACGATCGGCCGGCCGGTGGCCTTGAGCGCGTCGCCGAACCGCTTGAAGACCTGCGCCTGCTCCTGCACGTTGCCGCGCGGGTCGCACCAGTCGTGCTTGACGTAGTCCACGCCCCAGGACGCGAACAGGTTCGCGTCCTGCTGCTCACGCCCGTACGACGACGTGCCAGGCAGGTTCGCGAAGTACTGGTTGCAGGTCTTCTCGCGGGGCGCGTGGTAGATCCCGAACTTCAGGCCCTTGCTGTGGATGTAGTCGCCGAGCGCCTTCATCCCCGACGGGAACCGGTCCGTGCGGGCGCGCAGGTTGCCGTTGCCGTCGCGCGTGTCCTGCATCCAGCAGTCGTCGACGACGACGTACCGGTAGCCGGCCGCCGCCATGCCCGAGCTCACCATCGCGTCGGCCGTCTGGCGGATCATCTGCTCGTCGATGTTGCAGTAGAACGTGTTCCAGCTGTTCCAGCCCAGCGGCGGCAGCGGCGCCGGCTCGTCGACCGTGGGCGCGGCCGCCTGGGCCAGGGGGACGGCGGCGTGCGCGCCCGCGCCGAGCGCGAGGCCGGACGCCACCAGAGCGGCCGTGGCCAGTACGGCGCACCAGCGACGACGACGTGTCGTTCTCATGAGCACTCCCTTGTGCGGTCGATGTCGCGGCCGTGCTGCCACGACGCTGCGGTGCAGGCGCTCCGCCCGGTCGGAGACTGCATGAGAGCGCTCACATCGACGCTCGCCATCGTGGCGCGCGGGGGCGGCGCGAGACCACCGGGGCGGCGACGCCGTAACGGTTAGCAGGTGACACCCGTCGGTGCCGCGCTCCGGGCGGGCGGCTCCGGACGGGCGGCTACGTGGTCGCGACGACGTCCGGTGGCACCACGGTGGTGATGCAGAACGGGTGGCCGGCGGGATCCAGCAGCACGCGCCACCGGCGGTCCGGCTGCGGATCGGCCAGCCGCGCCCCCAGCGCCAGGGCGCGCTCGACCGGGTCCGCGCAGTCCAGCGACACCCCGACCACGCGCAGGTCTGCCGGGTGCTCGGGCTCGGTCATCCCGCCATGGTGGCACCGGTCGTCGTCGTGCTCGCGCCGAGGCGTGACGCAGGGGCACACCCGAGCGGCGGCCCGGCCCCGCGGACGACTGATCGGGACGGACCGCGAAGATCGGGTCGGGAGGCGTGCGAGGAGACCACAGTGGTCGTCGGAAGGAAGCTCGCAACCGAGCTCGGAAGGGAGCACCGTGATCGCCTGGCTCAACCGACTCGTCGACCTCGTCGAGGACGACCTCACCGAGGAACTCGGTGTCGACCGCCTCGCCGCCACGCTCGGGACCACCGAGTACCACCTGCGACGGATGTTCTCGGCCCTCGCCGGGATGCCGCTGTCGGAGTACGTGCGGCGCAGGCGGATGACCGCGGCCGCCGCGGACCTGGTGGCCGGCTCGGACGACCTGCTGACCCTGGCCGTGCGGTACGGCTACGGCTCCGCCGAGGCGTTCGGCCGGGCGTTCCAGTCCGTGCACGGCGTCAGCCCCGGCCAGGCCCGGCGCGACGGCGGCCCCTTCCGCACCCAGCCCTGCCTCAGGTTCCGCCTGACCGTCGAAGGAGCAGCCCCCATGGACGTCCGCCTCGTCACCCGACCCGCGTTCCGCCTGGTCGGCCACGCCGCCCGCGTGCCCCTCGTGCACGAGGGCGTGAACCCGGCCATCCAGCAGCACGTCGCATCCCTGACCCCGCCGGAGCACCAACGGCTGAAGGCGCTGGGCGACACCGAGCCGCACGGCCTGCTCGCCGTGAGCGACGACCTCGACCCCGACCGTCGCGAGGGCACCGAGCTCACGTACCTGCACGGTGTCGCCGTCTCCGACGTCGCAACGGTCCCCGACGACCTCGACGTCCTGCCCGTCGACGCCGGGACCTGGGCCGTGTTCCGCGTGACCGGGCCCTACCCGGACGCCCTGCAGGCGCTCTGGGCGGCCACGGCGACCGAGTGGTTCCCGTCGAACCCGTGGCGCCTGCGGCCCGGGCCCGAGGTGGTCGCGGTGCTCGAGCGCGCCGACGACTTCAGCACCGCCACCGTGGAGCTCTGGCTACCGGTCGAGCCGGGCTGAGGCGACGGGCAGCCTGTCGAGCCACGTCTGCCAGGTCGTCTCCTCGCGGCGCACGTAGTCGGGCGCATCGGCAGAGAAGAGCGAGGCTCGCAGGATCGCGAGGGCGGAGCCGTCCTCGTCGGGCCACACGCCGATGCTGAGCAGCCCGGGCACGGGTGCGGTCAGCCGCACGACCGCGTGCCGCTCGGCGATCAGCTCGACGGTGCCGGTCGTGCCGTTCACCTCGATGCTCGCGCCCTCGGTGGTGAGGCCCAGCTCGTCCCGCAACGTGGACCAGAGCTCCGCCTCGCCGCCCGGGAAGGAGGCGCTGACGTCCAGGCGCGTGGCCTTCTGCCCGGCGAAGTGCCGCAGGTAGGCGCGCAGCGTGTCGAACGAGGGGAGCCACCCCGGCGCGAGCGTGTCCCACCACTCCTGCTCCCAGTCGGCGCCCACCCCGAAGCCGCTGCTGGTGACGCGCACGACGCAGGTGCCACCCGACGTCGCCTCGACGACGAACTCCGACGTGAGCGGGCTGAGCGTCGCGGGGTCCTTGCCCATGAGCGCGGCCCAGTCCTCCTCGTACTCGAGGCGCCGCGGCGGGTCCCAGCCGGTGATGCGGCCGTCCGAGCCCATCTCGGGGCCCATCGCGAAGTGCAGTGAGCCGCCCTCGCGCTCGTCGAGGTCGGTGGGCAGGAACCACGCGCTCATGCCCCGCGCCGTCGCGATGGCGTCCCACACCTGCTCCGGTGTGCCGGGGACCTCGACGCTGAACTGCAGGCGGTACGGGACGTCCGGGGTGGTGCTCATGTCTCCTCCTCGGGGACGGGGTGGGCGGCGACGACGAGCCGGTGCGGTCGCCCGTCGTCGTGGTGGTAGCGCGCGGCCAGCTGGAGGACGGCGGCGGTGAGGTCCTCGGCGAAGGCCGCGCGGTCGGCGGCCGACCGGAAGCCGATCGTCGTGTCGAGCGTCATGGTCGGCAGCCGACCGCCGGACGTGCCCGCCCGCCGTGCGAGCGTGCCGACCTCGCGGATGAGCCGCCCTGCCAGCGCGAGCAGGTACCCGGCCGACAGGTGGTCGGCGGTGGTGGACGGGTCGGCCGCCGACGGGGTCACGGCCGCGGGAGAGACGACGTAGGTGCGCGCTGTCGCGCGCAGCACGCGCTCGGTGATGCCGCCGTGACGGCGCTCGTCGGCCAGCTCCACCAAGCCGTGCGCCTCGAGCGACCGCAGGTGGTAGTTGACCTTCTGACGTGCGATGCCCACCCGTGCGGCGAGCCCGGCGGCGGACGCCGGGACCCGCAGCTCGCCGAGGAGACGGGCGCGCACGGGGTCCAGCGCGGCCGCAGCGATGCCCGCGTCCTCGATGACCTCGACGTCCTGCATGCGTCGAGCCTCACCCTTGACAAATAATCCTGTCAAGGGCCGGGAGAAGATTCCCGGTCGACGACTGGTGATGGTGGGTAGATTCCTGGGAATCGACCTGGTCACGCTCGAGACCGCGCGCCTCGTCCTGCGACCGCGCAGGGTCGAGGACGCCGCGACGTACCGCCGGCTCTGGACCGAGCGGGACCCGCGCGTGCCCGCGCACCGGCGCGTCGACTCCGGCGGTCGGCCGACCGTCGCAGAGGTCGCCGCGGGCCTCGGCGCGCAGCCGGGCCTCCTCGGTGTCCACCTCAGGGACACCGGCGACGTCATCGGGTACTGCGGCCTGACCGCGCGCGAGCCCGACGAGCCCGAGCTCGCGTTCGAGCTGCTGCGCGCGGCTCACGGCCACGGCTACGCCACCGAGGCGGGCCTGGCGGTGGTCTCCTGGGCGCGTGGCGCGGGCTACGCCCGGCTGTGGGCCAGCGTCTGGGACTGGAACGTGGCGTCCCGCCGGGTCCTGAGCAAGCTCGGATTCCACGAGACCGGCACCGTGCTGGCCGAGTCCGAGCACGGGCGCAGCCTGCTCACCGTCCTGGAGCTCTGAGACGAGCAGGTGCCCGGGTGAGTTCCGCAGGGACCTCCCGGCCCCAGCGCCACAGAACGGTCGCCTGCCCTACCGGGCGGAGGCGATCGCGAGCAGCACGAACGCGGCGACGATGACAGCGAGGCGGACGAGGTGGAGGTCGTCCCACCGGCGCGCCTGCTCGTGGTGGTCGTCGGGTGCGGTGTCGGGCGTCCACTGCTTGGCCCGGTCGTTGATCGGGACGAGGAGGGTGACGGACAGGACGACGCTGACGACGAGCAGCCCGGCGGCGGTCCAGGCGAGCGCCGCGGCGTCGGGCTCGACGAGCGCCGTGGCGGCGGCCAGGAGCGTGGAGCCGATGTACCAGAACGGCATGACACGCCCGAGCATGCGCCCGCCGTGGGCGCGGGCGAGGATCCTGGCGTCGTCCGGCAAGGCGTCGGTGATCGGGTTGACGACGAACGCGACGGACAGCTCCACCCCCACCATCAGGCCGGTGACGACGACGGCGACGATCGGCAACCACTCCATGACATGTGCTCCATCCGTGAGTCGACAACGCAGTATCTAGCAGTGCTAGGCAAGGTAGCACCGACAATCTAGCGGTGCTAGGCTCGCCGCATGCCGACCCCCGCCGCCGAACGACGAGCGCGCGAGGTCCAGGAGCGCCGGGACCGGATCGTCGCCGCAGCACGCACCCTCGCCGAGGAGCAGGGCTGGGAGGCCGTGACGACCCGGCGCCTCGCGGACGCGATCGAGTACAGCCAGCCCGTGCTCTACGGTCACTTCCCGCAGGGGCGTGCGCAGATCGTCACGGCCGTCGCGCTCGTGGGCTTCGAGGAGATCGCGGCGGCCCTGGCGCCCGCGTCGCGCGGGGAGGAGCTGTCCGACGACGAGCGGGTCCGGGCACTCGTCACGGCCTACCTGGACTTCGCCGCGCGGAACCCGGCCACGTACGACGCGATGTTCCTGCTGCCGCTCGTCGTCCCGTTCGCCGAGGACGACACCCCGGAGGTGATGAAGGCCGGCTTCGCCGCGATCGTCGACACGCTGCAGCGGCTCGAGCGTCTGCCCGCCGAGCCCGAGACGACGGCCGAGATGCTGTGGGGCGCGATGCACGGCCTCGCCTCGCTGCACCGCGCCGGCCGCCTCTCCGCCGCGACCGACGATCGCGTCGAGGCCCTCGTCCGCCTCTTCGCCCCCTGACCTCCCGCTCGTCGGACCCGCGAACACGGTCCGGACCTCCGTGACTCGCTACGACCGCGGAATGGTGTCGACCACGGCCCTCTCCGCGCAGATCGCCAACGACGGCCGAGCCGACCCTCGTAGCGGCCCGCGAACCGAGCGCTTGGTCACGGCAGTCGAAGATCCCCCGAGTGGGCGTTCGTCCAACGACGCTCACTCGCGATCCACCGTCTGTCGGATGCCGTGCCGTCGAGTGCAGGAGCGAGGAATGCGCTGACGAGCGCGACCGCGTCTTCGAAGCGTGTCACGTCCGCGACCGCCGAGGTCTTGCGTGCCTCGCGCGGGTAGAGGCGATCCCAGTGAGGCGGTGGTGCGAACACCGGTGCTCCCGGCAGGCCTCGATGGGCCCACTCGCCGCGCACGGCGCCGATGAGCGCGGGTCCGTCGACATCCTGTGAGCGGGCCAGGACGACGAGGTCGACCAGGTCGCGTACTCGACTGGAGGGGAGGTCACGGTCGGCGCCGTACGTCGCCTGCGTCGCGCAGAGCTTGTCGGCGACGTGGTCGACGACCGGATACAGACGCATGAGCTGCGGCTCGATGCCCCGCAGCTCCAGGACACGATCGACGTGGATGTCAGGTGCGGCCGTCATCAGTGACCCCGTCACGAGGTCGACACCGAACCGGTCCTTGCGCATCGCGCCGCAGTAGGCGTCGACGTTGACACGGCACCCGTCCACGGCCGGCTGCCCCGCGCCCCCGAGGCTGGGCTCGACGCCCGTGATGACGAACCGGAAATGATCGCGGAGGTCGATCGCGGTGACCTCCCGAAGAGCCTGGACCGCGGCGTCGAGACTTCCGAGCTCAAGGAGGAGGTCGACATCCTTGGTCGTCCGGGCGTCGCTCACGCGAGCGAGAACGGCGGTGCCGCCCTTCAGCACCCACGGCACCGTGTGGTCGTGGAACACGCGGGCGAGGAACCGTCCGAACACGAACTGGCGGACCAGCGCACCGGTGTCCACACCGGTCTGCTTGGCCATGGCCTTCGCGCGGGCTGTCATCGCCGTCCACAACGCGACACCGCTGCCGTACCTGTGGGGGAGGTCGGTCATCGGTCGTGCTCGTCGTCGTCGACCTCAGATCGGTCCCGGGCCGTCCCTCCTGCTGCTGTCGGCGAGGTCTCGACCGCTTCCAGAGCCGCGGTGAGCACCTGGATCGCAGGGATGAAGGCCGACGCCATGACGTCTCGGCCCGGGTACGCCGACGCGGCGTCGACGCCCTCGAGCGCTCGTGCGTACGGCTCGGGCAGACGCGAGAGGTCGAAGTTGAGATCGGGAAGGAGCCCGGTGATCGTCGACATCGCGTTCAGGGCGCTGAGGAAGCCTTCGTACCGGCCTGCCGCGACCAGCTCTTTGCCGGCGGGACTTGCCGCCAGCTCGCGTGCGAGTGCCGCTGAGCTGAGACCGACGAGATCGAGGAGGTGCTCCACGAGGGTGCGGCCGTCGGGCTGCCCGTGCCGGTGTGAGAGCGGCTCGAGGTGCTGTGCGAGGCCGTGCATGTCGATGACCCCCCGGCGTACGCCCTGTCCGACGATCTGGGCGACGTGCTCAGGATCGTGGCCGTCACGCAGGAGGTCGGCGACCGTGCGCTCCACGGTGGTGGTCGGCAGGCCGTCGACAAGAGTGACGTCGTCCTCGGTCAGGTCTAGCCGGTGCAGGCGGACGTCGCGGCGGGACTGCTTGCGGTGGGGGAGGGTGAGCTCGGGCTCGTCGTCGAGGAGGTCGCCCAGGCGGTGCAGCGCGGCAGCGGACGTGTGGGAGACGACTCCGGCGGCGACCTGGTCTGCGAGGCGTTCCTCCGCGGTGCTGGTCGGGTCGAGGGAGAGCCACGCGGCCCGGACCTCGCGGTGCTCCGCGGGTGCCGCTGTCGTCGCGTAGATGCCCTGCGCGACGCGCTCGAGCACTGCGGCATCGGCCAGGCGGGCGAGCTGGAGGCGGGTGACCCCTGCCCGGGCCGCCTGAGCCGTGGTGAGGAGACCCCATTGCCCGGCCGCCAGGTCGGAGAGGATCGCGAGAACCCGCGCACTCGTGGCTGGCATGCTTCGAATGTAGCAGCCAGATGCAACTAACGCAGTAGCCACGTTCGACGGATGTGCCAGAAGTGCTGCCAATGTTGCACATGCTTGCAACATCCGCAGCAGCGGCCGGGCTCGGGTCTCACCGGGTCGCGGCGACCAGGATGAAGGAGCCCAGTCGGGTCTGCAGCCGGGTCGCGTGCCCGACGTCGAGGCCGGCGGCGCGTACGAGCGCGGGGATCGTGTCGGCGTCCGCGTCGCGCTGCCGGTTGCGCCGGGCTCGATGTGCCGCGAGGCCGTGACCGTGGTTCTCGCCGACGATGTCGAACAGGTGGAGCCGGCCCCCGGGTCGCAGCACGCGACGGACCTCGCGGAACGCGGCGACCTTCACCTCGTCGGGCAGGTGGTGGAGCATGAGCGACGACAGGACGACGTCGACGCTCTCGTCCGGGTAGGGCATCGCGTCGGCGTACCCGAGGTCGAGCCGGAGGTCGACGCCGCGTCGGCGGGCCTTGCGTGCCGCACGCGCGAGGGCGGCGCGGTCCGGGTCGAGGCCGGTGGTGACGACGCCCGGTGTCAGGCGGTGGGCGAGCAGCAGCAGGTTGCCGGTGCCGCAGCCGATCTCGAGCACCTGCTCGTCGGGACGCAGGGCCGCCTCGTCGAGCAGGCGCCGGTGCAGCCGCTCGGCTCCGACGAGCCGCGAGTACGGGTCGTAGAGCGGCAGGAGCCACGTCTTGCCCATGGGTGGCATGTAGTCGCGTCGCGCGGGGCGCCCGCCTGTGGTGGCCGTGCTTCGGGTCGACATAGGACTTCTCCCCCTCGGTGGTCCGCCCTTGGTCGAGCGGCTTTCTCCCAGCGTGGACGGCTCAAGCCCGCTCGGCCATGACGACGGAGGGGGAGGAGTAGGACGATGTTCGGATGGCTGCCGACCCGCGCACCGCTGCGTCCGACGCGCCCACGCGCCTGCGCCGCCACCGGCCGGACGGCGTCCCGGTCTACGGGTGGGTCGGGCACCCCGGCCGGCCGCCGGTCAGCACGCGGCGTTTCCACGGCCGGGAGAGCCTGGACCCGACGGTGCCCGTCGAGCACCGGCACGCGCACGACTTCCTCGTGCTCGCGTTCGTCGAGCGGGGCGGGGACCGGATCCGGTCGGGGGACGTCGAGCTCGAGGTCACGACCGGCGACGTGCTCGTCGTGCCGCCCGGGCAGGACATCGGGCCCGCGGGCGTGGGCGTGTTCGGCGGGGTCGTCCGGGCCGTGTTCTTCCCGCCCGACGCGATCGAGGGTCGTAGCCCGGGTGCGCTGCGCTCCTGGCGTCGGCACCCCCTCCTCCTGCCGTTCGTCGGGCCGGGGACGACGACGGTGCGGCTGCTGCGCGTGCCGGAGGCCGAGCGACCCCGCTGGGTGCGCCGCCTGGCGGACCTCGAGGCCGAGGTCGAACGGGGGTCCCAAGGTCTGGCGGGGGCCGCGGAGGCCGCGGTCGCGCACCTGACCCTCCTGCTCGTCGACGTCGCGCGCCTCGTCGACGCCCCGTCCGCACGGGAGAGCTGGGACGACCCGCTCCTCGCCGCCGCGTTCGAGGTGCTCGCACGCCGGTTCGCCGAGCCGTTGTCGCTCCGCGACGTCGCATCCGAGCTCGGGCTGACCCCGGGTCACGTCACGACGGTCGTCCGGCAGCGGACCGGGCGGACCGTCCAGCAGTGGCTCGTCGAGTACCGCATGGCCGAGGCGCGCCGGTTGCTCGAGTCCGGCGACGCGCTCGTCGGGGTCGTCGGGACCCGCGTCGGGTACCCGGACCCCGCGTACTTCGCGCGCGTGTTCCGCCGGTCGCACGGCATGTCCCCCGGCGCGTGGCGTCGTGCGAGCCGACGAGCCTGACCAGGCCCCCGCCGCCACGTGACGGTCTGACGCCGGGAGGGCCGAGCTCGTGCCCGGCCCTCCCGGCGCGCCGCTACTGACCGGCCTGGTGCGGATGCCCCGGCCCGGGCCCGGGACCGGGGCCCCGTCCCTTCGGTCCCGTCACGGTCACGAGTGCCGACTCCGACGTGCTCACGCCGCCCACGGTCGCGGTGACCGTGACCCTCACGTGCCCCGCACGCGCCGCGGTCAGGACGCCCGCGGCGGTGACCGAGGCCCCGGCGGTGTTGGTGTCCATCGGGGCGATCCGGAACGTGTACGTCGTGCCGACGGCCGCCGGGACGAGCCGGGCGGAGAGCCGGACACCCCGGTGGATGGCCTCGCGCAGCGGCACGCTCCGGTCGGCGAAGTCCACGGCGGCCCGGTGGTCGTCGGGGAACACGGTGCCGGGTGCGGCGAACGCGCCCGCGGTGACGACGACCGGGAAGGTCGTCGACTCCTTCTCGCCGTGGGCGGTGGCGGTCGCCGTGATGAGCGCGGCGCCGATGCCGCGGGGAGCGACCGTGCCGTGGCGGTCGACCGTCGCGACCTTCGGGTTCGACGACGTGTATGCGACCTTGAGCGCACGGTCGTCGAGGTCCCAGAACGTCAGGTCGTGCTTGGTGACGGACAGCTGCGCGTTGATCCGGTTGCCCGGGGTGTCGAGGCGCAGCTCGGTGCCGTCGGGCTGCGCCGAGACGACCTCGACGCCGGCCTTGCGGTGCCCGGTCACGCGCAGCGTCGTCGCCTTGAGGTCGGCGTCCGCCGAGCTCGGGCCCGCCAGGATGGTCCAGCGCCCCGTCGGGAAGACCTTCCGGTGCGCCTCGTCGTCCCAGAACCACAGGTCACCGGGCTCGATCGTGACCCTCGCCGTCGCGGACCCTCGGATGACGTCGGTCTTGACGAAGCCCTTGAGCTGCTTGAGCGGACGCTCGTCGCCGTCCGCGCCCCTCGGGGCCTTCGCGTAGACCTGCACGACGGCCTTGCCGGGGCGGCGCGCGTCGCGGTTCGAGACGCGCACCGAGACCGTCACGGCGTCGTTCGGCGTGACCCGCGACGACGACAGGGTCGGCTTCCCGTAGTCGAACGACGAGTACGACAGCCCGGCGCCGAACGCGTGGTCCGGCGGCGCGCAGCCGGCCCCCACCTGGTAGTAGAGGTACGTGCGGCCGCACGTGGCGCCCTCGGCCTGCGTCATCCGGTAGTCCTGCACGGCGAGCTCGGGCGCGGTCGCCTCGCCCAGCTGGGCGTCGACGTCCGAGTACCAGGTCAGCGGCAGCTTCCCGGAGAAGTTCGCGACCGCGCGGCGGCCGTCCTCGAGCGTCACGGTGTCGTTGAACAGCAGCTCCGCCATCGCGGGGGCCTGGTACATCCCGTTGAACGACGACCACACGATCGAGCCGACGGCGGGCAGGTCCTGGAACGCGCTGACGTCGACCATCGTCTTCGCCTGGATCCACACGACGACCTTCTTGCCGTACTTCGCCGCGAGCGGCGCGATCGAGTCGCGGACCAGCTCGGCCTGCAGGCGCGGCAGCGTGACGGTGGCGCGGTCGGTGCCCTCACCGCCGTCGTCGTTGCGGTGCCCGACGACGACGACCACGTTGTCGGCCTGCGAGATGCGGTACTCGGCGGTGTCGGCGTCCTGCTCGGGGTCGCACGGGTCGCTGGAGCACGTGGACGTGGTGATCGCGGTGCCGGCCGCGTCGAGCACGTCCGGGAACACGGCCAGGTGGTCGGACAGGTACGGGTCCGACGAGCCCGCGGTGATGTCCGCGGCGTCCCCGCCGGTCTGCGCGGCGAGCGCCTGCGCGAACGTGGTGCGCAGGGCCGTCGGGCCAGAGTACGACCCCGACTGGAACGTGTTGAGGGTGTCGACGTGGCCGAGCGCGACGGTCCGGCCCGTGGTGGCGCCGGCGAACGGGAGCGTCGAGCGCTCGTTCTTCAGGAGCACGGGTGCCTCGAGCGCCGCCTCGTGCGCGTCGGCGCGGTGGGCGGGGGACGCGAGCTTCACGTCGGGGTCGCCCTCGTCGGACAGCGAGTACGACTCGTCGGACCACGGCACGTCGGCCGGCGGGTCGAACTCGCCGAGCTGGAAGCGCGCGGTGAACGCGCGGACGAGCGCGTTGTCGACGTCGGCCTCCGTCACGGCCCCCTGGTCCTGCGCGGCGGGCAGGCCGTCCGGCGCGGGGTAGTCGGGGCCGAAGCAGTCGAGGTCCGTGCCGGCCTTCAGCGCCCACGCGGTGCCCGTCGCCTTGTCGACCTGCGTGTCCCCGCCGAGCTGCACCGGGTGCCACGAGTGGCCCTGCCGCCCGGTGGCGTGCACGCGCGTGATGCCGCCGCAGTCGGACACGACGAAGCCGTCGAAGCCGAACGAGCGGCGCATGAGCGTCTCGATCGCGTAGCGGCTCGCTGCCATCGGCGTGCCGGGCGTGCCGCCGGGCGTCACCCGGTCGTCCGGGCTCCACGTCGTCGGGAATCCCGCGGCCGACGGGTAGTCGGTCGTGTAGTCCTCGACCAGGTTGACCGCGTTGTACGCCGTCATCATCGACCGCGCGCCGGCCTCGCCCACGGAGTCCGCGAACGGCGGGACGAAGTACTCCATCATCGAGCGCTCGGAGAGGTTCGACGTGCCGAAGTCCCGGTTCGCCTCGGAGTTGTTCGCCAGGTAGTGCTTGGGCGTCGCGACCGCCTGGACGTAGTCGTCCGCGCTCGTCGGGACCGTGTCGGGGCGCGACGACGAGCCGCCCTGCAACCCGCTGACGAACGCGCTCGCGATGCCCGCCGTCAGCTCGGGGTCCTCGGAGTACGACTCGTCCGCCCGGCCCCAGCGCGGGTCGCGGTTGAGGTTCTGGTTCGGCGACCAGTACGTCAGCCCGTAGCAGGCCCCTCCGGGGAGGACGGGCTCGGCGCTGCCCGGCGGGCAGGACGTGTTGTAGGTGACCCGAGCCTCGTCGGCGATGCCGCCCGCGATGCGCTGCGTGAGCGGGGCGTTCCACGTCGAGGCGATCGCCGTGCTCTGCGGGTACTGCGTGTACTCGTCGTTCCCCGGGAGGGTCGGGAAGTAGATCCCGTGGTTCGCCTCACCCCAGTACCCGTACGACCGGACGCCCAGCCGCGGGATCGCGGCGGGCTTCGGTGCCCACGTCGCGTGCGGCTGCATCGCGCGGAGCTGGTCGAGCTTCTCCTCCCAGGTCATGCGCGACACCAGGTCGGCGGCCCGCACGCTGAACGGCAGCGCGGTGTTCGTGTAGGCCGGCTGGTGGGCGGGCGGCTTCGGCCTGGGCGGCGCAGCGGACGCGCTCCCGGTGCCGACGACGAGGCCGCTGCCGACCAGCGCCGTCGCGACGAACGTGACCAGGGATGCTCGTCGTGCTCTGCCGGTACGCGTCGTCGACCGGCGCGCGCGCAAGGAACTCACCATGGGGCAATCCGTTCTTCGTCAACCGATCGGCGGCTGTCGCGCGTCGCGCGGCTGACGACGGGTCAGGGGCGGCGTCGTCGCCGCCCGACGGACATCACCAAGTCAGCACCGGATGGTGTGACCGCTCACATGGGGGGTTGCCGCGAACCTATCGGACATGTCGGACGCGCGCTCGGCGGGCGGTGCCGGGCCCGTCCGCTCAGGGCTGCATGGCGCCGAGCGCGCCGACGCCCGCCGCGGCCAGGACGAACAGGACCGCGCCGACGACGACCGCGACGGCATGCGGCAGGACGACGTGCGGCATGTGCCAGGACCGGCGGATCAGGCGCCGGACGACGGCGGGCTCGAGTCGCCACGGCGGGTCACCGCGGTAGTCCGGGACGCTGCCCGTGTACGACCAGGACACGTCGATCCGCGGTGAGGAGAACCCGCCGAGCCCGGTCGGCAGGTCGACGCGGTTCAGGTGGAACGCCGCGACCTCGAGGTCACGCATCCGCGCGTAGTAGCGCACCTGGTGGACCTTGGTGAGCGCGTCGATGCTCCAGAACCCCAGCGCGCTCACCGCCGCGAGGCCGAACAGCGCGTAGTGGTCGTGCTGCCCTCCGCACCGCGGGCTCGTCCCGTGCGGTGCGGAGGGCGGACGTGCGCGGGGCTCAGCCCACCTTCACGAGCTGCCACTGCTGGTTGGTGCCGTTCCAGTCGGAGTACTGCACGATGTTGCCGCCGTCGGCGGTCGACGCGCCCTGCACCTCGACCGCCTTGCCGCTGTGGCGTGCGATCAGCTGGATGTAGCCGTCGATCGTCTGGATGCTGAACTGCTGGTTGTTGCCGCCGTGGTCGCCGTACTGCTGGATCGCCGCGCCGTCGGCGGTGGAGTTCCCGCTGACGTCGAGGACCTTGCCGGACAGCCGGGACTTCAGCCTGTAGTAGCCGTTGCCGGAGCTGACGAACTGCCACTGCTGGTTGTCCCCGCCGTGGCGCGACCACTGCGTGATGCGGGCGCCGTCGTTGGTGGCGTAGTTGTACACGTCGATCGCCTTGCCGCTGTTGCGGTTGACGAGCGCGTACCAGGCCGAGGTGTCGACGGTGCCGTTGCCCGGGTCGGGGGTCGGCGTGGGCGTCGGGGTCGGGTTGGTGCCGCCCGACCCGTTGCCGATGCTCCCCGGCACCGCGAGCAGCGCGCTGTACCAGGCGGCCGCCATCTTGTCGTAGCCGTTCTGGTTGGGGTGCACGCCGTCGCTGAGGTCACCGGTGTTCAGCGCGCGGTACATGTCGACGAGGTGCACGCGCTTGCCGGCGGCGGCCCTGCTCGACACGATGCCGGGGATCGCGGAGTTGAAGGACCGCACCTGCGAGTCGCCCCACGAGATCGGGATGAGGGTCGCGACGAACACGTCGGTCTGCGGGGACGTGCTCGTGATCTTGTCGATGACGCCGGCGAGCCGGTTCGGGGCGTTCGCCAGGTCGCGGTTCTGGCTGATGTCGTTGGTGCCGATGTGCAGCAGCACGGTGCGCGGCTGGTACGTGCGGACCCAGCTGACGACGTTGGCGTCGATCTGGTCGATCCGCCAGCCCGAGTGGCCCTCGTGGTCGTGGTCCCACAGGCTGGAGGGCCCGTTGAAGCCCGAGCCGACGAAGTCCGTGGTGTAGCCGCCCTGCGCGAGGCGCTGCCACAGCCCGACGCGGTAGCCGCCGCCTCCCGGGTAGCCGATCCCCTCGGTGATCGAGTCGCCGAGGGGCATCACGCGCGTGCCTCCGTTGCTCTCGGCGGTGGCGGGCACGGAGGTGGCGGCGACACCGCCGGCCAGTGCGACGCAGAGCGTGACGGCGAGCAGCAGCCGTCGACCGATTCGATGCATGTCTGCCTCCTGGAGATGGGTGCGCGGCGTCCGTCCGCCCAGCGCGGCGTCGCGGTGGGTGGGCACGTCCTCGAGCCCGGTGGGCGCCGTGCGTCTCGGTTCGTGTGAGCGCTCACACGGCAGAGATCTGCCCACTCTCGCACCGGGCATGACTGCCCGAAATCGGCCCAATCGGTTAGGGGTGGGGTCGCTGGACAAGGCCGATCCGGGTCGAGATATTCGCGCCGAGCGGTGCTCCCGATCCCCGTCCGTCGGCTTCCAGCGGGGGTCGTCCGCGTGCATCGAACGACCACCGGGCGATCGGACGAATCATGCGAGGAACTTCATGGCGCCGGCGGACCGTGTCCGCGGCTCTGGCAGTGGCGACGCTGGTCACGGGGATGACCGTGGCCGTGGCACCCGCGGCGACCGCCGCGACCGGGTGCCGGGTGGACTACACGGTCCCGTCGCAGTGGAACGACGGCTTCACGGCGAACGTCAAGGTCACCAACCTCGGTGACCCGCTCAGCGGCTGGCAGCTCACCTGGACGTTCGCCGCGGGCGAGACGGTGACGCAGGCCTGGAACACGACCCTCACCCAGAGCGGCGCCGCGGCGACCGCGACGAACGCGTCGTACAACGGCGCGCTCGGCACCGGGACGACGGTCGAGCTCGGCTTCAACGGCAGCCACCGCGGCTCCACCCCCGTCCCCGCCGCGTTCGCGCTCAACGGGACCACCTGCACCGGGTCGACCACCGGCCCGACGTCGAGCCCCACCCCGACGCCGACACCCACCGCGACGCCGACCTCGTCGCCCACGTCCACCCCGACGCGGACACCCACGCCGAACCTGCCGGCGGACCTCACCGTGAACACCGGCACGACGTACCAGACGGTCGACGGCTTCGGCGCCGCCGTGTCGATCTGGGGCAGCGGCTGGTCGACGGCCGACACCCAGACGCTCGTCGGCATGGGCGACGACCAGCTGGGCCTGTCGATCATCCGAACCGGCATCTCGCCGGTGTCGAGCGAGTGGAGCGCCCACGTCAACGCCCTGAAGACCGCGAAGTCGTACGGGTCGGACGTGAAGATCCTCGCCTCGCCGTGGACCGCGCCCGCGGCCTGGAAGACGAACAACAGCCGCGTCAACGGCGGGTCGCTGCGGACCGACCGCTACGGCGACTACGCGAACCACCTCAACAGCTACGTCCAGTACATGCGCAACCAGGGCGTGACGATCGACGTGACGTCGGTGCAGAACGAGCCCGACTGGCACCCCGACTACGACTCCATGGCCTGGACCGGGGACCAGCTGCGCACGTTCGTGCGCGACCAGGGCGCCAAGGTCCAGAACACCAAGCTCATGGTGGCCGAGTCGCTCGGCTTCAACCGCTCCTACAGCGACCCGACGCTCAACGACGCGACCGCCCGCAACAACATCGGGTACGTCGGCGGGCACATCTACGGCCAGGAGAACGGGCCGAACCTCTCCCCGTACCCGCTGGCCGCGCAGTACGGCAAGAACCAGTGGATGACCGAGTGGAACTACCACCAGGCCGACGGCAACGGCTCGAACATCTGGGGCGACCCGTCGAACGCCGCCGCCTGGAACGAGACCCTCGACAAGGTCATGTACACCGTGGACCGCTCGATGCAGGCCAACTGGAGCGCGTACGTCTGGTGGTACGGGCGGCGCTACTACTCGTTCATCGGCGACGGCGAGTCGGCGTACGGCACCACCGGCGGCGCGGTCCTCAAGCGCGGCTGGGCGTTCTCGCAGTACTCCAAGTACGTCCGCCCCGGCTACCAGCGGGTCGGTCTGACGAAGAGCTCGAAGGCCTCCCCGCTCGAGGTCACGGCCTACCAGGGCGACGGCAAGATCACGCTCGTCATCCTGAACCGCTCGACGAGCGCGGTGAACGGCGCCGTCATCCAGGCACCGCAGGGCGTCAGGTCCGCGCTCCAGACGATGACGTCGCAGTACTCGAGCCGCGCGGCGCGGACCACGAGCGTCAACGGCAGCCAGGTGACGGTCGACGTCCCCGCCAGGAGCATCTCGACCGTCGTCATCACGCTCTGAACCTCTGAGCGTCCGGCGGACGCGACCATCCGACGACGGTGCCCCACACCGAGCGGGCGTGGGGCACCGTCGTCGTCGTCGTGGAGCCCGCCCGACGAGCGCCCGCGGCGAGACGGGCAGCCGCCCCGTCGCCCCGGGTCAGGCTGCGTCGACCGAGCTGGTGAAGTCGAGGATCGCCGCTGCGAGCGCATCGGGAGCCTCCAGCGCTGCGTAGTGACCGACGCCGTCGAGCTGGACGGCGGTGACCTCACCCGCCGTGACCTGACCGAGCGTCGCGGAGGTGAACGGCCCGCCGCCTGCGCCGACGGCGAGCACGGGCACGGTCAGCGGTCGCGATGCCGCCAAGGCCCTGAGGTCGACGCCCTCGGCCAGCATCGAGCGGTAGAGGCCGACGGCCCCGCGCCAGCCGCCGGGCCGGGCGTACGTGCGGGCGAACTCGGCCACGTCCGCGTCGGTGACGGACCCGGCGACGGCGGTCATGCCCGGGAAGGCCCACTGGCCGAGCAGCTCGCGCTCGCGGCCGGCGAACAGCAGCTCCGGGATGCCGGCCGCCGTCAGGGCGCCGATGTGCCAGGAGCCGCCGTGCGTGACGTCGGCCAGCCCTTCCAGGCCGAACCCGGCCAGGCCCATCTCGATCGCCGTGAGGCTCAGGATGTCCTGCGGGTGCGCGGCCACGAGCCGGAACACGGCCCCTCCGCTGATGTCCTGCGCGGTCACGTGCACTGGCCCCCAGCCGAGGTGCTCGATGAGCCCGTGCAGGTCCGCCGCGGCGGTGGTGCTGTCGTGGCCGTCCTCGGCGGTGCTGGAGTCGCCGAAGCCGCGCAGGTCCACGGCGACGACCCGGTGGGTCCGGGCGAGCAGCGGGATGACCTTGTGGAACGTCCACCAGGTCTCCGGGAAGCCGTGCACGAGCAGGAGGGGCGACCCGGTGGCCCCCGCGGTGACGTAGTGGAGCTGCGCACCGTTGATCCGTGCGGTGTGGTGCTCGACGGCGGGGACGGTCGCCTGCGTGGTGCTCATCGTCGACTCCTCAAATAGACAACGTGGTTGTCCATCACGGTAGACAACCTAGTTGTCCATGTCCATCGGGGTGTCTAGGCTCGTCGTCATGTCCCGGTCCGGCGCCGACCTCGCCCTGCTGCTGCTCGGCGGGTTCCGCACGCTCGTGGACGGCGCGATGGTCGAGCTCGCCGCCCGCGGCTACGACGACTTCCGCCCGACCCACGAGTTCGCGATGCGAGCGATCATCGCCGGCGCCGACAGCGCGTCCGACGTCGCACGACGTCTGTCCGTCTCCAAGCAGGCGGCAGCGAAGACCGTCGCGGTGCTCGTCGCGCGCGGCTACGTGTCGAGCGAACCGGACCCGTCCGACGCCCGACGCAACCGCCTCCAGGTCACCGCGCGCGGGCTCGACGTCCTGCGCGAGGGCGAAGCAGTCTTCGAGGACCTGCGCGCCCGGTGGGAGGCGAAGCTGGGCGCCGAGCAGCTCGCGCGCCTTGAGGCGGACCTGGCGACGCTCGTCGGGGACTCCGCGGTGGACCCGGGCGCGCCCGGCTGGGTCGGCCGGGACGCGGTCGCGATCGAGCACGAGTGAGCGAAGGAGGGCGGCGTGCGCAGCGAGTACGCAGGTGAGGGGCTGAGCGAGGACGGCGTCGCGCCGACGCCGTTGCGGCAGGTCCGGGCGTGGGTGGCCGACGCGCAGGCGCGGCAGGCCGAGCTCGGGGACGTCGTCGAGCCCACCGCGCTGTCCGTCGCGACGGTCGACTCCGACGGGCACGCGAACGTCCGCACCGTGCTCATGCGGTTCCTCGACGAGCGCGGGCCCGGCTTCGTCACCGACCTGGGGTCCGCCAAGAGCCGGGAGATCGTCGCCACGGGGTCGGTCGCCGCGTCCCTCACGTGGCCGGCGATGTACCGCGCGGTCCGATTCCGCGGGCGGGCGGTCCCCGTGAGGCGCGACGAGATTGCCGCCTACTTCGCGACGCGACCCTGGGGGTCGCGGATCAGCGCCTGGGCGTCGGACCAGTCGCAGCCGGTCGCGGACCGGGCGACGCTGGTCGCCGCCTACGAGCGGTACGCCGCGCTCTACCCGGACACCGGGTCCCCCGACGACGTCCCGGTCCCCGACGGGTGGGGCGGCTGGCGGATCGCGTGCGACGAGGTCGAGCTGTGGGCGGGCCGACGCGACCGGCTGCACGACCGGCTCGTCTTCATCCGCGTGGCCGACGGGGATCTCGACACGGCCGACGCGTGGACGCTCCGCCGCCGCCAGCCCTGATCGCGGCCCGCCGCGATCGTCGTCTATCCCTCCGCCTGCTTCCGGTCGTGGTAGGCGACGACGCCGAGACCGACGAACCACAGTCCCACGGCGGCGAGGATCAACCACCAGGAGGGCTCGGTCACGGGGCCGAGCGTCGGACGCCTCGGTCAGCACCGCTCGGCGCCTCGGGGCGGTCGTCGGCGTCGCCCGTCGGGGCACCTGCGCTGACGGGGACCCTACGGCGAGCGCGGGACCACGGAGCGTCCGCCCCACTGCTCGGGCGCGACGTCCGCGAGCGTCTGGGTGAGCACCCACTGGCGGCCGAACGGGTCGTTCAGCGTGGCCTGGCGCTCGCCGTACTCCCAGTCGTGCGACGGGTCCACCAGGACGGCTCCGCGGGATAGCGCGGCCGCGACGACGGCGTCGACATCGACGGCCTTGAGGATGACCTGGTGGGACCGGCCGTCAGGATTCGGGACGCGGCGCGCCCGGGGCGCTCCTCCGCGACGACGAGCTCGGCCGCAGGGCCGTCCGGGAGCCCGAGCTGGGCGCGGTGGCCCTCGCCGATGCGGACGTGCTCGACGAAGCCGAGCACCTCGGTGTACCAGGCGACCGCGGCGCGGACGTCGGCGACGATCAGCACGGGCGCGACCCGCGCGTCCGGTGCGGAGCGGTTCGTCAGCACCCCGCCGCCGTAGCCGCGCGGCGGGCGAACCGCCCGGTTGTGCAGACCTTCGGGGGAGCCCACGCCGGTCGGTCCAGACGGGCCACGGGCGTGTCACCTGCCAGGCGGGCCCCCGGGCCGGTTGACGAGCTCGCGCAACGCGTCGCGGGTCTCCTCGTCCGGCGAGTACAGCAGCGTGCCGACCATCCCGCGGGTGAGCAGCACCTTGTAGACGTGCCGCACCAGGCGGTCGAAGGTGGCGTCGTCCACGCTCGTCCTGCTGCGGAAGTCGGGGTCGCGGTTCTGGTCCCGCCGGGCGACGAACCTGCCGTCGCGCCACACCAGGTCGGGGCCAAGAATCACGCCGTTCCAGTCGTACTCGAAGCCCTGGGCCGTGTAGACGCAGCCGACCTGTCCGAAGCCGGCGGGGTCGGTCGCCCACAGCGACGACGGCGGCGCCCCGCCGGTGGCGCGGTCGCCCTTGAGGTTCCACGGGCGTGACCAGTCGCCGATCTGGACGTCGGGGACCAGGGTGCCGTCAGGTCGCGGGTCGCTCCAGCGCCAGCAGTAGCCGGCGGTCATGCGCGCCTTGGAGCCGGCGTCCTGGTACGCGCGCAGCCGGGCCTCGAGCTCGTGTGGCGTGTCGACGACATCGACACGGAAGCCCGGCTCGTCCGCCCAGGGCACGGGTCCTTCGCCGTGCAGCCCGAGCAGCCGCTGCACCCACTCGACGTAGCGCTCGCTGCCTCCGGCGCGGAACTGCGCCCCCAGGTCGACGTGCCGCACGGTGAGGCCCCGCGCGCGGGCGGCCTGCTCGATCTCCGGAACGCTGCCCAGCTCGCCCGGGCGCACCACCTGGTGCTGGTCGAGCAGGAAGACGGGGACGCGGGCGGCGTCGAGGAGCTCGTCGACCTGAGCGCGCGCACGCTCACGCAACGTCTTGGGCGTGTACCGGTTGACGGACTTCTCCCGGAGGCGGTGTGCCTCGTCGAGGATGAGCACGTCCAGCCCGTTCTTCTCCGCGGTCATGAAGCTGTTGAAGTACATGAACAGGCTCTTGGTCCGGGTCGAACCCTTGCCGGCCACCTGGCGCAAGGTCTGCGTGAACGACCGCGAGCCGGTCGCGTGTAGCACCGTGCGACCCTGGCGAGCCAGCTCGCCCAGAAGCGACAGTGCGATCACGCTCTTGCCGCTGCCGGGACCACCGGCCACGACGACCACCGTCTTGGTGTCCGACGACCGCGCCTCGTCGACGGCCGCCAGCACCATCTCGTAGGCGACGCGCTGCTCGTCGAGGAGGACGAACTGCTCGCGCTCGCGGATCTCGGCGGCCGCGACGCTGAGCAGCTGCCGCGACGGGCGGATCGCCGAGCCGAGGAGCTCGTCAGCGGCGTGGACCCCAGGCTCCGGCGCGAGCAGACCCCGCAGCAGGTCGTGCAGCTCGCCGCGACGCTGGCCGGTGACGAGCCGGGCGGACGACGACGCAGGCATCGCCCGCAGGTCCTGCACGCCGTGGTCCGTCGCGTTGTGCAGGTAGGCCACACCGGTCACCGACGCGTGGCCGTCGGCGAGCGACGCCGTGAAGTCCTGCAGGTAGTCGACGTACCCCGCGACCTGCAGCGACGGGTGCAGCGACGGACGGTAGGGAGCGCCCTCCACCTCGACGAGCGAGTCGCTGGTCTCCCAGCGTGCGGCCCTGCCCCACTGCTTGAGCTCCACGACGACGTACGACGGCGCGCCGGTCCGCGGGTGCACCCCGGCCAGCACCACGTCCGCGCGCTTGCTGGTCAGCGGCAGGCGGTGCTCGAGGATCACCTCGACCTTGCCCAGCCCTGCGTCACGCAGGTCCCGCGCGAGGACCGGCAGGCTGCTCCGCCACGACCGCCGTTCACCGATGCCCGGGACGCCGACACCTTCCTGGAAGAGGTAATCCGCGAGCACACGCTCGATCTCCGAGGAGTCACTGTCCGTCATGGCGGCGAGCGCGTCGGCGCTCATCCGGTTCACACCCACCGAGATCGTCCCCTGGCAGCACGAAGGATCGTGCGGAGGGGACATGTCCGCCGCGGGCGCAGAGCGCGGGGCGGAAGTCCGTCGGGCCGCTTACGTGGGGGACTCTAGCCGGGTGGGTGCGTGGGCCACATGCGGCCTCGGCGGGAGGTGCAGTCGCTGCCGACCGCCTGATGAGCTGCGGCGGCGCATCATCGACAGCGGGTCAGAGTTCCGGGGCGGCCATGAGCCCCGCTCAAGCAGGCGCTGACGAGTGGCTAGCACTCAGCCGGTAGCGCCGAGGCGGCCGGGCTGACTCGCCCACCTGGCTATCCTCGCCTGAGGGCGATCAGTACCGGCTTATGTGCGCGATCCCACGTGACGCTGCACGTGAGCAGGGAGCCTGGCTGCACCGATGATGCCTGTGGCGTGCTTCGTCGGGTCACAACGCTCCTGCAACCCGTAAGGCGATCGAGTCGGTTGGGGCCGTAGAGCTAACTGAGCACCCGAGCTGAAGCATCGCGCGAGTGCTGCCGGGCGCACTGGCGACCGACAGGGAAGCTACCGCTGCGTGATCAGTGTCTGCGCCATGGGCCACACTGCTCTCGGAGCCGAGTGCAGGCTCCTAGTCGGCGGGTTGAGGAGTCGGTGTGAGCAAGCTGAGTGTCGTCGAGATCTGCGCTGGAGCGGGCGGCCAGTCACTAGGGCTCCACCTCGCGGGGTTCGAGCACAGACTCGCAGTAGAGATCGACCCGACGGCCGCTGCGACCCTCCGCACTAACCTGGGGCGGCTCCAGCCGGGTGACGACGTGGAGTCTCTTGTTGCTGTCGGCGACGTCGCTGATCCGCGGGTCTGGAATCCCTCAGAGTTCCAGGCTGGGATCGACCTCCTGGCAGGAGGGGTGCCGTGCCCGCCATTCAGTGTCGCTGGGAAGCAACTGGGTGCAAATGACGAGCGGGACCTCTTCGCGTGGGCGGTTGAACTGGCAGGCCGCATGCAGCCGCGTGCTGTGATGCTCGAGAATGTACGTGGCCTCTCTTCCACTCGCTTCGGTGGCTACCGGCAGGCGGTCATTGACCGGTTCGAGGAGCTCGGCTACGTCGCCGACTGGGAGCTGCTCGAGGCCAAGGACTACGGCGTCCCCCAGCTGCGGCCACGCTTCGTGCTTGTGGCACTCCGGCCGGAGGACGCGGCGCGCTTCGAGTGGCCGGAGAAGAAGCCGACGTCTGAGACTGTCGGCACGACGCTCCTGGACCTCATGTCGAAGAACTGGAAGCACGCAGACACGTGGGCTTACGAGCGTGCGACCGGCATCGCCCCCACCATCGTGGGCGGCAGCAAGAAGCACGGCGGGGCCGACCTCGGGCCGACTCGTGCCAAGCGGGCGTGGGCTGCGCTCGGTGTCGACGGCATGGGCATCGCCAACGAGCCTCCGAACACCACTGACCCGAACCACATGCCCCGGCTGACGCTGGAGATGGTGGAGCGGTTGCAGGGCTGGCATGGGCCTGAGTATGAGTGGACGTTCACCGGCCGCAAGACGTCGCACTACCGGCAGGTCGGCAACGCGTTCCCGCCCCCGGTCGCCCGCGCCGTGGGTGAGGCAATCGCCCGTGCCTTCGATCCCGCTACCAGCTCAGCGGAGCGTAGCCCAGAGCGGAAGATGCACGACGAGGTCTACCGGGCGCTGCGGGACGCCGACGACTGGATGACCACGGCGCGGATCGAGCGCACCTTGGGATCGCGCCTCACCGCCGACGAAATCGAGGCCAGGATCAGCCGTCTCAAGCACGACTTCGAGGTCCACGAGGCCCCGCGCGGCGGGAGCACAGCCTGGAAGCTCGGCGACTTCAAGGCGTTCCGCGGCCAGGAGGACCACGACCGGCACCTTGCCTTCGCGGACCACGGGAGGCGCCGGCAGATCAGCTGAGCCTCCGGCTGCGGAGCGCAGCCTCGAGACGGTCCGCCACGTCCGACGGTGTCTCGTGCTCCCATGCCCGGAACGGCAGCCAGCCGATCTCGCGGAGCCGCCGGTCTGTGTCGGCATCTCGTGCCCGATTGCGGGCGATCTTGTCAGGCCAGTACCAGACGTTGGCCTTAACGGCCGGGTTGCCGTGGAGCGGGCAGCCGTGCCAGAAGCACCCGTCGACGAAGACCGCGACGCGGGCAGGGCCGAAGACGAGGTCGGCACGCCTTTGGACGCCGACGAGTGGGAGCAGACGGTCAACTCTGTACCGGTGGCCGCGCGCGTGCATGAGCCTGCGCAGCGCCATCTCTGGAGCGGTGTCGCGGCTCCGCTGGAGCTGCATGCGCGAGCGGACCCCGGGCGTCGAAGCCCAGGATCCGCTCGCTCCGGGCCGGTCAGCCGACGGCGTCCGCGAGCCGGTCACGGATCTCGTCACGCTCGACTGCGGGGAGCTGGAACACCAGTGACGCCGCGATCTCAGCGGGCGACGCCTCGCGACGGCCCTTCTCGAGCCACGACAGCACCTTGACCTTGTCGCGGTTGCTCAGGTCGACAACGCGGTCCCACACCTGCTCCTTCGTCAGCCGTGCGCCCGTGAAGTGCTTGACCGTCTCGTTGCAGCGCGCGCACTCGGTCACCAGGTCCGAGGCCGTGGCCGCCGAGCCGTACTTGTGCGGGCTGACGTGGCCGATGGTGAGGCGGGCGGTCGTTGCGGGGTCGTCGGCGTACGGCTCACCAGCGAGGACCCCGCACCGCACGCACCTGTGCGAGTCCCGCTCGAGAACCTGCTGGCGGACCCGGGCCGGGATCACCCGGAGCCCTGCCGCCCGGTGCTCGGGCCGCCACACCGGCAGCCCGATCTTGTTGAGGAGCAGCTCGTCAGGCTCCAGCCCGGCGCGGTCACGGTAGGTGAGGATCTCCCACCCGGCGGGCCGGAGGTCGCGCATTCGGCGGTCGATCTGCTCGACGCCGGGCATGGCGTCACGCAGCTGCTGCTTGCGGAACGTGCCACCCTCGCCCACTTCCTTCGTCAGCCAGAGCGCCACCCGCACCCGGGTGCCGAGATTGTCGTCCTGCCAGTTGAGGTCCATCTGTTGCCTCCGAGGGTTGTGGTGCGTTGGAAGCCACGCACCCACATGCCGTTAGTCGCTGCGCCAGGTGGTAGCAGCTACCTGTGTCTGTCGGGTCGCTCGCCACGTCTCGGGTGATGAAGTGCGGCGGACGACACGGACAGCGCGGGCGTGGCGCCCCACAGCTACATCCCGGCCCAGCATCTTGGGCTCGAGGTGCGTGAGCCAGGCTGGCCCGCCCGTCGTCAACAGCTGCACTGACACGGCGCCGTTCTCTGCTGCGGCGACTCTGAGGATCTCGCCCTCGAGCCCATCTGGCTCGTCCCACAGGTGCACGGCGTCCCAGTGCGGCCCGCAGGTGAGGCGGCGTGCGCAGGACCTGCACGCATCTGGGGATGGCCGGGCCTTCGGCTGCGAGGCTCGCGCCGCGTCGATGCCGGCCAGTAGCCGGTCGAAGTCTGCCGCGCCCAGGCTGATCTCGATGGTGCCCTTGATGAGACTGAAGACGACGGCGCGGGCTGGAAACTTCCCGTCTTCCACGCTGACCAGGTGGGCGTACATAAGGAGCTGGTCCCTGACCCGGTCGGGCAGAGGAGCCGTCGCACGAGTGCCGGTCTTCAGGTCGATCACCAGCGTCGCGGTGCCCCGGGCGACGAGGTCGGGGATGCCCCACAGCCGTCGCATGTCATCGCGGACGGGCGTCTCGCACGAGACGAGGGGGTTGGGGCCCGCAGAGAGCAGCAGCGAGCGGAGCTGCTGTTCCCGCGCGCCGAGGCGGCCACGGGTGAGGCGGCCGTCACGGATGCTCTCTGGCTCAAGGCCATGAGCTCTACAGACGTCGTCGTATAGGCGCTCGAGATGAGGCCCCGGACGCTTCCACAGCCCTTGCTGCACCCAGGCGGCCACAGCCGCGTGTGCTGCCGAGCCCGCGCTGGTGACGTGCCCGGGAGTGGGGGCAATAGGCGCGGCAGACGGCACGGCGGACGCGCCGCACTGAGCCAGCCGCCAAGCCGACGACGGCGCAAGCCATCCGTGAGGTGTCTCCATCGCGGGCCTCCTACCCCTCGACCTCCTCGCACATCTCGAGGACCCGGCGTGGCTCGCGGTCGAGCGTGAACGTGTCGACGAAGACCACGCCGTCAAGGTCGTCGAGGTTGGCCTCTGCGAATACCTGAGCGTCTAGCATCCTCTGCGAGATCAGGGTCGTCTCCGACGCCTCGAGGGGATGCTTGGCCACGACGGCGATGCTCCCGAACTTTGGGTGGCCGTAGTGCGCTGTCGCGGCCGGCGCACCCTCTATGACCTGCGCGCCGAATGACTCCGACCAACGCGCGATCGCCTTCTTCTCGGCCTCAGTGTCGACGGTCAGCGTCCCACCCTGGAGCAGGCCATAGAGGTCCCGCGCCAGCCGCCAGTCCAGGAGCGCGTGGTATGCCATGTTCCCGTAGTCCCGCAGGCACCGGTAGCACGACGCGCTGCATTCCTGCGCGTGGCTCTCCTGTTCGAGCTCCTTCAGGAGCCTGGCAATCGCCTCCTGGTACTCGGTGAGCCCCGCCGTGCCGAGGTAGGTGCTGAAGCCCGCGCCGTTCTCGAGGGTGTCTGCGATAAACGCGAAGAGCGCGGGCTGGTCGTCGACGAGCCCGGAGTAGATGCCTGCCGTCAGCTCCACAGGCTGGATGTCGAGCCACGCCGCTGCCGCGGTCCTGAGCAGGAAGGCGAGGCTGTACCACGCCCCGCGGCGGCCCTCTCCGGACTCTCGTGCACCCGACGGCTGCTGAGCCCCGGCGGCGAGGTTGAGCCGTACCCCCTCCTTCGCTCGCACAGGCTGGTCAGGGCCCCAGAACAGGAAGTCCGTGGGCTGGACCGCGCCAAGGGCAACGTCGAATGGTTCGCCCACCGGGTCCTTGCCGTACACCAGGTCACGCTTGACCGCATCTGTCGAGATGAAGCCACCCCAGTCCTGCCCGCCTGAAGGCGTCCCGACGAAGCCGAAGAGCTTCCCGCCGTTGTCGTTGATGACGTACCGGCGGCCCGGGCCGGCGTACACGACACCGGCCCCCGTCGGCTGCTGGCTCAGCGCCGTGAGGTCGGTGTGTGCCCGGGCCGCCATGGCGCGGGCCGTCCAGGAGAAGTTGCCGTCGAAGTCGCGGACCTTCGCGCTTGCGCGGAACCCCAGCGGCTCGCGCAGCGGCATCGACCTGAAGCTGTCAGGTCCCGCCCCGCAGCGAGGGCATACCTCTTGCTCTTCGCTGGCCTCCGCCTCTGCGTCGTGCAGGTAGGAGCAAGCCCGGCACACGGCGAGGGCACGTGACGCGCCGAGGGGGTCGGCAGAGGCGCGAGGCCACGGCCGTCGCGGCTCGAACGAGGAGACGCCGACCACGGTGTAGACGCGGCCGTCCTTGACGATCTCGCTCATCGGTGCGAACTGGGTGACCGCCATCGGGAGGTCCCGGTCGATTGAGGCGGCAGGTGGCCACGGGTAGGCCTTGTCGGGGCGCCGGAGATGCAGATACCTGACGCTGCTGGGGAAACCGAACATGGGGAGCAGCCCCACCTCAGCGAGCCGCTGGCTGAGGTCCTCATGGACTCCCGTCGTCACCGCCTCGTCGATCTGCGGGACGAGGGTGCCGCACAGCTCGTCGGCGATCGCCATGGCTTCGCTCTCGAACGGAGTGCTTCGCGCCAGAGCGACTGCACCGGCACGGACGTCGGCCTTGTGACCGGCCAGCCAGCCTGCGAGATGTGGCCGCAGGGCTTCCCATTGAGAGGTCTTGCCGAAGGCGCCATGGACGTTCGCTGTCGCCGTGAAGTCGATATCGGGGTCGGAGTCCAGGTGGGTGCCGAGTGACCGCATAGCGGTCTGCAGGACGTGGCTGCGGAGGGCCCGGTCGAAGATCTCCCGCTGCTTCAGGGCGAGGTAAGGCTTCGGCGTCGGCTCGTTCGTGATCTTCTCGGGCCGGTCGAAGTAGTACTCGTCGTGGCTGCGGCCGCGGCAGACGGTGAGTGCGACGGCGACGGGCGAGCTCCTCCGGCCAGCCCGCCCGACACGCTGCTGGTAGTTGAAGCGTGTGGGAGGCATGTTGCCGAGCACGACGACCGACAGCGAGCCGATGTCGACTCCCGCCTCCATCGTCGTCGTGACCGACAGCAGGTCGATGCCGTCCGGGAGTTCCCGCTCCCGCTGGTCGAGGAAGACCCCCTGGAACCGGCTCTGGCGTGACTGGGCGTCGACGCGGTCGGTCTGGCCGGACAGCTCCGCGCAGTGGAGCCGGAACCGGCCGTCACCGCTGGTGGCCTTCCACGCGTAGTAGTCGTCCTGCTTGTCGATCGGTGCAGTCTCGGAGGGGAGCGGCGTCCCGCACCTGGTGCACAGTGCGCAGCCCCGTGTGAGGTGGGTCCGCTTGCACTTGGGACACGCCCACCCTTCTTGCCCGCCGCGCCGCAGGATCACCTTGGCCGGGTCGATGAGGTAGTCGGTGATGGCACCGCCGGCCCTGCCGAGGACGAGGTCCCGCATCGAAGTCTGGTCAGGCCCACCCTCGCGCTCGACTGCCGTCCACAGCGACCGGAGCCGAGCGGTGGGGTCCTGCCTGCCGTCCCGGAGCCCGAAGAACCGCCGCTGGTCGGCGAGCACGCGCAGCGCTGCGCGGACGTGCGCGAGAGAGCTGGACGGGTCGATGTCGGGCCCGGCGGTGTCGCCTTCGAGCGTGAGCCAGCCGAGCCCGAGCGACTCGAAGTCGCGTCCCGCACCGGAGAACAAGCCGTCCAGCAGCTCCTTGATCAGGGACTGCTGGATGTCTCGGACCAGCGTCTTCTGTGCTGGTGCAAGCCCGCCGCGCTCCTTGGGTGGCGTGACGTCCCAGTCGTAGCAGGACGTCCATGGCCGTGGGTTCTTGATCTCGTCTGTCTGCTGCAGGTTGGCGTGCGGCCCGCCGGGGTTCATGCCCAGCGCGAGCAGGTCGCTAGCCAGTCCACTTGAGATCTCAGCGATGCTGGGCTGGGAGCCCAGACGCTGTTCGAGGCGAGCCAGGAGCTCGTCGGTCCCACCCGGCTTGCCTTCCCAGTAGCTCCGGAGCTCGGACAGCGTGGCAGGGTCCCTCTCCGCGAGCCGGTCGAGCGCCTCCCATGACGCGTCAGTCTTCGTGCCGCCCACCACGTGGGCCTTCGCCAGCCGCACGTCATCGGCAGGGTCGCCAGCCGCGGTGAGCCGCTGGACGAGGAGCAGCCGCAGTAGGTCCTGGTAGTGACGCAGCGCCAGGCCTGAGGACAGCTTCGCTGCGTCCTGGCGACTGTCGGTGAAGACGATCACCTTGCGGTCGTCCTCGTCGAGGTCACCAGCGAGCTCGGTGATGAGAACCTGATTGATCTTCTCGAAACCGGTGCGCATCGCACGGATCGGCGACCGCTTCCGAAGGGGGTCTGTCACGGGGAGCATGCCGTTGCGGTCGTGGCTGAACTTGATCTCCCAGTCGTCCCCGCAGGAGGGGCACTGTGTTGGGAACGGGCTGAGTTCGTGAGCGGCCGGGCCGTTCTTGGAGCCGGGGGCGGCGGTCACGTGGAAGCTCCAGCCCGTGGCGCCGGCCTCTGTGTTGCGCAGGCCGCCGGTGCCGGGCTTGAGCTCGGACCTCCTGAACGCGAACTCGACCGTCTTCTTGGCGCCCCACACCGCTTTGTCCAGCCGGTCGAGGGTGGGCCGCGGGTCGGGCCAGTACACGACGTAGTTCGCGGCGGTGCGCTCGAGCGACACCTGGTCGGGAAGCTTCGCGAGCTCTGGCACGTCGGCGAGGAGCGTCGTGTCCACCGCGCTCCGCTGCGTGGCGCCCTCCGGCGCGAAGCCGCCGAGGAACACGTCACCGCAGTTCTGGCAGTAGAGCAGCTCGAGCACGCGGTTGCCGCAGCCGCAGCGGCTGACCGGCTCGGCGTAGAGCCAGCCGACTCCTCGCCCCTCGCGGTGCTCGGGGGGGACCCTGCCACACTCGGGATCGGTGCACGCCCAGATGCCCGGAACGTTACGGAAGAACATGTGCACCCGGAGCCGAGGGTCACCGGGCTCCGGGTCGGCTGCGAGGCCCTCGAGGATGCGCCCTACCGCCTGTTCTCCCTCCTCCGGCGGGGCTCCGGGGAACAGGCGCTGAGCAAGGTCGGCCGCAGTCTTGGAGGTGCCGCCACCTTCACCCTCGTGCAGGGCGGCCCTGATGGCGGCGGTGAGCCCCGTGGTGCGCGCGAGGGCGGCCGCCGCTGGTGCGTCGGAGGCGTCCAGGACCTGCGCCGGGGGCACAGTGCTCGCTGCTGCGGGAAGTGAGGGCACAAGATGTCCTCGCACGAACTCGAACTTGCCTGGCTCGACGTCGAAGAAGCTCGCCAGGTACTCCTGGTCGCGCGAGGGGTCCAGAGAGGCGGATGCTGCGAGCACGCGGAACTGGCCGGGCCGGTTGTCGAGCCCTAGCCGGTGGCGCAGCTGCCGCAGGAGGTAGGCGACCTCAGTGCCTGCCGTGCCGCGGTACATGTGCAGCTCGTCGACGACCAGCGTGAACTTGTTGTCCGGGTCCTCGTCCAGCCACGCCTTGGTGGACTCGAAGAAGAGATCGTCCTTCTCCCGGAGGAGCATGACGTTGAGCATCGAGTAGTTCGTGATGAGGATGTCCGGCGGCGCGGCGGACATGTCCCAGCGGGACCGCATCTCAGCACCGTCGAGCCGTGGCACGAAGTACTGGGTGTCTGGGTCCGCCCCGGGAGACGAAGCAAGCTCCCTTGCGCGGCTCGACCTGGTCTCGGTCTCTCTGAGGTAGTGGCGCAGGTCCTTGACGGCGAGGCCGTTGCCCGGCGCGCCCGTGACAGGCGTCGACCCCGTGTAGCGCCCGAAGTAGAAACGGTGCCCGCTGCGGTGGGTGTCGAGCCAGGTCCGGGCCGCATCGCTGTCGAGAGCACGGCGTAGGCGGATGAGCTGGTCGTCGACCAGAGCGTTCATCGGGTACAGGATCAGCGTCCGCACCGCCTGGCGCCGGCCGTGCTCCCCCTCCCGCTGCGCTGCGAAGGGCTCGGTGTCGCTCCGCCACCAAGGTGACGCTTGCTGCGGCGCAGGCCCGCCCTGCCACCCCCTGGACTCTTTGAGCAGCGTCGACAGCACCGGGAGCAAGAACGACTCTGTCTTGCCTGAGCCGGTGCCCGCCGTGATGACCATGTGCCCGTCCTGGGCGACCCCGGCCGCAAGCGCCTCCTCCTGGTGGCGGTACAGGACGACTCCAGGTGGGAAGAGCCCGCACTGCGCGAACGCTTCGAGCTCTGGCGCGGCGCCCGAAGCGCTTACGGACTCGCCCAGAGGACGGTCGGCTGTGACGTACTCCGGGCGGAGCTCGATGTGCGGGCTGCGGAACACGCCGCCGTCACGGTCGAGGAGCTCGCGTCGCTCGTCCTCCAGCTGGCGGTTCGCGAGCCCGAAGGGCGTGTCGTAATACTTGAAGTACGCCTCGCGGAGCCTGTTGAAGGTGCCGAGGGGGTTGAGCCGACGCTCTCCTCCGCTTGTGCTGCCCATGAGTCCCCGTCCCGCTTGCTTCACGCCAGTCACAGCAGGACCAGCTTCTGCATGAGTGAGTCGGCCACCAGGTGGGCCACCTTGATGGGCACGTTGCAATAGATCGTCGTTTGGCCGGCCTGACCAAAACGGGGCACCTTGCCACTGCAGAGCACCAGCGCGCGCGCCTGTAGTGGCGGCAGCGGCGCTCCCCAGTCGACGAAGACGCTCCCGCACTCCGGGTAGCCGACGGCGTCGGACCGGTAGCGGAGCGTGGTCTCCCCCCAGCGCGCCAACTCGAGGTACACGCCTTCTCCGCGGCCGCAGTGGTGCCAGGCGCCGTCCCGCAGTAGCAGGTAGGCGTTACGGCCCAGCACCTCCGTCCGGTACAGACCGTCTGGAAGGAGCTCTCCGCCGCGGACCGCGGCCGACCGGAAGTAGGGGTGATCCAGGCCCTCGAACCGCTCTAGCGTGGTGCTGGACCAGGAGGGCGGCGCGGCGTCGCGGCCGAGGCCGATCCGCGGCAGCCGTGCCGCCAGCCTCACCGCGGCACACCCCGCGAATGCTGCTCCGATGCGCGCGGCCTCGGCCGCGAGCGAGTCGTACGAGTCGTAGCTCGCCAGGATGGCTGTCGGCATCGGCAGGTCGTCCCCGGAGGGCTCCTGCACGAGATGCTCGATCCAGAGGTTGCTGTCCTCCAGCCGCTCGAGCAGTGCCGCACGGCGGGAGCCGACTAGGGCAGCTTGCCCGTCTGAGCAGGGCAGCACGGTCAGCGCAGATGGAGCGATGGACCATCGGTCCGCCTGCCAGTCGACCTCGCAGTGGCCGAGGGTCGTCATGTCACGCACCCAGCGCGCGGCGGCGCGCGCGCTGTGGTCTGCGTCGCTGGTGCGGGCCATCCACTGGACGCGCCGCCGGAGGTCCCTGACGGAACCAGAACCGGTCGCCGACATCCAGGAGAGCAGCAGATCGCCAATCACGCGTCGACCCCCGCAGCCTGCAGGTATGCCCACCACAGCGTGTCGTGCTCCGGCCCATTGCCGACGAGGCGGCGCCAGGCGTCGCGGTCTGAGGCAGACAACGAGTCGGCTGAGAAGGCCGGTGCCTCTTCAGCCAGCTTGAGCACCCGCCAGCGCACACCCCGACGCTGGGCGAGCCAGACGGCCGATGGCGGGGCCTGGAGCTCGAAGCGGGGGGACGGGCTGACCTGGTCTTTCAGGAAGGCGGGCCGCCCAGGCTCGATGACACGCTGCCAGTGGCCGTCGCGGTGGATCACGGCCGACTCGTCCTGCCCCCGCTGGGCGAAGATGGGCCGGAGGATGTCAACGCCCGCGACCACCGCGCCACGTGCGAGGGCATCGACGGTCGCGGTCGAGAGGCTTCCTCCAGTGTCCCAGGCGAGCCCTTCTGCGCCGGTTGCATTCTCCGGTGCGGGGTCGTCGCGCACCAGGTGGAAGGTCAGTGTCTCGCCTTCGACCTCCACGTTGTGCGGGCCAGGCTCGAGCCCGGACACCCGGCGAAGCGGGATGGGGAACCCCGTGGCCCGGAACTGCTGGTTCACACCGTCGAGAGTCACGATGACCGGCCGCGACTCCGCGCCCGAAGGGAGCAGCAGGTCTGGTGCGCAGCCCGTGAGGTAGCAGTTGCTGCTCACGCCGCGGGCTACGCGGAGGCCGTTGACGAACCGTGCGCGGGCGGTGTGGTCGGGCCGCAGGCCGGCCGTGGCGAGCGAGGGCAACTTCTGGAGGGTGCTGTCCAGTGGGGCATCACGAGAGAACCGGACCTTGCGGTAGATGACGTAGCCGACCAGCAGCGGCGACTCGGGGCGCTGCCGCACCTCGCGCCAGCCCGGGTCGGCAGCTGTCTCGAGTGCCTCGCGGAAGCTGGAGGAGATGTCCGCTGACGCGGCAACGATGTGCTCCTCGTACGGCGACATGGAGCCTCGTGATAGCCAGGCCCCGAGCGCGGGGTCCTCGGCGAAGAACACCAGTCGCGCGCCCCGCGCGACAACGGTCGCCTGGTCGCCCCGGAGCTCGAATCCTGACCTGCAGAGAGATCCAGGTGTGCTCGGGAGGCCTTCGAGCGGGGCGTATGAGGCCCCCTCGCTCCTCAAGACCTGCACCTCAACCGAGCGTCTGTCGATCGTCCCTGTGAAAGTGTCACCTATGTCGGCCGCAGCCTGGACGACCCACGACGAGGACCACCTATCGGGGTCGATCACGAGCCGTGCGGCGACCTGGGTGCGTCCTTCCGGGCCAAGAACCTGGCCGTCCCATGAGTGCAAGAGGCTGAGCACGATCGGGATAACCAGGGGCTCGAGGTCGGCACTGTTGATCGCACGGACGAAGGGCTCACTGAAGCCGCGGGGCCGGCTTGCCCACAGGCGGAGGTTCGCCAGGACTAAGTCACGCGGCATGTCGCGCTGAGTGCCCAGGCGCAGTCTCGAGAAGAACTGCGTGAGCACAGCTCGGTCGGACCTGCGGACGAGTGCCTGCGACATCGGGTACCCGATGATGGTCAGCCTCGGGCGCTCGGGGATCGTCGACTCGCCGTGCTCGGGGTGCCTTCGGAGATATTCGTCGAGGCCCTGCCACATCTCGGCCACCCGCCCAAAGCGCCTCTCAACCTGCGCACGGATCTCTTCGGGTCCGCCCGGTGCGCCCCCTGCTGCCAGGAGCTCGCTGAGCCGGATGTAGTAGTTGCTCTTGGAATAGGTGCCATCCCCGTGCATGCGGTGAGCGGCCAGCACAGAGAGCGCAAGAAGGGGCAGCACCGGGGGGAGCTCAACTCGTCCGCCGATCCTCCACCGCTGGAAGCGTGCCATGACGCCAGGGAAGAAGTCACTGGAGGTTGGCGCACCGCCTACGCGGAGGACGGCCTGGACGAGGTCAGCCACTGCGTCGTCACGGTCCGGAGCCAGCCGCCCAAGTTCGGCGTCGTCGACAGCAAGTACACACGGTTTGCCCGCTTGGTCAAAGTATGCACGGCGGATGGAGTCGCTCCACCAGGAGTAGCGCTCCTCGCCCGCGGCGGTCGTATCCATGGTGCGCCCGAACCTAGCGCTCTTCTCCGGGAATGATGGCCGAACGGGCGGCCGGCCGTAAGATTTCATCCGCGCGGGCGTGACGAGGCCCCCGGGCGCGACTACACTGACCTTGCCGCGAGTATTGAATCTGGTCTCGCGGAGATCGCGGCGCTTAACCGCAGCGATGATATGCATTTGCGGGCGGCCGCTGCGAGCAATCTGGGATCGCAACCAAGAGGCTTGTTCCGGCAAGTGTCCCTAGTTCACGCATGAATGCTCTCGTTTCCTAGAGGTGCCGTGATGGCGCGCGGGTAGCATGGGATGCTTGACTGGAACAATGAGACCGCGCCGTTCCTTGCCAATCTTGGCGATGGCGCGGGCGGCACGTTTCAAATCGCAGGCGAAGCGTGATAATGCCTTGGGCAGCGCATCTTGCGTCCACAATGACTAAGCAATTGGGGTCGACTGAACGCCGCAGGATCTCATAGATGGCTACTGCCTTGCAAGCAAACTTGTATCCGGTGTGGCACTGATCGTTTGCTAGGGGATGCCACTACGATTGTTCCGTCACAGGCGATCGCCACTTGTATGGCCTGCACGTTTCGACATGATCTGCGCCGCGTGCCGACCGCGCCGCCATCGTCGTTCACCGGCCCGTTGGCTCCGCCAGAGGGCCTCCAGTCGGCGGTTAAGGAGGCGGACAGTCTTCCCGACGGCACGGAACGAGCAACTGCCGCTGCACCCAACCCCCGCATGCCGTCCGGACTGGCGCGAACAGGACGCTCTGCCAGGCGGGCGCCCCTTCGAGACTCAGGTTGCCGTGACCTGCGGGAAGCGTCCCTGGTCGTGCTGAGACCGGGCGGACTGCTCGGTGCCCCCTCCCTGAGGCGGCGTGCGACGCGCATGTCGCCCGATCGGAGCTAGCTTCTCGGAGCGCCCCCGCGGAAGCTAGAGGTCGTGCCCGGTCGTCATGTGCGCTTTGTAAAGAGTGCCGTGAGCGACTCTGACGCGCGCGAGATTGCCGTTGTGGACGAAATGGCTCAGCGGCTGGTTGCGCACCTCGAGGCGGAGCGCCCGGCCATCGACGTGGTCCACGTCCACCGCGCGTCGAGTGCCGCTGTCCAGCACGTCGTGGGTGATCTGCTACGGGAGATCGGCTTCGCCGAGGAGGTCGTCCTGGTTCCCCAGGACGGGTTCGTCACTCGCGCCCGGCCCGACTTTATCTATGCCTTGAGTCCTGGTCGCGGGATCATTGCCGAGGTCGAGCGTGGCGGTACCACGACCAACAACCATGATCTCAAGGACTTCTGGAAGGTGCACATCGCGCAGAACGCGCAGCATCTGTTCCTCGTGGTGCCGACAGCGAACTGGAACGAGGCCGGGCAGGCGCGGGAGCGGCCGTTCGCGCGGGTCGCGCGTAGGCTAGCCGCGTTCTTCGGGGAACCGCGGCGCGAGGTGGATGTGTTGAGCGCACACGTCTTCGGGTACGGGAGCGATGTTCCGGTTCCTGCTCGCGACTGACGGACCTGCTCGCGGTGTGGCAGGCCCGGACGGACGCGCTGCAACCGTGAGGACTTCCTTGCCGCGCCGTGAGCGTCAGACTCGATCCGTCAGACGGACGGCACCTCGGCGCTCATCCGGCGCTGCCAACCACGATCGCGACCAGCTGCGGAATGCGGTGCGCCGGCGTTGCTCACACGAAGTCGGCCTGGACCTTGTCATGGTGGTGCGCGACGAGGTTCCGCATCCGCTGGATCTTGACCCATTCGATCTCCGGATACTGCTCCTTGAAGTCCTCAGGGAGGCGCTCCACCACGGTCGACACCTTGATGACGATGCGCTCGCCCGCGTTGCGCAGCAGTCGCCCATGGGCGTCGTCGGCCAGGTACGCGTCCTCGCCCAGGCCGACGATGTGGGCCGCGTCTTCCGCCATCGTCGCCAGGTCGTCGAGCAGCCGCGCGACCTTGTCGTCACCGGTCACAGCGGAACCGCATCGCGCCGAGCGTGGGTGCTCACGGTGCCGTGGACCCGCCCCGAGACCACATCCACCTTGGCGCCGAGGAGCTGCTCGAGCTCGTCCGTGAGGTCGAGGACGTCCACGAGGTCGGTGCCGTCATCGAAGGTGATCATGAGGTCGACGTCGGACGCAGGGGTGTCGTCGCCGCGCGCTACGGACCCGATGATGTACGCGTCGTGACCCCGGTGCCGCGCAACTGCGTCACGGACGGCTGCGCGGTGACGCTGCAGCACGACGGACGGTCGCACACTCAGCGCGGCGTCGAGGCGGGACCGTGTGACAGGGCTCGCGCTGCGTCGGCCGGTCTCCGTGACCTCGATCACGGGCTGCGCGACGCCGGAGAGGCGAGCGAGCTCACGTTGCGTCAGGCCGAGGCGGAGGCGCCGAGCTCGGAGCTCCGCACCGTATCCAGAGGGCATGTACCGGACGATAGCGCTTCTGCTATCAGAGCAGTCCGGCCTCCATCTGCTCGGCGACAACCGGCCAGTAGCTCCGGGCGTCGAGCCCAGGCCGCCGGGTCGATCTCTCGAAGCTCACCGATCGTCGCGTGGACGATGTCCAGGGCCTCGTCGTCGTCCTCGGCTGCCCGGACCTCGCGCGTGTAGCGCGCCATCCGGTGCATCGAGGCGGCGAACGACTCCGCGGTCGTGTTCACGAGCCGCGGGCCTTCCGGCTCGGCGGCGACGACGCCCGAGGACGTGCAGACGATCGCGATGTCGGAGTCGTAGGCGAGCGCGACACCCTCGGCCGTCGTCTCCATCGCCGGACGCACCTCGAGGTACCCGAACGTGCCGAGCGCCAGGCCTGCACCGACGAGGAAGTCCTGGTCCGTCCTGCTCAGCCCGCGGATCGTGTGGTCCTCCTGGTCCCACGTCTTCGTCGTCGTCACAGGCGTCGAGCCTAGAGTCACGGCCACCCACGAGGCCGTGCGCGATGTCGTCCGGACCAGCGCATCTGCACGGGACAGTGGCTGGAGTCATCCAGATCTTCCGGGCCGTCGGTGCGTCTTCCTGAAGGGATCGGCTGACGTTCGAGCGAGGTCGTCCCCGTGGTCGGGAATGCGGCGCGGCCGACCAGAGTTGAGCCCAGCAGACTCAAGTTTGCTGGGTTGCGCTTGCGAGTCCCGGGGACCCGGGTGCAAGGTTGAGCGCAGCGGACTCAAGAGCGTCCAGAGCATCTGCACCACGATCGAAAGAAGGCACCACACATGGCACGAGCAGTCGGCATCGACCTGGGCACGACGAACTCCGTCGTCGCCGTCCTCGAGGGTGGCGAGCCCACGGTCATCGCCAACGCGGAGGGGTCGCGCACGACGCCGTCGGTCGTCGCGTTCTCCAAGACCGGTGAGGTGCTGGTCGGCGAGATCGCCAAGCGCCAGGCCGTCACCAACGTCGACCGCACCATCACGTCCGTCAAGCGCCACATGGGCACGGACTGGACGGTGGACGTCGACGACAAGAAGTACACGCCGCAGGAGATCTCCGCGCGTGTGCTCGGCAAGCTCAAGCGTGACGCGGAGGCGTACCTGGGCGAGCCGGTCACGGACGCCGTCATCACGGTCCCGGCGTACTTCAACGACGCCGAGCGTCAGGCGACCAAGGACGCGGGCGCGATCGCGGGCCTCAACGTCCTGCGCATCATCAACGAGCCCACGGCGGCCGCGCTCGCGTACGGCCTGGAGAAGGGCAAGGAGGACGAGCTCATCCTCGTCTTCGACCTGGGTGGTGGCACGTTCGACGTGTCGCTCCTGGAGGTCGGCAAGGACGACGACGGCTTCTCGACGATCGAGGTCCGCGCGACGTCGGGCGACAACCGCCTGGGCGGTGACGACTGGGACAACCGGATCGTCGAGTTCCTCGTGACCGAGGTGAAGAACACCTCCGGCGTGGACCTGTCGAAGGACAAGATCGCGCTGCAGCGTCTGCGTGAGGCGGCGGAGCAGGCCAAGAAGGAGCTCTCGTCGGCGACCAGCACGAACATCTCGCTGCAGTACCTGTCGATGAGCGAGAACGGCCCCATCCACCTGGACACCAAGCTCACGCGGGCGCAGTTCCAGCAGATGACGCAGGACCTCATCGACCGCACCAAGGCGCCGTTCCACGCGGTCATCCGCGACGCGGGCATCCAGCTGTCCGACATCGACCACGTCGTGCTCGTCGGCGGCTCGACCCGCATGCCCGCGGTGACCGAGGTCGTCAAGGAGCTCACGGGCGGTCGTGAGCCGAACAAGGGCGTGAACCCCGACGAGGTCGTCGCCGTGGGTGCCGCGCTGCAGGCCGGTGTCATGAAGGGCGACCGCAAGGACGTCCTGCTGATCGACGTGACGCCGCTGTCCCTCGGCATCGAGACCAAGGGCGGCGTGATGACCAAGCTCATCGAGCGCAACACGGCCATCCCGACGAAGCGCTCGGAGATCTTCTCCACCGCGGAGGACAACCAGCCGTCCGTGCTCATCCAGGTGTTCCAGGGCGAGCGTGAGTTCGCGCGGGACAACAAGCCGCTGGGCACGTTCGAACTGACCGGCATCGCGCCGGCGCCGCGCGGCGTCCCGCAGATCGAGGTCACGTTCGACATCGACGCGAACGGCATCGTGCACGTGTCCGCCAAGGACCGTGGCACGGGCAAGGAGCAGTCGATGACGATCACCGGCGGCTCGGCCCTCCCCAAGGAGGACATCGAGCGCATGGTGCGCGAGGCCGAGGAGCACGCGGCGGAGGACAAGAAGCGCCGCGAGGAGGCCGAGGTCCGCAACTCCGCGGAGCAGCTCGTGTACTCCACGGAGAAGCTGCTCGTCGACAACGCCGACAAGCTGCCGGAGGACGTCAAGACCGAGGTCCAGGCCAAGGTCGACGACCTGAAGAAGGCGCTCGAGGGCACCGACACCGACGCGGTGAAGTCCGCGACGACGGCGCTGTCCACGGCCGCGCAGAAGATCGGCGAGGCCATCTACTCGCAGGCGCAGGCCGAGACCCCGGCCGACGCCCCGACCGGCGACGCGGGCTCGTCGTCCGACGACGACGTGGTCGACGCCGAGATCGTCGACGACGAGGACGACAAGAAGTGACGGACCAGCCGAACACCCCCGGGCCCGAGCAGGGCCCGGGGGAGACCCCCGAGGACGCGCCCCGCTTCACGGACAAGCGCCGCATCGACCCGGAGACGGGCCAGGTGCGTGAGCCGACCCCCGAGGAGGCGGTGATCGCGGAGGCCGAGGCCGCCGCAGCCGCGGGCACCGAGGTGTCGGACGCGCAGCGCCTGGCCGACGAGCGGCTCGAGGAGCTGCAGCGCGCCCACGCGGCGCACTACAACCTCGAGCAGCAGTACAACGCGTACGTGAAGCGCTCGAAGGCCGAGGTCCTCGCCGCGCACGACCGCGGTGTCGCGTCGGTGGCCGAGGCCCTCATCCCGGTGCTCGACGACATCGAGCTGGCGCGCCAGCACGGTGACCTCGCCGAGGGTCCGTTCGCGTCGATCGCCGAGAAGCTCGAGGGCACCCTCGCGCGGTTCGGCGTCGAGCGGTACGGCGCCGCGGGCGAGGAGTTCGACCCGGCGGTGCACGAGGCGCTCATGCACGCGCACTCGTCCGAGGTGACGACGTCGACCGTCCAGACCGTCCTGCAGCCGGGCTACCGGACGAAGGACCGGGTCCTGCGGGCGGCGCGCGTCGCCGTCGTGGACCCGGAGGCCTGACGACGAACGAGAAGGACCTGATGAGAAGGAGGGAGGCGCCGTGACCGGGCAGGACTGGCTCGAGAAGGACTTCTACTCGGTCCTCGGCGTCCCCAAGGACGCGGACGCGGCGACGATCAAGAAGGCGTACCGCAAGCTCGCGCGCGAGAAGCACCCGGACCACAACCCGGGTGACGCGCGCGCCGAGGCCCAGTTCAAGGACATCGGCGAGGCGTACTCGGTGCTCTCGGACCCCGAGCAGCGCCAGCAGTACGACCAGCTGCGCGCGATGGCCGGCGGTGCGCGCTTCACCGCGGGCGGCCGCGGTGGCGGCGGGTTCGAGGACATCCTCGGCGGGATGTTCGGCGGTGGTGGCGGCGGCAACACGCGCGTCCGCTACTCGACCGGCGGCGCCGGGGGCTTCGAGGACATCCTCGGCGGGATGTTCGGCGGTGGGTTCCAGCGCGGCCCGCAGCCGGGCGCGGACCTGGCCGCGGCGGTCGAGCTGCCGTTCCGCCAGGCCGTCGAGGGCTCGACCGTGTCGCTGCAGGTCGGGGGCCGTACCGTCAACGCCCGCATCCCCGCCGGGGTGCGCGACGGCCAGAAGATCCGGCTGCGCGGCAAGGGGCGGCCCGGCGAGCCCGGGGCCCCCGCGGGCGACCTCGTCGTGACCGTGCACGTCACGCCGCACCCGGTGTTCACGCTCGACGGACGCAACCTCAAGGTCACCGTGCCGGTGGCGTTCGACGAGGCGGCGCTCGGCGCGACGATCGACGTGCCGACGCTCGACGGCGAGAGCGTGCGGGTCAAGGTCCCGGCGGGCACGCCGTCGGGGCGGACGCTGCGCGTCAAGGGCAAGGGCGTGCCCGCGTCCGGCTCTGCCAAGACCCCCGGCGACCTCCTGGTCACCGTGCAGGTCGTCGTGCCGCAGCGCCTGTCCGACGCGGCCCGCGAGGCGGTCCAGGCGTTCGGCATCGCGACGAGCGGCGAGAACCCCCGCGCGTCGCTCATGGAGCAGGCCCGCAAATGACCCACCCCGCCGAGCGCGCACGCACCACCTCGAGCGCGCACGCCATGCGTGCGCGCTCGGGCGGGAACGTGCGCACTCGGCGGGTTCGTCGCGTGGGGGGTGACGCGTGAACGAGGACACGCCCATGTTCGTCATCTCGCGGGCCGCCGAGCTCGCGGGCATGCACCCGCAGACCCTGCGGCAGTACGACCGGCTCGGGCTGGTCTCGCCGCGGCGCACCGCCGGGCGTGGGCGGAGGTACTCGCTGCGCGACGTCGCCACGCTGCGCGAGATCCAGCGGCTCTCGCAGGACGAGGGCATCAACCTCGCCGGCATCAAGCGCATCCTCGAGCTCGAGGCCCAGGTGCTGCGCCTCGAGCGGCAGGTCGACTACCTGCGCTCGTTCGTCGAGCCCGGCCGTCGCGTGTTCACCGCGGACCCGCGCGGCGACGTCGTCGCGACGAGGCGCCCGCCCCGCGCCCCCCGCGTCGCCCAACCCCCGCGCGCGATCACGGCCTCCACCTCCGCCGTCGTCCTCTGGCGCCCCACCCCCTGACCCCCGCGCCACCCACCTCCCCGCCGAGTGCGCACGTGCGTGCGCGACAGCACCCGTCGAGCGTCCGCGGTCGGTGCGGAGCGTCCGCAGTCGGCGTGGGGAAGTGGGCGGGAGGATGGTGGGGTGGGGACTGCGCTGGGGATCGACGTCGGGACGACGCACACCAAGGTCGCGCTCGTGGACGTCAGCGCCGCGCGGACCCTTGCCGTCGCCTCCGCGACCACTCCCGCGCCGGCCGACCTGCTCCGCGTCGTCGCCGGCCTGACGCGCCGGGTGCTCGACGCGGTGCCGGGCGCACCGGTCCCCGGGGCGGTCGGTGTCGCCTCGATGGCGGAGACGGGTGTGCCGGTCGGGCCCGACGACGAGCCCCGCGGCGACTGGCTGCGGTGGGACGGGCACCGGGCCGGGCTGCAGGCCGACGAGCTCGCGGCGAGGCTCGGCCGCGCGGAGCTGTTCGCGGCGACCGGGGTGCGGTCGTCGGCGAAGGTGCCGCTCGCGACGTGGGCGTGGCTGCGCGACGAGCACGGTTCGCGTGGCATCCCGACGTCCGGCGCGGTGGGGGGACCGGTCACCGGCCCGTCAGGGCCGCTGCACCGTGACGGGCGCTGGGCGGGGGCAGCGGACCTCGTCGTGCTCGGGCTGACGGGCCGGCTCGTCACGGACCACACGCTCGCGGGCCGCACCATGGCGTACCGGCTGGGCGCGCCCGGCGCCCTGCCGTCGACGTTCGACGCCGACCTGCTCGCCGAGGTCGGGCTCACGCCCCGCCACGTGCCGCGCGTGCTGCACCCGGGCGAGACCGTCCCGCTGCGGTCCGGCCCGCTCACCGACGCGGGCCTGCTCGTGGGCACACCGGTCACGGTCGCGGGGCACGACCACGCGGTCGGCGCGTTCGCCGCGGGCGTGCGGTCGCCGGGGGACGTCGCGGACTCGGTCGGGACGTCGGAGGTCGTGTGCACCGTCCTCGCGGCCGACCCCGAGCCGGGACCCGTCGCGGCGGCGGGCATGAGCCTGGTGCGCACGGTCCGCGGTGACGCCCCGGCCCTGGTCGCGGGCTCGTCGAGCGCGGGCGGCGCCGTCGCGGCCTGGCTCGCCCATGTGACCGACTCCCTGCACGAGGCGTCGCCCGACGACGCGCAGCCGGGGCGGGCGCGGCACGCATCGGGAGACGCCGATGAGCTGCGGCACCGCCTCCTGCAGGCCGCGTCGGTCGTGGACGACGAGCTCGTCGGGCTGGTCGCCGCGGCCGGTGAGGACGACGAGCCGTTCGTCGTGCTGCCCTACGTGCACGGGCGGCAGACCCCTGCACCGGACGCGACGGCGACGCTGCGCGCGGTCGGCCGCGTGCCCGACGACCCGGTCGCTGCGGTGCGTGGCCTGCTGCTGGGGGCGGTGCTGCACGCCAGGTGGATGCTCGACGCGCAGGCGGCGCTCGCGGGTGCGGCGCCGACGAGGGTGCGCGCGCTCGGCCGCCCGGTCGCGGCGAACCCCGCGTGGGCGGCCCTCAAGCGCTGGTGCACCCCGGTCCCGCTGGACGTCGTCGCCGACGAGGAGGCGGTGGCCGCCGGCGCGGCCCTCCTCGCCGCGGAGCGCGCCGCCCTCGCCGTCCCCGCCCCCGTCCTGCCGGCCCTGACGCCCGCGGACGGCGCGGCACCGCCCGCCCGCGCGCTCGTCGACCGGCGACTGTCGTCGTTCATCGCCGCCGCGACCGCCCCCTGACGCGCGCGCGTGGAGTCGTGCGCTTCTCGTGACGTCGCGCAGAGCAACGCACGACCTGGCGAGAGACGCACGACTTCGCGGGAGGGACGCGACCGGGGCGGGGGGTCAGGCGGGGGTGCTGGTGAAGGTGCGGCGGTAGTCCGACGGGCTGACGCCGATGGTGCGGTGGAAGTGCAGGCGCATGTTGGCGGCGGTGCCGAGGCCGCACTCGTGCGCGATGCGGTCGGTGCTCCACGTGGTGCGTTCGAGCAGGTCACGCGCCCGGTCGACGCGCGCGGCGGTGAGCCAGCGCAGCGGCGGCAGGCCGGTCTCGGCGTCGAACGCGCGCGCGAGCGTGCGGGCCGACATGCGCGCGTGCCGGGCCAGGTCGGCGACGGTGAGCGGCTCGTGCAGGTGCTCGAGCGCCCATGCGCGGGTCGCGGCGAGCGCGCTCGCGGCCTGCGGCGCGGTGTCGCGCGCGATGAACTGCGCCTGCCCGCCGTCGCGGTGCGGTGCGGCGACGATCGCGCGCGCGACGTGGTTGGCGACGGCCGCGCCGAGGTCGGTGCGGATGAGGTGCAGGCACGCGTCGATGCCCGATGCGACGCCGGCGGAGGTGAGGACGTCGCCCTCGTCGACGAACAGCACGTCGGGGTCGACGCGCACGAGCGGGTACTGCGCCGCGAGCCGGTCGGCGTAGGCCCAGTGCGTCGTGGCGCGGCGCCCGTCGAGCAGGCCGGCGGCGGCGAGCGCGAACGCCCCGACGCAGATCGACATGACGCGCGCGCCGCGGGCGTGGGCCGTGCGCAGCGCGTCGAGCACGTCGTCGGTCGGCTGGCCCGGCACGTTCTCGTAGGCGGGCACGATCACGACGTCGGCGGCGACGACGGCGTCGAGCCCGGCCTGCGCGACCACCGGGAACCCGCCCGTGGTGGGCACGGGCCCGGGTCGACGACCGCACAGGGTCACGCGGTAGTGCTCGGCGGTGCGGCTCGTGAGCACCTGGAACGGGATGCCGACCTCCATCGGCAGCGCCTGGGGCAGGGCGAGCACGGCGACGTCCCGTGCGCGCGCGGCGGGCGGCACGGGGTCGTCGACGACGAGCGTGCGGTCGGGCACGGACCGGGCGCGGGGCATGGCAAGAATCTTACGCACGGTGGCAATCCGGCCTCTCGTCGGCGGAGCGCACCGACGCCAGGGTGGACGCGTGACCTCGGACCTCGCCCCCGCCGCGACCCGGCCACTCGTCGACGGCCACCGCCTCACGCGGCGTCTCGTGCCCGCGCAGTCGCTGTTCACGTTCGGGATCTCGATCGACCTCACGCTCACCGGCATCGTCGGCGCGCACCTCGCCCCCACGCGGGCCCTGGCGACCGTGCCGTTCAGCCTCATGCCGGCGGTCGCGGCCCTCGCGACGTTCGGCCTCTCGCGCTGGATCGGCCGCAGCGGCTACCGCCGGGTGTTCGCGGTCGCACCGCTCGCAGCCGTCGCCGCGGGACTCGTCTCGGCGTACGCGGTGCACCGCGGCTCGTTCGCGCTGTTCTGCCTGGGCACCGGGCTCGTCGGGGTGTACCAGGCGGGCGCGGGCTACTACCGGTACGCGGTCGCCGAGGCGAACCCCGACGCGCGGGCGCGCGCGGTCACGACGCTGCTCGCCGGGGGCCTGGTCGCGGCGCTCGTCGGGCCGTTCCTCGCGACCGCGGTCCGCGACCTCGGGCCCACGCCGTACGTCGCGTCGTACCTGCTCGTCGCGGTCTTCGCGGCCCTCGCGTCGGTGTGGAACGCGCGCCTGCCGCACGACCTCGCGCACCTCACCCACCCGACGTACGCGACCCGCCCGACGCACGCGGTGCCCGCACCAGGGTCCGACGAGCCGGCGGCGACGACCGCCGCGCGCACCCGACGCGAGCTGTGGACCCGGCCGACCCTCCTGCTCGGCGTGCTGGTCACCGCGCTCGCGGCCGCGGCGATGAGCTCGCTCATGACGGCCGGTCCGGTCGCGGGCCTGGACATGGGGCACACGCAGGAGCACGCGGCGTTCTCGGTCCAGCTGCACATGATCGGCATGTACGCGCCGGGGCTGCTCGTGGCGCGGTGGATCGGGCGGGTCGGGGAACGGCGGGTCGCGGCGCTCGGCGCGCTCGTCCTCGCCGGTGCGGGGCTCGCGACGCTGCGGCCGGACATGGTCGCGTTCGTCGTCGCGATGACGCTCGCGGGCGTGGGGTGGAACCTCGCGAGCAGCGGCGGGTCCGCGATGGTCGCGGGGGCGTACCGGCCGGCCGAGCGCGGGCGCGTGCAGCCGGTCGCGGAGGTGGTCGTGACGGTCGCCGCGGTGGTGGGCTCCCTGGGGGCGGGCCTCGCGACGACGACGACCGGCTGGCCGGTGCTCGGGGCGCTCGTCGCGGGGGTGTCCGCGGTCGTCGTCGTGCCCCTCGTGCGTCGACCGGCGCGAGGTCCGGTGCACCGCGGCGGACGATGACGTCGCCGGCGTGGGTTAGGTTGCAGGTCGGACGAGGCCGACGAGGAGGTGCAGCCGATGCCGGAGAGCGAGACGACCGAGCTGCTGGCCCCCGGCGAGCCCGTCGACCTGGACAACTGCGCGCGCGAGCCCATCCACGTGCCCGGGTCGGTGCAGCCGCACGGCGTGCTGCTCGCAGTCACCGAGCCCGACCTCGTCGTCGAGCACGTCTCGGAGAACGTCGCGGACCTGCTGGGCCGCACCGCACCGGAGGTGCTCGGCTCGGACCTGCGCACGCTCCTGGGCGCGGAGGCCGCCGACCAGCTCCGTCAGCACCTGCGCACGTTCGGCAACCTGCGGCTGCGCAACCCGCTCGTCGTCGTCGCGGCCACGCCGCACGGCCCGGTGGAGGTCGACGCGGTGCTGCACCGCGTGGAGGTCGGCACGCGCACGCTGCTCGTCGTCGAGCTCGAGCCGTCCACGGGACCGCGCCCGTTCTCGTTCCCGAACACGTACCAGGCGGTGCGTGGCGCGGTCGAGCGGCTCAACGGCACGCACTCGCTCACGGAGCTCTACGACGTCGCGGCGCGCGAGGTGCGGGACCTGACGGGCTTCGACCGCGTGATGATCTACCGGTTCGACGCCGAGTACAACGGTGAGGTCGTGGCCGAGGCGAAGCGCGCGGACCTCAACTCGTTCCACGGCCTGCACTACCCCGCCTCGGACATCCCGCCGCAGGCCCGGGCGCTGTACGAGAAGAACTGGATCCGCCTCATCGCGGACGTGGGCTACCGGCCCGCGGCGATCGTCCCGGGCCTGGACGCCGCCACGGGTGCGCCGCTCGACCTCACGCACTCGGTCCTGCGCTCGGTCTCGCCGATCCACCTCGAGTACCTGGGCAACATGGGCGTCGCCGCGTCGATGTCGATCTCGCTGCTGCGCGACGGGCGACTGTGGGGCCTGGTCGCGTGCCACCACTACTCCGGCCCGCACCACCCGCCGTACGGCGTGCGCGCGGCCGCGGAGTTCCTCGGCTCGTCGTTGTCGCTGCGCCTCGTCGCGCGCGCGGAGGAGGACGAGCTGCAGGCCGCGCTCGCGGCGGACGCGACGCTCGTGCGGCTGCTCATCGCGTCGCGCGACGCCGACCACACGCTCGGGGAGGCGCTCGTGGGCCGCACCGCAAGCGGCGCGTCGCTGCTCGAGCTCGTCCCGGCGCGCGGCGTCGTGGTGTTCGGCGACGGCACGTGGGCGACCGAGGGCGAGGTGCCGGCGGACCCGACGCCGTTGCTCGCGTGGCTCGCGGACCAGCCCGAGGACGTCGCCGACCGGACCGCCCTCACCACGCAGGAGCCCGCGCTCGCGGCGGCTCTGCCCGGCGTCGCGGGCGTGCTCGCGGTGCGGCTGCCCGACGACCGCGCGATCGTCTGGCTGCGCGGCGAGGCCGTGCAGGAGGTCGCGTGGGGCGGCGACCCGCACAACAAGGCGATCGCGCGGCGCGAGGGCGACGAGGTGCGGCTGAGCCCGCGCAAGTCGTTCGAGAAGTGGACCGAGGTGGTGCGTGGTCGCTGCGCGCCGTGGACGCCGCAGGAGCGCCGGTCGGTGACCGACCTGCGCCGGCGGCTGCTCGAGACGCTGCTGCTGCGCACGCGCTGGGCGCTCGGCGCCGCGCAGACCGTCCAGCGCTCGCTGCTGCCCGAGCGGCTGCCGACCATCGACGGCTGGGACCTGCAGGCGCGGTACGTGCCAGCGCCGGGCGGGCAGGTCGGCGGCGACTGGTACGACGCGTTCGCGCTGCCCGACGGGCGCACGGCCGTCGTCATCGGGGACGTCGCCGGGCACGGGCTGTCCGCGGCCGCGGCGATGGGACAGCTCCGCAACGCGCTGCGCGCGTTCCTGCTGCGCGGCGACGCCCCCGCCGAGGCGCTGCGCTGGACCGACGTCGTCGCGCGCCGCACGATGGCCACCGACATGGCGACCGTGGTGGTCGCCGCGGTCGACCCGGCGACGGGGGACGTCGAGCTGTCCGTCGCGGGCCACCCCCGCCCGCTGCTCCTGGGGCCGGACGGCGACGCGACGCTGCAGGACGTGCCGGTCGACCGGCCCGTCGGCGTCGGCTCGGGCGAGCCGCCGACGCACCACCTGCAGATCGAGCCCGGCGGCGGCCTCGTGCTCTACAGCGACGGCCTGGTCGACTCGCGCTCGACGAACCTGCGCGCGGGCCTGCAGCGGCTCGTCGGCGCGTTCCGCCGTCAAGGTCCGGGTCCCGTGGACGTCGACGACGTGGTGCGTGAGTGCACCGACCCGTCGTCGGTCGACGACGTGACGATCCTGGTGCTGCGCCGCGAGCCGTCCTGACACCGGCGGAGAGTGACGCACCGACCGGACCTGGTGGCCGGGAGGCTGTCGCTGCCATGATCCTCGGCATGACGTCGCAGCCCGAGCCGTACCGTCCGATCGCCCCGCAGCTCGCTCGCGGGCTCGCGATCCTTCTCGGCGGCGTCCTCCTCGGGACGCTCGTGGCGTTGTTCGGGGGCGGGGCGTCCGCCGGGGCGCTGCCGCTGGTGATGCAGATCCTGGCGTGGGTGCTGGCCCTCGTGGGCCTCGCGCTCGTCGCCGTCGCGCTGGTGCGGCTCTCGGGCGCCGTGGACCACCTGGTGACCAGCTCGTCGCGGCCTCACGACGTCCCCTGACGCCGCGCTGACGGCCGGCCGCTCGCGTCGTGCCGTCCGTGTCAGCGGCGTGTCGGGGGCGTATCAGCGCGTCGTCCCAGGGTGGTCGCCATGACCACAGACCTGGTGATCGAGGCCGAGGGCCTCGTCAAGCACTTCGGCGGGACGAAGGCGCTCAACGGCGTCGACCTCGTCGTGCCCCGAGGGACCGTGCTCGGTGTCCTCGGCCCGAACGGCGCCGGCAAGACGACGACCGTCCGCATCCTGTCCACCCTCCTGCGGCCCGACGCGGGCACGGCCCGCATCAACGGCCTCGACGTCGTGCGCGACGCCGAGAAGGTCCGCCACGGCATCGGCCTCACGGGCCAGTACGCGTCCGTCGACGAGGACCTCACGGGCCGCCAGAACCTCGTGCTGTTCGGCACGCTGCTCGAGCTGGGCCGCACGGGCGCGCGTGAGCGTGCCGCCGAGCTGCTCGAGTGGTTCGACCTCGCGGACGCCGCCGACCGGCCCGCGAAGACGTACTCCGGGGGCATGCGCCGCCGCCTCGACCTCGCGGCGTCGCTCGTCGGACGTCCCGACGTGATCTTCCTCGACGAGCCGACCACGGGCCTCGACCCGGCGAAGCGCGAGCAGATGTGGGACGTGGTCCGCTCGCTCGTCGCGGACGGCTCGACGGTCCTGCTCACCACGCAGTACCTGGAGGAGGCGGACGCGCTGGCCGACGAGATCACGGTCGTCGACCACGGCCGCGTGATCGCGCACGACACCCCCGACGGCCTCAAGCGCGTCGTCGGCGGCCTCACGCTGGAGGTCCGCCCGAGCGACGCGGCGCGCCTGGAGCACACCGCGCAGATCCTGTCCGAGGTGAGCACGGGTGCGGCGGCCGACGAGATCCGCAAGGGCGTCCTCGCGGTCCCCGTGGCCGACGACGAGGCGCTCACCGCGACCGTCGCGCGGCTCGGCTCCGCAGGGATCGCGGTGACCGAGCTCTCGCTGCACCTGCCGAGCCTCGACGAGGTGTTCTTCACGCTGACCGGCCGCACGACGTCGTCCGACGACGCGCCCGAGAACTCGAAGGAGGTGGCGGCATGAGCACCGCGACCCTGGACCGCCCCCGCACGCAGGACGCCCCACGCGGTGCGGCCCCACGCCGGCCGCGCCCGTTCCCGCTCGTGCGGCACTCCGCGGCGCTGACGAAGCGCTCGCTCATCAAGACGTGGCGCACGCCCGAGGCGCTCATCGACGTGACGCTGCAGCCGATCATCTTCCTCGCGATCTTCGTGACGATCTTCGGCAACGCGGTCGCCGGCAGCACGGGCAGCTACCTGCAGTTCCTGCTGCCGGGCATCCTCGCGCAGACCATCGCGCAGGGAGCGATCGCGATCGGCGTGAACCTCAACACCGACCTGTCCAAGGGCATCTTCGACCGGTTCAAGTCGCTGCCGATCCCGCGCAGCGCACCGCTGCTGGGCGCGGTGCTCGGCGACGTCGTGCGGTACGTGATCGTCGCGGTGGTGACGATCGTGACGGGCTATGCGATGGGCTTCCGCATCGAGACGAGCCCGCTCGAGGCCGTCGCGGGCTGCCTGCTCGCGGTGCTGTTCGCGGTGTGCCTGAGCTGGGTGTCCGTGTGGGTCGGGATGGTCGTGCGGACCTCGGGCGCCGTGCAGGGCGTGATGTTCCTGATCGTCATGCCGCTGAGCTTCGGCTCGAACGTGTTCGTCCGGACCGACGACCTGCCGACGTGGATGCAGGGCTTCGTCGACGTCAACCCGCTCACGCACCTCGTGGACTCCATGCGCGGGCTGTTCCTCGGCACACCAATCGGCAGCCACGTGTGGTGGACGCTCGCGTGGTGCGTCGGCCTGGTGGCGGTGTTCATGCCGCTCGCGCTGCGGGCGTACCGCCGCAAGGTCTGACCGTCAGTCGCTGAGCACCCGCTCGCCGGCGGCCAGGATCCGTCGCTGGATCTCGGCCGCCGGCAGCGCGCGCAGCTCCTCGATGCGCCGCTCGCCGTCCTCGCCCGCGGCGCGGGCCGCGATGGACAGGGGCTGACCGAGCTGCAGCGCGGCGTTCGCGAGGTTCGCGCCCGTGCGCCGCCCGAGCGCCCACAGCTCGCTCGCCTCGTCGACGTCGCCGCGCCATGCCGCGAGCTCGGCGCACCCGAGCGCGAACGACCCGATCACCGGGATGTCCGCCAGGGTGCCCACGTCGGCGGCCGCGCGGGCCAGGACCCGCCGCACGTGCCCCTCGACCTCGTCGCGCGCCGTCGGCCCGGTCTGCGCGGTCGGCGTCGCCTGCAGCAGCACGACGACCGCCGACACCCGGAACACCACGCGCGCCTGGGCGACGGGGTCGGTGTTCGCCTCGACGCGGTCCGCGGCCTCCAGCGCGCGGGCCACGGCCGTCGCCCGGTCGCCCCGGGCGAGCGCGACCATCGCGAGCCCGAGCAGCGCCTGCGTCACGTCGGAGTCGTCGGCGCGCGGTGCGCGGGCCGTCTCCCGCAGCGCGTCGACCGCGTCGGCCGAGCCCTCGAGCGCGCGCTGCACGTCGAGCACCACCCGCAGGCTCCGCGCGTCCTGCGCGGCGCCGACGAGCTCGAGGTGCCGCACGCCGCGCTCGAGCCACTCCACGGCCCCGGTCTCCGCGTGCGCGGCCGTCCACTGCGCGACCCCCTGCGCCGCCATGCCCATGCCCCAGTGGTCGCCCAGCCGCTCGAACAGCGTGAACGCGGCCCGCGCGTCCTGCGCGGACCGCTCGACGTCGCCGCCGTTCTCCCGCACCGCAGCCCGCAGGAACAGGCCGAGCGCGCGGACGTGCTCGTCGTCGTGCGTGACGAGCCCGTGTGCCGCGGCCTCGAGCTCGACGACGTCCGACGACGCGAGCACCGGGATCACGTCCGCGAACGCCCGCACGCGCGGGCTCACCTCGTCGCCCTGCTCGCGCAGCACGCGCCGCAGCGCCCGGTGCGCGAGCACCGCGCCGCGCGTCGACGACGCGACCCCGCTGTTCACCGCGCACTGCACCAGGACGAACGCGGCGCGGTCGCCGTCGGGCAGCCGCGCCCCCGGGGGCAGGGCCGCGGCGCCGACGAGCAGGGCCGAGCGCCGCCGGGCGGCCGGGTGGTCCGCGCGCAGCAGGCGCGCCGCCCAGCCGATCACCTCCAGGTGCAGGCCGCGCACCGTCCACCACAGGAACACCGCGGACGCCACGTCGACCGCCGCGGCGTCGTCGTCGCGCTCGACGGCCCAGCGCAGCGCCGCGACGAGCGTCTCCGCCTCGTCGTCGCACCGCGCGAGCGCCGCGAGCTGACCCGCACCCAGCAGCCGGCCCGACACGTCCGCCGCCTCGCGCGCCGCCCACGCGACGAGCCCGCGCATCGCGTCGTCGCGCGCGTCGTCGGCCGCCAGCCGCGCGTCGCCGTACTCACGCACGGTCTCGAGCATCCGGTAGCGGGCCGGCCCCGCCCCGGCGTCCTCCAGCACCAGCAGCGACTGGTCGACGAGGTCCGCCAGGCCTCGGCGCACGTCGGGTCGCCCCGCGACGGCGGCCGCGAGCGTCGCGGGGAACGAGCCCGGCACCACCGCGAGGCGCTGCAGCAGGTCGCGCTCGTCCGGAGGCAGCAGCTCACGGCTCCAGTCGACCAGCGCCCACAGGCTCGCGTGCCGCTCCGGCAGGCCGCGCAGCGCGTCGTCGAGCAGCGCGAACCGGTCCGCGAGCCCGTCGAGCAGGTCCGCGACGGGCATCGACCTCAGCCGCGCCGCGGCGAGCTCGAGCGCGAGCGGCAGGTTGTCGAGGCGTCGGCACAGCTCGAGCGCCCGCTCGTCGTCCCACACCAGGCCGGGGCGCGCGTCCTGCGCGCGAGCGCGCAGCAGAGCGAGCGCGTCGTCGTCGGGCAGTGCCGGCAGGCGGTGCACGCGCTCGCCCACCAGCCCGAGCGGCGCGCGCGACGTCGCGAGCACCGTGACGTCGGGCGGCGCGACCGCGAGCAGGTCCGCGACCGCGCGCGCGGCGTCGGCGAGCACGTGCTCGCAGTTGTCGAGCACGACGAGCCCACGCAGGTCGTGCACCGCCGCGCGCAGTCGCTCGGCCGGCGGCAGCACCCGTCGCTCCGTGACGTCGGGCAGCGACGGCGCGGTCTCGGCGCCGCCGAGCTCGGTCAGCAGCGCGGGCAGCACGTCGTCGCCCGAGCGCAGACCCGCGAGCTCGACGACGTGCACCGCGTCGCCCCGCTCGGCCGCGAGCCGCGCGACCTCCGCCGCGAGCCGCGTCTTGCCCGCACCGCCCGTCGCGACGACCGTGACCACCGGGCCGTCCTCGAGCGCCGCCGTGACCGCGGTGACGTCCGCCTCGCGCCCGACGAGGGGGGTCGCGGGGCGGCGCCAGGCGCGCGGCAGCCGGGCAGGGCCGCGCGACGACGAGCCCGGCGGCTGCGCGGTCGTCGTGCCGGACGTCGTGCTCGTGGGCGTGCCGGCCGTGCTCGTCGTGCTCGTCGGGACCGGCGTCGACGGCGTGCGGCCGAGCTCGCCGCGCAGCAGCGCGAGATGCGCGTCCTGCACCACGGGCGAGGGGTCCGTGCCGTACCGCTCGGCCAGGTCCCGGCGCAGCGACTCGACCACCTCGAGCGCCTCCGCGTCGCGGCCCTGCGCGGCCAGCACGCGCACCAGCAGCGCGACCGCGGGCTCGTCGGGCGGCGTGCGGGTCGCGAGCAGGCGCAGGTCGTCGTCGTCGAACGGCCCACCGCTGCGCAGGGCGGCGCGTCCCGCGACGTCGGCGGTGTCCGCCAGCAGGCGCACGGTCGCCGGGTCCTCGGGCACGGCCGGGAGCAGGGCACGGGCCGCGGCGGCGTGCGCCGCGGCGGTCGCGGGGTCGTCGGCGTCGAGCGCGGTCCGGGCGGCGACGACGAGCGCGCGCACCTCGTCGGAGTCCACGACGAGCCCGTCGCGCGGGACCCGGTACCCGCCGGGCACCGACTCCACGACGAGGCCGAGCCGCCGCACGCGCGAGACGAGCGCCTGCACGGCCCCGGTCTCGTCGTCGGGCGGCGTCCCGTCCCACACGGCCTCGGTCAGCGCGCCCACGGACACCGCGCGACCGCGCGCCGCGACGAGCTCGCGCACCACGGCCGCGAGCCGCTCGCCGCGGACGGGCCGGCCGTCGAGCGCGAGCGGTCCGAGCGTGGTCACGTGCACCGGCCCAGCATCCCCCACCCGGCCCACGTGCCACAGCGAACCTCCCGCGTCGAGCGGTGGGAATTCTCGGTCGGCGGGGTCGTTGACCTGGACGTGCGGCGCCGTCCCGTCGTCGCGCACCACGTCACCGCACCACGTCACCGCACCACCGCCGGTGGTCCTCACGGGCCAGGCCGTGGACGTCCCGAGGAGGAAGTCATGTCCGTCGTCGTCACCGGTGCCACCGGTCACCTGGGCCGTCTCGTCGTCGAGGGTCTGCTGGACGCGGGGGTCGCGCCGGGCGACGTGGTCGCAGGCGGACGGCGCACCGAGCGGCTCGCGGACCTCGCGGCGCGCGGCGTGCGGGTCGCGACGGTCGACTACGACCGCCCGGAGACGCTCGCGGACGCGTTCGCGGGTGCCGACACGCTCGTGCTGGTGTCCGGCTCCGAGGTCGGCCGGCGCATCCCGCAGCACACCGCGGCGGTCGAGGCCGCGCAGACCGCCGGCGTGCGGCGCGTCGTCTACACGAGCGCGCCGCACGCGGACACGAGCACGCTCGTCGTCGTGCCGGAGCACAAGGCGACCGAGGAGCTCCTGGCCGCCTCCGGGCTCGTCGTGACCGTGCTGCGCAACAACTGGTACACGGAGAACTACGTGGCGACGCTCGGCCAGGCGGCCGCGACGGGCGAGGTCGTCGGGTCGGCCGGCGACGGGCGCGTGGCGTCAGCGACGCGCGCGGACTTCGCGGGCGGCGTCGTCGCGGTCGTCACGGGCAGCGGGCACGACGGGCGGACCTACGAGCTGTCGGGCGACCACGCGTGGACGTACGACGAGCTCGCGGCGGCGGCCGCGGAGGTGCTGGGCCGCCCGGTGACGTACCGCCGCGTGACGGCCGACGAGCAGCGCGCCGGGCTGCTGGCGGCGGGGCTCGACGAGGGGACCGCGGGGTTCCTCGTGGCGATGGACCAGGACATCGCGTCCGGGGCGCTCGCGGACGCGACCGACACCCTGCGGACCCTCCTGGGCCGCCCGACGACGCCGCTCGTGGACGGCCTGCGAGCGGCGTGGCAGGAGTCGTCGCGAGACGTGTGACGGACATCTCGGGAGCATCCCGGACATAGCGGCTGTGGACGGTCCTGGGGACGACACGAGGTCGGATGTGGACGGTCTGTGGGCCGCCTGTGCGTCGAACCACACGCGTGTCGTTCGACTGCCGCAAACCCGCAGTTCAGAGGCTCTGTCGGAGGGTGGTCGTACTGTGGAGAAGTCATCCACGGGGTGAAAAACGACACGCGTGTAACACAACACCTAGTGGTCGGTTGCGGTGTCAGACACTAGGTGTAGTGTCTTCACCACGCGGTCGGCCGGGGAGCCGAGCGGTCGTCGGGAGCCTCGCACAGGGCCCCACGAGCGTTCGGGAGAAGGCAGCTCCGAGGCCGTCAGCGGGCTCCACCAGGGCCCCGCGCGGCACCCGTTCCACGCACGTCTGAACTTCCCAGGAGAGAGTCACGATGACGATCACGGTCTACAGCAAGCCGGCCTGCGTGCAGTGCAACGCGACCTACCGTGCTCTCGACAAGCTGGGCGCGGACTACACGGTCGTGGACATCAGCGAGGACGCCGACGCCCGCGACTACGTGATGTCGCTCGGGCACCTGCAGGCGCCGGTCGTCATCGCGGACGGTGACCACTGGTCCGGCTACCGCCCCGACCGGATCAAGGCGCTCGCCGAGCGCCTCGAGGCCGCGACCGTCGCCTGAACCGCCGCCCCCTTCGAGGGTGGCCACGCCGCGGGCCTGCGGGCCCGCGGTCACGTCAGCTTCCGGACCCGGGGAGGGGCAACGATGAGCGCGCTCGTCTACTTCTCCTCGGCGTCCAACAACACGCACCGCTTCGTGGAGAAGCTGGGCCTGCCGGCCCAGCGGATCCCGCTGCGCCCCGCCGAGCCCTTCCTGCACGTCACGGAGCCGTACGTGCTGGTCGTGCCGACGTACGGGGGCGGCAACGAGGGCGGTGCCGTCCCGCGGCAGGTCGTGAAGTTCCTCAACGACGCGGCCAACCGCGCCCTCATCCGCGGGGTCATCGCAGCGGGCAACACCAACTTCGGCGAGGCGTACTGCATCGCGGGGGACATCGTCGCGGCCAAGTGCCACGTCCCCTACCTGTACGGCTTCGAGCTCATGGGAACGAACGAGGACGTGCACCGCGTCCGCGAGGGATTGGAACGGTTTTGGCAGCGACAGTCACTGATTTCCGCGTAGACACGTCGGGGCTGGACTACCACGCCCTCAACGCGATGCTGAACCTGTACAGCGCCGACGGGAAGATCCAGTTCGACAAGGACCGCGAGGCGGCCCGGGCGTACTTCCTGCAGCACGTCAACCAGAACACGGTCTTCTTCCACGACCTCGAGGAGAAGCTCGAGTACCTGGTCGAGAACAAGTACTACGACCCGGCGGTGCTCGCGCAGTACGACCGCGCGTTCGTCAAGACGCTGTTCCAGTACGCGTACTCGAAGAAGTTCCGCTTCCAGACGTTCCTCGGCGCGTTCAAGTACTACACGTCGTACACGCTCAAGACGTTCGACGGGAAGCGCTACCTGGAGCGGTTCGAGGACCGCGTGTGCATGGTCGCGCTCGCGCTGGCGGAGGGCGACGAGGACTTCGCGACCTCGCTCGTCGACGAGATCATCTCCGGCCGGTTCCAGCCCGCGACCCCCACGTTCCTCAACCTCGGCAAGGCGCAGCGCGGCGAGCCCGTGTCCTGCTTCCTGCTGCGCATCGAGGACAACATGGAGTCCATCGCGCGCGGCATCAACTCCGCGCTGCAGCTCTCCAAGCGCGGCGGCGGCGTGGCGCTGCTGCTGTCGAACATCCGTGAGCACGGTGCGCCGATCAAGCACATCGAGAACCAGAGCTCCGGCGTCATCCCCGTGATGAAGCTGCTCGAGGACTCGTTCTCGTACGCCAACCAGCTCGGTGCCCGCCAGGGTGCCGGCGCGGTGTACCTGCATGCGCACCACCCGGACATCTACCGGTTCCTCGACACCAAGCGTGAGAACGCGGACGAGAAGATCCGCATCAAGACGCTGTCGCTCGGCGTCGTGATCCCGGACATCACGTTCGAGCTCGCCAAGAAGAACGAGCCGATGTACCTGTTCTCGCCGTACGACGTCGAGCGCGTGTACGGCAAGCCGTTCGCGGACATCGACGTGACCGAGAAGTACTACGAGATGGTCGAGAACGCGTCGATCCGCAAGACCAAGATCAACGCGCGCGAGTTCTTCCAGACGCTCGCCGAGATCCAGTTCGAGTCGGGCTACCCGTACATCATGTTCGAGGACACGGTGAACCGGGCCAACCCGATCGAGGGCAAGGTCACGCACTCGAACCTGTGCTCGGAGATCCTGCAGGTCTCCACGCCGTCGACGTTCAACGAGGACCTCTCGTACGACCACGTCGGCCGTGACATCTCCTGCAACCTCGGCTCGATGAACATCGCGCTGTCGATGGACTCGCCGGACCTCGGCAAGACCGTCGAGACCGCGATCCGCGCGCTCACGGCCGTGTCCGACCAGACCGACATTGAGTCGGTCCCGTCGGTCAAGCGCGCCAACCGCGGCGGCCACGCGATCGGCCTCGGCCAGATGAACCTGCACGGGTACCTGGCGCGCGAGCGGATCTTCTACGGCTCCGACGAGGGCCTCGACTTCACGAACATCTACTTCTACACGGTCGCGTACCACGCGATCCGTGCGTCGAACCTGCTCGCGCAGGAGCGCGGCTCGTCGTTCTACGGCTTCGAGAAGTCGAAGTACGCGACCGGCGAGTACTTCACCAAGTACATCGAGAACCAGTGGGCGCCCCGCACGCAGCGCGTGGCTCAGCTCTTCGCCGACGCCGGCGTGCACATCCCGACGCAGGACGACTGGCGTGAGCTCGCCGCGCTCGTGAAGGAGCACGGCCTGTACAACCAGAACCTGCAGGCGGTCCCGCCGACGGGCTCGATCTCGTACATCAACCACTCGACGAGCTCGATCCACCCGATCGCGTCGAAGATCGAGATCCGCAAGGAAGGCAAGATCGGCCGCGTCTACTACCCGGCGCCGTTCATGACGAACGACAACCTGGAGTACTACCAGGACGCGTACGAGATCGGCTACGAGAAGATCATCGACACGTACGCCGAGGCCACGCAGCACGTGGACCAGGGCCTGTCGCTGACGCTGTTCTTCAAGGACACCGCCACCACGCGTGACCTCAACAAGGCGCAGATCTACGCCTGGCGCAAGGGCATCAAGACGATCTACTACATCCGCCTCCGCCAGCTCGCCCTGGAGGGGACGGAGGTGGAGGGTTGCGTCAGTTGCATGCTGTGACGCTCTGACCTGCGGTTTTGACCGATTCGTGACGAAGTGTGAGTGAGAACATGACCCCCACGGGGAAGCTGAAGCTGGTCGACCGGGTCTCGGCGATCAACTGGAACCGGCTCCAGGACGAGAAGGACCTCGAGGTCTGGGACCGTCTGGTCGGCAACTTCTGGCTGCCGGAGAAGGTGCCGGTCTCGAACGACATCCAGTCGTGGGCGACCCTCACCGAGGCCGAGAAGACGATGACGACGCGCGTCTTCACGGGCCTGACGCTCCTGGACACGATCCAGGGCACCGTCGGCGCGGTCAGTCTCATCCCCGACGCGCTCACGCCGCACGAGGAGGCCGTCTACACGAACATCGCGTTCATGGAGTCGGTGCACGCCAAGTCGTACTCCTCGATCTTCTCGACGCTGATCTCCACCAAGGAGATCGACGAGGCGTTCCGCTGGTCGGAGGAGAACCCGAACCTGCAGCGCAAGGCCGAGATCGTCCTCAACTACTACCGGGGTGACGAGCCGCTCAAGCGCAAGGTCGCCTCGACCATGCTCGAGTCGTTCCTGTTCTACTCGGGCTTCTACGCGCCCATGTACTGGGCGTCGCGCGCCAAGCTCACCAACACGGCCGACCTGATCCGCCTGATCATCCGTGACGAGGCCGTGCACGGGTACTACATCGGCTACAAGTTCCAGAAGGGCCTCGAGCTCATCTCGCCGGCCGAGCGCGCGGAGCTCAAGGACTACACGTTCGAGCTGCTCTTCGAGCTCTACGACAACGAGGTCGAGTACACGCAGGACCTGTACGACGAGCTCGGCCTCACCGAGGACGTCAAGAAGTTCCTGCGGTACAACGCCAACAAGGCCCTCATGAACCTGGGCTACGAGGCGCTGTTCCCGCGCGACGAGACGGACGTCAACCCGGCGATCCTGTCCGCACTCTCCCCGAACGCCGACGAGAACCACGACTTCTTCTCCGGCTCGGGCTCGTCCTACGTGATCGGCAAGGCCGTCAACACGGAAGACGACGACTGGGACTTCTGACCCACCCTGACCTGCGAAGGGGCCCGCGCCACGGCGCGGGCCCCTTCGCCGTCCCCCGACCAACCCCACCCCACACCGAGTGCGCACGTTCGCACCCGACCGCGTACGCCGAGCGACCGCACTGGCGCACGAGCGTGCGCACTGGGCGGAAAGGTCCGTGGAACGGTCGAGAGAAGTGGGTCGTGCGCCGTGCGCGAAACTGGCAGGCTCCGTCACGGCGGTTCGGGTGGCTCGGGCGGGGGCGGACCTGGTGGTAGGTGGGGAGCGGCGCGACGACGACGCGTGGCGCGCGCGAGTGCGCCGGTGGCGGCGGCCGGTGGTGGAGGTGGTGCTGCTCGTCGTCGGGTACGCGGTGTTCTTCGGCGTGCACGACCTCGTCGGGACCGACGAGGTGCAGGCGACGCACAACGCCCAGCGACTCGACTCGATCGAGCGGGCCGTCGGGCTCGACGTCGAGCTGGGCGCGAACCGGTGGCTCGCCGGGCAGCCGGCGCTGATCGCCGCGTCGGTCCTCTACTACCGCCTGTACTACCTGCCGCTGGTGGCCGTGCTGCTGTGGCTGATCCTGCGGCGCGCGGACACGTACCGGGTGCTGCGCGTGACGCTGCTCGTCGTCGCCGCCCTGGCGCTGGTCTGCTACTGGCTGCTGCCGACGTCCCCGCCCCGGTTCGCGATGCCGGGGATCGTCGACATCATCGCGGAGAACGACCCGGTCGCGGGCGAGAGCACCCGCGACCTGTCGACGGGCCGCAACCACTTCTCGGCGTTCCCGAGCATGCACGTCGGGTGGGCGGCGCTCGCGGCGTACTTCGTGTGGTTCACGCTGCGCCGCGAGCGTCCGCGGGTCGCGTGGCTCGCGTGGCTGTTCCCGGCGGGCATGGTCGTCGTCGTCATCGTCACGGGCAACCACTACGCGCTGGACGTCGTCGGCAGCGCGCTGCTGCTGACGGTGGCACTGGCGGTGACCCGGCCGTGGGCGCGCGTCAGGGGCGGTGGAGGGTGAAGACCTCGTACTCGTCGCGGACGGGCCGGTTCGCGACGAGCTCACGACCGCCGCCGTGGTAGGCGGACACGTAGTGGCCGTTGAACGCGCGCAGGGCGATGCGGTCGGTCATGACCTCCTCGACGCGGAACGTCTCCCACTCGCCGATCCGGTCGCCGACGGCGAGCACCTCGCGGCCCCCGCCGCCGGCGGCGGAGATGTAGTCGCCGTTGGGGGCGAGCAGCGCGACGCGGTCACCGCCGAGGCGGACGAGCCCGAACGTCTCCCAGTCGCTGGGACGAGGGCGGTTCGCGACGAGCGTCTGGCGGCCGCCGGCCTCGGCGACGACGAAGTCGCCGTAGTGCACCTGCAGGTGCAGGACGTCGTCGGCGACGGGCAGGTGGCGGATGCGCCACTCGAGACGCAGACGGTAGGTGTCGTCGGCGGGTCCGGTGACGACGAGCTCCTGCGCGAGTGACCCGGCGTCGGCCGCGGCGGGGACGAGCAGGGACGTCTGGACGAGGGCGAAGTCCTCGCGGGGCCAGGACGCGAGCGTGTCGCGCAGCCCGGTGATGCTGCCGCCGAGGACGGCGCCGCCGGTCAGGCCCTGCGGCTCGTCGTCCTTGAGGCGGGCGCGGACTGTGCTGCCGACCGCGTCGGCGAGGGTCGGCGCGAGCGCGTCGATGACGTCCTGCGCGACGGCGTCGCGCGTCGTGCCGTTCCACTCCTCGACTGCGAGCAGCAGCGCGGCGTGCACGGCGGTGGGGCCCTCGGTGCCGGCGGGGACGAACACGCGGTGCAGCTCGCGCTCGAGCGTGCCCGCGGGGCGGTCGACGATCGCGGGCGCGAGGTCCTGCGCGACGAGCGTGCGGACCTCGGCGGTGCCGTCGGCGCCGACCTGCGCGGTGAGCGCACCGGTGAGCCGCAGCGCGTCGGGGCCGACGGGCGGCGCGCCGTAGGCCCACGGGGCGCGCAGCCCGGTGCCGTCCTCGCGGGTCAGCGCGGTGACGTGCAGCGAGACGATCGTGCCGCCGCGGTGGTCGATGATCGGCTGACGGCAGATGGGCATGGCGGGCATCGCGGGGCCTCTCGGGTGGGGACGTGGGGTGCTCGGACGTGAGGGCGGGCGGGTCGCCGGGGGCGCCGCCGGGAGCAGCAGGCGGGCTGCGGGTCAGGTGGGGAGGGCACGCGCGCCCTCGGGCGGGGCGGCGCCGGGCGCCGCGGGCGGGTGGTGCGCCCCGACGGCGACGACGACCTTGCCGCGCACCTCGCCGCGCTCGAGTCGCGCGTGCGCGTCGGCGACGTGCTCGAGCGGCACGGACGACAGGCGCCGCGGGCGCAGACCGGTGCGCTCGACGGCGTCGACGACGTGGCGCGCGGCGGTCGCGAGGTCCTCGACGGACGCCTGCGAGATCGCGAACCCGGTGACGGTCGCGGCGTTGAGGTAGAGCGCGCCGACGGGGAACGTCGCGCGGGTCGTCATGCCGGCGAGGAGCACGACGCGGCCGCCGGGGGTGAGCACGTCGAGGTACGCCTCGACGTCGTTGCGGCCGGCGGTGTCGACGACGAGGTCCACGGGCCCGCCGAGCGCGGCCCGGTCGAGCCGCACCGACCGGTCCACGGGCCTCGCGCCGGCGCGGTCGAGGTCGAACGCGTCGTCGCGGCCGCACGTGGTCACGACGACCGCGCCCGCCGCGACGGCGAGGTGCACGGCGGACCAGCCGACGTTGCCGCCGCCGCCGACGACGAGCACGCGCATCCCGGCCCGCAGGTGCCCGTGCCGGAACAGGGCGAGCCACGCGGTGGTCGCGGGGTGGGCCAGCGCGACGACCTCGGACGCGGGCAGGTTCGTCGGGCAGCGGTACAGGCGGGCGCGGGGCACGCGGACGAGCTCGGCGAGCGCGCCGTCGCGCCCGTCGTACCCGAGCGAGCTGGTCCACACCTCGTCCCCGACGGCGAACGCGCCGGCGGCGGCGTCGCCGACGTCGACGACGGTGCCGACGGCGTCGCGCCCGACGACGAACGGGAACGCCAAGGGGGTCCGCCAGGCTCCGCTGCGGACGAACGTGTCGACGTGGTTCACGGAGCCGAAGGCGACACGCACGAGCACGTCGTCGGGGCCGGGGGCCGGGACGGGGAGCTCGCGCAGCGTGATGCTCTGCGGGGGACCGTGACGGTCGATGACTGCGGCTCTCATCGCCGACGAGCATGCCGACCACGGCTCGGCCGCGGGCCCGGCGGGGCGCGAGTCTGTCAGGTCGGGGCGGCGCGCGTGTCAGGTCGCGGCGCGTGCCACGGGGCCGACGACCCGACCTGACATGCGGCGCGCCGACCTCTTGCCGGTCACAGGAGGCGACCGCACGATCGACCGCCATGACGATCATCGACAGCAGCCCGCTCTTCACGGCGGCGGAGTCCATCGAGCTCGACCTCTCCCCGGACGAGGTGTACGACGCGGTGTCCGACCTGGCCCGCAGCGGCGACTGGAGCCCCGAGTGCCGGGGCGGGGTCTGGACCGGGGAGCCCGGTGCCGTGGGCTCGGTGTTCCGCGGCGAGAACTACCGCGCGGAGGACGTCGTCGGGTGGGCGCCGCTGGTGCGCGGCACCTGGTACACGGAGGCGGAGGTCGTCGAGGCCGACCGCCCGGTCCGGTTCGCGTGGGCGATGCGCACGCACGCCGGCACGACGCAGGACAGCGTCTGGGGCTTCCGCATCGAGCCGGGTGCGACGGGCAGCGTCCTCACGCACGACTACGTGATGGTCCGGGCGACCGAGGGCATCCACCACATCGTGGCGGACCTCGACGAGGCGGAGCGCGTGCGCTTCGTGCAGGAGTGGGGCGCGAAGATCGTCGACGACGTGCGCCGCACGCTCGAGGCCATCAAGGCGGTCCTGGAGGCGGAGCCGGTGCGGGCGGGGTCCGGGGCGTGATCTACCAACGCATCGGCAACCGGGGGATCCGGCTCGGCTCGCTGTTCGCGCGCGGTCACCGCGCGAACCCCCGTGCGCGCCTCGTCACCGACCACGACCTCGACCTCGCGCCGGGCCGTCGGGAGTTCTCGATGGCGGACCTGCAGGAGCTCGTCGAGGACTTCTCGGCGCGCCTGTGGTCCGCGGGCCTGCGCACGGGCGACCGGCTCGTCGTCTACAAGAGCGACAACTTCGACGTGACGCTGCTGGCCTGCGCGTGCGCGCGGATCGGCGTGGTGCCCGTCCTGCTGTCGCCCAAGCTGGAGCCGGCGACGGCGTTCGCGCTCGTGCAGCGGCTCGGCCGCCCGCACCTGCTGACGGACCCGCGCAAGCTCGCGACACCCGCGCTGGCCGACGCCGCGGCGCACACCGCGACGCTGCTGACGGTCGGCGCGTGGCGCGAGGGCATCGACCTCGCGGGCATGACGGACCAGCCGCGCGTGGCGGAGGTCGAGGTCGGGCCGGACGAGCCGCTGTTCGTCACGCACACGTCCGGCACGACGGGCCTGCCGAAGCTCGCGGTCCACACGCGCCGCACGATGCAGTCGCGCTACCGCCCGCAGTCGCTGTTCGCGCGGCTCGTGCCGCGCCGCGAGGCGGTCGCGATCCACGTGTCGTTCGTGCACTCGCGGATCTTCACGGCCCTGCCGATCGCGGTGCTGCACGGGCACAGCGTCGCGCTGCTGCGCGAGGACGACCCGGCCCTGGCCGCCCGCGTGCTCGCGCGCGTGCGCCCCGGGCTCGTGGAGGCCCACCCGAACACGTTCACGTCGTGGGAGGTGCTGGCGGACCACCCGGCCCGCCCGCTCGCGGACGTCCGGATCTTCTCCAGCACGTTCGACGCGGCGCACCCGCGCACCGTCGAGGCGATGCTGCGCGCGTCGCGCCGGCGCCGGCCGGTGTACGTGCAGATGTACGGGCAGAGCGAGGTCGGCCCGATCGCGTGGAGGGTGTACGACCAGCGCCGCGGCATGCCCGAGGGCCGTGACGTGGGCCGCGGGTTCCCGCTGTCCACCGCGATCCGGGTGGTGCCGCGCGACGGTCGCCCGCCGAGCCGCGAGCACCCGGGCTACATCGAGGTCCGCAGCGACGGGCGCATCGTCACCTACTTCGCCGAGCACGAGCGCTGGCTCGCGCAGGTGAACGACGGCTGGTGGCGCATGGGCGACGTGGGCTACAAGGACTCGCGCGGCCACCTGCACCTGCAGGACCGGGAGATCGACCTGATCGACGGCGTGCCGAGCACGCTCGAGGTCGAGGACCGGCTCCTGGTGCGTCTGCCGGAGGTCGCCGAGATCGTCGTCGTCGAGCTCAGCGAGGGCCCCACGGCCGTGCTGTGCACGCGCGACGGGAGTCCGCTGGACCCGACGCGGTGGACGCTGGCGACGCAGGACCTGCCGGTCACGCGCCGCGTGCAGCTGCCGCGCGAGCAGATGCCGACGACGTCGACGACGAAGGTGCGGCGCCGCGAGCTCGTCGCACTCCTGGAGGGACGCTGACGTGCCGGGCCTGCCGACGATGGAGGCGTACGCGCTGCCGACGCGCGGCGAGCTCCCGGTCTCGACGATGCCGTGGCGCGTCGACGCGGACCGCGCGGTGCTGCTGATCCACGACATGCAGCGGTACTTCGTGCGCGGGCTGCCGCAGCCGCTGGGTGACACGCTCGTCGAGCGGGTCGCGACCCTGCGTGCCTGGGCGCGCCGCAGCGGCGTCCCGGTCGCGTACACGGCGCAGCCCGGCTCGATGACCCCGCAGGAGCGCGGCCTGCTCGCGGACGTGTGGGGCCCGGGGATGCGCGCGGAGCCCGACGACCGCGCCGTCGTGGACCGGCTCGCGCCGCACGAGGACGACTGGGTGCTCACGAAGTGGCGGTACAGCGCGTTCGTGCGTTCGCCGCTGCTCGACCGGATGCGTGAGGCGCACCGCGACCAGCTCGTCGTGTGCGGGGTGTACGCGCACGTCGGCGTGCTGATGACGGCCGCCGACGCGTTCCAGCACGACATCCAGCCGTTCGTCGTGGGTGACGCGATCGCGGACTTCTCGCTCGCGTACCACCGGCTCGCGCTGGACTGGGCGGCGGACCGGTGCGCCGTCGTCACGACCACCGCGGACGTGGTCGGATGACGGCAGCCGAGCTCCTGGGTGCGCTGCTCGCGGACGGCACGCGCCCGTTCGCGCTCGTGCACCGCCCCGCGCACGACGAGGACGTCGTCGACCTGCTCGTCGGCGACGTCCTCGAGGCCCGGCGGCTGCACGACCTTCCCCTGCACGGTGCCGCGTGCAGCCGCCGCGGCCCGGGCGAGCCGGGCGGGTCGCTCGAGTCGCTCGTCGTCGTGCCGTACCGGCAGGTCACGGAGCGTGGCTTCGCCGCGGTCGACGACGACGAGCCGGTCGTGTGCCTGACCGTCGCCGAGCACCACCGCCTCGCGTGGGCGGACGTGGTCGGCGCGCTGCCGGGCAGCCCGGCGGCCGTCGTCGGGGACTTCGACGTGACCGACGAGCAGTACGCGGACCTCGTCGCGACGGTCCTGCGCGACGAGATCCACACGGGCGCCGGCGCGAACTTCGTCGTGCACCGCTCGTGGGAGGGGCAGGTCGCGGACGGCAGCCCGCCCGTGGTCGCCGCGGCTGCGGCGCTGCGTCGGCTCCTGCTGCGCGAGGCGGGCGCGTACTGGACGTTCGTGATCCACACCGGGTCCCGGACGTTCGTCGGCGCGAGCCCCGAGCGGCACGTCACGCTGCACGGCGGCACCGCGACCATGAACCCGATCAGCGGGACGTACCGGTACCCGTCGTCCGGACCGACGCTGGACGGCGTGCTCGACTTCCTCGGGGACACCAAGGAGACCGACGAGCTCAACATGGTGCTCGACGAGGAGATCAAGATGATGTCGCGGCTGTGCCGCGACGTGCACGTGCTCGGCCCGTACCTGCGGGAGATGGCGCGGCTCGCGCACACCGAGTACCTGGTCGAGGGCACGGCCGAGGTCGACGTCCCGACGCTGCTGCGCGAGACGATGTTCGCGCCCACGGTCACGGGCAGCCCGATCGAGAACGCGTGCCGCGTGATCGCCGCGCACGAGGGCCGCGGCCGCGGGTACTACAGCGGGTTCGCCGCGCTCGTCGGGCGCGACGCCTCGGGCGCCCCGAGCGTGGACTCGGCGATCCTCATCCGCACCGCGGACGTGCGCGACGACGGCCGCCTGACGATCGGCGTGGGCGCGACCCTGGTGCGCCATTCCGACCCGCACGCGGAGGCCGCCGAGACCCGCGCGAAGGTGGCGGGCGTCCTCGGCGGGTTCGACGTGGACGCGGCGGGTCCGCTCGCGTCGCACCCGGACGTCCTCGCCGCGCTGGACCGCCGCGGGCGGCGGATCGCGGACTTCTGGCGGCCCGGCCGCGGTGCGGGCGCCGGGCGCCGGGCCGCGCGGTCGCTCGCTCGTCGGCCCGAGCCGGGGCGCGTGCTCGTCCTGGACGCGGAGGACACGTTCACGCACATGCTCGCGTGCCTGCTCACCGACGGCGGGTGGGACACCCGGATCGCGCCCGTGACGCAGGTCGCGGCGCACGGGCGGGACCTGGACGCGGCGCTCGCGGACGCGGACGTCGTGCTGCTGGGTCCCGGCCCGGGGGACCCGCGGGGGGACGACGACGAGCGCGTGCGCGCTCTGCGCGCGGCGGCGACCCGGCTGCTCGCGCGGCGCTCGCCGTTCGTCGCGGTCTGCCTCGGGCACCAGGTCACGGCGGGGCTGCTCGGGCTGCGGGTCGTGTCGCACACCTCGGCGCGGCAGGGCGAGCAGGCGGAGATCGACCTGTTCGGGGCGCGTGAGACGGTCGGGTTCTACAACAGCTACGTCGCGCGGTCGCACGTCGACTCGTTCGACGTGCCGGGCGTCGGGTTCGTCGACGTGGCCCGCCGCGGGTCGGACGTGCACGCGCTGCGGGGTCCGTTCTTCGCGACGATGCAGTTCCACCCGGAGTCGGTGCTGACGCTCGACGGCGGGCGGCTGCTGCGCGACGCGGTGACGTGGGCGGGCCAGGGCGAGCGCTCCGGGCGCCGCCCGCGGTCAGGCGGTCAGGAGCCCTTCGAGCCGGTCGGCGGCCTCCGCCGCTCCGTCGCGGGCCTGTAGCGCGTCGGACAGGCGGCGGGCCGCCGCGGCGAACGAGGGCTCGGTGAGCACCTGCGACGCCGCGGCGGCCACCGCGTCGGCGGGCGCGTCGGCCGGCAGCGACCGGCCGGCGCCCCGCTCCTCGAGGAACGCGGCGACGCGGGGCTGGTCGAGTGCGGCGACGCCCTCCTGGTCCTCGGCCCGCCCGGTCAGGCACACGACCGGGACCGCGTGCCGCAGCGCGCGCATCGCGGTGCCGTGCCCTCCGTGCGTCACGACGAGCGCGGCGTCCTGCATGAGCCGACCGTGGTCCGCGAACGCGAGGACGGTGGCGTTCTGGGGGACGACGAGCGCGTCGGGCGTCACGGCGCCGACGGTCGCGGTGACCCGCACGGGCAGGTCGGCGAGGCCGTCGAGGGTGCGCTGGAGCTTGGAGACCGACGACTGCGCGACGGCGGTGCTGAAGCTCACGACGACGTGCGGGCGCTCGTCGTCGGCGCCGTGGACCGGCCGGGCCCGCGAGTCCAGGGCGAGCACGGGCGCGCCGTGCCGGGCGTTGGGCCAGGGCGTGAGCGCGGGGGAGTCGAACTCCTCGAGCGCGTTGACGTGCAGCGCGTCGGCGCGTCGCCACAGCGTGCGCACGTCGGGCATGGTCCCGAGTCCCGCGCGGCGGCGCGCCTCGGCCTGGTCCCCCATGAGGACCTCCCAGCCGTCGATGGTGCGGTGCAGGAACGTGTGGAGCATGACGGCGACGGGCACGCCCGCGTGCGGGGCCGCGTCGAGCGCGGCACCGAACATCGCGTCGACGACGAGCACGTCGGCGTCCTCGTCGGCGCGCAGCGCGAGCACCTCCTCGCCGACCGCGGGGTCGGTGAGGAAGCTGAACAGGCGGCCGCGCGGGTGCCAGGCGTAGGCGTCGGCCCGCGCGTACGACGACTCGAGCACCGTCGCGGGCAGTCCCGCGGCGGTGACGCGCGGCGCCATCTCGGGTCGCCCCGCGAACACGACGCGGTGCCCGCGCGCGACCAGGGCCTGTGCGATCCCCACGCTCGGCGGCACGTTCCCGCCGCCGTCGAAGCATGCCCACACGAACGTCGCCACGTCGCCCCCTCGTCGTCCTCGCGCCGCCGGGACCGGCGGCTCGGGCCGCCACGCTAGCGGCGGCGCGAGGTGGGGCGGCCGTGCGGTCGCCGCGTCTGTCAGGTCGGGCCCCGGCGGGGTCTTGACCGCTCCCGGGTGGCGGTGCAACGATCCAGTAATACGATCTACTAGAACGATCGAGAAGCGCTCGATCGACCACCGCCAGGCGATCCCGCCGGCGGTCCGGCACGCAGGCTCAGGAGGTCACGGTGGCCGAGCGCCCCAGCATCAAGACCGTCGCCGCCGCGGCCGGGGTCTCGCCGTCGACGGTCTCCAACGCCTACCGCCGGCCCGAGCAGATGACCCCCGCCGTGCGTGAGCGCGTGCTCGCCGCCGCCGACCGCCTGGGCTACCCGGGCCCCAACCCGATCGCGAGCTCGCTGCGCAGCCGCCGCACCGGCTCGGTCGGCGTGCTGTTCGCGCAGGACCTCACGTACGCGTTCAGCGACCCGTACTGCCTCGACCTGCTCACCGGCATCGCGCAGGTCGCGAGCGAGCACGCGACGAACGTGCTGCTCATGCCCGTCGGGCCGCACGTCGTGTCCCACACGTACTCGCGCGACGAGGAGCTGCGCCTGCTGCAGTCCGTGCGCCAGGCCGCGCTCGACGGCGTCGTCGCCGACGGCGTCGACCCGACGCACCCCGTGCTGCGCGTGCTCGCCGACCGCGGGGTGCCCGTCATCGGCACGGTCGACGACGGCGGGCCGTGCGTGCTCGTCGACGACCACGACGCCGCGGTCGCCGTGGGTGCGCACCTGCGCGCGCTCGGGCACCGCCGCGTGGTCGTGGTCGCGGACAGCATGGACGACGGTGACGTGCAGCTCGCCGACCCCGACGACCCGCGGATCTTCCCGTACGCACGCCTGCGGGCCCGCGGCACCGAGGTCGGGCTCGGCGCGGACGCGCAGGTGGTCACGATCTCCGCGGGCCAGAACACGCCCGCGGCCGGCCGGGCCGCCGCCGCGCTCGCGCTCGGCCTGCCGCTCGCGCCCACGGCGGTCGTCGCGACCACCGACGTGCTCGCGCTCGGTGTGCTCGACGAGCTGCGCGACCGGGGCGTCGTCGCCGGCGAGGGCCTGTCGGTCACCGGGTTCGACGACGTGCCGCGCGCGGCCGAGCTCGGCCTGACGACCGTGCGCCAGCCGGTGCAGGACAAGGGCCGCCTCATGGCCCGCATGCTCGTCGACCCGCTCGTCGAGGCCGCGCGCGTGACGCTGCCCACCGAGCTCGTCGTCCGGACCAGCACGGGGCCCGCCCCGCAGGGGTAGCCCGCACCAGCCACCACTCAGCCAGGGGGAAGTCGCATGTCCAGTCAGCTCAAGCTCGTCCTGATCGTCGCGAGCGTGCGCGACCAGCGGTTCGGGCCCGTCGTCGCCGGATGGGTGCGGGAGCAGCTCGAGGCGCACGGCGGGTTCGACGTCGACGTGCTGGACCTCGTCGACGTGCACGTGCCCGTGACGCTCGACGGCTCGGGGGACACCGAGGCGCTCAAGGCGCGCATCGGTGCCGCCGACGCGTTCGTCGTCGTCACGCCCGAGTACAACCACGGCTACCCGGGGTACCTCAAGGTCGCCGTCGACACCGTGCTCGAGGAGTGGGCCGGCAAGGCGCTCGGCTTCGTCTCCTACGGCGGGTCCGCGGGCGGGTCGCGCAGCGTCCAGCAGCTGCGCCAGGTGTTCACCGAGCTGCAGGTCCACACGATCCGCAAGCAGGTCGTGTTCTCGGGCGTGTGGGACCGGTTCGACGACGAGGGCCGGCTCGTCGACGGCGCCCGCTACGAGGGTGCCGCGAAGTCGATGTTCGACCAGCTCGTGTGGTGGGCCGCGGCGCTGCGCGAGGCGCGCCGCACGCCCGTCGTCGCCTGACGCGTCACCCGCCCTTCTTCACGGCCGAGCCGTCGGCCACCTCCCGGCGGCCACCTCCCGGCAGCCACCGCGCACCGACCAAGGAGTCGTCATGCCCTCCCCCCGTGCCGACGCACCACCCCTGACCTCACCGCGCCGCGCGGTGCTCGCGCTGACCGTGCTCGCCGCCGGGGCGTTCTGCTTCGTGACGTCGGAGACCCTGCCCAGCGGCCTGCTGACGATGATCTCCGACTCGCTCGGCGTGGAGCAGTCCACGACCGGCCAGCTCGTCACGGTCTACGCGGTGATCGTCGTGCTGTTCTCGCTGCCGCTGACCCGGGTGACCGCGCGCGTCCCGCGCCGCGGGCTGCTCACCGTGACGCTCGTGGTGTTCGCGACCGCGTCGCTGCTCGCCGCGCTCGCCCCGTCGTTCGGCGTGCTCGCCGCGGCCCGCGTGCTCGCGGGCGTGAGCCACGCGCTGTTCTGGTCGATCGCCGCGGCGGCCGCGACCGGGCTGTTCCCGCCCGAGGTCCGCGGCCGGATGGTCGCGCGGCTGTCGATCGGCAGCGCGCTCGGACCCGTGCTCGGCGTCCCGCTCGGGACGTGGCTCGGCCAGCAGCTCGACTGGCGGGTCCCGTTCGCGGCGATCGGGGCGGTGAGCGTCGTCCTCGCGATCGCGGTCCTGGCACTCGTGCCGCGCTACGCACCCGAGGAGGGCGGCGCCGCGCGCGGGCTGACGCCGAGCGTCTCGCGGTTCGTCGTGCTGCTCGTCACGACGTGCCTCGCGGTCGCGGGCGGCATGGCAGTGCTGACGTACATCGCGCCGTACGTGCTCGACCACGCGGGCTTCGCCGACCGGTCCCTGAGCCTGGTGCTCGCGGTGTCCGGCGCCGCCGGGGTGGTGGGCACGACCGTCGTCGGCCGGTTCCTCGACCAGCACGTGCGTGCGTGCCGCGTCGTCACCCTCGTCGGGCTCGTCGTCGCGCACACCGGGCTGTGGGCGTTCGGCGACCAGCCGGCGCTCGTCGTCGCGGGCGTCGCCCTGACGGGCGGGTGCTTCGGTGCGCTCGCCGCGACGCTCATGCACCGCGGCCTGCAGGTCGCGCCCGGCAACACGGACATCGCGATGGCCGCCGTGAGCACTGCGTTCAACATCGGCATCGCCGCGGGCGCGTTCCTCGGCGGGCGTGTCCTGGACGCGGGCGGGCCCCAGCTCGTGCCGCTCATGGGCGCCGGGCTCGTGGCGCTCGCGCTCGTCGTCGTGCTGGCGGAGCCCGTGCTCGTCGCCCGCCGCGGCGCGCCGCCGGTGCCGCGACCCGCGGACGCCGTCATGACCTCGACCACCCACTGAATCCCGGAGGCCCCTGTGCGCTCGGAGCTCCTGACGGCGACGGTCGTCGTCCCCACCTACAACCGCGCCGACCTGCTCGCCGCGACGCTCACCTCGCTCGTCGCGCAGGACCTGCCCGCCGACAGGTTCGAGGTGATCGTGTGCGACGACGGCTCGACCGACCGCACGCCCGACGTCGTGGCCGACTTCGCGACCCGCCTGCGGCTGCGGTACCTGTACCAGGAGGACGACGGCTACCGCGTCGCCGCCGCACGCAACGCGGGGATCACGGCGGCTGCCGGCGACGTGTGCGTGTTCGTCGACTGCGGCGTCGTCCTGGCGAGCGGCGCCGTGCGTGCCCACCTGGACGCGCACGCGGCCACGCCCGGCCCGGCCGCGGTGATCGGCTACGTCCACGGCTTCGAGCAGGACGACGACGACGCCGAGCGGCTGCGCGCCGAGACCGACCTGACGGACCTCGACGCGACGCTCGCAGGCTTCGTCGCGCGCGGCGTGTGGCCCGACATGCGGGAGCGCTCCTACACCCGGTACGACGACGAGCTCGCGGGCCTGCCCGCGCCGTGGGTCCTGTACTGGACGTGCAACGTCTCGGCCTCGACGGAGCAGCTGCGGCGCGTCGGGCTGTTCGACGAGGCGTTCCGGACCTGGGGCGGGGAGGACATCGACCTCGCGTACCGCCTCTTCCAGGACGGTGCGACGTTCGTGCTCGCACGCGCCGCGACCGCGCTGCACCTGCCGCACCCCAAGCGCTACGCCGAGCGCGAGGACGGCGCCATTGCCAACTACCGCTACCTGGCGGACAAGTACCGCAACCCGATCGTCGACCTGATCACCGAGCACCCACCGCTCGACTTCCGGGAGCTGAACGACGAGGTCGTCGCGCGTGGCCTGGCGGTCGCCACGACGTGAGCAAGGACCCGTGCGTGAGACCCACGTGACGGGACGACGGTGCCGGGCACCCGCCCGGCGAGCTGCAGGGGGACCCATGACTTCCACGACATCGCACGTCTCGGCCGAGCTGATCGGCAGACCCGACTTCGAGGAGTTCTGCGCCAGCGTGTTCGCGGCCCTGCCGCGGCGCGACCAGCAGCGCAAGGCGGCCGCCTACGTCGCCGGGCTGCTGCGCGCGAGCGGCCGCAAGTCGCTGCGCAACATCGCCGCCGCTGCGGGGGCGGACGTCAACGAGCAGAGCCTGCACCACTTCGTCAGTGAGTCCACGTGGCCGTGGCGGACCGTGCGCCGCGCGCTCGCGCAGCACGTGGTGCCGACGAGCCGGCCGCAGGCGTTCGTCGTGCGGCACCGGGACACGCCCGCCCGCCCCGCCCGCCGCGGCGGCGGCGACCTGCCGCAGCCGCGCCGCACCTACGGGCTGTGGGCCGCGACCGACGGCACGGCGCTCCCGCTGTCCTGGTGGCTGCACGAGGACCCGCGCACCGGCCGCACGCCCGGGCGGGTGCCGGAGGCCGTCGTCGTCGAGGCGTACCGCGACGCGGTCGGCGCCGGGCGCGGCGGTGTCCCGCTCGTCGCCGACGCCCGCGGGATCTCCGTCTCCTCGATGCTGCGCGGCCTCGAGGCCGCCGTCCCGGGCGCCCCGGTGGCCCTGCGGATCGGCGCAGGCCAGGCCGTGCAGGTCACGGACGCGCGCTGCGCGCCCGCCGCCGGGGCGTGGATGCCCGCGCAGCAGGTCGCGGCGTGGACGCGGGACCTGCGGCGCGCGAGCGGGACCGCCGTGTCCGTCGAGCCCGGGCGCCTGGCCGTCGCGCGCATCGGCGTCCAGGTCCCCGAGCGCACGGGTGGCGTGGGCGCTCGCGGGCTGCCGCCGCTGCTCGCCGAGCTCGTGTGCCTCGGCGACCCGCGGCGACCGTGGCCGCAGCAGCTCTGGCTCGTCGCGGGCGGGCCCGCCGACGCGGACCTCGCGCAGCACCTCGCCGGCTGGCTCGACCGCGCCCCGGCCAGCGCCGAGCCGACCAGCGGCTCCCTGGGTCTCGACGACTACCGCGGCCGGTCCGACGACGGCTTCCACCGGCACGCCGCGCTCGTCGGCGTCGCGCAGGCGTTCCTCACCCACCAGTCCGCGGCCCGCGCGATCCGCCTCCGCGAGACCGCCCGCGCCGCCGCCGACCGCTCCGCGGTCTGCTCCTCCCGCCTCCCGACGGCCCGTCCCCCGCGCTCCGCGCTGGCCCGCCGCCTCCACCCCCGCCCGGACACCGCCCACGCCTGACCCACCCCGCAAGGCCGAGCCCGCGTCCGACGAGAGCGCGGTGCTCGTGGGTGGAGAAGCGCTCGCCAGACGAGCGTTTCTCCACCCACAGACCGGTGGGGCCGACTCGTCCGGCACGACGTGGTCGTCGCGTCCGGGGCTGCGTCCGTCATCTCGGTCGTCCGTTCAAGTGAACGTCGAGCCGTTCGTACCGGTAGCGACCCGTATGACCACTAGTGTCCCCTCGGGCCCTCGATGGGGCCCGACTACGACGCGGGTGCCGCCTGAGACGGCACGACCAGCAGGGTGCTGCCGCGGCTGTCTCCTGCTCTGCCTGGGACGGGGTGGCATGGGAGCAGCGAAGCGGGCGCCGAGGCGTCGCGTCACGGGTGCGATCGTCGCGGCCGCTCTCGCGGGGGGAGTGGCGGTCGGTGTCGTCGCCGCGTCCCGCGAGCCGAGCATCGAGGCGCAGCGGTGCGCCGCGGGTGAGGCGCCGACGGTGGCCGAGGCTGTCGTCCCGGGCACGGGCGTGCTGCGCGTGGCCGCCCCGGTGACCCCCATCACGTTCTCGCGCGCCAGTCGCGGCCGCGCGGTGACGTTCGAGACCGAGGCGGGCGATGTCGCGCTCACGGTTCCTGTGAGTCTGGGTGCCCCGCGCGTCGACGGCACGCACGTCGTGTATCCGCTCCTCGCGGCGACCGGGCAGCCGGTCGACGGGCCGGTCCTCACGGTCGAGGTGCACGCGGACGGCTCGGGCGTGACGCCCGCGATCGAGCTGCGGGACCGCGAGGCCTACGAGCAGGTGCGCGCCGCGGCGGGCGCGGACGGACTGGGCTTCGAGGCGTTCTCGTGGCGGTCTCTCGCGTTCGACTCGGTCGTCGGTGGCGCGTCGGGTCTGCTGGGCGCGGGCCTGGGCAAGGCGGCGGCGAAGTTCGCCGCCCCTGCCGCGAGGCGTCTGGGCTCGTCGTTGTCGTCGGCGGTCAAGAGCGTGTCGGCGAAGACGTCGTCGGCGGCGGCGCCTGCTGCGCGAAGTGCGGCCAAGGCGGGGTCGGCGGCGAAGGCGAAGCCGTCGGGCTCGTCGCCGAGGGTGCCGGAGGGTGCCGCGTGCCGGTTGTCGTTCTCGGGTGACACGCGTGTGCTGCTGGCCAGTGGGGCGAGCGTGCGGATCGACGAGCTGAAGGTCGGCGACGAGGTCATGGCCGCAGACCCGCAGGCCGGCGAGAAGCGCGGGGAGCAGGTCGAGGCGGTCCACGAGCATCAGGACGCGCTGATCGTGCTGGTGATCGACGGTGCGCAGCTGCGCACCACCGAGGACCACCCGTTCTGGTCGGTGAGCGACCAGCGCTACGAGCGTGCCGACCACCTGAGCCCTGGTGAGCTGGTGCTCACGTCCGACGGTCGCACGGCCACGGTCGACGCGGTCGTGGACGACGAGCCACTGCTGGCCCCGGCGTACACGCTGACGGTCTCCGACCTGCACACCTACTTCGTGCTCACCAGCACCCCGACCACCACCGACCCGGCCCGCGGCCCACCGGCCTCGAGCACCGCTATTCTCGTCCACAACTGCGACGTCGCCGCAAACACCGTAGCCCGGTTGGAGCCGTCGGTTGGCCAGAAGGTCTTCCGCGTCTACGGCGGTGATTCGAAGGCGGGCGGTGCGTCTTGGTCGCCCGTCGACCCGCGAAGTGTAGGGAACTACAGAGACGCAGCCGGCCTGCCATCAGGTGGCGCAAGCGGAGCCACCAACACAGGGCAGTTCGTTATTGAAGGAACCCTGAACGACCCAGCAGCGGTGGTCCTGCAACGCAGCGCCCTTCCGCTGGATGGCATGAAGGTCGGGGTGCCCGAGTACATCGTCCCGAACTGGTTGGAGAACGGGTCCATCACGATCAACCGCGTCAGCGGTGTCAACCCGGGGTTCTGACATGACCGGGGAGATCTACTACTTGAGCTCGCTCGACAGCGCTCGTTTCGAGCCCGTGCGCGAGTGTCGCGTTGAGCGCCGACTGACGTTCGATTCGGGCAAGGTCGCAGTCGAGGCCCGGCTGTCGCCCACTATCGTCGGACAGGACTTCAGTCGGGCGTCGGACATAGACACCGTCGTCTTGTCCTGTCGACACGAGGATGCCGAGATCGATCCAGTAAGAAAGTTCCCGTGCTTCGTCTTCATCACCATTCCCAGGCGCGACGACTACGTCCTCCAAAGCCCGATTCGCTCCGATGATCTCGACATCATCGGGTGGGGTGAGCTCTACGGGACCCGTGAGGACGCGGAACGTCACAGTTTCTCTTGAGAGTCAAGCCATGACGACCCGACTCCCGGAATCGCTGCGATTGGCCGACGCGGGCCGCCGACCTCGAAGCTGAACCGCCCCGGGTTCAGTGGAGGCTCGGTTCTCTGGTTCCCAGCGTCGTCGACGCGGGGTTGTGACGGTAGTAGTTGGCCTCGTGCTCGGCCGGTGGGATGTCGCCGAGCTCGGAGTGCAGGCGCCGGTTGTTGAACCAGTCGACGTACTCGAGCGTGGCGATCTCGACGTCGTCCAGGGTCCGCCACGGGCCCTTGCGGCGGATCAGCTCGTTCTTGAACAGCCCGATCGTGGACTCGGCGATCGCGTTGTCATACGCGTCCGCGACCGAGCCGATCGAGGCACGCATGCCGAGCGCTGCGAGGCGTTCGGTCAGGGCCAGCGAGACGTACTGGGGCTCCCGCGTCCGAGTGGTGGATCAGCCCGGTCAGGTCCGCGATCCCCGCTCGGCCGCGGGTCCAGGCGGCCATCTCGAGGGTGTCGGTGACCAGGTCGGCGCGCATGCGCGTGTCGGCCTTCCAACCCACGATCATCCGCGAGAACACGTCGATGACGAACGCGACGTAGCTGAAGCCGGCCCACGTGCGCACGTAGGTGAAGTCGGCGACCCACAGCTGGTTCGGCGCCGTCGCGCTGAACGCCCGGTTGACCAGGTCACCGGCGCGCGCCCCGTCCTTGGCGGGGATCGTGGTGCGCCTGGCCCGTCCGCGGACCACCCCGCGCAGGCCACGCTCACGCATCAGCCGCTCGACGGTGCAGCGGGCGACCGGGTGCCCTCCCCGGTGCAGGTGCTTCCACATCTTGCGGGCCCCGTAGACGCCGTAGTTCGCCGCGTGCTCAGCGACGATGACCTCGCCCAGGGCCGCATCCGTGACCGAGCGCGCCGAGGGCGCACGCGTCTTGGTCGCGTAGTACGTGCTCGGGGCGACCTGCAGCAACCGGCAGATCGGCTCGACCCCGAACTGGTCACGGTGGGCGTCGATGAACGCCACTACCTGGTCGACGGGCGGTCGAGCTCCGCCGCGAAGAAAGCCGACGCCGCCTTCAAGATCGCGTTCGCCCGCCGCAACTCACGGTTCTCCCGCTCCAGCTCGGCCATCCGCTGCGCGTCGCTCGTCGTCGTCCCCGCCCGGTCACCGGCATCGACCTCGGCCTGCTGGACCCAGCCCCGCAACGTCTCGGGATTGATCCCGAGCTGATCCCCGATCCGCCGACACGCCGCCGGACGGGTCAGCGGGTCGCGCTTCGCCTCCAGCACGAGCCGGATCGCGCGCTCACGCAACTCGTCCGGATACTTCCTCGGTGCAGCCATGACCCTCATCCTCCGGGGATTGAGAGCCTCCATGGAAGCCGGGGCGGTTCAGATTGGGAAAATGACACACCCGAACGACCCGTGGGTGCTCGTGGTCGCTGCGCTGGAAGGGGCTCGTCCTTACGAGTAGGTCGGCTGGCTTGGCCGGTGAGGTGCCGTCGGATTTTGTGGCGTAGGAGTGCACCGTCGATGCCCTTCGAGAATGCCTCGCCGACCTGCGCGTGGGTGCAACGGTTCGAAGGTTGCCCCGGACTTCCCGGATCCCGCCGCCGGGGTACAAGGGTGCGTGGCCGCCGGCTTGGTGGAGGATGCCGGGGTCAATGCCGCGGTCCTGCGGTGTCAGGTCGTGCACAGGCTGAGCTCGATCGCCGGCCTGTACGGCGCCTCGTAGTTGAGGCGAGTTGGTCGTCGACGTGCCCCGAGTCGGTCTCCCGCTGTATTCGCGCAGCAGTGGGTGCACTGCCCTGCGGGACACGAGGTCCACCGGGCGCCCGAGGATCTGTGACATCTCCTCGACAGCGTCGACGATCTCGCAGGTGACGTGCCGGCTGGGAAGCAGGTCGTAAGCACGTCGATGTCGGAGTCCGCGCGATCCTCGCCGCGTGCGACCGAACCGAACGCGCCAGCCCGGCGAACCCGTACCGCGCGCACAGCTCGACGCGCGCGGCGCTGACGCTCGTCGACCCGGGTCATGGCGCAGGGTAGTGCTCGCGAGGCGCGAGAGAACGGCGAGCTCGTCGACCATCTGCACCGTCTACTCCCCTCGGTCGAGTGCGCACGCTGGTGCGCGAGTGCGGACGCCGGGCGTGCGCGGTCGGTACGGAACGTGCGCAGTCGGCGAAAAGGTGGGGGCGGGTCAGGCGGCCAGGTGGAAGGTGGTGGCGAAGCGGGTCAGGAGGGTGTCGGGGCCGGAGAGGACCTGGACGACGCCCGTGGTGAGGGCGAGGTCGGGGGTGAGCTCGCCGGAGATGAGGTGGCGGATCTGCGGGCCGGCGGTGAACGCGAGGTCGGCGGCGGTGAGGTCGCCGTCGGCGCGGATGACGTCGAGCCGCGGTCCGTCGACGTGGACCAGCAGCTCGGCGGGGCCGAACCGGGTGCCGTAGGTCGTCGCGGGCAGGGCGGCGGCGACGTCGGGGCGGAACGCGGTGCGCAGCGCCATGGTCATGGAGTCGGGCGTGATGACCTGCTCGGCGCGCGGTTCGCCCATCGCCTTGAACCCCCACGCCCCGAGCGCGAGCACCACGGGCTCGAGCTCGCGGCCGTAGGGGGTCAGCTCGTAGACGACGACGCGCGAGTGCGGGACGCGCCGGATGACGCCGGCGGCCTGCAGCTCCTTGAGCCGCGTCGCCAGGATGTTGCTCGGGATGCGGGGGAGGCCCGCGGCGAGCTCGCCGTAGCGACGCGGCCCGACGAGCAGGTCGCGCACGATCAGCAGCGCCCAGCGTTCCCCGACGAGCTCGAGGGCGCGGGTGACGCCGCAGTACTGCCCGTAGTCGCGTGCGGCCATGGACCCTCAGGCCTGCTGGGCGGCGTAGGCGTCGGGGCCCTGCGCGGCGGCGACGGGGTCCATCCAGCCGAGCTCGAGGATGTTGCCGTCGGGGTCGGAGAGCTGGCGCTGGTACATGAACCCGAGGTCGGTGGCGGGCTGGTCCTCGGTGCCTCCGGCGGTGAGCCCGGCGGCGACGGTCGAGTCCACGTCCTCGCGGCTGTCGAGGAAGATCGCGACGGCGGAGGTGGGGGACTGGCGGGGGTCGCCGAGGGGTCGCTCGGTGAAGGTCTGGAAGTACTCGCGGACCAGGATCATGAAGTAGCTGTGGTCCTCCTCGACGACGACGCACGCGGCGTTGTGGTCGGTGAACTGCGGGTTGATGGTGAAACCGATGGCCTCGTAGAACGCCTTGGCGCGCTCGAGGTCGGTCACCGGCAGGTTGACGAACATCGCGGTCATCGTGGGTTCCCCTGACTTCGGACATACGTGGACGAAGCCACACTTGCAAAAAGCAAGTGGACCGTCAAGAGGGACGACGAGACCCGTCGGGCTCTCGGGGTGCAGGACGGGTGATCAGCCGACGAGCGCGTCGATCGCGGACGCGGACAGCACGTGCTCGGCGGCCATCGCGCTCGCGCCGAGCACGCCCGCCTCGGTGCCGGTGCGCGTCGGGACGATGCGCAGGTGCTGCGTCGCGAGCGGCAGCGACCGGCGGTAGACGACCTCGCGGATGCCCGCGACGAGGTGCTCCCCGGCTCCCGCGACCTGTCCGCCGACCACGATCACGGACGGGTTGAGCATGCTCACGCACGCGGCGAGCACGCCGCCGATGCTGCGGCCCGCGTCCCGCACGGCGCGGCTCGCCTCGATGTTGCCGGAGCGGACGAGCGCGACGACGTCGCTGCTGGTCGCGGCCGTGACGCCGGCCGCGGTGAGGTCGGCGGCGATGGCCGGGCCGCTCGCGACGGCCTCGAGGCAGCCGGTGTTGCCGCAGCGGCACGGCCGGTCCACGCCGCCGGGCACGGCGATGTGCCCGAGGTCGCCCGCGGAGCCCTGCGCGCCTCGGGCGAGCGAGCCGTCGAGGATGATGCCCGCGCCGATGCCCGTGGCGACCTTGACGTAGAGCAGGTGGCTCACGGTGCGCCAGCGCGCGGTGTGCTCGCCGAGCGCCATGAGGTTGACGTCGTTGTCGACGAGCACGGGCGCGTCGAGCCGCGCGGACAGCATCTCGGGCACGTCCGCGTCGTCCCAGCCGGGCATGATCGGCGGGTTGATCGGGCGTCCCGTGGAGTGCTCGACGGGACCGGGCAGGCCGACGCCGACGCTCGCGAGGTCGCCCGGCTCGCGCCCGGCCTGCGTCAGCAGCGTGCGGCCGATCTCGACGACACGCGTGAGCACGGGCTCGGGGCCGGCGTCGATCGAGATCGCCTCGCCGTGCTCGGCGAGGACGGTGCCCGCGAGGTCGGTGACGGCGAGTCGCGCGTGCGTCGCGCCCAGGTCGACGGCGAGGACGACGCGCGCTGCGGGGTTGAACGCGAACGTCGCGGGCGGGCGGCCCCCGGTCGAGGTCGCCTCGCCGGCGGGTGCGACGAGGCCCGAGGCGAGCAGCGCGTCGACGCGCGCCGCGATCGTCGAGCGGGACTGACCGGTCACGGTCGCGAGGTCGGAGCGCGTGCGCGGACGGCCGTCGCGCAGGAGCTGGAACAGCTCGCCGACGCCCGCGGGTCGCGGCGCGGCTCTCGTCGGCTCGGCCATGCGCACAGTGAACCATCCCGTTCCGGCTGGTCGCGGCGCTGTTCGTCCCAGTTGCCCGCGCCACCCTTTTGTTGGTCGCGATCCTGTAACGACACCACGCGCTCGTCAACTTTTGCTTGACGAACAGCAGAAGTATCCCTAGGTTCGGCGCATGGTCAACGAGGACCGAACGGAAACAGCGCCGCTGCTGTCCATGCGCGGCATCGTCAAGCACTTCCCGGGCGCCCGCGCCCTCGACGGCGTGGACCTCGAGGTGCGCCGCGGCGAGGTGCACTGCCTGCTCGGCCAGAACGGCGCGGGCAAGTCCACGCTCATCAAGGTGCTCGCGGGCGCGCACCAGCCGGACGCCGGAGAGGTCCTCATCGACGGCAGCCCGGTCACCATCGCCGACCCCGTGAGCGGCCTGCGCCTCGGCATCGCGACCATGTACCAGGAGCTCGACGTCGTCGACGGGCTGTCGGTCGCCGAGAACATCTACCTCGGCCACGAGCTGTCGAGCGGCGGGTTCACCCGGCGCCGCGAGGTCGCGCAGCGCACGCGCGAGCTCATGGCGCGCCTCGGGCACGCGTCGATCCCGCCGCACCGCGAGGTCGGCCGGCTGTCCGCCGCGGGCAAGCAGATCGTCAGCATGGCGCGCGCCCTGTCGCACGACGCGCGCGTGATCGTCATGGACGAGCCCTCGGCGGTCCTCGACTCCGAGGAGGTCGCCAACCTGTTCCGGGTCGTGCGCGACCTCACCGCCCAGGGCGTGTCCGTCGTCTACATCTCGCACCGCCTCGAGGAGATCCGCCAGATCGGCGACCGGATCACCGTCCTCAAGGACGGCCGGACGGTCGCGACCGGCCTGCCGGCGACCACCCCGACGCCCGACCTCATCCGCCTCATGACGGGCCGCACGGTCGAGTACGCGATCCCGCGTCGCGAGCCGGTGGCCGACGACGCGCCCGTCGTGCTCGAGGTCGCTGACCTGGGCCTGAAGGGCGCGTTCGAGGACGTCTCGTTCTCGGTGCGCGCAGGCGAGGTCGTCGGTCTCGCGGGACTCGTCGGCTCGGGCCGCTCCGAGATCCTCGAGACGGTGTTCGGCGCGCGTCGCGCGACGAGCGGGACCGTGCGGGTCGGCGAGCGGCGCGTGCGCACCGGCTCGGTGGCCGACGCGGTCGCCGCCGGGATCGGGCTGTGCCCCGAGGAGCGCAAGAGCCAGGGGCTGCTGCTCGACGAGCCCGTCTACCGCAACATCACGCTCTCGACGTTCGCGCGCACCGCGCGCGGCGGGCTGCTCGACGAGGCCACCGAGCGCGAGCAGGCACGCGCCCAGGTCGAGGCGCTCGAGGTGCGGCCCGCCGACGTGGCCCGGCACGCGCGCACGCTCTCCGGCGGCAACCAGCAGAAGGTCGTGCTCGCGCGCTGGCTCGTGCACGGCTGCAAGGTCCTGCTCCTCGACGAGCCCACGCGCGGCGTGGACGTGGGGGCCCGCGCCGAGATCTACGCGCTCGTGGCCGAGCTGACCGCGGCGGGTGCCGCCGTGGTCGTCGTCTCGAGCGAGATCGACGAGGTGCTCGGCCTGGCCGACCGCGTGCTCGTCGTCTCCGAAGGGCGGGTGGTCCACTCCGGACCCGCCGCCGACATCGACGAGCACCGCGTGCTCGACCTCGTGATGGAAGGAAGTGCCGCATGAGCGAGCACGACGTCGCCAGCGACGCGCCCGCCCCGGGCAGCGTCGACGCACCCCCGGCGCCGGCCCGTCGCCGAGGCGCCGGGCTCCTGCACGGGCCGGCAGGCCGCAACCTCGGGCTGGTCATCGCGCTCGCGGCGATCTGCGTCGTCGGGGTCGTCACCGCCGGCGACCGGTTCGCGAACGTCGACAACCTGCTGACGATCCTGCGCCTCGCCTCGGTGCTCGGCGTGCTGTCGATCGGCATGACGTTCGTCATCACCGGCGGCGGCATCGACCTGTCGGTCGGCTCGGTGCTCGGGCTCGCGTCGGTGTGGGCGTCCACGCTCGCGACCCAGACGATGGCCGAGGACACGCACTGGATCGTCATGGTGCTCGTCGCGCTCGGCGTGGGCGTCGGCGCGGGGCTGATCAACGGGATCCTCGTCGCGTACGGCAAGGTCGTCTCGTTCATCGCGACGCTCGCCATGATGGTCGCCGCGCGCGGCCTGGCCGAGGTCATCGCGAACCGCCGCACGCAGGTGGTCCGGGTGCGCGACTTCCTCGACTTCTTCCGCGCGGACTTCCTGGGCATCCCGATGCTCGTGTGGATCTTCGCCGTGGTGTCGGTGGCCGGGTGGGTGCTGCTCAACCGGACGACGTTCGGCCGCCGCACCGTCGCGGTCGGCGGCAACGCCGAGGCGGCCCGCCTCGCGGGCATCAAGGTGCAGCGCCACACCATGTACCTGTTCGCGCTGTCCGGCCTGGCCGCGGGCATCGCCGGCGTCATGATGCTCGGCCGCACCACCGCGGGCAGCTCGACCAACGGGATGCTCTACGAGCTCGACGCGATCGCGGCCGTCGTCGTCGGCGGCACGCTCCTGGCGGGTGGCCGCGGCAGCATCGTCGGCACCGTCTTCGGCGTCCTGATCTTCACGACGCTGACGAACGTGTTCACGCAGAACAACCTGTCGATCTCCGCCCAGTCCGTGTTCAAGGGCGCGATCATCGTCGGCGCCGTCCTGCTGCAGCAGCGGCTCGCCGACCGTTCCCGGGCCGGCACGTAGCCGCCCCTCGCCACGACGAGAACACCCCCGCACCCGCCGGTCCCGACTCCGGCACGTCACTCGCGCACCACCGATCAAGGAGGATCGTCATGTCCGCACGCAAGAGCCGTCGTCGCTGGCTCGCCGCCGCCGGGGCGCTCGCCGCCGCGTCGCTGCTCGTCACCGGCTGCACGTCCAACGAGCCCACGAAGTCCGACGACGACACGCAGGCCGCTCCGGTCGCGGCCGGCGAGAACGACGAGAAGGGCGACACGGTCGTCATCGGCTTCTCCGCCCCGGCCGCGGACCACGGCTGGATGGGCTCGATCACGAAGTCCGCGAAGGACCTCGCCGCGCAGTACGACGACATCGACCTCAAGGTCGCCGACGGCACGAACGACGTGAACCTGCAGATCAGCCAGGTCGAGCAGTTCATCAACGACAAGGTCGACGCGATCGTCCTGCTGCCGTTCGACGGCGCGGCGCTCACCGAGGTGGCCATCAAGGCCATGCAGGCGGGCATCGTCGTCGTGAACGTCGACCGTGAGTTCGACGACCCGACCGCCGCCCGCACCACCGTGCTCGGCGACAACTACGGCATGGGCATCAGCGCGGGCCGGTACATCTGCGAGCAGCTCGGCGGCAAGGCGGGCGCGAAGGTCGCGGAGATCGCCGGCATCGACTCGCTGCCGCTCACGCAGGACCGCAGCCAGGGCTTCGCCGACGCGCTCGCGGAGTGCGGCCTCAAGGTCGACAACCGGGTCGCCGCGGACTTCACGGTCCAGGGCGGCGAGGCCGCCGCGGCGAACCTGCTGCAGGCCGCGCCGCAGCTCGACGCGATCTGGAACCACGACGACGACCAGGGCGTCGGCGTGCTCGCGGCGATCGAGGCCGCGGGCCGCGACGAGTTCTTCATGGTCGGCGGTGCGGGCTCGAAGAACGTCATGGAGGCCATCAAGGCCGACGACTCCGTGCTCAAGGCGACGGTCGTCTACCCGTCCACGCAGGCGGCCGACGGCATCAAGCTCGCCCGGCTCCTGGTGCAGGGCAAGTCGATGAGCGACCTCGTCGAGGTGGAGGTGCCGCGCACCATCCAGCTGTACGCGCCCGTCGTCACCAAGGCGAACGTCGACCAGTACCTGCCGACGGCCTTCGAGTCCTGAGAACCACACCGGGTGGGGCGGCCCGACGGTCGCCCCACCCGGGTCCCGAGGAGGGGACGTGACCGAGATGCGACGACCGCGCCTGGGCGTGGGGATGGTGGGCTACGCCTTCATGGGGGCCGCCCACTCGCACGCGTGGCGGACCGCACCGCGCTTCTTCGACCTGCCGGCGGAGGTCGACATGGCGGTGGTCGCGGGGCGTGACGAGACGAAGGTGCGCGCGGCGGCCGAGCGGCTGGGGTGGCGTGCGGCGGTGACCGACTGGCGCGCGCTCGTCGGGCACGACGACGTCGACCTGGTGGACGTCTGCACGCCGGGCGACACGCACCCCCAGATCGCCGTGGCGGCGCTGGAGGCCGGCAAGCACGTCCTGTGCGAGAAGCCGCTCGCCAACACCGTCGAGGACGCGCGGGTCATGGCGGCCGCCGCCGCGGCGCGTCCCGACCTGGTGGCGATGGTCGGCTTCACGTACCGCCGCGTGCCGGCGATCCAGCTCGCGCGGCAGCTCGTCGTCGACGGGCGGATCGGGCAGGTGCGGCACGTGCGTGCGCAGTACCTGCAGGACTGGATCGCGGACCCGCAGGTGCCGTTGTCCTGGCGGCTCGACCGGCAGAAGGCCGGGTCGGGTGCGCTCGGGGACATCGGCGCGCACGTGGTCGACCTCGCGCAGTTCATCACGGGCGAGTCGGTGACGGGCGTGAGCGCGGTCCTCGAGACGTTCGTGCACGAGCGTCCGGTGGCCGACGAGTTCACGGGCCTGTCCGGGGCGTCGTCGGGGAGCGGCGCGACCGGACCCGTGACCGTGGACGACGCCGCGGCGTTCCTCGGCCGGCTGTCGGGCGGTGGCCTGGCGACGTTCGAGGCGACGCGCTTCGCGTACGGCCGCAAGAACGCGATCCGCCTGGAGGTCAACGGCTCGACCGGGTCGCTCGCGTTCGACTTCGAGGACATGAACGTCCTGCACTTCTTCGACGCGACCGAGCCCGCCGCGACGGCCGGGTTCCGCCGCATCGTCGTGACCGAGCCCGAGCACGCGTACGTCGCGGCGTGGTGGCCTGCGGGCCACGGCCTGGGCTACGAGCACGCGTTCACGCACCAGGCCGTGGACCTGGTGCGCGGCATCGTCGCGGGCGAGCACCCGCGGCCCACGTTCGCCGACGGGCTGCAGGTGCAGCTCGTCCTGGACGCCGTCGAGCGGTCCGCCGCCGACGAGTCCCGCTGGACCCCCGTCCCGACGTCTCAGGAGGATGTGCGATGACCCGCCCCGTCACCCTGTTCACCGGCCAGTGGGCCGACCTGCCGTTCGAGGAGGTGGCGCGGCTCGCGTCCGGCTGGGGCTACGACGGCCTCGAGATCGCGTGCTGGGGCGACCACCTGGACCCGTGGCGCTGGGACGACGACGACTACGTCGCCGACCGCCTCGCGATTCTGGAGCGCTACGGCCTCAAGGTGTGGGCGATCTCCAACCACCTCAAGGGCCAGGCCGTGTGCGACGACCCGATCGACCAGCGGCACCGCGACATCCTGCCCGACGTGGTGTGGGGCGACGGCGACCCCGAGGGCGTGCGGCAGCGGGCCGCGGAGGAGATGAAGCACACCGCGCGCCTGGCCGCGAAGCTGGGTGTGAAGACGGTCGTCGGGTTCACGGGCTCGTCGATCTGGAAGTACGTCGCGATGTTCCCGCCGGCCTCGGCCGAGATGGTGGACGCGGGCTACCAGGACTTCGCGGACCGGTGGAACCCGATCCTCGACGTGTACGACGAGGTGGGCGTGCGGTTCGCGCACGAGGTCCACCCCTCGGAGATCGCGTACGACTACTGGACGACGCAGCGCACGCTCGAGGCGATCGGCCACCGCGAGGCGTTCGGGCTCAACTGGGACCCGAGCCACTTCATGTGGCAGGACCTCGACCCGGTGGACTTCATCCTCGAGCACCGCGACCGGATCTACCACGTCGACTGCAAGGACGTGAAGCTCCGGCTCGGCAACGGCCGCAACGGCCGCCTCGGCTCGCACCTGCCGTGGGCGGACCTGCGCCGCGGGTGGGACTTCGTGTCGACGGGTCGCGGGGACGTGCCGTGGGAGGCGGCGTTCCGCGCGCTCAACTCGATCGGCTACGACGGGCCCATCTCGGTGGAGTGGGAGGACGCCGGGATGGACCGCCTCGTCGGCGCGCCGGAGGCGCTGGAGTTCGTGCGGCGCAACGCGTTCGACGCGCCCGCGGCGGCGTTCGACGCGGCGTTCAGCGCCCGCTGAGCCCCCGGTCGACGAAGTCGACGAACCACTCGACGCTCGCGTTCCGGTCGGTGTCGAGCTGGAACCCGCCGGCGGCCTCGATGACGGCGAAGCCGTGGAACAGGCTGCGGACCATGCGCAGCACGTGCACGGTGTCGGCCGGGTCCACCGGGTAGGCCGCGACGGCGGCCGCGAGCGACTCGAGCACGCGGTCGCCCGCGGCCACCAGCGGCGCCTCCGTCTCGTCGGCGTCCACCCGGACCGTCGCCGCGTACCTGCCGGGGTGCGCGGCGGCGTACCGGCGCAGCGTGTGCGCGGCGGCGGCGAGCGCGTCGCGTCCCGAACGGCCCTGCAGGGCGTCCCGCAGGGCCGCGCCGAGCTCCGTCAAGGCGAGTGTCGCGATGCGGCGCTGGAGGTCGGCCTGCCCCTCGACGTGCTTGTAGAGCGACGGTGCGCGCACGCCCAGGCGCTGCGCGAGCAGGCTCATGGTGACGTCCGGCAGGCCGACCTCGTCGGCCAGGTCCGCGGCGGCCGCGACGACGACGTCCGGGTCGAGCCCCGCCCTAGGCACGCGGCTGTCCCGCGAGCGTGCTGGCGAGGAACGGCAGCAGCAGCGCGAGCGTCTCGTCGGGCAGCTGAGTGTGCGGGTAGTGCCCGGCGCCCTCGATGACCGCGACCTGGCCGATCCCGTCGGGCATGGCCGCGACGACGGCCTCCGCCTCGGCGCGCGGGTCCGCCCAGTCGGGGTCGAGCGTCCCGGCGACGACGAGCGCGGGGCGGGTCAGGCGGCCCAGGTGCTCGCCCGCGTCGGCCGGGCTGGACGAGCCCATGCGCCGCAACGCGCGCATCCGGCCCGGGCGGCGCAGCTCGTCGGCGTTGCGGCGCAGGTGCTCGGCCCAGTCGGCGGGCCTGGTGGGGTAGGCCAGGTCGAGGTACCAGTGCCACCACGTGACCGAGCCGAGCGCGGCGGTCAGGGCCAGGCGCGTCATGCCGCGGCGGTACCGGGCGACGCGCAGGTCGCGCAGGCTCGTCGTCTGGCGGCGCGTGAACGGCGCGAGCTCGACGACGCCCGCGACGAGGTCGGGCGCCTGCGCGGCGGCGATCGTCACGGCGCCGCCTGCGAGCGAGTGCCCGACGAGGACCGCGGGGCCACCCAGGTGGCGCACGAGGGCCAGCAGGTCGCCGGCCACGGCGGTGCGGGAGTAGTCGGGCCAGTCGGCGCTGGACTCGCCGCAGCCGCGCAGGTCGAGGCTCGCGACGCGGTAGCCCGCCGCGACGAGGCGGGGCGCGACGAACCGGTAGGCGGCGCGCGAGTCGCCCATGCCGTGCGCGAGCACGACGAGCGGCCCGGTGCCGGCGACGTCGTAGGCGAGGGTCCCGCCGTCGACGCTGAGCTGGTGGGTCATGACGTCTCCTTGGCTAATGTCGTTAGCCCTAAAGCTACGGGCATTAGCCGAACTCGTCAAGCGGTCACTCCGCGCGCAGCTCCGGAGCGGGCAGCTCGTGCGTCTGCGCACCCCGGCGCAGACCGTTGAAGCAGATCGCCAGTGCGCGCGACACGTCGTCCTCGGTCGTCAGCGGGTTCGTCATCAGCGCGCCGGCCATGACCGCGACCAGGAGGACGTCCTCGAGCGTCGTGCCCTCGCGCACCACCCCGGTCGCGACCGCCTGGGCCAGCGCGCGCGAGAGCAGCGCGTTCGACCGCTCGGTGACCTCCGCGAGGTGCACGTCGTCGATCACCGACGCCTCGATCGCCGTCATCAGCCCGTGCATGTCCGCCATGTACCAGCACATCTCCACGACGAGCCGCTCCAGCAGGTCCGGCCCGCCGCGCTCGGCCTCGTAGCGCTCCAGGGTGGCGATCCGGTCGTGCAGCACCGCCGCGAGCAGCGAACCGCGGTCGGGGAAGTGCCGGTACAGCGTGGCGCGCCCGACGCCCGCCTGGACGGCGACCGTGTCGAGCGGCGCGTCGACCCCGTCCCGGCGGAACACGGTCGCGGCGGCCTCGACGAGCCGCGCGTGGTTGCGCGCGGCGTCGTTCCTGGGGGACATGAGGCGGACGTTAGCGCTCACCGGCTCCGCCCACCCGCCGGCGCGCTCGCGGGTGTCAGGACGACGAGCGTGTGCGTCGCGCGGGTCATCGCGACGTAGCGGTCGACCGCGGTCGCGACCTCGTCGTCCCCGTCGCCCCACGCGCCCGGGTCGACCAGCACGACGAGGTCGAACTCCAGCCCCTTGGCGGTCCGCGGCGTGAGCGCGCGGACCCGGTCGGCGAGCACGCCGCGCAGCGTGCCCGGCAGTGCGGGCGCCGGCGCCCCGATCACGCACGCCACCCCCTCGTGCCGCCTCAGCCAGCCCGTCAGGACCGCCGTCAGCTCGTCGACCGACCCGTGCTCCACCGGCCGGCGCGTGCTGCGGATCGACGTCGGGACGTTCGCGTCGGGCAGCACCGCGCGGATCACCGGCTCCGCGGCCGCCATGACCTCCGCGGGCGTGCGGTAGTTGACGCCCAGCGTCGCGAGCCTCGCCCCGCCCAGCCCCACGCGCTCCAGCCGCTCCTGCCACGGCTCGGCGAACCCCCGCCGCGCCTGCGCCCGGTCCCCGACCACCGTCATCGACCGCGACGGGCACCGTCGCGCGAGCATCAGCCACTCGGCGTCGGTCAGCTCCTGCGCCTCGTCGACGACGACGTGCGCGAACGGCCCCGCGAACGGGTCGACGGGCGCCTGCGGCAGCGCCGCGCGGTCCACGAGCGCGTCGCGCAGGTCGTCGACCCGCAGCATCGTCATGACCTGCAGCTCGGAGTCGTCGCTCGCGACGAGGTGGTCCACCACCTCGGCCATCGTCGCCCGGTCCGCGGCCGCACACGCCGCCGCCGCCCGGCGCCGACTGGACGCCGTCGCGTCGCCGAGCCGTGCCCGGGCCGCGTCGAGCAGCGGCAGGTCCGCGACCGTCCACGCGGTCGGGTCCGTGCGCTGCAGCAGCGCCACCTCGTCGGGTGTCAGCGACGGCGCGCACAGCCGCAGGTACGCCGGCACCGACCACAGGTCCGCGACGAGGTCCGTCGGCTCGATCAGCGGCCACGCGCGGTTCAGCGCGTGCAGCAGGTCCGCGTCCGCCGCGAGCGCCGCACGCACCCGGTCCGCGGGCACGTCGTCCACCTTGGCCGCGAGGATCTCCACGAGCTCGGCGAGCACGTCGTCGCGCGCCTCGTTGTGCGGCGTGCCGTCCTCGGGCGCCGCGAACGCGTCCGCCCAGTCTGCGGGCGTGACCGGCACGTCCGCCCACGGGGTCTCGACGAGCAGGCTCGTCGTCGGCGGGCGCTCCGAGAACCGCACCGCCGGCTCGACGGCCTCGACGAGCGCGCGCGAACCCTTGAGCCGCGCGACCCGCGGGTCGGCCTCGGGGACGGCCGCCGCGCCCTCGGGCACCAGGTCCCGCAGCGTGCACGTGCGCACCCCGTCCTCACCCAGGCTCGGCAGCACGTCCGACACGTAGTCGAGGTACGGCTCGTGCGGCCCGACGAACAGCAGCCCGCCGCGCCGGTGCCCCAGCCGCGGGTCCGCGTACAGCAGGTACGCCGCGCGGTGCAGCGCCACGACCGTCTTGCCCGTGCCCGGACCGCCGTCGACGACGAGCGGGCCCGCCGACCCCGCGCGGACGATCGCGTCCTGGTCCGCCTGGATCGTCGTCAGCACGTCCCGCATCCGCGCGGACCGGCTCGCCCCGAGCGACACGAGCAGCGCCGAGTCGTCGTCCGGCGCGACCCTGCCCGCCGGCACCGCGTCCGGCACCAGGACCTCGTCCCAGTAGTCCGTGACCCGCCCGCGCGTCCACCGGTACCGGCGCCGCGCGACCGCCCCCATCGGCCGCGCGGGCGTCGCCGCGAAGAACGGCTCCGCCGTGGGGGACCGCCAGTCCACGAGCAGGCGCGTGTCGTCGGCGTCCGTCAGCCCCACCCGGCCCACGTACACCGCCTGCCCGTCCGCGGCCAGCGTGCGCCCGAGGCACAGGTCCAGCCCGTACCGGCGCAGGGTCCGCAGCCGCGCCGAGAGCCGGTGCACCTCCTGGTCACGCTCCAGCGCCGCGGTGCCCGACCCACCCGGCGCGCGCCGGGCCTCCGCCAGGCGGTCGGTGAGCTCGGCGACCTGCTGCTCGAGCCGCGCCGCGACGCGCGCCAGGTGCGCGTCGTCGTCGGCGATCAGGCGCGGCTCGGACTTGGCGGCGTGGGGGACGTCGAAGACGGTCAGGGGAAGGGTGGGCACGCTCGGCTCCCGGGGGTTCACGGCGCCCGGGGACGGCTCGGCGGGCGCGACGAGCGCCGATCATCCGCCTCGACGGGGGCCTTGCCGCAAGACCCCCTGTGCTCTATACGTTGAAGAGGGAGAGCACCGCACGGATGCTCTCCCTCGTCGTGCCCGGCCCGTCAGGTCCGGCCCGCCAAGTCCGGCCTATCCAGTCCGGCGGGACACTCCGGCGTGTCACGTCGGGCACGCCACCGCCCGTGCGGGTCAGGCGCAGTAGTCGCACACGCCCGTCGCGGGCAGCGTCATCGAGCACGTCGGGCAGATGGCCGCGACGGGCTCGGGGGCCGCGGTGCGGCGCGTGGGGGTGGCCCGCGGGGTCGTCGTGCGTGGTGCGCGGGGCGCACGCGTCGTGGTGCGCGACGACGAGCGTGCCCCGGCCGCCGACGAGCCGCCCGGCTCCGTGACCTCGAACCCACGCTTGCGCAGGATCGCCGCCGCGGACCCGATGCTGCCGACGACCTCGTCGGACGGTGCCAGACGCCCCGTGGCGAAGCGGTGCGCGACCCCGAGGACCGCCGGCAGGTCGTAGCTCGAGCCCTCGTGCACGATCGCGTAGCCCGGCGTCGGCGCGTAGCCGTAGACCCCGAGGAAGCCGTCACGACCGCGGGAGTCGTACTCCGCGATCGCCTGGAGGACGTGCTGGCGCGTCACGCCGGAGAAGGTAGCCACGACGTCCCACCCTACGTCGCCGCCCCGCCACCGACGGCCCCCGTCCACCCCCACCCGTACCCCCGTCCCACCCACCGACCCCGTCGTTCCTCCGGCTCCGACCGGCCATTCCCGGAGCAACGACGACCTCGCCAACCGCCGTCCTGCCGACCCAGCCGTTCCTCCGGCTCCGGCCGGCCATTCCCGGAGCAACCGCGGGGTCGTCGGGGGTCTGTGAAGGGGTGGTGAGGGGAGGGGGTGGACGTGCGGAGGTCGGTCGAAAGGGACCGAGGGCCCATGCCGGACGAACCGCCGCCCGAGACGATTGGACAGTCGTCCAGGAGGGGAGATCAGCGGATGTTCGACGTCGGTGCGGCCACGCGCGACGAGATCCCGGCGGTCGCGGCCGTGCTCGGCGAGGCGTTCGCCGACGACCCCGTCGTGGTCGGGATGATCGGCACCGCCGACGGCCGCTGCGACCGGGCGACCGCCCTGTACTCCGCGCTGCTGCGCGCGGAGGACCCGGACGGCATCGAGGTCGACGTCGCACGCGACCGCTCGGGCCGGATCCTCGGCGCCGCGGTGTGGGAGCGCCCCGAGGCGCGCGGCGCGAGCCTGCGCGCACTGCTCCGCGAGACGCCCGGCTTCCTGCAGGCGCTCGGCCCGCTGCGGCTCCCGCTCGCGCTGCGGGGCTGGAAGGCGCTGTCGCGACACCGGCCCGACGAGCCGCACTGGTACCTCGGCGAGATCGGCGTGCGGGCCGCCCACCGCGGGACGGGCGTGGGCTCGCGGCTGCTGGCGCACCGGCTGCGGCACGTCGACGACCACGGCCACGGCGCGTACCTGGAGTCCTCGACGCCCCGCAACCGCGCGCTCTACGTCCGCCACGGGTTCGAGGCCCGCGGTGAGATCCGCGGCGTGCACGCGGCCCGCCCGACCGCCATGTGGCGCCCCCCGGCCGAGGCGGCCGGGCCGGCCGCAGCGCGCTGACCTCGCGGTCCGCCTGCCCGTTGAGCTTTACGCAACACCGCTGTGCGCAAAAACCGCCCCTGACCTGCGATGTTGCTCGAGCCGTCATGCTGGCGCGAGAGCGCGGGCGGGTCTACCGTCGAGGAAGGAGCCCTCGGCTCTGCATCTCGCAAGGTTCTCGACGGCCCACCCGGGAGGCGTGACATGACCGAGCTCATGGAGCTGCCAGCGATCGCCGAGTGCTCGGTGGCCGGCTGCTCGTACAACGACCACTCGCACTGCCACGCGGCTGCCATCACCGTCGGCGGTACCGGCGGCGACGCCCAGTGCGCGACGTTCATCCCGCTGACGGTCAAGGGCGGGCTGGACAAGGTGCTCAGCCACGTCGGCGCGTGCCAGCGCCAGGACTGCTCGCACAACTCGCACCTCGAGTGCACCGCGGACTCGATCCGCGTGGGCAGCGGCCATGACATCGCCGACTGCCTGACGTTCGCGCCGCGCTGACGTCAGCCGGCCACGGACGCCGCCGCCCGCCCGGAGTCGCTCCGTGGCGGGCGCCGCGCTGAGCGGGCGGCCCGAGAGGGCTCGGGCGGGACGGGGTACGACGAGCGTGCGGGTCGGCTGCGGGTCGGGCGTCAGGACGCGACGCGCACCAGCTCGCGCACCAGGTCCGCGGCGTCGCCGACGAGCTCCTTCTCGCCCGTGAGCAGGCCGGGGTCGGTCCGGCGGACCTCGGCGGCCGCGTCGAGCGCCGGCACCGGTGAGACCGGGCTGCGCGCGAGGAACGCCGCGAGGAAAGCGCGCGCGGCGTGCGAGTAGTCGCCCCCGGCGTCGACGGCGACCTCGGAGATCATCAGCGCGGTGAGCGCGACGTCGAGCTCCGGCGTCGCGGCGCGGGCGTTCGCCCAGTCGACGACCGACGGGCCGTGGGTGTCCGAGAGCACGACGTTGCCGGGGTGCAGGTCCAGGTGCGCGACGACCGGCCCGGCGGAGAGGTGCGGCCACCGCGTCTCGTCGTGCGGCACGTCCTGAGGGGCGGGGATCTGGTGCAGGCGCTCGTGCAGGTCGACGAGCAGCTGGGAGCCGTCGGCGATCGAGATCTCACCCGCGGCGAGGGCCTGCAGGAGCGTCGGCCCGTGCAGCCGCTCCATGAGCAGGTTCGGGCCCTGCGCGACGAACACCGCCGGCACCGGGAACCCGTGCGCGGACACGTGCTGCAGGAGCCGGGCCTCGGACGTCGCGTCCTGGCCGCAGCGGTAGCGGCGCAGCACGTAGTCCTCGTCCAGCGCGTACACGTCGGCGCTCGAGCCCGACGCGAGCACCGGGCCCGGGTCGTCGAGGGTCAGGACGTCGGCCGAGGGGACCGGTCCGGGGGTGCGTAGCGGCGTGCGCGGGGCCGCGTGCAGACCATGTGGTTGCGGCAGCGAACCGTGCGGCGCGGCCGGGGCGCCGGCGGGCGCCGGGGGGTCGTCGGAGCGCTCCGAGCCCTGAGGTGCTGGGTCGTGCGAGGCGGCGATTCCGGACGGGGTCATGCATCGAAAGTAACCCCGCCGCGCCGGTTTGCACCCGTCGAGATCCCCCCGATCCGCGACACGCCGGGCAGATCGCGTGACATCGGGACGAACGGCCTACTCGTGAGTAACTCTCGTCGGATCCTCCGTCCGGGTGTCGCTCGATGGGGTGAAGCGGCGCGCGTCGAGGCAGGGGCACCGACGCACGCCGCGGTCAGGGGCGCGCGAGCTGCGCGAGACGGCGCACCGCGCACTCGTGCGTCGGGGGCAGCGGCTCGACCCAGCAGCGCAGGGGGCGTCGCGTCACGCCCTCGACACGCAGCGCCACGACGCGCTCGTCCGCGCGCCGACGCAGACGCGCCACCGGCTCGTCGGTGCTCTCGTCGTCGCCCACGAGCACGACGAACGCGCCCCCGCCGATGCTCGCCATCGCGCGCGCCGGCCCGAACACCTCGCGCAGCGCGGCGCCCACCGCCGCGGACCTGGCGAGCCGGCTCAGCGCGTCGGGCACGCCCGCCGCCACGTCGACGACGAGCAGCCGGCCCGTCGGGACGTCGTCGGGATAGCACTCCATGAGGCGAAGCCGCAGGTAGTCGGCGGACGGCAGGCCCGACCCCGCGTCGAGACCCAGCGGCATCGTGACTCCACCGGCCTGCGCGTCCGCCCACCCCGTGCACAGGGCGCGGAGCACGTCCAGGGGCGGCTCGGGGCGCGACGTCGTGCGGTACAGGCACGCCAGGTCGTCGATCGTCTCGGCGATCCCGACGCCCGCCTCACCGCGGGCGCCGCCGAGGCGCGCGGCGGCGGGCACGGGGTCGTCGTCGAGCAGCAGCGCGATCGCCACCTCGTCGACGGCGGGGTGGTACCAGTCGGAGGGACGGCGCCACACGGAGGCGACGCTCTCGCGGCGCCAGCGCTCGAGCAGACGCGACGGCTGGGTGGGCAGCAGAGGTCCGGTCTCGGTCGTCACGCCGGATGAGAGCGGCTCCTGGTGCAGGTGTGACGGCACTTCTGGGTGTTTTCACCCGGTGGGCGCATCGAGCGGGTGACTCGACTGTTTCCTGTGTGTCGGGCCGATATGTCACCCTGGTACCGATTTCGCGCGGATCAACCGTGCCACGAGCAAGCCGGGACGAGGTCGAGGTGGAGGCGCAGGCGGCTGTCGTGCGCAGCGACGCGGAGCTCATCTCCGCGGTGCGCGCAGGCGACGAGTCGGGCTTCGCCGCGCTCTACGAACGTCACGCGGCCGCCGCGGCCGTCGTCGCGCGGCAGTACACGGACAGCGCCGCGGACGCCGACGACGTCGTCGCGGACGCGTTCACCGCCGTCTACTCCGCGCTGCGCAACGGCAACGGTCCCGACGAGGCGTTCCGGGCCTACCTGTTCACGGTCGTCCGGCGCACCGCGGGCGTGCGGCGCGAGGGCGCGCGGCGCGTGCAGCCGACCGACGACCTCGCGACCCTCGAGGCCGGGACGGCGCTCGCGGGCACCGCGGAGGAGCCCGCGCTCGAGGGCTTCGAGCGCGGCGTCGTCGCTCGCGCCTTCCACTCCCTGCCCGAGCGGTGGCAGGCCGTGCTGTGGCACACCGAGGTCGAGGGCCTGCCGCCCGCCGAGATCGCCCCCGCGCTCGGGCTGACCGCCAACGGCGTCGCGGCGCTCGCGTACCGCGCGCGCGAGGGCCTGCGGCAGGCCTACCTGCAGCAGCACCTGCGCGACCCGCTCGACGAGGGGTGCCGCGCGGTGGCCGGCTCGCTCGGCGCGTACGTGCGCGGCGGGCTGGGCACGCGCGAGAGCACCAAGGTCGCCACGCACCTCGAGGACTGCGACGAGTGCCGCGCGCTCGTCCTCGAGCTCGGGGACGTCAACCACGGGCTGCGCGCGGTCGTCGCGCCCCTCGTGCTCGGCCTCGCGGGGCTCGGGGCGCTGGCGCACACGCTGCCGCTGGGTGCGGCCGCCGCCGGGGCGGCCGGTGCGGCCGGTGCCGCGGGTGCCGGAGCCGCCGCGGGTACGGGTGCCGCCGGGTCCGGTCACCTCGCCGAGCTCGAGGGCGGCGCCGGAGCCGGCGCCGCCGGCGGCGGTGTCGCGGCGCTCACCGGTGGTGGTGCGGCCGCCGGCGCAGGCGGGGTCGCGGCGTTCCTCGCGAGCGTGCCCGCGGCCGTCGTCGCGACCGTCGCGGGTGCCGTCGCCGTCGCCGCAGTGGCCGCAGCCGTGGTGCTCGGCCTGGGTGCCGACCCCAAGGTGCTCGAGGCGGAGCCTCCCGTCGCGACCGCCACCGCCACGCCGACCGAGGCCGAGCCGACGACCAGCGCGTCCGCCGGCCCGACCGACGAGCCGACGCCGACCTCGTCGTCCGACCCGACCGAGCCCGCCGACCCCGGCGTGCCGCTGCCGCCCGGGGTCTTCCCCGACGAGCCCGCGCCCGGGCTCACGACCGACCCGACACCCGACCCGACGGGCGAGCCCACGTCGGAGCCGACCGCCGAGCCGACGAGCGAGCCGTCCACCGGGCCGACCACCGAGCCGTCGCCCGAGCCCGAGGAGCCCACGCCGCCGCCGCGCGCACCCGAGGTGGTCGTCGCGCTGCCCGCGGGCGGGCTCGTGCTCGCCGCGGGCGTCGGTCCGCAGGACCTCGCGATCACGCTGCGCAACACCGGCGGCCGTCCCGCGACCGACCTGAGCGCCGACCTGCTCCTGCCCGAGGGGGTGTCCCTGGAGGGCGTGCGCGAGGTCGCCGCCGCGGCACCGGTCCGGTCCACGGGCCCTGCGGTCGCCGGTGCTGTGGCCACGGGCGGCAGCGCCACGGTCGCGGCGCTGCGCGACAGCGTCCAGGCCCTGTCGCAGGCCACGGCCCAGGACGCCGCGCAGGCCGACTGGACGTGCCGCGGCGCGCAGACGCGCCGCGCGAGCTGCGAGCTGCCGTCGCTCGCCGCGGGCGGGGCCGCGCGGCTCGTCGTGCGCGTGGTCGTCGACGAGGCGTTCGACGCCGACGACGCGCAGATCGAGCTCGTCGTGACGGGCGTCGACGTCGACTACCGGCCGCCGCCGCTCGCGGTGCACGTGACGCCCAGCCCCGCGCGTCTCGCGGTCGCGTCCGCGCAGGAGTCGCTCGCGCTCGTCGCGGGCCGGGTGCGGGACGTGACGTTCGACCTGCGCAACGCGGGCCGCTCCGCGGGCGACCGGGCGCGCGCCGAGCTCGTGCTGCCGGACGGCCTCACGTGGACCGGGTCGGTCGCGTCCCCGGGGTGGGCCTGCGAGCCGGGCGCGACCGTGGTGTGCACGCGCGACGGGCTGCCGGGCCGCGGGCAGGTGCCGCTGACCGTCGGTCTGCGCGCGACACGTGACGCCACCGCCGCTCCCGTCGAGGTGCTGCTGAGTCCCGCGCCCGCGTCGTCGGCCCGCTCGGGGGTCCCCGTCACGCTGCAGGAACCCGCGACCCTCGCCCTCACGGCCGAGCCGACGGCGCTGACCGTGGCAGGCGGCCACACGAGCGTCACCGACGTCGCCGTGCGGAACACCGGCGACCTGCCGGCCGACGCGGTCACCCTCGACGTGACGCTGCCGCAGGGCCTCACCTGGGGCGGGCAGTTCGACGGCTGGAGCTGCGCCGTCGACGGGCCGCGCGTGCGGTGCACCGGCCCGGGCCTCGCCGCGGACGAGAGCGTGACCGTCGGGCTGCCGCTCGTCGCCGAGCCCGGAGCCGTGGGCGCGCTCGGCGCGGTCGTCGTCGCCGCGTCCGCCGACGACGCCGACGGCGCGAGCACGACGGTCGAGGTGCGGGGCCGGGCACCGGGACTCGAGGTGCGTTCCGCGGACGTCGTGCTGCAGTCCGGCGACCTCGGGCAGCTCGCGTTCGGCGTGCTCGTGACCGACGACGACGAGCTCGCGGCCGACGCGGCGCAGGTCCTCCTGCGCGCGACCCTGCCGGGCAACCTCGTCGTGCACGAGACCGGTGGCGTGACCGTGCCCGACGAGTGCACGGTCGACCCGAAGGGGCGCACGGTCGAGTGCACCTGGCCCGTGCTCGGGGCGGGCGAGACGGGCGAGGTCCTGCTCCCGGTGCGCTCGACGTACTCCGCGACCGGGACGGTGAAGCTCTCGGCGACCGCCGTCGGTCTCGACGAGCCGGTGACCGGGACCGCCGCCGTGCCCGGTCGGTCCGGCGGGCTCGCGCAGCGCTTCACGACGACGACCGGCGGATGGGACGTGACCGAGGCCGGTGCCGCGGTGCTCTCGTGCGACCCGGGACGCAAGGAGTGCCAGGAGGCGCTCAGCGGCAAGCGGGACAACAACTCGCAGGAGATGAAGCCCGTCGACCAGGCGCCGCCGAGCGGGCCGCGCGCCACGGTCCCGGTCTCGTCGAGCACCACGGTGCTCGTCCCCCAGGGGCGCGAGATCGCGTTCGCCGGGCTGTACTGGTCCGCCGTGCGCGGCAGCGGCGACGGATGGAGCGCACCGGTCGAGCGCGCGCTCGTGCGCGGCCCGGGCGGCGCGTACGCCCCCGTCCACGGCGAGAGCACCCGGCGCACCGACGGGCAGTACCGCGAGTACTACTCGACGTTCGCCGACGTCACCGACCTCGTGCGCGCGCGAGGCGGCGGGACGTGGTCCCTCGCCGACATGGCCGTGAGCACGACGCGCAAGGACTCGGACCCGACCTACTACGGCGGCTGGTCGCTCGTCGTCGTGTACTCCGCGCCGGGCGACGCCCGCGTGACCGTCTACGACGGGTCGCTGTGGGTCGGCACGGCCGCGGAGCCCGCCGCGTTCCGGTTCGCCGCGCCTGCCGGTTCGAAGGCGCGGGTCGGCGTCGTCGGGTGGGAGGGCGACCGGACGCTCAGCGGCGACCGGCTGCGCCTCGGCGGCCTGTGCACCGCGGCGACCACCGACCTCACGCCGCTGCGGTACGACGGCACGCCCGGCAGCGCCGAGAACGCGTTCGACTCGTCAGCGGTCGGCTGGTCGCACGCGTCGTCGCTCGGCATCGACGCCAAGGGTTTCGCCCCCGCGACGCTCCCGTGCGAGGTCTCCTCGCTCACGCCCAGCACCAGCGGCGACCAGTACCTCGTCGGCGCTATCACGCTGCGCACCGAGAACGTCGGTTAGGCAGCGGTAGGTCCGCTCGGTCGACCCGGACGGCCCGGACGGTCGGTTCGGTCAGTCCGTGCGCTCGGTCGCGGCGACCACCGCCGCCTCCACCGGCACCACGCCCGACACGAGCTCGAGCGTGAGCCCCGCCGACTCGGGTGTCGCCAGCAGCGCCGCGAGCACCGCGGCCACGTCCGCGCGCGGCACGCTCCCACGCTCCACGTCCTGCTCGAGCTGCACGTGCCCCGTCGGCTCGTCGTCCGTCAGGCGCCCCGGCCGCAGGATCGTCCAGTCCAGGTCACGGCCGCGCAGGTCCTGCTCGCTCGCCGCCTTCGCGTGCAGGTAGGCCGCGAACACGTCGTCCGCGCCCTCGGGCGCGCGCTCGTCGACGCCCATCGACGACACCAGCACGTACCGCCGCACGCCCGCCTGCTCCGCCGCGTCCGCGAGCAGCACCGCCGCCGCACGGTCGACGGTGTCCTTGCGCCGCGCACCGCTGCCCGGTCCCGCCCCCGCCGCGAACACCACGGCGTCCGCGCCCGCGATCGCACCCGCGACGTCCTCGACGTTGCAGCGCTCCAGGTCCAGGACCACCGCCTCGGCGCCGTCGCTCGTGACGGCGTCCACCTGGTCGAGGGACCGGATCAGCGCGACGGGCACGTCACCGCGCGCGGACAGCGCCCGGGACAGGTGCCGGGCGACCTTCCCGTGGCCGCCGGCCACCACCACACGCATGCCGCCCACGGTAGGCAACGACTCCCGCTCCGGCGACCGCTGCGGCGGTCCTGCAGGTCACACGTCCGGGTGGCGCTTCGGTCCGTCCGGTCAGACGACGCCGTACAGACGATCGCCCGCGTCGCCCAGGCCAGGGACGATGTACGCCTTCTCGTTCAGTCGCTCGTCGACCGCCGCCACGACGACCTGCACGTCCGCGCGGTCGCCCACGAAGTCCTCGACGACCTTGACGCCCTCGGGCGCCGCGATCAGGCAGACCGCGGTGACGTCACGCGCGCCGCGCTGCAGCAGGTAGTCGATGGCCGCGACGAGCGTGCCGCCCGTGGCGAGCATCGGGTCGAGCAGGAAGCACTGGCGACCCGAGAGGTCCTCCGGGAGCCGGTTGGCGTACGTGATCGCCTCGAGCGTCTCCTCGTCGCGCTGCATCCCGAGGAACCCGACCTCGGCCGACGGCAGCAGGCGCGTCATGCCGTCGAGCATCCCGAGCCCCGCGCGCAGGATCGGCACGACCAGCGGGCGCGGCGACGCGAGCTTGGTGCCCAGGGTCGTCGCGACGGGCGTCGTGATCTCGACCTGCTCGGTGCGCACGTCGCGCGTCGCCTCGTAGGCGAGGAGCGTGACGAGCTCGTCGACGAGCAGCCGGAACGTCGGCGACTCCGTCTTCTCGTCGCGCAGGACGGCGAGCTTGTGGGCGACGAGGGGGTGGTCGGCGACGTGCAGGCGCATGCCCTGAGGCTACTAGCCGGTAGACCCGGCCGTGCCGGGACCCACGGACATCCGTCTCGCCGGCCCGCGTGCGACATCATGGCTGCGTGGACAGGGGCCGGCCGGTGGACGTCGCCGACGAGTGGGCGATGGGCGTCGCGCTCGACGAGGCGCGGCGCGCGGTCGCGACCGGTGACGTCCCCGTGGGGGCGGTCGTCGTCGACACCCACGGCACGGTCGTCGGGCGTGGACGCAACGTGCGTGAGGCCGACGCCGACCCGACCGGGCACGCGGAGGTCCAGGCGCTGCGCGCGGCGGCCGAGACGCTCGGGCGGTGGCGCCTCGACGACTGCACCCTCGTCGTGACCCTCGAACCGTGCCTGATGTGCGCGGGCGCGACGGTGCTCGCGCGCATCCCGCGGCTCGTCCTCGGCGCATGGGACCCCAAGGCGGGCGCGTGCGGCTCGCAGTGGGACGTGGTGCGCGACCGCCGGCTCAACCACCGGGTCGAGGTGATCGGCGGCGTGCGCGAGCAGGAGTGCGGCGCGCTGCTGCGGCACTTCTTCGAGCTGCACCGCGAGGCCTGACGCACCGCGCGGTCAGACGACGGGGTCCTCGGACTGCGGCGGTGTCGCGGGCTCGGCGCCGTCGGGCCACGACGCGATGCACACGCGGTTCCCGGCGCGGTCGGACAGGATCCACGTCGCGGGCGCCTCCGCGTCCACGACGACGCGTCCGCCCGCCGCGAGCGCCGCCTCGACGCGCGCCCGGGCGTGCTCGCGCGCGACGGACACGTCGACGTGCATCGCGTGGCGCAGCAGCTTGGACTCGTCGAGCTCCTGCATCCACACCGACGAGCCGTGCCCGAGCGGGTCGACGCCGTTGTCGTCGGACGCCTCGTCGTACCCGAGGACCGCACGCCAGAAGTCGACGTCGAGGGCCGCGGCCTTGGCCGCGATCGCGAGCTGCACCTCCTGCACGGCGCCACGGTCCGGCGTGGCCCCGTGCGCGCGGGCCACCGCGGAGATCGCGCGCGCGAGGTCGACGTGCTCGTCGTCGAGGAGCCACAGGTCCCGCGTGAGCCGCACGCTGAGCCGCCCGTCGCTGATCCCGAGGTGCACGCCGACGCCCTCGATGTCCGGCACGTCGGCGATCGCGCTCGCCAGCCGTGCGGCGTCCGCGAGCGTCGGCACGCGGAACACGGCCGCCGCACCGCCGTGCAGCACCACCCAGTCGTCGACGCCGTCCGCGGCGAGGAACGCCCGCCACCCTCGCTCGCTCATGGCCGCCCGCTCATGACCGCCCGCTCATGTCCGCCCGCTCATGTCCGCCCGCTCATGTCCGCCCGCTCATGTCCGCCCGCTCATGTCCGCCCGCTCACGACCGTGCTCTCGACTGCTCGTTCATGCTCGCCCGCCCCTCGTCGTCTCCCCCAGGGCGACGCTAGACCCAGGCCCCGACACCCGCAGGTCGTCAGGACGTCGCCCGCGGCGTCGGCAGCCGGTCGCTGAGCGCCGCGAGCGTCTCGGACGTGCCGGCCTCGAGCGTGATCGTCGCGAGCCGGTCGCCGCGCGTCGCGCCGCGGTTCACGACGACGACCGGCCTGCCGGCCTTGACGGCGTGCCGCACGAACCGCAGCCCCGACTGCACCGTCAGCGACGACCCCGCGACGAGCAGCGCGTCCCCGGCGTCGACCATCGCGTACGCGCGCTCGACGCGCTCACGCGGCACCGTCTCGCCGAAGTACACGATGTCCGGCTTGAGCATCCCGCCGCACACCTCGCAGCCCGCGACGACGAACCCGCTGGTCCGCTCGACGACCGCGTCGGCGTCCGGCGCGATCTCCACGTCACCCACCGCGCCCACCGACTCAACGAAGCCGGGGTTCAGCTCCTCGAGCCGCTCGGCCAGGTGCGCGCGGGAGATCACGTGCCCGCAGGACAGGCACACCACGCGGTCGTACCGCCCGTGCAGGTCGATGACGTTGCGCGAGCCCGCGTCCTCGTGCAGCAGGTCCACGTTCTGCGTGATGACCCCCACGACGACGCGCCGCGCCTCCATCGCCGCGAGCGCCCGGTGCCCCAGGTTGGGGCTCGTGCGGTGCACGTGGCGCCAGCCCACGTGGTTGCGCGCCCAGTAGTGCCGGCGGAACGCCTCGTCGCCGACGAACTGCTGGAACGTCATCGGGTTGCGCGGCGGGGAGTCCGGGCCGCGGTAGTCGGGGATGCCGGAGTCCGTGGACACCCCCGCGCCCGTGAGCACGGTGAGCCGCTTGCCGCGCAGCAGCGCGACGACGTCCGCGAGCGTCCCCGCGGCCGGCCGGGGCTCGTCCGGGCGCTCGGTGCGCGGTGCCGCGTAGCGGGTCGAGCGGGTCGTCACCCCGCCCACGGTACGTCGCCGCACCGGCGGGCTCGCGGCGGACCGGGCACGGACCGGGCGTGCACCGGATCTGGGACGGATTCGGAGCATCGGCCCCGAGCGGGTACCCTTCTGCACCGAGGTAGCGTGTCCGAGCGGCCTAAGGAGCACGCCTCGAAAGCGTGTGTGGGTGAAAGTCCACCGTGGGTTCAAATCCCACCGCTACCGCCAGCCGAAGGGCCCCACCCGCAGTCACCTGCGCCGGTGGGGCCCTTCGTCATGTCCGGGTTCGGCTCAGCGGGGCGGGTCGGGTCAACGGGTGGAGAAGCGCTCGCCAGGCGAGCGCTTCTCCACCCGTTCACGGCGTCAGGAGCGGACGGTCGTCGCCGTCCGGGTGGGGCGCGGCCTGCTGGACGGCCGGGCGGTGCGACGCTGGCTGGTGCACGGCGGGCTGGTTCACGGTGGGCCGGTGCGCGGCGGGCTGCTGCACGGCGGGCTGCTGTCGGCCGGGCTCCTGCACGTCGGCCTGCTGGACGACCGCGGGCCGGGACGTCGTCCGGTCGCCGTCCGGCGCGGGGGTGCGGTCGCCCGCGGCGGCGACGGAGGGGACGGCGATCACGGTGCCCGCGACGACGGCGCACACCCCGGCGAAAGCGGACAGGCGGGCGGGCCGCCGCTGAGCACGCCCCGCACCGGCGAGCACGACGCGCGAGGTCGGCTGGCTGAGCTGGGACATCGGGTCTCCTCCGGTCGGTGCGGGTCGCGGTGCGTGGGCACGGATCGATGCAGGTCACGGCGTGTGTCGGCGGCGGGACCTGCATCGATCCCTGCACGCACCAGCGTGGTTCCCGGCGGCTGTGCGCCACCATCGGGGGACCACCCCAACCGGGGGTAGGGGAACCCCCACCGGTGTGTCGGGGTGCTGGGTGCGTGCGTCTCGCAGGAGCGGCCGGGCGAGCGGGGGATACGCGGGCGTGGAGGCGCTCCGAGGACGACGAGAGCCCCGGCCGCTGCGCCACGGTCGGGGCCTTCGTCGTCGGCACGTCAGTCCGCGAGGACGAGCTCGGGGGTGTCGACGGGGTCGACGACCGGCTCGACGACCACGGGTGCCTGGCGGGGCGGTCGGACGAGCGCGGCGAGCAGGACGACGGTCGCGGCGGTCAGTCCAGCGCCGACGAGGAACGCCTGCTGCGCCCCGGCGACGAACGCGTTGCGGGCCACCTCGGCCGCGGTCGAACCGACGGGCGTGGCCGCCCGTGCCGCCGCTTCGGCGACGGTCACGAGCACCGCGAGCCCGAGCGCCCCGCCGATCTGCTGCGAGGCGTTGACCAGCCCGGAGGCCGCGCCGGCGTCGCGCGGGTCGACGTCCTGCAGGCCGGCGGCGGTGAGCGGCACGAACGCGAGCCCGTTGCCGAGGCCGAACAGCACGAGCGAGACGAGGATCTGCGGGTAGTCGGTGCCGGCGTCGATGCGCGAGAGCAGCAGGAGCGCGGTGGTCGTGAGCGTGAGCCCGACGACGAGCAGCGGCCGGTTGCCGATGCGCTGCATGAGCCGCGCGCTGGCCTGCGACGCGACGAGCAGCATGACGGTGATGGGCAGGAACGCGACGCCGGTGGCGAGCGGGGTGTAGCCGAGGACGTCCTGCAGGAACTGCGTGAGGAAGAAGAACAGCCCGATCATCGCGGCCATGAGGAGCAGTCGCCCGCCGAGCGCGGCGGAGCGCGTGCGGTCGGCGAACAGCCGCAGCGGGGTGATGGGCGAGGGTGCGCGCAGCTCGGTGAGCACGAACGCGGTGAGCAGCACGGCGCCGACGGCGAACGAGACGAGCGTGGTGGTGGCACCCCAGCCGTCCTCGGCGGCCTCGACGAACCCGTAGACGAGCGCGGTCATGCCGACGGTCGAGGTGGCCGCGCCGACGAGGTCGAAGCGCCCGGGGTTGCGCGGCGTCTCGGGCAGCACGGCGCGCACGAGCGCGACGAGCGCGAGGCCGATGGGCACGTTGACGAACATGACCCACCGCCACGACGCCCACTGGGTGACGATGCCGCCGGCGATGAGCCCGATCGCGGACCCGCCGATGGAGACGGCGGAGAAGTAGCCCAGTGCGCGGGCGCGTTCGGCGCCCTCGGGGAAGCGGGCCATGAGCAGCGCGAGCGCGGACGGTGCGGCGAACGCGGCGCCGATGCCCTGGGCGGCGCGTGCGGCGAGCAGCACGCCAGGGGTGGCCGCGAGCCCGCCGACGAGCGACGCGACGGTGAACACGGCGATGCCCGCGACGAGCACGCGGCGCCGGCCGAGCACGTCGCCGGTGCGGGCGCCGAGCAGCAGGAGCCCGCCGAACGCGAGCGTGTAGGCACTGAGGACCCAGGACAGGCCGGCAGGGGTGAAGCCGAGCGCGGACTGCAGGTCCGGCAGGGCGACGTTCACGATCGTCATGTCCAGCACGAGCATGAGCTGGGTGGTGAGGATCGCCGCGAGGACGAGCGCGGACGAGGCTGGGCGGGTGCGGGCGGCGGTGCGACGAGCAGGGGACGCGGGCGCGATCATGGCGGACCTCCGCGGGGTTAGGATGGGAGCAGAAGCGGAACCCGCCTCCGGATATGACTATACGGAGGATGCCTCCGCTTTCGCAACAGTGTTGTTCGCGACCCCGTGGGAGCATGTCGTCCGACGACGACGGCACGCGCACGGCGGACGAGCACGACGAGCACCACGAGAACGACCAGCACGACGAGAACGACCGGCACGACGAGAACGACCAGCACGACGACGAGACCGGCGCGGACGAGCGAGGAGGGTCCGGTGGACGACCAGACCACGACCGCACGCCCCCTGCGCGCGGACGCCGCACGCAACCGCGCCAAGATCCTCGAGGTCGCGGGCGCCGCGTTCGACGCGCACGGCACCGAGGTCTCCCTGGAGGACGTCGCCAAGGAGGCCGGCGTCGGCATCGGCACGCTCTACCGGCACTTCCCGACGAGGCTCGACCTCATCGCCGCCGTCTACCGCTCGAGCCTCGACGCGTTCGTCGCGCACGCCGACGAGCTGCTCGCCGAGCGGCCCGCTGCGGAGGCGCTCGACGACTGGGTGCTGTCGTTCGTCGACTACGTGATCCGCAAGCGCGGCATGGCCGCGGCGCTCAAGGCCGGGCTCGGTCCGGACGTCCAGCAGGTGTTCGCCGAGGGGCGCGAGCGGATGCTGGCCGCCACGTCACGGCTCGTCGTCGCCGCCCAGGAGCAGGGCGCGATCCGCACGGACGTCGACGCGGTCGACCTGCTGCGCGCCGTGAGCGGCGTGTGCCTCGCGGGCACCGAGACCGCTGACCGCGAGAGCACGGTGCGCATCCTGCGCCTGGTCCTCGACGGCCTGCGCTGGTCCGCCCCCACCCCCGCCTGACCCGCACTCGCCCGGGTCGGGCGTGAGTTCGTCGTGAAGTCGTGCGTTTCTCGCCAAGTCGTGCAGAGCAACGCACGAGTTGGCGAGAAACGCACGACCTGGCGGGGGATGTGCGACCAGGGGACCAGCCCGGCACCGGCGCGCGGTGGTCAGGCGAAGGGGTCGGGGGTCAGGGTGTACTTGGTCTGGAGGTACTCGTGGATGCCCTCCGCGCCGCCCTCGCGGCCGAGGCCCGAGTGCTTCCAGCCGCCGAACGGCGCCGCGGCGTTCGACACGACGCCCACGTTGAGCCCCATCATCCCGGTCTCGAGGCGCTCGACCATGCGCTGCCCGCGCGCCAGGTTCTCGGTGAACACGTAGGACACGAGCCCGTACTCGGTGTCGTTGGCGAGGCGCACGGCCTCGTCCTCGTCGTCGAACGGGACGATCGCGAGCACGGGACCGAAGATCTCCTCGCGCAGCAGCGCGGAGCCGGGCCGGACGTCGGCCAGGACGGTCGCGGCGTAGAACGAGCCGGGGCGGTCCAGCCGCGTGCCGCCGGTGAGCACCCGCGCGCCGCGCGAGACGGCGTCGTCGACCAGGTCCGCGGCCTTCGACACCGCGCGGTCGTCGATGAGCGGGCCGATCGTCACGCCCTCCTCGGTGCCGCGTCCGGTGCGGAACGCTGTGACGCGCTCGGTGACCCGGCGCGCGAACTCGTCCGCGACCGAGCGGTGCACGAGGAACCGGTTGGCGGCCGTGCAGGCCTGGCCGATGTTGCGGAACTTCGCGGCGATCGCGCCGTCGACGGCCGTGTCGAGGTCCGCGTCGTCGAACACGACGAACGGCGCGTTGCCGCCGAGCTCCATCGACGTGCGCAGCACGCCGGGCGCGGCCTGCGCCAGGAGCTGCTGCCCGACCTCCGTCGAGCCCGTGAACGAGAGCTTGCGCAGGCGCGGGTCGCTCAGGATCGCCTCGGAGACTGGGCCGGTCCGCTTCGTCGTGACGACGTTGACGACGCCCGCCGGGACGCCCGCGTCCAGCAGGAGCTGCGCGAAGAACAGCGTGGTGAGCGGCGTGAGGGACGCGGGCTTCACGACGACCGTGCACCCGGCCGCGAGCGCCGGCGCGATCTTGCGCGTGGCCATGGCCAGCGGGAAGTTCCACGGCGTGATGAGGAAGCACGGGCCGACCGGGTGCTGCGACACGATCATGCGGCCGGTGCCCTCGGGGTTCGCGCCGTAGCGGCCCTGGACGTGCGTGGCCTGCTCGGAGAACCAGCGCAGGAACTCCCCGCCGTACGCCACCTCGCCGCGCGACTCGGCCAGCGGCTTGCCCATCTCGACGGTCATGAGGAGCGCGACGTCGTCCGCGCGCTCCTGCAGCAGGTCGAACGCACGCCGCAGGACCTCGGCGCGCTCACGGGCTGGCGTGGCGGCCCACGCGGGGAACGCCTCGGCTGCGGCGTCGAGCGCAGCGGTGCCGTCGGCGGCGGTCGCGGACGCGATCTCCTTGACGACCGAGCCGTCGCTCGGGTCGTGGACGGTAAACGTGGCGCCGTCGGACGCGGGGCGCCACCGCCCGCCGATGAGCAGGCCGTCGGGGACCCGCCCGAGCAGGTCGGCCTCGCGGCCAGGGTTCTCCGTCATGCGGGCTCCTCCGTCTCCGGCGGCCCGACCGCAGGCTCGTCGTGACCCGCGCGCCAAGGCCCGCCCCCGCGAGGGTGCCACGCCCCGCGCGCCCCGGCACGGCGGGTCGCGGCAGGATGCCACCGGGTGGAGAAACGCTCGCCAGGTGAGCGCTTCTCCACCCGCACGCGACCCGGAGTCGGGCGTCAGGTCAGGGTCGCGGTCGTCAGGGTGCCGGGGGTGGGTCCCGTCTCCGTCACGAGCTCGCCGCGGGCGTCGTGGACGGACGAGCAGCCCGCGGTCTCGTCGAAGCCGCCGCCCGTGGGCCCGGCGAAGCTCGCCACCGCGACCGGGGCGCCCGTCGTGCGCGCGATGACGAACGCGCGGGCGCGGCACTCCTCCAGGTCCTCGGGCAGGTCGACCACGCCCGCCGCGACGAGGTCCACGCCGAGCCGCGCGACCTGCGCGGTGTGCCGGCTCTGGCCGGTGTCGCGGCAGATCGCGAGCCCCACGCGCCACCCGTCCACGTCCGTCGTGGCCGCGCCGGGTCCGGGCGTGAACCGCTGCGACTCGGAGCCGTGCAGCCACACCTTGCGGTAGACGACCCGCACGCCGTCCGCGTCGAACCGCAGCATCGCGATCGACTCGCGCTCGCCCTCGGCGACCGGCGCGCCGACGAGCGCGACCGCGCCCGTCTCGTGGCACGCGGCGACGAGCGGCGCGAGCGCGTCGTCGGCCAGGTCGACCGCGGGCGCGTCCAGGTCGTAGCCGGTGAGGGACATCTCGGGGAACACGACGAGCCGGGCGCCGGACGCGCGCACGGCGTCGGCGTGCGCCGCGACGGTGGCGCGCAGGTCACCCGCGGTGACGACGGGCTGCGCGACCGCGACGGACAGGGACGGTGCTCGTTCGGTCAGCACAGCGCCGACCGTACTCCGGCTGCCGCCCGCCGAGAACGGCGTCGCAGCAGGTTCACCAGGGCGGACGGGGTCGGGGCCCGGGACGCGACGCGCCCCGGGCCCCGACCTGCTGGGCTCAGACCCAGTCGGACCTCGTCAGCCAGATGTTCCACACGCTCGGTGCGGCGCTGCCGCACGAGTAGCCGTTCCACGGCGCGCCCGCCGCGGCGAGCGCCTGCCTGCCCCGGCTCTCGCAGCTCGGGATCGAGGACGCCGAGCCGACCCACGAGGTCTGCACGACCTGCCAGACCATCGGCACCTGCACCTCGACCTGCTCCGTGCGGTACTCGTAGAGCTTCAGCTGCCAGTCCCACATGCCGACCTGCGTGCACGTGTAGTCCGTCCACGCGCCCTGGTACTTCCAGCCCGGCCACGCGCGGCCGCAGGCCTCGTGCGAGCCGTACAGCGTGGGCACGGTGTAGCGCTGGACGAGCACCTTCTGGGTCTGGGTGACGGTCTTGGTGGGGACCGGTCCGGGCGGCTGCGGGGCGTTGGCGGCGGAGCTCGGGGCGGCGATCGCGACCCCGGCGACCAGCAGTGCGGCCAGGACCGCGACGGACCTTCTGAACATGGAACGCACGGTGGCGTCCTCCTTCGTGTCGAGCACGACGTCGTCGTCGTGCGGGACCTCCTGCGCGGGCGCGCAGAAGCAGGCCGTCGGTACGGGGGGTCGACGGGCGCACGTGCACCGGCGGCGCACGGACGTCAGGGGTGGGAGCGGGACGACGAGCGCCGTGGTTGCGCTCCCATGCTGCGCGCGGGCGGGTGCGCCCCTGCGCACGGCGCGGTCGGGTGGACCGTCACCGGGGTCGCGGCGTGCCGCGACGAGCCGATGATTTCCACGGCCTCATGAGGGTGTCAACGGGCTGCCCGCAGCCCTCGCTCGTCGGGATAGCGCTTCTACCTGCGACGATGCGGACGGGCTCGCGCGGCTTTTCACCCGGTCCGTCCGGGACGCGGTCAATGGAGCAGGTACTTCAGCGCGATCACGACGACGCCCAGCGACCCGCAGACGGCCACCTCCGCGACCAGGGCCCGCCCGCGCGCACCCGCCCGGTGCCCCGCGATGCCGCCGGCGACCATGAGCAGCACGACCGCCGACCACATCGCGACCCACCCGGCGGTGGCGACCCCGAGCCCGACGGCCCGGCCCAGCAGGTACACGAGCACGGGAGGCGCGGCGCCGACCAGCACCGCCCAGTTCGTCGAGACCGCGTGCCGCAGCCGCCACAGGGTCGCGTGGTCCGGGTCGAGGAAGCGCCCGCCGATCGCGTCGACGTACACGTGCGTGAGCCAGTAGATGATCGCGACGCCGATCGTCGCAAGCGCCACCCGGTCGGCCTGGTCGCTGTGCACGCTCGCGACCGCGAGCACCGAGGCGCTCACGACGGCGCCGTACAGCAGCTCGGAGGCGCGGTGCGCGGCGAGCTGCCGACGGAGCTGGGTCGCGACGTCCGTGCGCACAGCCACACCCTAGGAGCCGACGCCGACGAGCGCCGGACGAGCCGCCGCAATCCGCGCGGCGCCGTGAGCCGCCGGGCCTCTCGCAGGTCAGCGGACGACGACGAGCGTGCCCGGCGGCACCGTGCGCCACAGGACGTCCAGCACCTCGTCGGACACCCGGACGCAGCCGTTCGACACCTCACCGCGCCCACGCAGCGTCGTGGTGTGGAACGCGGTGGCCGACGTGCGCGTGCGCGTGTCGTACGCGTCCATCGTCTCGCTCTGCGAGGACAGCAGGACGACGCGCGGGGTCGTCGACCCGGGGTCCTCCCAGAACGTCCCGACGACGAACTGCGGGCCGGGCGGTGTGGGGCGGGAGGCCGAGCCCGTCGCGATCACGGGGTGCGTGACCGGGCCGGCGCCGTCGTCGACCGTGAGCGTCTGCGCGGCGGTGTCGACCTCCAGGCGCCAGTCCGTGCCGGACGGCAGCGTGTCCGCGGTGCGCACCCACGCGGTGCGCTGGTTGACGCGCGTCGGGTCCCGCGACGGCCACGCGCCGCGCGCGGCGACCATGACCCGCAGCCAGCCCGCCCGGGTGTCGACCACGGGCACGACCGTCGGGACGCGCAGCGTGAGCGCCGGCAGCACGCCGACCGGGGTGCCGGCGGGTGCGTCGTACGCGGCGGTGTCCCGCAGGAGCGTCGCGGTGCGCCAACGGCCGAGCGTGGGGTCGTCGTTCTCGAGCTGGTCGAGGCCGTCGAGCCCGGGCAGGCCGTCGACGACGTGCAGGGGGTCGACGGTCGTCAGCGTCGACAGGTCGGGGAGCGGGGCGGGGTCGGGGACCGCGGACTTGGCGACGGCGACGTCGTCGCGCACGACGACCGCGCGCGGCGTCGCGGTCTCGGCGGGCGCCTCGGGGGTCGCGCAGCCGCCGAGGCCGAGGGTCGACCCGACGACGAGCGTGCCGGCGAGCGCCGCGGCCGCGCCCGGGCGTCGCAGGCGTCGCGTCGCCGTCGGCCTCATGCGCCCTCCTCGTCGTCGCCGGACTCGTCGCCGGACGCGTCACCGGACGCGTCACCGGGGCTGCCGCCGAGCTCGTCGTCCGGTTCGTCCCGGGGTCCGTCCATCGTGCTCCACCCGCGGCCCGCACGGAACGCCCGGGCCGCCGACCTGGGTCTAGGCCGAACGGGTGGTCCGAATTGTCGCGTATTGCGAAGGTCTTTCACCCGCTCGACGATGGGCGCACGCGGTGCCGCGCGCACCGTCCCTGACCGCGTGCCCGCCGTGCGCGCCCCCCGAGAGGAGCCCCTCGTGGCCGACGAGCTGCAGTCACCGATCCGCCAGGGCGCGCACGACATCGCGATCGAGCGCGAGCGGATGCGCCGACGCCGGTTCTACCGGCTCGCGGCCGTGCTGCTCGCCGCCGAGGCCTGGGTGGTCGTCGCGTCGCTGCAGGGCTGGCCGCTGCTGCCGCAGCTGCCGGCGATGGACCCGTTCCTCGTGACGATCGTCGTGTTCTTCGTCCTGATGCTGCTGCTCGTCGTCCTCACGACCGTCGGGACGTCGCGCTCGCCGCACCTCGTGTACCGGCCGGAGCAGGTGGACGTGCGCCTCGACGACGTCATCGGCATCGACCCCGTCAAGGAGGACGTGCGCCGCTCGATCGACCTGTTCCAGACGCACCGCCGGTTCGCCGACCAGATGGGCGGCACCCCGCGGCGCGGCCTGCTGTTCGAGGGGCTGCCCGGCACCGGCAAGACCATGACGGCGAAGGCGATGGCCGCCGAGGCGGGCGTGCCGTTCCTGTTCGTGTCCGCGACGTCGTTCCAGTCGATGTACTACGGCGCGACGGCCCGCAAGATCCGCGCGTACTTCAAGGCGCTGCGCCGCACCGCGCGCCGCGAGGGCGGGGCGATCGGCTTCATCGAGGAGATCGACGCGATCGCGCTGCGCCGCGGCGGGATGCTCGGCGCGTCCGGGATGCCCGCGGGGCTGTCGGCGGCGTCCGCGTGCGTCCAGTCGCCCGCGGTGCGGCTGCCGGGCGTCGGGGGGACGACGACGAACGCCGTGGTGTCCGAGGGCACGGGCGGCGTGGTCAACGAGCTCCTGGTGCAGATGCAGTCGTTCGACGAGCCCACGGGCGGCGACAAGCTGTACAACCGGGCGGTCGCGGCCATCAACCTGTTCCTGCCCGCGCACCAGCAGATCAAGCAGCGTCGGCCCGGCCGCGCGCCGATCCTGCTGATCGCCGCGACCAACCGCGCCGACTCGCTCGACCCCGCGCTGCTGCGCCCCGGGCGCTTCGACCGGCACCTGACGTTCTCCACGCCCGACGCGCACGGCCGCCGCGCGCTCGTCGACCACTTCCTCGCGAGGCGCTCGCACGAGGTCGGGCTCGACGAGCCGGGCCTGCGGGACCGGATCGCCGCCGCGACCAACGGCTGGACGCCCGTGATGATCGAGCACCTGCTCGACGAGGCGCTCGTCAACGCGCTGCGCCGCGGATCGGTGACCATGTCGTTCGAGGACGTCGAGCAGGCGCGCATCACCGAGATGGTCGGGATCGGCCAGCCCGTGCGCTACACCGTGGCCGAGCAGGAGCTCATCGCGACGCACGAGGCCGGGCACGCGACCGTCGCGTGGCTCGTCGCGCCGAACCGCACGCTCGAGGTCCTGACGATCATCCGCCGCGGCGAGGCGCTCGGCCTGCTCGCGCACACCGACTGCGAGGAGGTGTGGACGCACTCGCAGTACGACCTGCAGGCGCTCGTGCAGATCGCGATGGGCGGGTGGGTCGCCGAGGAGCTGTTCTTCGGGCAGACGACGACGGGCCCGGCGAGCGACCTCGCGGCCGCGACCCGGACCGCCGCACAGATGGTCGGCGCCGCCGGCATGACCGGCTCGCTCGTGTCGTTCCTCGCCGTGGACCGGGACCTCGTGTCCGCGGTGCTCGCCGACGCCGCGTCGCGCGAGCAGCTCGAGGGCGTGCTGGACGACGCGCGCTCGACCGTCCGGCGCCTGCTGTCCCGCAACCGGCACCTCGTCGAGGCGCTGCGCGACGCGCTGCTCGAGCGGCACGAGCTCATCGGCCCGGAGATCACGGACGTGCTGGAGCGCGCCCAGACCCAGGCCGAGGTCCGCGCGTCCCGTCCGGTGCTCGCGGCGGCCGTGGCCGGCCGCATGAACCGCCCCCCGGCGGCCTGATCCCCGCCCTGCCACCCCGCCCCGCCGCCCGCCCCCGTCGCCCGCCCCGCCCGCCAGGAGTCGTCATGCCCGCACGCCACGAGCCCGCCGGTACGTCACCGGCCCCGCGCAGGGACCCGCTGCGCAGCCCGACGAACCCCCGCCCGGTCCGCCGCCGCCCGACCTGACCCGCGCCCCACCTGACCCCCGCGCGGGGTGGAGTCGGGGTGGGCTGCCGGGTCGGTAGCCTGCGGGGGTGCCCGAGGGTCATACCGTTCACCGCATCGCGCGGCAGCTGACGCTCGACCTCGTCGGGAAGCCGTTGGCCGTGAGCTCGCCGCAGGGGCGGTTCGCGGCCGGTGCCGCGCGGCTCGACGGTCACGTCATGGAACGTGCGTCGGCCGTGGGGAAGCACCTGTTCTGCGAGTTCTCGTCGGGCGACGTGCTGCGCGTGCACCTCGGGCTCTACGGGGCGTGGGACTTCTACGGCCGGCTGTCGCCGCTGGTCCCGGGCGAGGCCGCGTGGGGGTCGCTCGGTGCGCCGCGACTGCGCCGTGCGGTGCGCATGGGGGAGGACGAGCGCGAGTCGCCCGCCGACGAGGGCGGCCTGGTCGCGGGCGTGCCGCACGACGAGGGCCCGTTCCCGCCCGAGCCGGTCGGCCAGGTGCGTGTCCGGCTCGCCTCGGACGCGACCGTGGCGGACCTGCGCGGGCCGTCGGCGTGCGAGGTGCTGGATCCCGAGGAGGCCGCGGCGGTCGTCGCGAGGCTCGGGCCCGACCCGGCGAGCGAGACCGACCTGGACGCCGCGGGCACGGAGATGGTCCGGCGGCTGCGGGCCCGTGGGGTGGCGGTGGGGCAGCTGCTCATGGACCAGTCGGTCGTCGCGGGGATCGGGAACATCTACCGCGCGGAGCTGCTGTTCCGCGCGCGCCTCGACCCGTGGACGCCGGGCAGGCAGGTCCCCGCGGAGGTCGCCCGCGCGCTGTGGGACGACTGGGCACTGCTGCTCCCGGACGGGATCGCGACGGGCGTGATGCTCACGCGCGAGGACCTCACGCCCGACGAGCGCCGGGCCGCGCTGACCGACCGGACGCTGCGGCACTGGGTGTACGGGCGGGCCGGTGAGCCGTGCCGCGTGTGCGGCACGCCCGTCGTCGTCGAGGACATGGCGGCCCGCAAGCTCTACCGCTGCCCCCGCTGCCAGACCCGCCCCTGACCCGACGACCCCCGTCGACCCCCGGTCCACCCCCGTCGATCCCCGTCGACCCCGCCCTTCCTCCGGCTCCGGCCGGCCATTCCCGGAGCAACCCCCGGGTCGTCGGGAGGGTTGGGGTCGACCCCGCCGTTGCTCCGGCTTCGGCCGGCCATTCCCGGAGCGATGGCGGTCTCGTGCGGGAGGGGTCGGTTGGGTGGAGCAACTCGAGCAGGGATGATGCGGGTATGGAACTTCGTGTCTTCACCGAGCCCCAGCAGGGGGCCACCTACGACGACCTGCTCCGCGTCGCGCGCGCGACGGAGGACCTCGGGTTCGACGCCTTCTTCCGCTCCGACCACTACCTCGGCATGGGCACGCCCGGCCTGCCTGGCCCGACGGACGCGTGGACGACGCTCGCGGGCCTCGCGCGCGAGACCAGCCGCATCCGGCTCGGCACGCTGGTCTCGTCGGTGACGTACCGCTACCCGGGAATCCTGGCGATCCAGGTCGCGCAGGTCGACCAGATGTCCGGCGGCCGCGTCGAGCTGGGCCTGGGCACGGGCTGGTTCGAGCAGGAGCACACGGCGTACGGCATCCCGTTCCCGGCGAAGCGGTTCGGTCTGCTCGAGGAGCAGCTCGAGATCGTCACGGGGCTGTGGGGCACCGAGGTCGGCGGGTCGTACTCGTTCGCCGGTGAGCACTACACGCTCACGGACTCCCCGGCGCTGCCGAAGCCCACGCAGCAGGTGCACGGCAAGCCGGGCGTGCCGGTGATCGTCGGCGGCAACGGCCCGACGCGCACGCCCGCGCTCGCGGCCCGGTTCGCGAGCGAGTTCAACCTCGCGTTCCCGGAGCTCGACACGATCGAGACGAAGTTCGCGCGGGCCCGCGCCGCGTGCGACGAGATCGGCCGCCCCGCGGACGACCTGGTGCTGTCCGCGGCGCTCGTGCTGTGCGTCGGCAAGGACGAGCAGGAGTTCGAGCGCCGTGCCGCGGCGATCGGCCGCGAGCCCGCGGAACTGCGCGAGCACGGGCTCGCCGGCACGCCGGATCAGGTCGTCGAGCGGCTGGAGTGGCTGCGCGGGCTGGGCGCGCGTCGCGTGTACCTGCAGGTGCTGGACCTGGCGGACCTCGACCACCTCGAGCTGGTCGCGAGCGAGGTCGCGCCTCAGCTCGGCTGAGCGTCCCGCTGGTGCCCGAGCGCCGGCTCGGACTCGGGCTCGGGCACCAGCGCCTCGCCCTCGTCGTCGGCCCCGTCGTCGGTCTCGTCGTCGGTCTGGTCGTCGGCCTCGTCGTCGGCCGTGGTCTCGTCGTGCGCGTCCCGCACGAGCGCGACCACCGTCACCACCGCGAGCACGACGAGCGCGACGTTGCGCGCCGCGAGAAGCGCGGTCGCGGCGAGGTCGCCGTACGTGATCTGCGTGTAGACCCACGGGAAGACGAGCTGCGTGGCGCCCGCGATGCCCGCCACCAGCCACGCCGTGCGCCGCCACCCCGGCAGGCGCAGCCCGAGCGCGGCCGCGACCGGCGGCGCGACCCACCCGACGTACTGCGGCGAGCCGACCTTGTTCAGGACGATGAGCAGCGTCGCGACGAGCAGCGCCCCGCGCAGCAGGAGCTGGGCGCGCGCGGTGTCGTCGGACCACAGCCGCGGACCGAGGCGCCGTGCGCACCACCACAGGAACCCGCCCGCGGCGGCGAGGCCCAGCACGAACAGCACACCCAGGGTGTCCGAGACGCCCTGCGCACCGGGCCCGCGCACCTCCCACGTCACCAGCTCGGCGTTGAGCTCGACGGTCAGGTCCGACGAGACCAGGCTCGCGAGCATCCACGGTGTCGCGCCGACCGCCTCGATCTGCAGCCCGCGCTCGCCCTGCTCGGACAGGAACGACAGCAGGTGCTCGCGCCCCCCACCGGCGAGCACCAGCGCGACGACGCCCGCGCACACGAGCGCGGCCGGCAGCACGACCTCGCGCCACGGCCGGCGCACCACGACGACGAGCGCGAGCAGCAGGGCGCCGGGCGCGGCCTTGACCCACGCGCCCACGGTCAGCAGCACCGACGCGAGCCGCGGGTGCCGCAGCGCGACCAGGAGCGCGAGGATCACCACGGGCGCGACGACCGCGTCGAGCCGGCCCATCGCGACCGGCCCCAGCAGCGCGGTGAACGCGACCCACCACCACGCGCCCGTCGTCGTGCGCTCGATGCGGCGATGCCCCACGACCCGCGGCGCGTGCAGCAGCGCCACCAGCCCCGCCGCGTTCAGGGCGGTGACGAGCAGGCTCCACGTGAGCGGGAACGCCGTCCCGTACCCCGTCCCGCCGAGCGCGGCGACGAACATCGGCACGATCGCGCCCGCGGGGTAGACCCACGGCTCGTCGAGCACGGGCCACACACCCTCGTTGACGCCCAGCCACATCCACCAGCGGTACAGGTCGAGGTCCCAGAACGTCTCGACGGGGCGCAGGTACACCCCCAGGACCAGCAACCAGGCGTGGACCAGCAGGAACGCGACCCAGACGGGCAGCGAGGAGCGCAGCAGGCGGTGCAGCGGGGCCTCCGGTTCGGTCGGCCCCGCCGGACCGGCGGGGCGTGGGTGGTTACTTCACCGGAGGGACGACGACGCCCGTCTGGGGACCCCCGGGCGGGAGCACCACGGGGCGCGCCTCCGTGATGATCTCGTCGACGTCCTCGTCCGGCTTGCCGTCGGGGGCCGGAGCCGCGGTCGGCGCCGTGCTCACCACCGGGTCAGGTCGACCACCAGGGACGACACGGCCAGGCGTGGGCGGGGTGAAGGTCGGGTCGTTCTCGGACATCTCGGCCTCCCGAGTCGATGCGGACGTTACCCCACGAAGATGGCACGCGGATCCGGACCCCGCGCGACGAGCCCGACCACTACGTTTCTCCCCGGGGGCGAGCGGTCGCCCGACCGCTCGTGGTGACGCCCGGGTGTCGGGCCGACAGGAGGACGACGTGGCGGTGGTGGCCAAGGTCAGGAACGCGCTCGGGCTGGGCGGCTGGAAGGTGCACGGCGACGGGCGCTCGATCCCGCCGGGCGAGGTGGTCGCGCCCGACGAGCGGCTCTCGTGGCCGCGGACCATCGGCATCGGCATGCAGCACGTCGTCGCGATGTTCGGCGCGACGTTCCTGGTGCCGCTGATCACGCAGTTCTCGCCGCAGACGACGCTGTTCTTCTCCGCGGTCGGCACGCTCGCGTTCCTCGTCATCACGGGCAACCGGGTGCCGAGCTACCTGGGGTCGAGCTTCGCGTTCCTCGCCCCGATCGCGGCCGCGTCCGCCAGCGGCGGGCAGCAGGTCGCGGTGGGCGGCATCCTCGTCACCGGTCTGGCGCTCGCGCTCGTCGGCGTCGTCGTGCACGTCGTCGGGACCCGGTGGATCGAGGTGACGATGCCGCCCGTTGTGACGGGCACGATCGTCGCGCTCATCGGCTTCAACCTCGCGCCTGCGGCGTGGGGCAAGACCGAGGACAGCGGGTTCCGGTCGGCGCCGCTGACCGCGCTCGTGACGCTCGGGGCGATCGTCCTGTGCACCGTGCTGTTCCGCGGAATCCTCGGCCGCCTGTCGATCCTGCTGGGCGTCGTCATCGGGTACGTGTTCGCGATCTTCCGCGGCGAGGTCGACTTCGACGCGCTGCGCGACGCCCCGCTGATCGGCCTGCCCGAGTTCGTGACACCGAAGATCGAGGTCGGGACGCTCGGGCTGTTCCTGCCGGTGGTGCTCGTGCTCGTCGCCGAGAACATCGGCCACCTCAAGTCCGTCACCGCGATGACGGGCCGCGACCTCGACCCGGTGACCGGCCGCGCGCTGCTCGCCGACGGCGTCGCCACGAGCCTCGCGGGCCTCGGCGGCGGTTCCGGCACGACGACGTACGCGGAGAACATCGGCGTCATGGCCGCGACGCGCGTGTACTCGACCGCCGCGTACTGGGTCGCGGGCTTCACCGCCCTCCTGCTGTCGATGTCGCCGCGGTTCGGTGCCGCGATCGCGACCGTGCCGCAGGGCGTCATCGGCGGTGCCGCGACCCTGCTCTACGGCATGATCGGCCTGCTCGGCGCGCGCATCTGGATCCAGAACAAGGTCGACTTCTCCAACCCGGTGAACCTCACGCCCGCGGCGATCGCGCTGGTCGTCGGCATCGCGGACTACACGTGGGTGGCGGGTGACCTGCGGTTCGAGGGCATCGCGCTCGGCACCGCGACCGCGATCGGCGTGTACCACCTGATGCGCCTCGTGGCCCGGTGGCGCGGGACGTCCGTCGAGCCGGCGTCGCCTGCCTCGGCCCCCGCCGGTGACGAGGTCGCCGCGCACTGACGCCCGGTACGACACTGACACCCGGTACGACACTGACGCCCGGTACGACGAAGGGGCCGGTCCATGTCGGGACCGGCCCCTTCGTCTCGTCGTGGGGTCAGCTCTTGGGCGCCGCGCTCGTCGCGCCCGCCGCCGGCACCTTCGTGCAGCCCTTGGGGGCCTCGAGCGGCTTCTCCGGGTCGAGCCCGACCTCGTCGGCCGGCACGAGCGCCTTGAACTCCGTGCCGAGGACCACGTCGATCTCCGGACCCTTGCGGCCGTCGAGCACGAACTCCGCCTTCGGCACGTGCGCCGCGACCGTGTACGCCGACGCGATGCCGGACTGCCCGAACGCGATGCGCACCGTGCCCGCGTACGTCGGCTGGTTGTCCGCCTCGCCGCCGACGAACCCGCGGTCCGTGAACGCCTTCAGAGTCGCGGCCGCGAGGCCCGCGGTCGACGTCGAGTTGTACACGTTGACGGTGACCTCGCCGTACGCCACCGGCAGTGCACCGTCCGGCGGGCACGGGTAGCTGCGCGTCGTCGCACTCGGCGTGGGCTCCGCCTCGAACTCCTGCTCCATGAACGGCAGGCTCAGGCTCCCCGTGTACACGGCCGCCGAACCCAGGCCGACCACGGCCAGGGCCGCGAGCAGCACGCCGAAGATCACGGCCTGCCGCTCGTGCATGTGGCGCCGGCGCAGGGCCCGGGCGCGGTCCGCGTCGCTCACTCGATCACCAGCACCCGCGCGTGGAGAACAGGACGCTGCTGCAGGGCCGCGCGCACGGCACGGTGCAGCCCGTCCTCGAGGTACAGGATCCCCTTGTACTGCACGACGTGCGCGAACAGGTCGCCGTAGAACGTGGAGTCCTCCGCGAGCAGCGCGTCGAGGTCCAGCGTCCGCTTCGTCGTGACGAGCTCGTCGAGACGCACCTGGCGCGGCGGGACCTCGGCCCACTGCTTCGCCGTCTCGAGCCCGTGGTCCGGGTAGGGCCTGCCCTCGCCCACCGCCTTGAAGATCACGGAGGCCACTCTAGGGTGCACGGCGCCGGGCGCGGACCGGAGCACGCCCAGCACGGGCGTGCGGACGGTCACGCGCTGCCCGTCGAGCTCTCGTCCCATGCGTCGTCTATCCAGGTCTGGTTGTCGCTGTCGATGGTCAGGACCAGGCGGATCGGTTCCGTGTACCCGTCGGCCCACCGGGCGATGCCCTCACAGGTCAGCAGGTGCGTGCTCGCACCGTCCGAGGGGCGGACCGCCGTCTCGAGGTGGTTCTCCACGGTACGCACCTGGTCGATCGCCACGAGCTCGATGTCACCGAGCGAGCCCTGCTCGCGGACGAGACGGACCTCGTCGACGACGACCTGCTCGCACGACTGGCCCTCCAGCGTCTCGGCGAAGAGCAGGTCGTCCCAGCGGTCGACGAGCCGCGGACCCGCGAGCACCCCGAACCCGGCGATCACGACGCCCGCGGCGACGGCGCTCCCGACCGAGACGAGCGCGATCTTCCCGCCCGACCACGGCGGCTTCGTCGGACCGGCTGCGACCGGGCGCCGTGCCTGGCGCACCTGCGTCGTCCACGAGACGCCGTCGAACCAGCGCACCCACTCGGGGCGCTGAGGGTCCGGGTACCAGCCCGGGCTGGGCGTCGTCATGCTGTCCTTCGTCGTGGTCACGGCTCGTCGTCCTGGTCGCCTAGGTTCTCGGCACCCGCGCGCCACGGGATGAGCCTGGGATGACGCCGGGATGCGCGGGACCGGTCCGCAGGACGACGAACGGCGGGTCCGCTCGGGACCCGCCGTCCAGGCCGACGTCGCGCGGTCGTGCCCGCGCCGCCGTCAGGTCAGAGCGGCTGGATGTTCGCGGCCTGCGGGCCCTTCTGACCCTCGGTGACCTCGAACTCGACCTTCTGGTTCTCCTCCAGCGTGCGGAAACCGCGCGACTGGATCGCCGAGTAGTGGGCGAAGACGTCGGGACCACCGTCGTCGGGGGCGATGAAGCCGTAGCCCTTCTCGGCGTTGAACCACTTCACGGTGCCAGTTGCCATGTGGCCGTTCTACTTCCTTGCGGCGGGACGACCCCGGCGGTGCCGGGACCGGTGATCACGGTGAAACGTCGTCCGGTCCGCGGCGGAAGACCACGGTGACAAGCGATGCACTGCGACTACGGCGCCCACCGTACCGGCCGACGACCCGCTCGGGGAGGGGTCCGTGGACGCTCGTCCAGGCGATCGCCCGGATGCCGCGTCCGGCCCGCTGACGCAGGTGGGGGCGCTCTCGGACGGGATCGTGGGTGCCCTGTGCCAGGGTGACGGGCATGGGGACGGACGACGACGAGCTGCGCGCGCGGCTGCTCGCGCTGCGCGCCGAGGCGTTGGAGCGTGCCTCCGGGCTCGGCGCCGCGAAGTCCGACCTCGTCGAGGCGTCGTGGGGCGCGAACATCGACGACGAGCACGACCCCGAGGGCCAGACCATCGCGTTCGAGCGCGCCCAGGTCGACGCGCTCGCGTCCGACGTGCGACAGCGGCTCGCGGACGTCGACGCCGCGCTCGACCGGCTCGCCGCCGGGACGTACGGCGTGTGCGCGGTCGGGGGAGAGCCCATCGACCGTGAGCGGCTCCTCGCCCGCCCGACGGCGACGACGTGCGTCGCACACGCACCGCGATGAGGGCGACCACGCGACGGTGGGTGCGGGGCGGCCGCACCGCACGGTCGTGCGTCGCGCTCGTCGTCGCGACGACGCTCGTCACGCTTGCCGCGTGCACGGCGACCCCTGACCCGCCGCCCACCGCCGCAGCCACCGCCGCTCCCTCCACTGCCGCAGCCACCGTCGCAGCCACCGCCGCCGCCTCCGCCATCCCCTCCGCCATCCCCTCCGCCGTCCCCTCCGCCGCCGCGCGCATCGCGCTGCCCGCACCCGGGTCGTCGTTCGAGTACCAGATCGGCGGCGCCGAGGAGCCGCTCGCGACGACGCGCGTCGTGATCCGCGACGCCACCGAGCGCCCCAGCGGCCGGTACGACGTCTGCTACGTCAACGGCTTCCAGACCCAGCCCGACGAGACCGAGCGGCTGCTCCGCGACGCCCCCGAGCTCGTCCTGCACGACGACGGCGAGCCGGTCCGCGACGAGGGCTGGCCCGACGAGGCGCTCTACGACCTGCGCACCGCCGCGCTGCGCACCCGGGTCGCCGAGCGGGTCGCTGCCGTGATGGACCGGTGCGCGGCCGCCGGGTTCGACGCCGTCGAGATCGACAACCTCGACTCGTACACCCGCTCGCGCGGCCTGATCACCGCGTCGCACGCGCTCGCCCACGCCGAGCTGCTCGTCGACCACGCGCACGCGCGCGGGCTCGCGTTCGCGCAGAAGAACTCCGCGGAGCTCACGACGAAGGTGCGCGCGCTGGGCGCCGACCTCGCCGTCACCGAGGAGTGCCAGGAGTGGGACGAGTGCGCGGTGTTCACCGCCGCGTATCCCGTGGTCCTCGACGTCGAGTACGACCGTCCCGCGTTCGAGACGGTGTGCGCCCGGCAGGCGCGCTCGTCGTCGCGCGACCCGGCACTGTCCGTCGTCCTGCGCGACCGTGACGTCAGCCCCCGGTCCGCCCGGGGCGCGGTCCACGAGACCTGCTGACCCTCGCGGGCGACGGCCTCAGCGCGCGGTGCGGTCCAGCACGCCGCGCAGGTACGCCGCCTGCCCGGCGTGCTCGAACGCGTCGCCCAGGATGCTGACGAGCCGCACGCCGAGCGTCACGGGTGGGTCCCAGCTCTCGTCGACCACCACGTCCAGGTCGTCGTCGGCCAGGCGCTCGACGTACGCGAGCGACGCGGCCGTCGCGTCGGCGAGGTAGCCGAGCAGCAGGTCCGCCGGTGCGACGACGAGCGCGACCTCGTCGGACGTGTGCCCGTACCCGATCGCGGCGTCGTCGAACGGCAGCGCGAACCGCTGCGACCACCCGCGCGACGTCCACACCTGCTCGGTGCCCGCGAGCGGCGCGACCTGCCCGTCCTGCTCGCGCGCGATGTGCCACGCGAGCCACGCGAGGGTGTTCGCGTCCGGGTCGAGCCGGCGGGTCAGCAGCGCGTCGTCGGCGCCCTCGACCGCGCGTCGCACCAGGGCGTCGATCCGCCCGAACCCGTCCGCCAGCACGTCCCTCGCCTGCATGACACTCCCGTCGTCGTCGGTCCGTCCCACGGTAGGTCGCACAGCACGGACCCGCCGGGCGGGAACTGCCGTCAGACGGTCGCGAGCCGGTCGCGCAGCGTGGCGACGCCCGGACCCGACAGGTCGTCGAGGTACGCCGACCGCCCGGCCATGACCATGACCAGCGCGAGCGTCGGCCCGGTGACCAGCGGCCCCTCGCCCGCGGCGAACGGCCCGTCGTCGGCCGCGAGGCGCAGCCCGGCGCTGACCGTCCGGCTCTCGACCGCGAAGTCGCGCGCCGCGTAGAACTCCGCGACCGGCGTGAGCGCCGCGACGTCCGGGGTGCGCGTGATGCCGAGCGGCCGGCGCACGTCCTGCGCGTGCACGACGACCTCGCCCAGGTAGGCGGCGGTGTCACGCGAGGGTGCCGTCCGGGAGGCCACGACGGCGCGGAACCGCTCGAGCGTCTCGGCAGGCGTGGAGCCGCGGTGCTCCTCGAGGCGCCGGCGGTTGTGCACGTCCGGCCGGAACCGCGCCCCCAGCATGCTCCGCAGCCACGCCCAGCGTCCCGTGCTCGCCGCCGCGACCAGGTGCGCGACGACCTCCTCGACGTCCCACTGCCCGCACAGCGTCGCGTGCCGCCACCGCTCGGGCGTCAGACGTTCGAGGTCCTCCGCGAACGCCGCACGCTCGTCGCGCACCAGCGTCCACAGCTCGTCGTCGCTGCGGCGCGACTGCTCGACGGTCATGTGGTCCCCCTGCTGTCGTGGAACCGCCACCGTAGTGGGCGCCGCCGACACGCGTCAGAGCCCGAGCAGCCCTGCCCAGTCGACGTCCCGCCCGAGCTGCTGCACCTGAAGGCGTGCCCACGGGCTGGCCTCCGGGTGCGTGAGCGCCAGGTCGTGGAACTCCGGGTACGTCATCCACCGCACCTCGGCGACCTCGCTCGGGTCGGGCGTCACGACGACGTCCGCGGGCACGGCCACCGCGAACACGGGGCAGATCTCGTTCTCCACGACCCCGCCGCTCTCCGCGCGGTACCGGAAGTCCGGCAGCAGCGGCACGACCCGGCCCGTGCCGGTGATCCCCAGCTCGTCGCGCAGGCGACGCCGGATCGCGTCCTCGTGGGACTCGCCGGGCCCGGGGTGCCCGCAGCACGAGTTGGTCAGCACGCCCGGGAACGTCGCCTTGTCCCACGCGCGCCGCGTCACGAGCAACCGCCCGACCGGGTCCACGACGTACGACGAGAACGCCAGGTGCAGGGGCGTGTCCGCGTGGTGCACCTCGCGCTTGAGGGCGGTCCCCGTCGGGCGCCCGTCGTCGTCCAGCAGCACGACGAGCTCGTCGCGGGTCCCGGTCCCAGGTGAGTTCACGCCCCCACCCTGCCTCCCACCCGGCCCACCCGCGAAACGAACGCCCGACCTCCCGTCCCACCCCACCCGACCGTCCCACCCCACCCGACCGTCCCACCCCCCCGCCGAGTGCGCACGTCCCGACGCGAGTGCGCACGCTCGTCGTCCGCACTCGGGCACGAACGTGCGCACTCGGCGGTCTGGGGGTGGGGTCAGGTGGTGCGGAGGGCGTCCGTCGGGGGGACGCGGGCCGCGCGGAGGGCCGGGTAGAGGCCGACGAGGGTGCCGATGAGGAGCGAGCAGGCCAGGCCGGCCGCGACCGGGAGCCACGGGACGACGACCGCCCAGCCCTGGAGGCCGGCGAACGTCCACGTGACCGCGATGCCGAGCAGCGCACCGACCACGCCGCCGAGCGCCGCCAGCAGCACCGACTCGACCAGGAACTGCTCCGCGATCGCGCGCCGGGTCGCGCCGAGCGCACGCCGGACGCCGATCTCACGGCGGCGCTCCAGCACCGACACCACCATGACGTTGGCGATGCCCACGCCGCCGACGAGCAGCGCGACCGCCCCGAGCCCGAGCGCGAGGGTCGTGAACGACTCGTCGGCGGCGACCTGCGCCTCGAGCGCGTCGGACGGGCGGGACACGCGCACCTCGTCGGGTGCCGCGGGGTTCGCCGTGCGGGCCAGCAGGTCGCGCGTGGCGACGACGGCGGACGGGTCGGCGCGTACGTAGACGCGGCTCGGCGGTGGGTCGTCGGCGGTCAGGACGGCGGTCGCGACGGGCAGCCCGACGAACGCCGCGGAGTCCAGGTCGGGCGCGAGGAGCACCGGGTCCAGGACGCCGACGACGGTGAACCACTGCCCGCCGAGCCAGACGTCCACCCCCGAGTCGAGCCCGGACACCGCGAGCCGCCGTGCGGCCGTCGCGCCCAGGACGACCGCCGGGTACCGGGCCGTCGCGGCGTCGAGCCACCGGCCCTCGCGCAGCGTGGCGGCGAGCGTCGAGGGCAGTTCCACGTCGGCGGCCAGCACGACGACGCCGCTCGTGCGCTCCGCGGGCACGCGGTCGGACTTGCGCACCGTCACGTCGGGGACGGTGCGGACGGCCGCGGCGGCCGAGACGGTCGGCACCCTGGCGATCATCGCGACCGAGGTGTCGGGCAGCGTCGCGTCCTGCCCGCCGAAGCCCTGCCCGGGCGCGACGGTGAGCAGGTTCGTGCCGAGCGCGTCGAGCTGCGCCCGCAGGTCGGCGCGGGACGACGCGGACAGTCCCAGCACCCCGACGAGCGCCGCGATGCCGAGCGCGATCCCGAGCGCGGACAGCGCGGTGCGCCCGGGCCGGACCGTGAGGCCCCGCGCACCGAGCCGCAGCCGGTCAGCCACCGCGATGCGCGTGACGCGGACCTGCTGCTCGTCGGCCACGGGCGGCGTGGCCGTGCGGACCGCGGTCACCGGAGCGCCCCCGAGTCGTGCTCGACACGCCCGTCACGCACGGCGACCACGCGCGGCAGGCGGTCGGCGACGCGTGCGTCGTGCGTGACGACGACGATCGTCGCGCCGCCGGCGTGCAGCGACGCGAACAGGTCGAGCACGGCCGCTCCGGAAGCCTGGTCGAGGTTGCCCGTCGGCTCGTCGGCGAGCAGGAGCCGTGGCCGGTGGACGAGCGCGCGGGCGATCGCGACGCGCTGGCACTCGCCGCCGGACAGCTGCGCGGGCGTGTGCGTGGCTCGGGCCCCGAGCCCGACGCGGTCGAGTGCCTCGCGCGCCCGGCGCAACCGCTCTCGTCGTCGGACCCCCTGGTAGAGCAGGCCGTCGGCGACGTTCTCCTCGGCGGTCCGCCCGTCGAGCAGGAAGAACTGCTGGAACACGAACCCGAGGTGCACGGCCCGCACGCGGGACAGCGCGGTGTCCGGCAGGCGGGTCACGTCCTGGCCCGCGAGCAGCACGGTCCCGGCGGTCGGCCGGTCGAGCGCACCCATCACGTGCAGGAGCGTCGACTTGCCGGAGCCCGACGGCCCGACGACGGCCACGTACTCGCCGTCGCGGACCGTGAGGTCGACGTCGTGCAGCGCGCTGACCTGCGACCGGCCGGTGCGGTACGCCCTGCGCACCCCGACGAGCTCGAGGACGCTCACGGCGTCACCACCACCTCGTCGCCCTCGGCGACGTCGTCGCCACGCAGCTCGACGTCGGTCCCCGCGAACGCCCCGGGCGTCACCGGCACGGACGGCGCGGTCCCGTCGGACGCGACCTGCTGCACCGCGTAGCCGCCGTCGGCGAGCGCGACGAGCGCGGTCACGGGCACGGACAGGACGTCGGTGGCGACGGTCTGCGCGAGCTCGACCTGGACGGGCGCGCCCTCGAGCTGGCCGGCGAGCGGGTCGTCGTCGCCGTCGTCGGTCCCGGCCGTGATCGTCACCGCGAGCGAGGGCGCGTCCTCGCCGGCGACCACCTCGGCGGTCGCGACGGTCCCGTCCGCGAGCGTCCCGTCGGCGAGCGTGAGGTGCACGGTCGCGCCGACGGGCACGAGGCCCGCCTGGCCCGTGCGCAGCGACACGGCCACGACGCGGTCCGTCCCGCCCGTGGTCAGCACCGGCGTCCCCGGCCCGACCTCGGACCCGAGCGCCGCGCGTTGCGCGACCACCCGCACGTCGTCCGGCGTGAACACGACCGACCCGAGCGCGACGGTGCCCGTGACCGGGACGCCGAGCGCCTTCTGCCAGCGGTAGACGGCCCTCGTCGTCGCGGCGGTCCAGTCGTCGTCGACCGTGACGCCCGAGGCGAACCCCAGGTCGGCGAGCGACTGCTCGAGCTGGTGCACGTCGACGCCGTCGCTGACACCCGGTCCGAGCGTCCGCCAGGCGGGCACGGCACCGTCGAGCCGGACGACGGGCCGCGCGTCGACCTCGTACAGCGGCTCGCCCTCCGCGACGACCGTGCCCGTGGCGGGCAGGGCGGTGACCGTGCCGGCAACACGACCGACGAGGTCCGTGGTCGCGCCGAAGCCGACCGTCCCGCTCACGGTCGTCGTCGTGACCAGGTCGCCACGCACCACCGGAGCGGTCCGGTACGCGGCTGTCGACCCGGGCGTCGGCGTGTCCGCCGCGGGCGTGGCGCCCGCGAAGGTCGCGGCGGAGCCCACGGCAGCGCTCGCGACGGCGCCCACGACGACGAGCGCGAGCAGCCGAGGCGAGGCCGGGCCGCTCACGACTCCTCCTCGGAGCCGCCGGCCGGTGGCTCGAGCCCGGCGTCCTCCGCGCACGCCTCCTGGTCCGCCTGGAACTGCGGGTCGTCGAGGTTCGGCTCGCCCGGTGCGTGGGTGGCGCCAGGCGTGCGGTGCAGCTCCTGCGTCACGCGTCCGCCGTCGAACGTCGGGTCGGGCACGTCCCAGCCCTTGTCGCGCATGCACTGCGCCTGGTCGAGGAACCGCTGCTTGTCCTCCTCGGACAGCTCGCGGACGTCCTCCTGCGGTTCGGCGAGCCGCTGCCACGCCGCGCACGCGTCCTGCGCGGCCTGCATCTGCTCCTCGGTCATGCCGCGCCCGTCGATGCGCATCCTCCCGTCGACGGGGTCGGGCGCGTCGACGCCGTGGTCGCGCAGGCACTGCGCGTAGGCGAGCATCGCGTCCTGCGGGTCGATCGACGGGGACGACGAGGCGCTGGGGCCGGCGTCGGCGTCGTCGCTCGACGGCGAGGCGGTGCACGCGGCGATGGTCGCCACGGCGCCGAGCGCCAGGAGGGCGGCGCAGGCGCGGCGGGTGGTGCGGGGGCTGGTCATGGTGGGCCTCTCGTGCTCGTCGGGACGTGTCGCGTCCAGCCCATCGCGCGTAGCGTTCGGACGACGTCTGCTCGCCGCCGGGGCCGGGCCCGTGAGCAGACGTTCGCTGAACGTCCGGTCGCGGACGATGCGAGGACGCCGCCTTCGCCGCCACGCGGGGGCGGCGGCCGACCAGCGGGGCGAGGGGGATGCGGTGCGGGTGCTCGTCGTGGAGGACGAGGAGGTCATGGCCGACGCGCTCGCGCGCGGCCTGCGCCGGGCCGGGTACGCGACGGACGTCGCGGGCGACGGCGCGGTGGCGCTCGAGCTCGCGTCCGTGAACCGCTACGACGTCGTGCTGCTCGACCGCGACCTGCCCGTCGTGCACGGCGACGACGTGTGCCGCACCCTCGTCGCGCAGGGCGTGCCCGCCCGCATCCTCATGCTCACCGCGGCGGGCGGGCTCGGCGACAAGGTCGACGGGTTCGGGCTCGGCGCCGACGACTACCTCGCCAAGCCGTTCGCGTTCGCCGAGCTGCTGGCGCGCGTGCATGCGCTCGCCCGGCGCACGGCTCCGGCGCAGCCGCCCGTGCTGCGGTGCGCGGACCTCGTCGTCGACACCGCGCGCCGCACCGCGACCCGGGCGGGTCGGCCGCTCGACCTCACGCTCAAGGAGCACGGCGTGCTCGTCGAGCTGCTGCGCGCGCAGGGCGCGGTCGTGTCCGCCGAGGACCTGCTGGAGCGGGTCTGGGACGAGCACGCGGACCCGTTCACCCCCGCGGTCCGGGTGACGATGGTCGGGCTGCGCCGCAAGCTCGGTGACCCGCCGCTCGTCGAGACGCTGCGCGGCGCCGGGTACCGGGTGGCGACGTGATGCGGGGGCTCAGCGTGCGCTGGCGGCTCACCGTCGCCTACACCGCGATCACCGCCGTCTCGGCCGCCGCGCTGCTCGCGCTGGTGTACCTGCTGGTCCTGCGCTCGCAGCGGCGCTCGGTGCACGTGGAGTCGACGCTGGTCGCCCCGTCCGACGCGCCGCTGCCCGCGGCGCCCGGGCTGGGCGCGGTGACGAAGGAGATCCGTGACCAGGCCGTCGGCTCGGCCCTCGACGACCTGGTCCGGCAGTCGCTCGTCGGGCTCGTCGTCATCACGGTCGTGTCGGTCGGTGTGGGCTGGCTCGTCGCGGGCCGCGTGCTGCGACCGGTGCACACCATCACGACCCGCGCACGCGACATCTCCACGGACCGACTCGACGAGCGCATCGCGCTCGACGGCCCGCACGACGAGCTGCGCGCGCTCGCGGACACGTTCGACGACCTGCTCGGACGTGTCCAGACGACCGTCACGCAGGAGCGCCGCCTCGTCGCGACGATGTCGCACGAGCTGCGCACACCGCTCGCGAACCAGCAGGCCGCGCTCGACGTCGCGCTCGCGGACCCGGACGCCGACGCCGACGAGCTGCGCGCGGCGGCGCGCACCGCGCTGGACCAGAGCCGCCGCGCGGCGCGCACGGTCGACGCGCTGCTGGACCTCGCCCGCGCGCAGGCGGGAGGCGCGGCGCCCGACCCCGTGCCCGTCGACCTGCGCGCGGTGACCGCGGACGCCGTGGCTCAGGTCCGTGGCGACGACGACGAGCTGCGCTGGGACGTCCGGCTCGACGAGGCGGTGGTGCCCGGCCACCCCGAGCTGGTCGCGCGCGCGGTCGTGAACCTCGTGCACAACGCCGCGCGGCACAACGTCGTCGGCGGTTTCGTCGAGGTGTCCGTGACCGCCTCGCCCGGCGGCGCGCTCGTCGTCGTCGCCAACAGCGGGCCGGACGTGCCGGACGAGGCGGCGGCCGACCTCACGTTGCCGTTCCGCCGCGGAGCGCGCGACCGCACGGTCGCCGACGACGGCGTCGGGCTCGGTCTCACGCTCGTGCAGGCCGTGGCCGACCAGCACGGCGGCGCGCTGCGACTTCGACCCCGCGAGGGCGGCGGCCTGGTCGCGGAGCTCGAGCTGCCGCCGGCCTGACCGTCCGCTATGCGGGTCAGGTCTCGTCTGCGGGGGCGGCCGTGCCGTCGAGGTCGTGCCAGCGGCGCAGGAGCAGATCGCGTTCGCGGAGGTTGGCCGTCATGCCCGCGGCACGCACGAGCTCCCCGCGGGCCTCGTCGACGCGGCCGAGCCGGACCAGCAGGTCCGCGCGCACGCTCGGGAGCAGGTGGTAGGCGTCGAGCGTGCCGGTCGCGGCGAGGGCGTCGACGACGTCCAGCCCTTCCTGCGGGCCGACCGCCCGGGCGACGGCGACGGCGCGGTTGAGCTCGACGACGGGCGACGGGACGAGCGCGACGAGCTCGGCGTACAGCGCCGCGATCCGGGTCCAGTCCGTCTCGTCGACGGAGAACGCCCGCGCGTGGCACGCGGCGATCGCGGCCTGCAGCACGTACGGGCCTCGCCCGCCCCGGGCCTCGGCGCGAGCGAGCGCGTCCAGGCCGCGGCGGATCAGCAGCCGGTCCCAGCGGCGGCGGTCCTGGTCGGCGAGCAGCACCGGGGCTCCGTCTGGCCCGACGCGCGCGTCGAGCCGCGACGACTGCAGCTCCAGCAGCGCCTGCAGGCCCAGCACCTCGGGCTCGTCGGGCAGCAGGGCCGCGAGCACGCGCGCCAGGCGCAGCGCCTCGAAGCACAGCTCGGGGCGCGCCCAGTCGTCGCCCGCCGTGGCGGTGTAGCCCTCGTTGAAGACCAGGTAGACGACCTCGAGGACGGACGGCAGCCGCGCCGCGCGGTCGTCGCCGGTCGGCACCTCGAACGGCGCCCCGGCCTGCGCGATCGTCTTCTTCGCCCGGGAGATGCGCTGCGCGACCGTCGTCTCCGGCTGGCCGTACGCGCGAGCGATCTCCGCGGTCGTCAGCCCGCCGAGCAGGCGCAGCGCGAGCGCGACCCGAGCGGCCGGCGGCAGCACGGGGTGGCAGGCGACGAACACGAGCCGCAGCACGTCGTCGTCGATCCCGTCGCCGTCCAGGGCCTCCTCGTCGGGTCCCGACGACGTGCTCTGGAGCGTCGGTGCGACGAGCGCGTACTTGTCCGCGAGCACCCGGTCGCGCCGCACGAGGTCGACGGCCCGGCGGCGCGCGACCGTCATGAGCCACGCGCCCGGGTTACGCGGCACCCCGTCGGCGGGCCACTGCTCGAGCGCGGCGACGAGCGCGTCCTGCGCGAGATCCTCGGCGAGCCCGACGTCGCCCACGTACCGCAGGAGCCCGCCGACGAGGCGCGTGCGCTCCACGCGGAACACCGCCTCCGTCGCGGCTCGGGCATCGCTCACGACGACCGATGACAGCAGCCGCGGGGGCCGGTGTCGACCCCCGCGGCTCGGCTGCCGTTCGTGCCGGTCAGAACACGGGCCGGACGCGGGCCTCGCCCTCGCCGAGCACCGCGAGGAACCGCTTGGTCCACTCCACCGCCTCGTCGAGGTCCCGGCACTCCGTGAGCGCCCACCCGCCGATGAGCTCCTTCGCCTCCGCGAACGGCCCGTCGACCACCGAGAACTCACCGTCGGCGAGCGTGACCTTCGCGCCCATCGCGGTGGGCCCGATCCCGCCCGTCATGACGAGGACGCCCGCCTTCGTGGCCTCCTCGACGAACTCGCCCATGCGCTGCATGAGGTCCGGCGAGGGCGGCGGCACCGGGACGGACTCGTCACCGAGGGTGTAACCGAGGTAGCGCGGCATGATCTGCTCCGTTCTGTCGGGCGGGCCGTCCTGGCCTGCTCTCACCCCTGCGTCGAACGGCGCGCAGCGTTCTCGACACGCCTCGGCGACTAGTTTTCCCCGAGTCACCCCCCGACCCCTCCGCCGAGCGCGCACGCTCCGAGCCGAGTGCGGTCGCCGTGCGTGCGCAGTCGCGCGCGAACGTGCGCACTCGGCGGGAAGGGGTGGACCCTGGGCAGACGAATGGCGCGGGACACGTGTCGTGTCCCGCGCCATTCCGAGGGCGGAGGATGGGGGATTCGAACCCCCGAGGGCTTGCACCCAACACGCTTTCCAAGCGTGCGCCATAGGCCACTAGGCGAATCCTCCAGGTGCTGTCGGACCGGGCAACCGGCACGACCGCGGGTAGGAGTCTAGCGGAGGAATCCGGTGCGCCCGTCCGCCGGGCCAGCGCGCGCACGGGGCCGTCCTGGGCGACCGGGACTCTGGGTTAGGCTTGCCCCAGACCCCTCGTGCGGCGTCATCTTGCCGAACTCCCCCAGGGCCGGAAGGCAGCAAGGGTAGGTGAGCTCTGGCGGGTGTGCGGGGGGTCCTTACTTCTTCCCCGGACGTCACACCCGGATCGTCGGGCCGGTCAGTGCGGCGACGATCGCGTCCCAGTCCGGGCCGGTCGGCGGGGCGCCCTCCGACGAGGTGAAGTACTGCTCGAGGAACGCGCGCAGCGGCGCGGTCGGGAGGAGCCAGCGGCCGTCCGCCTCGACGCCCGCGAGCCGGTCGCCCGACGCGCACAGCGCGAGCAGCAGCAGCCCGGGCACGCGTGGCCCGCCCGGGTGCATCGCGGGCTGCACGTAGGGCAGCGGGATCACGCGCGCGCCGTGCCGCCGGTAGAACCGCAGGCGCGCGGTGGGGTCGCCGTGCGCCTCGGAGCCGGTGTGCTGCGCGGGGTCCTCGACCTCCGCGACGACGAGCCACGGGTCCAGCTCGGTGCGCCACGTGTCGATCGCGTGGTCGAGCAGCCGGCTGCCCACGCCGCCGCCGCGTCCGCCCGGCGCGATCGCCAGGTACGCGAGCAGCAGCACGCCCGTGGCGGGGAACCACTCGGCGAGCGCGGCGCCGCGCAGCCCGTCCTCGTCGTGCGCGACGACGAGCCGCAGCGTCCCGTTCGCGAGCATCGCCTGCAGCGTGGGCAGGTCCGCGAGCTCGTCGTCGGGGAACGAGGAGCGCAGCACCTCGTCGTGCACGCGCGTCAGGTCGGCGGGGCTCGTCGTCGGACCGATGCGCACGTCAGGCTCCCCGCAGCGCGAGGCGCGTGAAGGTCTGCGCGGCGCCGGCCTCGCGCTTGAGGCGCCGCACCAGCTGGTCGAGCGCGGCCGGGTCGGCGACCACGGCGTGCAGCAGGTAGTCGTACGAGCCTGTCACGTGCACCGCGTCCAGCACGCCGGGGAAGTCGCGTGCGAGCGCCGCGGTGAAGTCCTCGTTCGTCGTCCCGTCCGCGAGCCGCACCTCGACGAACACCTCCAGACCGGCCGACGACGAGCCCACCGACGACCCCCGCACGACCGTGAAGCCCCGGATGACGCCCTCGTCCTGCAGTCGCCGCACGCGCGCGGCGGCGGCGTTGGCGGACAGTCCCACGCGCGCGCCGAGCTCGCGGTAGGGCAGGCGGGCGTCGGCGGTGAGCTCGTGCAGGATGCGCTCGTCGATGCGGTCCACGACGACGATTGTCGCGGCATCCGGCCGGAAGTGCAGCGGCAACCGGTCTCCGTGCTGCGACATCGTTCGAGTCGGCTGCGGATCACGCGGTGGCGGTCGCGTCGACGGTCGCCCGACGACGACGATGCGCGCCATGGACGCGTCCACCGTGCTCACCGCCGCCGTGCTCGGCGTGGTGGCGGGGCTGTCCGTCGCGGTGCCCGTGGGGCCGGTCGCGGTGCTGGTCATCCGCGAAGGGCTCGTGCGGGGGCGCAGCGCGGGGCTCGCCGCCGCGGCGGGGGTCGCGACCGTCGACCTCACGTACGCGATGCTCGCGGTCCTGCTGGGCACGCAGGTCGGCCGACTCCTCGCGGGGCACGAGCAGTGGCTGCGCGTCGGGGGTGCGGTGGTGCTGGGCGTCGTGGGCGTCGCGGGGCTCGTGCGGTGGTGGCGCGTGCGGCGGACTCCGGCACCGGGTCCTGAGGAGGCGGACGACGAGCCGCTCGCGACCACCGGCGGCGTGCTGCGGGTGTGGGCGCGGTTCGTCGTCGTGACCGTGCTGAACCCCGCGACCGCGCTGATCTTCGCGACCGTCGCCACGGGCCTCGCGGGGCGGCTGGTGGCCGGGGCGGGCACGCTCGTCGCGTTCGCCGTCGGGGCGGGTGCGGCCTCGCTCGTGTGGCAGAGCGGGCTCGCGCTCGCGGGCGCGTGGGCGGGCGGTCGGCTCGGGCCGCGGTGGCACGCGTGGTCCGCGCCACTCGGGTCCGCGCTGGTCGTCGCGCTCGCCGCGGGCATGGTCGTCGGCTGACCTGCGGCGGTGCGCGTCGCGCGTCGCGCGGCGTGTCGTCGCGGCCCGCGCGGCGGCCGGGGGACGGCTGTGGGCGGGGGCGGACGGTGTGGGCGCGGGCGTCTAGGGTTCGGGGGGTGACCACAGCGCTGTACCGCCGCTACCGGCCGGAGACGTTCGCCGAGGTGATCGGCCAGGACCACGTCACCGCCCCCCTGCGGCAGGCGCTGCGCTCCGGTCAGGTCAACCACGCCTACCTGTTCTCCGGGCCGCGGGGCTGCGGGAAGACGACGAGCGCGCGCATCCTCGCGCGCATCCTCAACTGCGCCGCGAACACCGAGGGCAGCCCCACGGACACCCCGTGCGGGACGTGCGAGTCGTGCGTCGAGCTCGCGCGTGGCGGCCCGGGGTCGCTCGACGTGGTCGAGATCGACGCCGCGAGCCACGGTGGTGTCGACGACGCGCGTGAGCTGCGCGAGCGCGCGACGTTCGCCCCCGCGCGCGACCGGTTCAAGATCTTCATCCTCGACGAGGCGCACATGGTCACGACGCAGGGCTTCAACGCCCTGCTGAAGATCGTCGAGGAGCCGCCGCCGCACGTGAAGTTCGTGTTCGCGACGACGGAGCCCGACAAGGTCATCGGGACCATCCGCTCCCGCACGCACCACTACCCGTTCCGGCTCGTCCCGCCGGACGTGCTGCTCCCGTACCTCGACGAGCTGTGCGCGCGCGAGGGCGTGCCCGTGGGCGGCGGCGTGCTGCCGCTCGTCGTGCGCGCCGGCGGCGGGTCGGTGCGCGACACGCTGTCCGTGCTGGACCAGCTGATCGCGGGGTCCGACGAGAACGGCATCGACTACGACGGCGCCGCGGCGCTGCTCGGCTACACGCAGGGCGCGCTGCTGGACGACGTGGTCGACGCGATCGCGGCGGGCGACGGCGGTGCCGCGTTCCGCGTGGTCGAGCGCGTGATCGCGACGGGTCATGAGCCGCGCCGGTTCGTCGAGGACCTGCTCGAGCGGCTGCGCGACCTCATCGTGCTCGACGCCGCCGGCGAAGCCGCGGGTGCGGCGCTGCGGGGACTGCCGGAGGACCAGCTCGCCGCGATGCGCGTGCAGGCCGCGCGCCTCGGCTCCGCCGAGCTGTCGCGGTCCGCGGACCTGACCAACGCGGCGCTGACCGAGATGACCGGCGCGACCTCGCCGCGCCTGCACCTCGAGCTGCTCATGGCGCGCCTGCTGCTGCCCGCCGCCGACGACCAGCGCTCCGGTCTCGCCGCACGGCTCGACCGCCTCGAGCGGGGGATGCCGGTCGCGGCGCGTGCCGAGTCCGGTGCGCCTGCCGACGCTCCCGCGCCCGTCGCCGACGAGCCCGCCGCGCCGCCCGTCCGGCTGGGCGCCGGCCGCGGCGCGGACGCCGCCCGCGCGGCGCTCGCGGCGCACCGCGCCGCCCAGCGCACCGAGCCGCCGACGACCGCCCCGGCGGCGCCCCCGGTCCCGGCGGTGGTCCGCCCGGCGACGCCCGCCGAACCGCGCCCCGCCGAACCGCGCCCCGCCGAACCGCGCCCCGCCGAACCGCGCCCCGCCGAACCGCGCCCCGCCGAACCGCGCCCCGCCGAGGTCGCGTCCGCGGCTTCTGCGGAGGCGGAGCCGGTGGCCGCTCCGTCGCCCGAGGCCGCGCACGGCGAGCCGCGCGCGCTCGCGCCGGAGCCGCCGACGTCCGTCGACGAGGCCGGACCGCGTCTCGACGAGCCTGGCGTCGACGGGGTGGCCGTCGACGAGGTGGCCGTTGACGAGGTGGCCGCGGTCGAGCCCGGCCACCACGCCGAGGAGCCCGCCGACGAGCCCACCGACGAGCCTGTCGTCGCCGACGACGGGCCGCGTGGGACCGCCGACGAGCCCGCGGCCGCGGACGAGGCGCAGGCCGTGCCTGACGACCGGTCCAAGGAGGCGGACGGCGCTCCCGGCGCCGCCGCCGGCACGCCTGAGGGCGACGGTGAGCCCGAGGTCGCCGAGCCGTTCGAGGCCGTGCGGGTCCAGGCGGTCTCCGAGACGGAGACGCTGCGCCGCCGCTGGCCCGAGGTGCTCGACACGGTCAAGTCGCTGCGCCGCGTGACCGGCGCGCTCGTCGACCCGAACAACGCCCAGGTCGCCGAGCTCGACGCGACGACCCTGCGCCTGGCCTTCACCACGCCCGAGCTCGCGAACGCGTTCCGCAACGGACCGCACGCCGACGTGGTGTCGCGTGCGGTCCACGAGACACTCGGCTTCCAGGTGCGCGTCGAGGCGGTCAGCGGCGACGTGCGCGCCGCGCACGGGACCCCCGCGCGCTCGCAGGCGCCTGCCCCGCGCCCGGCCCAGCAGCGCCCGTCCGGCGCGCGCGCCTCTCAGTCCCGCTCGGGCGGAGCCCCGGCCGGCCCGACCGCCACGGAGTCCGCCGACGACGACTCGGAGGCCCACCGGCCGGCGCCCGGTGCACCGGGTGCCCAGGCCGCGTCGTCGCCGGTGACGGACTCGCCGGAGGCGCCGGCGGCGTCGGCGTCGGGTTCCGACCCGGCCGGCGACCGCCCGCAGCCGACCGGGGACTCGCACGACGACTGGGTCCCGCCGGAGGAGCCTGACGACCCGTGGGCGACCCACGTCCCCGAGGAGCCCGCCGCCGGCCCGACCGCCGTGTCGGCTCCGGACGCCGAACCGGAACCCGCCGCACCGGCCGAGCCGCCCGTCCCGGCGGTCCCGGGGGTGATCTCGCCCGAGGAGGCCGCCGCGTCCTGGGGTCTGCCGGCCGCGCCCGCGGCGCCGGCGACGGCCGCGCGACCGGCCCCGCCGTCGGGCGGCGCGACGCCCGCGGCGTCGACCGCCCGCCAGGCGCCGACCTCGGGCCACGCGACGACCACGGGTCGGGCGCCGACCTCGGGTCAGGCGCCGACCTCGGGTCAGACGGGGGCGCGCTCGATGAGCGCGGTCGAGTCGGCGGTCGCGCGGGCGCAGCGGCTCGCGGCGGCGGCTCCGCAGCGGTCGGCGAGCGCTCCTCGTCGGCCCGCGCCGAGCACCCCGAGCGACCCGTACTTCGACGCGTCCCCCGATGACCCGGACATGGCGTCGTCGGGCCTGGTCGGTGCGCCGCTGGTCGCCCAGATCCTGGGCGGGACGGTCATCGACGAGCAGATCGACGACGGCCGCTAGCGAGCCGGCACCGGACTGGGCGACGCGGGCGGGACATCGGCGCGCGCGGGCGGTCGTGGGGGTGGCAGCACGTACGCTGGGGGCGTGTACGAGGGCGCGGTCCAGGACCTGATCGACGAGCTCGGGCGGCTGCCCGGGGTCGGTCCCAAGAGCGCCCAGCGCATCGCGTTCCACGTGCTGGCGGCGGACCCGGCGGACGTGCGCCGCCTCGCGGACGCGCTGATCGAGGCCAAGGAGCGTGTGACGTTCTGCGAGACGTGCGGCAACGTCGCGCAGGAGCCGGAGTGCCGGATCTGCAAGGACCCGCGGCGTTCGCCGACGGTCCTGTGCGTGGTCGAGGAGGCCAAGGACGTCGTCGCGATCGAGCGCACGCGGGAGTTCCGCGGGAAGTACCACGTGCTCGGCGGGGCCATCAACCCGATCGCGGGCGTCGGTCCGGACGACCTGCGCATCGCGCAGCTCATGCGTCGCCTCGCGGACGGCACGGTCACCGAGGTGATCCTCGCGACGGACCCGAACGTCGAGGGTGAGGCGACCGCGACGTACCTGGCGCGGCTGCTGCTGCCGATGGGCCTGACGGTGAGCCGTCTGGCGTCGGGTCTGCCGGTGGGTGGGGACCTGGAGTACGCCGACGAGGTCACGCTGGGCCGCGCGTTCGAGGGTCGCCGACTGCTGTCGGCGTGACGCTCGTCTGACGCACGTGGGACGCACGGTCGGTGCGAGTCCCGCGAGTCGGGTGACACGCGCGCCCGTCATGCGGAGGATGGGTGGATGAGCACCTCGGCTGTCCTCCCGCCCGACGACGACCTGCGCTCCATCGCGGAGGCGATGGCGACCGAGTCGCGGTCCTACCTGACGACGGTCACGGAGGTCGCGGCGGGTGCGAACCCGGAGGCGGCGCTGCCGCTGCTGCTGCTCGCGGTTTCCGACCTGCTCGCGGTGGGTGCGCGCCTGGGTGCGACGACGGACGTGGTGCCGGTCGAGCGGTTCGAGCCGGACGTGGGCCCGGACCCGGACGTGGAGCCGCTGCGTGCGGGGCTGGCGAACGCGTTCGAGGGCATCGACGAGTACGCCGAGGTGGTGGACCCGCTGCTGGGTGCGGAGGTCGCGGCGGCGACCGTGTCGGGCGACCTCGTGGCGATCGCGGGCGCGGTGGTGCAGGGTCTGCGGCACCACGAGCGCGGCGGTGTGCTCGAGGCGCTGTGGTGGTGGCAGTTCTCGTACCTGTCCGACTGGGGTGAGCGGGCGTCGAGCACGCTGCGCACGCTGCAGGTGACGCTCGCGCACCTGCGTCTGGACGTGGACGACGACGTCGCGACCGAGGCGGAGTACGACGCGCTGCAGCCCTGAGACCGGGCGCCGGGACGACCGAGCCCGGCCCGGGAGGACCCGGACCGGGCTCGGTGAGCGCCTCGACGGGCGCGGGCGTCAGGCCACGCGGGTCCCGCGCGGCAGCGTGCGCGTCGGGATCGACAGCCGTCGCACGGCGGTCACGTAACCCGCGGCGCCGAGCGCGAGGTTGAGCCCCAACCCCCACGGCCACACCGGGTGATCGCTCCGCTCGGCCTGGAACGTCGACGAGTCGGCCCAGCACTCGTCGACCTTGCCGCTGTCGCCGATGCGCACCTGCCGCACGACGTCCCGGAGGCCGCCGAGCGCGTCCCCGCCGTCGTCGCCGGCCTTCGTCCCGGCGCCGTCGGCCACGACGACGAACGGGTTGACCGCGAGCAGCCACCACGTGCGCTCGGTGTGCGCGACGCTCCGCTCGCCTTCGCGCCACACGCACTCGACGTCCTCGATGCCGTCCCAGGTGTCGGGCATCGAGTAGACCTGCACGCGCTCGTACGACGAGACCGAGCTGTACGTCAGCCCGAACACCAGCGGCGCGATGAACGTGACGGCCGCGACGACGATGAACGTCAGCACGGTCGACCCGGCGGTGCGCGACACGAGCGCGGACATCCCGAGGCCGATCGCGCAGACCGCGACGAGCAGGAGCGCGATGAGCAGCACGACGCGCAGGAGCGACCACCACGGGGTGGGGCCGACGGCGGTCGCGAGCGCCAGGAACGGCACGCTCAGCGCGAGGAACGCGCACGCGGCGGTCCAGGCCGCGAGCAGCTTGCCGAGCGCGATCTCCGCGGGGGACAGGAGCGTGACCTGCAGCGTCGCGAGGGTCCCGGCGTTGCGGTCGCCGTTGACGGACGTCGAGGCCAGCGTCGGGGTGACGAGCAGCCCGAGGCCCAGCACCAGGAACGTCACGGCCGCGAACAGCGCCGGGCCCTGGACGGAGCGGTCGGCGTCGCTCGCGCCGAACAGCGTGTCCATCGCGCCGAACATGAGGAGCGTGAGCCCCCCGATCACGACGGTCCACACGACGAGCGCGACGACCCACCGGGTCGAGCGCACGCGCTGGCGCAGCTCGAGCGCCGCGACCGTCCGCACCCCGTGCCAGCTCAGGGCCCACCGGCCGCGCACGCGCGGCGTCCCGCCCGGTGCGGGCGTCGCCGCCGGTACCTCGACAGCCTGCGTCATCGCCGCTCCTCCTCGAGTGCCAGGTACGCGCGCTCCAGCGCGCCCGCCGCCGGTGCGAGCGAGACGAGCGGGACGCCCGCCGCGACCGCGTCGCGCACGAGCTTCGCCGCGCCGTCGTCGCCGTCGACCGTGAGCAGCACGCCCCCGGGCTGCTCACGCGGCGGCTGGTGCGGGTCCTGCTCGTCGTCGGGACGCCAGGACGCCCCGACGGACGTGAGCCAGCTGACGAGCGCCGCGTAGGACAGCGCGCGCACGTGCCACGTGCCGCTCGCGCCGGCGACGCCGCGCACGGTGCCGGTGCCGAGCTCGTCGGACGTGACCGTGCGGCCGCGCGAGACGAACACGACGTCGTCGGACATCTCCTCGAGCTCGGAGAGGATGTGGCTCGACACGATCACCGTGCGGCCCTCGTCGGCGAGGCGCCGCAGCAGCACGCGCAGGTCGACCCGCGAGCGCGGGTCGAGCCCGGACGCGGGCTCGTCGAGCAGGAGGACCTGCGGGTCGTGGACGAGCGCCCGGGCCAGCCCGAGGCGCTGCTTCTGCCCGCGGGAGAGCACGGACGCGGGCCGGTCCGCGTACTCGGACAGGTGCACGGTCGCGAGCAGCTCCGCGGCGCGGGTGCGCGCGGTCGCGGCGTCGATCCGGTACGCGGCGGCGAACGTGTGCAGGACCTCGCGTGCGGTCAGGGAGTCCCACGTGCCGAACGCGTCGGGCATCCAGCCGGTCGCGGCGCGCGCGGCGGGGCCGTCGGTGACCGGGTCGTGGCCCCCGACGCGGACCTCTCCCGCGTCGGGCACGAGCAGGCCGGCGAGGACGAGCAGGAGCGTCGTCTTGCCGGAGCCGTTGGGGCCGACGAGCGCGGTCACGGCGCCGGAGCGCGCGGAGAACGTCACGCCGTCGAGTGCCTGGACCGAGCCGAACGCGCGGTGCACGTCGCGCACGACGATGCCGGGCCGGGTCACGAGCTCGGTCCCGGGCGGAGGGCCGGGGGAGCCCTCGGGGGGAGCGGGGGTGTCCGTCATGCGAGCGACCCTAGAAGTCGGGGGCTTCGCGCGGAGTCGGTCTGCGGGTGGATCTGCCTCGCGCGGGCATCATCACCCGGTCGGGTGGTGCGCGTCCCACAGGGCGACCCGAGTCTCACCCTGACCGCCTCGGTCGGGTTATCTTGGCCGTTCCGGACCCGGGAGGCATCGTGAAGGAAGTCGCGCTCGTCGCGGTCGTCCTCGCGCTCACGTCCGTCCTGGGTCTCGTCTGGCAGCGCCGCAACGGCCGGTTCCGGGCGGTCGCGCCCGCGGACGCCACGGCTGGCGACGCCGCGACGCGCGTCGTGCTCACGTCCGACGACGTGACCGCGCCGCTCGGTGCCCGGGCGACGTTCCTGCAGGTCTCGAGCGAGGTCTGCAGCGCGTGCCGCAGCACCCACCGCGTGCTGTCGGCCGTCGCCGCCGAGCAGCCCGGTGTCGTGCACGTCGAGCTCGACGCCGTGCAGCACCTCGACCTCGTGCGCCGCCTCGACGTGCTGCGCACCCCCACCACGTTCGTGCTCGCGCACGACGGCACGGTCGTCGGCCGCATGTCCGGTGCCACCGACCGCCCGCAGGCGCTCGCCGCGCTCGCGTCCTGTCCGGACGTGGCGCCGGCTCGCTGACCTCCCGCCCCCGCGGGACGCACCGCCCGTCGCCCCCGTCCGGCGACGCGCGTCGTCGGACTCCTCCCCCCCACCTGGAGCCCGTCATGACCTCTGCCTCTGCGACCACCACGCCCGTCGGCATCGACCCGCGCGGGCCGCGGTTCGGCGCCGGCGTCACCGCCGTGCTGCTCGTCGTCGTCCTGCTGCTCGGCGGCTCGACCGCCGCGACCGTGCTGCTCGCGGTCGTCGCCGCGAGCTTCGCGCTCGGTGCCGTCGGCGGTCCCGGCGTGACGTGGCAGGGCCGGTTGTTCGCCGCGTTCGTGCGCCCGCGTCTCGCGCCGCCCGCCGAGCTCGAGGACCCGCGCCCGCCGCGTTTCGCGCAGCTCGTCGGGCTCGTGATCACGGCGCTCGGGGTGCTCGGCGCGCTGCTCGGCGCCGCGTGGGCGGTGCCGCTCGCCGCGGCGTTCGCCCTGGTCGCGGCGTTCCTCAACGCGGTGTTCGGCCTGTGCCTCGGGTGCGAGATGTACCTGCTGGGCGTGCGCCTGCGCGCACGCTCCGCCTGACGCCGGGCGCGGCGGGCGCCGACCGCATCGTGATACCCCTGGCACGCGTGCGTGCCGGGTGCTTACGATCCCTGCGACCAAGAGGACCCGGCGGGCCGTTGAGACAGACGGCGACCGGCGACAGATGGAGCAGCACGTGGCACTTGTCGTGCAGAAGTACGGCGGTTCGTCGGTAGCGGACGCCGAGAGCATCAAGCGGGTGGCCAAGCGCATCGCCGCGGCGAAGCGCGCCGGCGACGACGTCGTGGTCGTCGTCTCGGCCATGGGGGACACCACCGACGACCTCCTGGACCTCGCGAAGCAGGTCTCGCCCCTTCCTCCCCAGCGGGAGATGGACATCCTCCTCACGGCGGGTGAGCGCATCTCCATGTCGCTGCTGGCGATGGCGATCAACGGGCTCGGCGTGAAGGCCAAGTCCTTCACGGGTCAGCAAGCGGGTGTCATCACCGACGCCGTGCACGGCAAGGCCCGCATCGTCGACGTCGTCCCGACGCGCGTGCGCGAGACCGTCGAGAAGGGCCAGGTCGCGATCGTCGCCGGGTTCCAGGGCGTCACGGAGTCGACGAACGACGTGACGACGCTGGGCCGCGGCGGCTCGGACACCACGGCGGTCGCGCTCGCGGCCGGCCTGGGCGCCGACGTCTGCGAGATCTACACCGACGTCGACGGCGTGTTCACCGCCGACCCGCGCATCGTCCCGACCGCCCGCAAGCTCGACCGCGTCTCCTACGACGAGATGCTCGAGCTCGCCGCGTCGGGCGCGAAGGTGCTCATGCTGCGCTGCGTCGAGTACGGCCGGCGCTACTCCGTCCCCATCCACGTGCGCTCGTCGTTCTCCCACCGGACGGGCACGCTGGTCACCAACGAGAAGAACGAGGACCCCATCGTGGAGCAGCCGATCATCGCGGGCGTCGCGCACGACCGCTCGGAGGCCAAGATCACCGTCGTCGGCGTGCCGGACGTCCCCGGCAAGGCCGCGCGGATCTTCCAGGTCGTCGGGGACGCCGGCGTGAACATCGACATGATCGTGCAGAACGTGTCGGCCGCCGCGACGGGCCTGACGGACATCTCGTTCACGCTCCCCGCGCTCGACGGCACCGCGGCGCTCACCGCGCTGACGGAGCGTCAGCCGGACATCGGCTTCCAGTCGCTGCAGTTCGACGACTCGATCGGCAAGCTCTCGCTCGTCGGCGCGGGCATGAAGTCGCACCCGGGTGTCTCCGCGAAGCTGTTCGCGGCGCTCGCGGACGCGGGCATCAACATCGAGATGATCTCGACGTCGGAGATCCGCCTGTCCGTGGTGACGCGCGCGGACGAGCTGGACGACGCGGTGCGCGCGGTGCACACCGCGTTCGAGCTCGACGCCGAGCAGGAGGAGGCCGTGGTGTACGGGGGTACCGGACGATGAGCGAGCTGAACGTCGCGGTCGTCGGCGCGACCGGGCAGGTCGGTGCCGTCATGCGCCGCCTGCTGGACGAGCGGGACTTCCCCGTCGCGTCGATCCGCTACTTCGCCTCCGCCCGGTCGGCCGGGCGCACGCTGCCGTGGCGCGACCAGGAGGTCGTGGTCGAGGACGTCGCGACCGCGGACCTGTCGGGCATCGACATCGCGCTGTTCTCGGCGGGCGGCTCGACCTCCAAGGAGCACGCCCCGCGGTTCGCAGCCGCGGGCGCGGTCGTCGTCGACAACTCCTCCGCGTGGCGGCGTGACCCGCAGGTCCCGCTGGTGGTGTCCGAGGTGAACCCGGACGCGCTCGACGAGATCCCGCTCGGCATCGTCGCGAACCCGAACTGCACGACGATGGCCGCGATGCCCGTGCTGCGCCCGCTGCACGAGGAGGCCGGCCTGCGCCGCCTCGTCGTCTCGACCTACCAGGCGGTGTCCGGCTCGGGCCTCGCGGGTGCGCAGGAGCTCGACTCGCAGGTCCGCGCCGCGGTCGAGCAGGACACGCTCGGCCTGGTGCACGACGGGTCGTCCGTGTCGTTCCCGGACCCGGTGAAGTACGTCGCGCCCATCGCGTTCGACGTGATCCCGCTCGCGGGGTCGATCGTCGACGACGGGCTGAACGAGACCGACGAGGAGCAGAAGCTGCGCCACGAGTCGCGCAAGATCCTGTCCGTCCCGGACCTGCTGGTGTCCGGCACGTGCGTGCGCGTCCCGGTGTTCACGGGCCACTCGCTGTCGGTCAACGCGGAGTTCGAGCGGCCGATCAGCCCCGAGCGCGCGCGTGAGCTGCTCGCGGACGCGCCGGGCGTGCAGCTCGAGGACGTCCCGACGCCGCTCGCGGCCGCCGGTCAGGACCCGTCGCTCGTCGGCCGGATCCGGGCCGACGAGGGCGCGCCCGAGGGTCGTGGCCTCGCGCTGTTCATCTCGAACGACAACCTGCGCAAGGGCGCCGCGCTCAACGCGGTCCAGATCGCCGAGCTGCTGGCGACGCGCCTGGCGGCCCGCGCGACCGCCTGACCCACCGCACCACCGCCTGACCCACCGCACCAACGCCGACCCCGCGGTTCCTCCGGCCCACTCGTCCCAGAGCCGGAGCAACCGCGGGGTCGGCGTCTGTGCGGGGGGTTTTCCCTACCCGCATCTGGTGGGATCGCGGGATGTCGACGCAGGCCACGCGCGCCTTAGGTTCGTCGCATGACCTCGCAGCTCGCTCCCGGCCCGAAGCACTCCGGGCCCGTCGACCAGGGCGTCGACCCGATCGACGCCGCCTTCCCACCGACGTCCCGCGACCTCGCCACCGTCGCACCCGCCCTGGCTGACGGCAGCAGGTTCGCCCTCGCCCCCGTCTCGTCCGAGACGTGGCGCGCAGTCGCGCAGACGACCGTCGGCTTCGTCTGGCTGCTCACGGTCGGGACGGTCGCGCTGATCGTCGTGCCCGTGGCCGCGTCCTTCATCTTCGTGTTCGGCATCGGTCTGCTGATGCTGCCGTTCGTGCTCCTCGGCGCCCGGTGGTTCGCCCGCGCCGAGCTCGGCAGGCTCGAGGCGCAGACCGGGGTCGTCATCCCCCGCGCCGTGCCGTACCGGAGCCGCGGCGCGGGCCGGTGGTCCCGGTTCTTCGCCCCGCTGCGCGACAAGCGCGCGTGGGCGGCGTTCGGGTACGCCGCGCTGTCCGTCCTCACGTCGTCGCTGGCGTTCGCGTTCGTCGTCGGGCTCGGCGGCGCCGGCCTCGCCGGGATCCTCGCGCCCGTCTACGGGACCGGCCCCCTGCTCGAGGACTGGTTCGACGGGCCCACCTGGCTCCTCGGCACCGGCCTGGTGATCCTCGGGATCGTCGCGGTGTGGCTCGCCGCGATCACCGCGCAGGCCGCGTCCCTGCTGCACGTCCGCATGGCGCGCGGGATGCTCGGCGCCTCACGCTCCGCGTACGAGCTCGCCGTGGCCGACGCCGCGCGGGCGCGCGCCGAGTCGCGCGTCGCGCACGTCGAGGAGACCCGCCACCTCGTCGTGGGGGCTGCCGACGACGAGCGCCGCCGCATCGAGCGCGACCTGCACGACGGCGCGCAGCAGCGCCTCGTCGCCCTGGGCCTCGAGCTCGGCGCCGCCAAGCGCCGCGGTGCGCAGGACCCGGAGGCGGCCGCCGCCGCGCTGGACCACGCGCACCGCGAGATCCAGGAGACCCTCTCCGAGCTGCGTGACCTCGTCCGCGGCATCCACCCCGCCGTCCTCACCGACCGTGGCCTCGACGCCGCGCTCAGTGCGCTCGCGTCCCGCTCGCCGATCCCGGTGACCGTCCGCACACCCGACGACGACACGCTCGAGCAGTGCGGCACGTCCGCACGGGCCGCCGCGTACTTCGTCGTCGCCGAGGCGCTCACGAACGTCGCCAAGCACGCCCAGGCGCGCTCCGCGCAGGTCGCCGTCGCGTGCGACGGCACCACGCTGCGGCTCGTCGTGTCCGACGACGGGCGCGGGGGAGCGGTCCTGGCGCCCGGCTCGGGCCTCGACGGCCTGCGCAGCCGCGTCGCCGCGCTGGACGGCACCTTCGAACTCGCCAGCCCCGCCGGGGCCGGCACGACCCTCACCGTGGAGCTCCCGTGCGCATCGTGATCGCGGAGGACTCGGTCCTCCTCCTGGACGGCCTGACCCGACTGCTCACCGCGGAGGGGCACGACGTCACCGGCTACAAGACCGCCGACGAGCTCGTCGCGGCCCTCGGCCCCGACGCCTCCGTCCCCGACGTGCTGGTCACCGACGTGCGGATGCCCCCGTCGCACACCGACGAGGGCCTGCGCGCCGCGATCCACCTGCGCAGCCTGCACCCGCGGCTCCCCGTGCTCGTGCTCTCGCAGTACGTCGAGCAGCGCTACGCCCGCGAGCTGTTCGCCGGCGACGTGCGCGGCCTGGGCTACGTGCTCAAGGACCGCGTGACCGACGTCGACGAGCTGCTCGACGCGATCTCCCGGATCGCGTCCGGCGGCACCGTCATCGACCCGGAGGTCGTCGCGCAGATCATGGCGCGCGCCACCCGCACCGGCCTCGAGGACCTCACCCCGCGCGAGCGGGAGGTCATGGCGCTCGTCGCCGAGGGCCGCTCCAACTCCGCGATCGCCGAGCGCCTGTTCATCGGGCTGCCCGCCGTGGAGAAGCACGTCACCTCGATCCTCACCAAGCTCGGGCTGCCGCCGGACAGCGACGACCACCGTCGCGTCCTGGCCGTGCTCCGCTGGCTCGAGCACCGACCGAACGGAGAGTCATGAGCACCGTCATCGAGACCCCCGCACCGCCCGCACCGGCGCGCGACCCGCGCCGGTCGGCCGGGGCCAAGGCCCTGCTGTGCATCGGCGGCACGATCGGCGCCCTCGCGATCGCGTGGGCCGCCCTCGACCTGGCGAGCCTGATCGCCCGCGAGAAGACCAGCGGCGAGGGCACCTACGCCGCGGCCGGCACCGTCGAGCTCGTCGCCGACGGCCGCGTGACCGTCACCGCCGGCGGGTCCGACGAGGTGCACGTGGCGCGCGAGGCTCGCTTCGCGTTCGCCGACCCGCACTACTCGGCCGACACGTCGTCCGACCGCCTCACCGTCTCCTACACGTGCGCATGGAGCTGGCTGTGGCAGTGCGACACCGACCTCGACGTCACGCTCCCCGCGGACACCACGCTCGTCGTGCGCTCCTCGAACGGCGACGTCCGGGCCACCGGCGTCCTCGGCGACGCGGACCTGCGCTCCGGCAACGGCCGCGTCGAGGCCTCCGCCCTCGGCGGCGACCTCGTGGCGCACTCGAGCAACGGCAGCGTCGAGGTGACCGACGTCGCCGGCTCGGTGCGCGCCACCTCCGACAACGGCTCCGTCGTCGTGCACGGCGCCGCCTCCGTCGAGGCGCGCTCCAGCAACGGCCGCGTCGAGGTCGAGGACGTCGACGGCGTGGTCATCGCCACGTCCGACAACGGCGGCGTGCAGGTCGCGGACGCCCGCGACGACATCACCGCGAGGTCGAGCAACGGCGACGTCACCGTCTACGGCACGGGCGATCCCGTGGCGCTGGACATCCACACGTCGAACGGCGGCCAGCGCACCGAGGCCCCGACCGACCCCGCCGCGGACGTGAAGGTCGTCGTCCGCTCGTCCAACGGCTCGGTGAGCTACCTCCCACCCCGCTCCTGAGGGGTCACCGGCAGTCCCGCACAGGCCGCCGGATGCACGAAAGCCCGGGCCGACATCTCGTCGGCCCGGGCTTTTCACTGTCGGGGTGGCGGGATTTGAACCCACGACCTCTTCGTCCCGAACGAAGCGCGCTACCAAGCTGCGCCACACCCCGTGAAGCCCGCTCAGACTACCTGACCGACCCCCGGATCAACGAATCCGTTCCGGCATCCGTGCGGCCCTGGCGGGCCGTCCTGGTCAGGAGGACGCGGGGACCAGCGTCAGGAGCGTCGCCTCCGGTCGGCACGCGAAGCGCACGGGCGCGTACGGGGACGTACCGAGGCCGCCGCTGACGTGCAGCCAGGTCGAGCCGGCCCCGCCGGGCGCGTCGGGGCGCGGCCCCGGCCAGCCGTGCAGGCCCTTGGCGCGGCCCGGGTCGAGGTCGCAGTTCGTGACGAGCGCGCCCCAGCCGGGCACGGCGAGCTGGCCGCCGTGCGTGTGGCCCGCGAAGATCACGTCGGCGTCGTCCTCGAGGAACGCGTCGAGCACGCGCTGGTAGGGCGCGTGCGTGACGCCGACGTGCAGGTCGACGCTGGGGGTGCCGGAGACGCCGGCAGTGGTGCGGGCGTCGTCGGGACCGCCCGCGGCGGGCACACGGTCCTTGTCGAGGTGCGCGTCGTCGGTGCCGACGAACGACAGGCGCCGCCCGGCGACGTCCAGGACGCCGCGGCGGTTGTCGAGGTCGAGCCAGCCCGCGGAGCGGAACAGGCGGACCATCTCGCGCCACGGCAGCTCGCGCGGCGGCTGCGGGGGAGTCGAGCGGGCGTCGGCACGCAGGTAGCGCGCGGGGTTCTTCGGCTGCGGGGCGACGTAGTCGTTGGAGCCCATGACGAACACGCCCGGGCGGGCGAGGAGCGGCTCGAGCGCGTGCGCGAGCAGGCCGAACGACTCGAGGTGCGCCCAGTTGTCACCCGTGTCGACGACGAGGTGCGGGTCGAGCTGGGCGAGCTCGCGCACCCACGCGGCCTTGCGGTCCTGGTCCGGTGTGAGGTGCAGGTCCGAGACGTGCAGCACGCGCAGCGGGTCGTGGCCGCTCGGCAGCACGGGCACGGTCACCTCGCGCAGCGTGTACCAGCGGGCCTCGACCACGCCCCAGGCGACGCCCGCCGCGGCGAGCGCGACGAGGCCGCCCGCGGTGCGGGCGACGGATCCTGCCGTCACGGCTTCACTGCGACGTCGTCACGGCCCTGGTCACGGTCGCGGCCGCGCTCACGGTCGGGCGGACCCTCCTCGCCACCGCCCTGGCAGAACGGGTGGTCGGGGTTCTCCTGGCACGGGTCGCGCTCCTTCTTGCCGCTCGAGAGCGTGAGCGTGATGACGGAGCCGGCCGTCGCGGACCCGCTCGGGTCCTGCTTCGCCACGCGGCCCTCGGGCACGTCGGACTCGATGCGCTTGTCGGACACGACGACCTGGAACCCGTGCGAGGTGAGCGTGCGGCGCGCCTCGTCCTCGCTCTGGCCGACGACCCACGGCACGGAGATCTTCTCGCCGAAGATGTACTTGGAGGGCGGCTCGCCGAAGGACGGGTTGTCGCCGCCGCCCAGCGCGGCCTCCATGAACCGCACCCAGGTGGGCGCGGCGATCGACGAACCCCAGGGGCCGGCGCCGTAGCCGCTGTAGCTCTTGCCGTTGATCGTCAGGCCGTGCATGGACTTCATGCCGTCGGTGTGACCGACCCACACGGCAGCGGACAGCTTGGGCGTGTAGCCGACGAACCACGTGTGCTCGTTGTGCGACGTGGTGCCGGTCTTCCCCGCGGCGGCGAAGCCGGGCTGCTTGACGCCCTTCGCGGTGCCCTTCCAGACGTTGCTGAGCGCGTAGTTCATCGTCTTGGCGACGTTGGGGTCGATCTTCTGGCTGCAGCCCGCACTCGGGACCTCGATCTCCTCGCCGTCGCTGTTCGTGACCTTGAGGACGGCGATGGGCTTGCAGTACTTGCCGTCGGCGGCGAACGCGGCGAAGGCGGACGCCATCGTGAGCGGTGAGACGGACTGCGAGCCGAGGATGTTCGCGGGCAGCGGGTCGATCTGGCCGTCACCGGCGAGGCCGCCGGCCTTGACGACGCCCAGCTCGGCAGCGCCGGTGAAGATGCCGCACAGGTCGACCTTGCTGGCCATGGCGACGTACGCGGAGTTCACCGAGTTCATGGTGCCCTGCAGGACGGTCATGACGCCCTTGCCGCCCTCGGCGTTGTTGAACTCCCAGCTGCCCGTGAGGCGGGTGCAGGACGCCTTGAACTCCGAGAGGTTGTACGACATCTTCGTCGCGTTGAGGACCTCGTAGAGCGAGTGCCCTTCCTTGATCCACTGCAGCAGCGTGAACGGCTTGAACGTCGAGCCGGGCGGGAAGCCCGAGGCGCTGCCGAACGCGTTGTCGGCGTTGAAGTTCACCGCGGTCTCGCGGTCGCCGTGGTCGTCCGTGTTGTTGTAGACGCGGTTCTGCGCCATCGCCTTGATCTGGCCCGTGCCGGGCTCGACGACGACCATCGCGGTGCCGAGACCGGAGCCGTCGTCGACCGGGATCCCGGCCTTGACCTCCCGGTCGGCGTCGGCCTGCATGTCCTTGTCGAGCGTGGTCCAGATCGTCAGACCGCCCGTGAGCAGCAGGTGACGACGCTCCTTGGCGGTCTTGCCGAACGCGGGGTCGTTCGCGATGACCTTGGTGACGTAGTCGCAGAAGAACCCCGAGCCGACGACGGCCTTGTCGGCCGACATGCAGCCGAGCTTGGCCGACTGCGGGTTGAGGGTGTCCTCGATGGGCGTCTTCTTGCCCTCCTTGAACTCCTTCTCCGTGATGTAGCCCTCGCGCAGCATGAGGCTCAGCACGGTGTTGCGGCGCTTCTCGACGCGCTTCGGGTGCTTCAGCGGGTCCCAGTAGGACGGCGACTTGGTGATGCCGGCGATGGTCGCGGCCTGCAGGTAGTTCAGCTTGCTCGCGCGCATGCCGAAGTACCGCTGCGACGCGGCCTCCACGCCGTACACGTTGGTGCCGAACGCCGCGATGTTGAGGTACTTCTCGAGGATCTCGTCCTTCGACATCGTCTTCTCGAGCGTGATCGCGAGCTTCGCCTCGCGGAGCTTGCGGGCGAGGCCCTCGGTGCCCTCGTCGGCGCGCGCCTGCTCGATGGCCTCGAGCTTCGCCTCCTCGGTGTCCTCGCTGAGCGCCGCGTCGATCAGCACGTTCTTCACGTACTGCTGCGTGAGCGTCGAGGCGCCCTCCTGCGAGACGTGCAGCGCGTTGCGCGCGGCGGCGCGGAACATGCCCATGACGTCGACGCCCGCGTGCGTGTAGAACCGCCGGTCCTCGGTCGCGATGACGGCCTGCTGCATGATCTCGGCGATCTGGTCGAGCGGGACGACCACGCGGTCCTGGTCGAAGAACGTGGCGAGCGTCGTGCCGTCCGACGCGAGGATGCGCGACTTCTGCGGCAGCGGACCCTGCTTCAGCTCGGTCGGCAGGTCGTCGAACGCGGTGACCGACATGTTGGTCACGCCGTTCGCGATCGCGACACCCGGCAGGGCCAGCCCGGCGGCGAGCACGCCGCCGACGCCGGCGACCAGCACGAAGGACAGCAGGAGGGCCAGCGCCTGGAAGGCGTTGACCTGGCGGCCGCGCGTGCGGGCAGGCGTGCGGGCAGGGTTCGGCATGCCCGCCAGGGTAGTCGGCGGACCTGGGCGGTGGCCTCGTCCTGGGGGAGGACCCCGACCTCTGCACCGGACCTGCACATCCCGGGCGGGCCGCGGGAGGTTCCGACGAGCGTGCGGCGCCCGGGTGCACCCGGGCGGGTGGGGGTCGACCTGCCCGGTTCACCCGATCCGGTCACCGTGTGCGGGAGCGCGTCCACACCTCGGGATGACCCGATCGGAGTCTCGTCAAGATTCCAGTTCACGCGCTAGTTTTCCAGTCATCCAGCGGACGACGACGCCTTGTGGTAAAAGCGCAGGCGCTCTGGGATCCGGGAACGGTACCGGCGAACGGGGGCCTCGCCGACTTCGACCTAGGGGGCGCGGTGGTAGCGACCAAGGAGGGTCACTGGACTGCGTCTGCGGCCTGCGGCTCCGGGAACGTCTCGCCGGACGCGCTGTTCGTCGAGGGCTCCGCGCAGCGTGACGCCCGGTCGGTGTGCCAGCAGTGCCCCGTCCGGCTCGAGTGCCTCGCGGACGCGCTCGACAACCGCATGGACTTCGGCGTGTGGGGCGGGATGACCGAGCGCGAGCGCCGTGCGCTGCTGCGCCGCCGTCCCGAGGTCCGCTCCTGGTGGTCGGAGCTCGTGCCGCGCGGCGAGCTGATCTCGAACTGACGAGCTCGGCCGGGCTCGGACCGACCGGCGGCGGCCGCGGTGCGCGCGGCTGGCTAGGGTGGGCGCATGGCGACCAAGTGGGAGTACGCGACCGTCCCCCTCATCATCCACATGACCAAGGCGATCCTCGACCAGTGGGGCTCCGACGGCTGGGAGCTCGTCCAGGTGGTCCCGGGGCCCGGTGACGGCCTCGTCGCCTACCTCAAGCGCCCGCTGGACTCCTGATGGGTGCCGCGCAGCGGCTCGCCGACCTCGGGCTCACGCTCCCGGCGGTGTCCGCGCCCGTCGCGGCGTACGTCCCCGCGGTCCGCAGCGGCGTCCACGTGCACACGTCCGGGCAGCTGCCGTTCGTCGACGGTGCGCTGCCGACCACCGGCAAGGTGGGGGCGCAGGTGGGTCCCGACGAGGCGACCGTGCTGGCCCGCACCGCGGCGCTCAACGCGCTCGCGGCGGTGGCCGCGCTCGTCGAGAGCGAGGGCGGTCCGGCGGGTGCGGACGCGCTCGACCGGATCACGCGCGTGGTCAAGGTCGTCGGGTTCGTCGCGAGCGACCCGTCGTTCACGGGTCAGCCTGCGGTCGTCAACGGCGCGAGCCTGCTGCTGCACGACGTGCTGGGCGACGCGGGCGTGCACGCCCGCTCCGCCGTCGGCGTCGCGGTGCTGCCGCTGGACTCCCCGGTGGAGGTCGAGATCGTCGTCGAGCTCGCGGGCTGACCGCAGGACCCACGACACGCGAAGGCGGCCCGGACACGTGCGTCCGGGCCGCCTTCGTCGTCCGTGCGGGGGCGTCAGCGGGCGCGGCGCTCCAGGCGGTCGATGTCCAGCAGGACGACCGCGCGGCCCTCGCGGCGGACCCACCCGCGGGCCGCGAAGTCGGCGAGGGCCTTGTTCACGGTCTCGCGCGACGCGCCGACGAGCTGCGCGAGCTCCTCCTGCGTGAGGTCGTGCGCGACGCGCACACCCTCGTCGACCTGCTCGCCGAACCGCGTCGACAGGTCGAGCAGCGCCTTCGCCACGCGACCCGGGACGTCGGAGAACACGAGGTCGGCGAGCGCCTCGTTGGTGCGGCGCAGCCGGCGCGCGAGCGCCTGCAGCAGGTGGCGGGCGACGTCGGGCTTGTCGGCGAGCCAGCGGACCAGCTCGTCGTGGTCGAGCTCGAGCAGCACCGCGTCGGCGACGACGGTCGCGGTGGCGGTGCGGGGGCCCGGGTCGAACATGGACAGCTCGCCGAACATCTCGCCCGGGCCGAGCACGGCGAGCAGGTTCTCCCGCCCGTCGGTCGAGCGTCGGCCGAGCTTGATCTTGCCGTCCCGCACGATGTAGAGCCGGTCGCCCGGCTCGCCCTCGTGGAACAGCACGTCGCCTCGCACCATCTCGAGCGGGGTCATGCTCGCGACCAGCGCGAGTGCCGATTCCTCGTCCAGTCCCGCGAACAGCGGTGCTGACAGCACGACGTCCTCAGCCACGCCACGCTCCTTCGTCTCGATCCTGCTCGGTGTGTCCGGTTCACCCGGCGCGCCGAGGCCCGGCCACGTCGAGATCCACGCCACAGTCTGCCGCATCCGGCGTCGCTGTCCTGTTCGAGCGGTCAGGTCAGCGGCGGACCGGAGGCGTGGCCACCACGTCGCCCGCGCACGCGGGGTGGTCCGCGAGTCGCGAGATCAGGCGGTCCGTGGTGCGGGCGAGCGCCTCCGTGACGCCCTGCTCGTAGAGCGCGAGCTGCTCGTCGAGCGCGCGCAGCCGGTCGATCGCGGGAACGTCGCTCGGTTGCAGGTCGGGCAGCAGGCGCTCGAGCTCGCCCATGCGCGGCACGCCGAGCGTGACGTCGAGCGGCAGCTGGAACGCGACGTCCTCGCCGAGCGGTGCGGGCCGTGCGGCGGCCGCCACCGCGAGGTCGAGACGTGCGCGTACGAGCCGTCGCCACCAGCCGACGCGCTGGCACTCGGCGCGCAGCGCGCGCCGGTCGAGGCGCAGGCTGCGGACTGCGTGATCGCCCCCAGGTGTCATCGTGGTACGTCCTCCTCGTCCCGCTGACCACTGGGTCAACGGCAGACCGGACGTCCGGCTTGAACGTTTGGTCCCGTGGTGTTGCTCACGTCACCCTGGGGGAGCAACGCAGGCGGCTGCTGGGCGTCCGTCCAGGTCAGCGCGCGGTGTCGGTGGCCGCACCTACGCTGGCGGGGTGACGACGAGCGCCGCGGGGCCCGAGCTCCCGACCAGCCTCCCGACCAGCCTCCCGACCGACCTCCCGACCGACCTCCCGACCGAGTCCCCCCTCGCCCGCACCCGCCGCGCGCGGCGTGCCGACCGGCTCCTCGCGGAGCGGTACCCGGACGCACGGTGCGAGCTCGACTTCACGGACGCGTTCACGCTCCTCGTCGCGACCGTCCTGTCCGCGCAGACCACGGACGTGCGCGTGAACGCGACCACGCCCGAGCTGTTCGCGCGGTACCCCGGCCCGGCGGAGCTCGCGGCCGCGGACCCGGACGAGCTCGAGGCGATCCTCAAGCCGCTCGGGTTCTTCCGCGCGAAGGCGAAGGCCGTCACAGGCCTGTCGCGCGCGCTCGTCGAGCAGTTCGGCGGGACGGTGCCGCGCCGGCTCGACAAGCTGGTGACTCTCCCGGGCGTGGGCCGCAAGACCGCGAACGTCGTGCTGGGCAACGCGTACGGCGTCCCCGGCATCACCACGGACACGCACGTGCTGCGGCTGTCCCGGCGGTTGGGGTACACCGCGAGCGAGGACCCGCTGGTCGTCGAGCGTGAGCTCGGTGCGCTGCTGCCGCGGCGCGACTGGACCATGGCGTGCCACCGGCTGATCTTCCACGGGCGTCGCACGTGCCACGCGCGGCGGCCGGCGTGCGGGGCGTGCCCGCTGGTGCGGCTGTGCCCGTCGGCGGGCATCGGCGAGACCGACCCGGTGAAGGCTCAGGCGTTGCTCAAGGGCTGACGCGCGTCAGGGCTCCAGCGGCGCGACACGACGCAGCCACGTGAGCAGCGAGCGCGTGACGAGCTCGGGCTCCTGCTCCGCCAGGTAGTGCCCCGCACCCGCGACGAGCTCGTACGTGTAGTCCGCGCCGACGAGCGCCGACGTCTCGCGCGTGAGGGCGACCGACCGCGAGCTGAACAGCCCGTCGCGCGAGCCGTGCAGGTGCAGCACGGGCGTGGGCCGCGTGCGCCGCAGGCCCGCCGCGAACCGGCGGCCGTCGGGGCGCGGTGCGGAGCGGCCCAGCCAGCGCAGCTGCTCGAGCTGCGAGTGCGCCGCGAACGGCACGCGCAGCGCCTCGAGGTAGGTGCGCTCGGTCGCGCGGTCGAGCCACTGCCCGCCACCCCACTCGACGAGCATCCGGTGCGCGAGGTCGCCGCGGGTCAGCGCGCGCTCGGGCAGGGACGGCAGCTGCACGTACGCGAGGCGCCGCGCCGCCGCGGGGCGGAACGTGGTCCAGGGTCGGCGCACGGCGTCGAGCGGGTGCGGGGAGGACAGCACGGCGATGGCGCGCGTCGCGGCGGGCTGCAGCGCGGGCATCGCCCACGCGACGGACCCACCCGTCCCGGTGCCGACGACGACGGCCGAGCTCGCGCCCAGCGACCGCACGACCCCCGCGACGTCGGCGGCGAGCGTCGGCACGTCGTACCCCTGCGGCGGCTTGTCCGAGCCGCCCGTGCCGCGCACGTCGAGCGCGGCCACGCGGTACCCGGCCTCAGCGAGCGCGGGCAGCTGGTGACGCCACGCCCACCAGAACTGCGGCACGCCGTGCAGGAGCACGACGAGCGGGACGTCCCGGTCGTCCGGCCCGGCGACCGCGGCGTGGAACCGCGCGCCGTTCGCGGAGACGAACCGGTGCTGCCACGGCCCCTCGATCAGGAGCGTGGCGGAGTCGACGGTGGTCATCGTCGTGAACCTATCCGTTCGGCGGTGACGAGGGCGGCTCGGTGCCCGAGAGGTCGGTGCTCGCGCGCAGCCGCCGGCCACGCGCTGCGAGCACGGTACCGCCGACGAGCGCGGCCGCGAGGGAGGCCGTGAGCACGGCGAGGACCGCGTGCTCGTCGTGCGGGGACCCCTCGCCGAACGCGAGCTCGGCGACGAGGAGCGAGACCGTGAACCCGATGCCGGCCACGAGACCCACACCGAGCACGTCGCCCCAGCGCAGCCCCGGCGCGAGGCGGGCGCGCGTGAACGTCGCGACGAGCCACGTGACACCGACGATGCCGAGCGGCTTGCCGACGACGAGCCCGAGCGCGACCCCCTGGGCGACGGGGTCGGACAGCGCGTCGCGCACGACGTCCGAGGAGATCGTCACGCCCGCGGCGAACAGCGCGAACACCGGCACGGCGACGCCCGCGGACACGGGCCGCCACACGTGCTCCCAGCGTTCCGCGAGCGACTGCTCCGGCTCGGCGGCCAGGCCGTGCGCGCGGGCCGTCGCGGCAGGGCTCGCGGGCACGACGAGCCCGAGGGCGACGCCCGCGAGCGTCGCGTGCACGCCGGACGCGTGCAGCAGGGCCCAGGCGAGCACGCCGAGCGGCACGAGCAGCCACGCGGTGGTGCGCCGACGCCGCACGAGCACGGTGAACACCGCGACGCACGCGACCGCGCCGGCCAGCGGCAGCCACGCGAGCGACTCGGTGTAGAACGTGCCGATCACGAGGATGGCCAGCAGGTCGTCGACGACCGCGAGCGTGAGCAGGAACGCCCTCAGCGCGGCGGGCAGGCCGCGGCCGACGAGCGCGAGGACGGACACCGCGAACGCGATGTCGGTCGCGGTCGGCACCGCCCAGCCCTCGGCCGCGCCGCCGTCGCGCGACAGGTTGACCGCCAGGTACAGCAGCGCGGGGGCGACCATGCCGCCCACGGCCGCGACGATCGGCACGACCGCCGTCGCCGGGTGCCGCAGCTCGCCGACCGTCAGCTCACGCGCGAGCTCGAGCCCCACGACGAAGAAGAACACCGCGAGCAGCCCGTCGGTCGCCCACTGCGCGAGCGTCAGGTCGAGGTGCAGCGCGTGCGGCCCGACGACGGTGTGCGACACGGCCGCGTACGCGTCGGGCCAGACGTTCGCCCACACGAGCGCGACGACCGTGCCGACGAGCAGCAGCACGCCACCCGCGCGCTCGCCGCGCAGCGTGTCGGCGAGGTTGCGCTCGCCTCCGGGGGTGAGGCGGGAGAACAGCTCGGGTCGGCGACGGGTGCTCTCGTCGGCGGGGTCAGACGGCCGGTTCGGTGACGTTGTCACGGTCCCCCGTGGCTCGACGGTCCTTCGGCGGGTCGAAGCGGTAGCCGACGTTGCGGACGGTCCCGATGAGCTGCTCGTGCTCCGGGCCGAGCTTCGCGCGCAGGCGCCGCACGTGCACGTCGACCGTGCGGGTGCCCCCGTAGTAGTCGTAGCCCCAGACCTCCTGCAGCAGCTGGGCGCGCGTGAACACGCGGCCCGGGTGCTGCACCAGGTACTTCAGGAGCTCGAACTCCTTGTACGTCAGGTCGAGCGGGCGGCCGCGCAGGCGTGCGGTGTAGCCGCCCGCGTCGATCGTCAGCTCGCCCGACGAGATCTCCTGCGGCGCCTCGTCGTAGCCCGAGACCGCGGCCCGCTCCATGACGAGGCGGAACCGCGTCTCGACCTCCGCCGGTCCGGCCGAGTCGAGGACGATGTCGTCGGCGCCCCACTCGGCCGTGACGACCGTCAGGCCGCCCTCCGTGAGGACGAGCACGAGGGGGACCGCCAGGCCCGTGGCGCGCAGCAGCCGACAGGTGGTGCGCGCGGTGACCAGGTCGCGGCGCGCGTCCAGCACGACGATGTCCGCGTCCGGCGCGTCGACCAGCGCCGAGGGCTCGACAGGCAGCACGCGCACGCGATGGGACAGCAGCCCGAGCGCCGGCAGCACCTGTGCCGATCCACCGGACGCCGGGGTCAGGAGCAGAAGGTCTGCCACCGTGGAACCTCCCTGCGGCGAGTGGGGACACGCTACCGCGTGCGCCGCCCCTGGCGGACGGGCGTCCGGGAGTCGGCCCGGCGCGTCGGTGACCTGCACGCACGGGTGATCCTCGGGTGATCCCGCCGTGATCCCGCGCTGATCCCGCGGCACCGGTCCGGGCATCTGCGAGACTGTCGGCCGTGCTCCCCCAGGTCCCGACCGTCTCGATGCCCCGTGCGGGCGTGCTCGTCGGCGTGCGCGCCGCGTCTCGCCGACCGGTCGGCCGAGCGGTGGACGGGCGGTAGCGGACCGTGCTGCTCGCCACGCGTGCGGTCGTCACGGCCGCCCTCGCCGCCGTCGTCGCGGTCGCCGGCTACGTCGGCGGCCTGCCCGTCACGGTCGTCGCGGGCCTCCTCGCGCTCGCGTTCGCGATCGGCTGGCCGTCGCTCGCGAGCCTGCCGTTCAAGCCCGGCTCGGCGACCGTGATCGCGATCGGCGGCGCGGGCGCCGTCCTCGCGGTGCACTACGTGCTCGACCAGCCGTACCTGCGATACCTGCCGGTGGTGTTCGCGACGACGATCCTGCTCGCGTTCCTCAACGAGCTGCTGCGCCGAGGTGGGCGCGAACGGCTCGTGGAGTCCGTCGCGGGCACCGTGACCGGCACGCTGCTCGCCGTCGCGGTCGCCGGCTGGGTCGCCATCGGCCGCACGCCGGGCGGCGAGCCGATCGTCGTCGTGGGCGCGCTCGCGCTCGCGGTCGGCTCGGCGGTCGTCGCGCTGCCGTTCGCGGGCTGGGCAGGGGCCACCGTCACGACGCTGGCCGCCACGGGCGCGGGTGCGCTCGCCGCGCTCGTCCTGCCGGACATCGACCTCGTCGCGGGCGTCGTGCTCGGCGCCGCCGTGGGCGTGCTCGTCTCGTCGCTGCACGTGCTGTTCGACGACCTGCACACGCTCGCGCGGCGGCTGCCGTCGATCGCGGCGGTCGTCCTGCCCGTCACCGTGACCGGCATCCTCGTGTACGTCGTCGGGCGCGTGCTCGTCGGCTGACGGCCTCGTCCGGTCGACCGTCCGGGTGCTCGCCCGCACGGGTGTGACGAGCGTCGTCGCCGTCCGCGGGGGCAGGACGCCGTCAGGTCGTTAGGATCGCCCCATGACAGCGCTCGAGGGGCTCTTCATCGGTCTGCTGGTCCTCGCCACCGGCGCCATCGCCTGGACGGCGGGCATCGTGGTGCTCCGCCTGTTCAAGTCGCAGAACTGACGCCCGGACCCGAGAGGCACCACATGGCCTTCGTGCTGCCCGAAGGGCTCGCGCCCGAGGTGTACCCGCTCGCCTGGCTCGTCGGCCGCTGGCACGGCCAGGGCGTCGTCGGCTACCCGGGGGTCGACGAGACCGCGTTCGTGCAGGACGTCGTGTTCGACCACGACGGCGGCCCGTACCTGTCCTACACGTCGACCATCCGGCTCGTCGTCGCGCCGGACGACGCGTCCGCGCTCGCGGGCGAGTCCGCCGAGGCCACCGCCGAGGGTGACGACGAGGCGCCGTCCGCGAGCCCGACGAGCGACGTCGCCGTCGAGGACGGCCCGGTCTGGTCGACGGAGTCCGGGTACTGGCGCGTGCCGCCGGAGCGGCCCGCGGACCTGCCGGACGAGCAGTTCCCCGTCGAGGCGCTCCTGGCCGACCCGTCCGGGCACGTCGCGGTGTACGTCGGCGCGGTCGGCAACGGCCGCATCGACCTCGCGTCCGACCTCATCGCGCGCACCGCGACGGGTGCCGACGTGACCGCCGCCAAGCGCCTGTACGGGCTCGTCAACGGCGAGCTCATGTGGGCGCACGACATGGCGGCGTTCGGCCAGCCCATGCAGTCGTACGCGTCCGCGCGCCTGTCGCGCGTCGAGGGATCCTGAGCCCGCGATGACGGAGGCCGCCGTCCCCGTCGAGGCCGCGTCGTACGAGGCGCCGCGGCACCGCAGCCCGCTGCTCGCGCGGCGCGGCGCGGTCGAGGGCGTCGGGCCGGACGCGGGGGTCGCGTGGCACTACGGCGACCCGACCGCCGAGCAGCGCGCGCTCGCGCGCGGGGGAGCGGTCGTCGACCAGTCGCACCTCGGCGTCGTGCGCGTCGCCGGGCCGGACCGGCTGACGTGGCTGCACTCGATCACGACCGCGCAGCTCGCGGACCTGCCCCCGCGCACCTCCACCGAGCTGCTGGTGCTGAGCCCGCACGGTCACGTCGAGCACGCCGCGGCGGTCGTCGACGACGGCGAGGCGACGTGGCTGGTCACGCAGACGCCCGCGGCGCTCGCGGCGTGGCTCGACCGCATGAAGTTCATGCTGCGCGTCGAGATCGCCGACGTGACCGACGAGTGGGCCGCGATCGGCGAGCCCGTCGCGGCCGAGGGCGGCGACGACGAGCCCGTCACCTGGCGCGACCCGTGGCCGCAGGTCACCGCGGGCGGCACCCGCTACGGGCCGGCGCCCGACGAGCACCCGGGCGCGGACCGCGCCTGGCGGCTGGTGCTCGTGCCCCGCGCGGACCTGGCCCGCGAGGTCGCGGCGCGGGAGGCGACCGGCTGGCCGCTCGCCGGGACGTGGGCCAGCGAGGCGCTGCGCGTCGAGGCGTGGCGCCCGCGCGCGGCGTTCGAGGTCGACCACCGGACCATCCCGCACGAGCTCGACTGGCTGCGCACCGCCGTCCACCTGCACAAGGGCTGCTACCGCGGGCAGGAGACGGTCGCGCGCGTGCACAACCTCGGCCGCCCGCCGCGGCGCCTGGTGTTCCTGCACCTCGACGGCTCCGGGCACCTGCTGCCCGAGGCCGGTGCCGCGGTGCACGAGACCACGGGCACGCCCGGTGAGCCCGGACGCGAGGTGGGACGCGTGACGTCCGTCGCGCGGCACCACGAGCTCGGGCCCGTCGCGCTCGCCGTGGTCAAGCGCTCGCTGGCCACGGACGTCGAGCTGCTCGTCGCGTGCGAGGGCGGCGTGGTCGCCGCGGGCCAGGAGGTCGTCGTGCCCGGTGAGGGCGTCTCGACCGACCGGCCCGCACCGCGCGGACCCGTCGCGCGCGGGCTCGGCGTGCACCCCTCGCTCTGACGATGGGGGCCGCGCCGACGAGTGCCGCGACCGACGCCCCGCGCGGGGGCCTGCACGAGCTGCGGCTCGTCGCCCGGGCCCGGTGGCGGCAGGGCGTCGACCGCGTGCGGGCCGCGTGGTTCCCGATCCTGCAGGCCTCGGTCGCGGCGGGTATCGCGTTCGCGATCGGCCGCTACGTGCTCGACCACCCGTACCCGTTCTTCGCGCCCGTCTGCGCGTGGATCGCGCTCGGGTTCAGCGCCGACCGGTCGCTGCGGCGCGTCGCCGAGATCGCCGTGGGCGTCGCGATCGGAGTCGGGCTCGGGGACGCGCTCGTGCACGTCATCGGCACCGGGCTGTGGCAGGTCGCGCTCGTGCTGTTCGTCGCGGCGACCATCGCGCGCCTGCTCGACCGCGGCGCGCTGCTCACCACGCAGGCCGGCGTGCAGGCCATGATCATCGTCGGCCTGCCGAACATCGCCGCGACCGGCGGGCCGCTCGGCCGCTGGACCGACGCGCTCGTCGGCGGTGCGGTGGCGTTCCTCGTCGCCGTCCTCACCCCCTCCGACCCGCGACGCCACCCGCGCGCGCTCGCGTCGCGCGCGACGCAGGAGGTCGCGGCGGTGCTCCACGAGCTCGCGCACGCGCTGGCCGCGCAGTCGCCGGGCGACGCGGAGGACGCGCTCGTGCGTGCCCGCGCGTCGCAGCCGCGGTTCGACGAGTGGCGCGAGACCGCGACGAACGCGCGCGAGCTCGCGCGCCTGTCGCCGGCCGCGCGCCGGCACCGCGGCGAGCTCGTGCGGCTCGTCGCCGCGTCCGTGCAGCTCGACCGCGCGATGCGCAACACCCGCGTCATGACGCGCCGCGGGCTCGCGCTGCTCGAGGCGCCCACGGCGCACGACCTCGTCGCCGCCGGGCAGCGCCTGGAGGCCACGGCGGCCGCGGCCGACGACCTGGCGTCCGCGTTCGGCAGCGGGCGCGACGCCGCGCGCGTGCGCGAGGCCCTGCTGCGCTCGGCCGCCGCGCTCGACCCGTTCACGATCGCGCCCGACGACTGGCAGGTGCAGAGCCTCGTCCTGCTGCACCGCTCCCTCGTCGTCGACCTCCTGGAGGCGGCAGGCGAGGACCCGTCCCGAGCCCGCGCCGCCCTCCCGGACCTGTAACCGCACCACCGCCCCGGCCCTCACCCCGCGTGAAGTCGCGAGTTCCTCGCGAAGTCGTGCGTTGCTCTGCACGACTTCACGAGGAACGCACGACCTCACGCGGGACCCGCGACCATGCCAAGCCCGGGAGCGGGGGTGTGGGAGGGGTGGGAGCGGTCCGGGGGGTGGGCCGGCGGGGTGGGAGCCGGTAGCGTGCCCGCCGTGGAGGTCGCGGTCAGCGCGTTGCGCGCAGAGCTCAGGCAGTGGATCGAGACGGCACGCACGGGGCAGGACGTCGTGATCACCGAGCGCGGCATCCCGGTCGCGCGGCTCACCGGCATCGAGTCCGCCGACCTCCTCGCGCGCCTCGAGCGCGACGGCCTGCTCGCGCCCGCCCGGGCCACCCGCGAGGCCGCGCAGCCGGTCGCGGTCGACGGCGCGCACGGGGGGCGGGACGGCGCCCGCGACGGGTCTCGTGAGGGAGCCCGTCAGGGTGTGTCGAGCCTCGTGCGACGGCTGCGACGCTGATGGCGGTCTGCTACTTCGACACCAGCGCGCTCGCCAAGCTGTGCGTCGCCGAGCCCGGCTCGGAGCTCGCCGCGGCGCTGTGGGAGGGCGCGGACCTCGTCGCGACGTCCCGGCTCGCCGACGCCGAGGTGCGCGCGCTGCTCGCGGGCGGGCGGCGCGCCGGCGTCATCGACACGCGCGTCGAGCGGGCCGCGCTCGCGCAGTGGGAACGCTTGTGGCCCGCGATGCACGTCATCGAGCTGCACGAGCCGGTCACGGCCGGCGCCGCGACGCTCGTCGGGTACCACGCGCTGCGGGCGGCCGACGCGCTGCACCTCGCGTCCGCGCTCGTCCTGCGGTCCGACGAGCTCGTCGTCGTCGCGTGGGACGAGCACCTGGCCGCCGCGGCCCGCGCGGAGGGCCTGCGCGTCGTGCCGTGACGCCTCGTCGTCCCCCGGCCGACGGGGTGCCTGCGCGCGGGGCGTGCGGCCCGTAGGCTCGGCGCGTGGGAATCGTCGGAAGCCTCCAGTGGATCCTCTACCTGCTGTTCCTGCTCGCGATCTTCGTGCTGTGCGTGTGGGCGCTCGTCGACCTGCTGCGCCGCCCCGCGAGCGCGTTCCCGGCGGCGGGCAAGCGGACCAAGAACTTCTGGCTCCTGATCGTGGGCGCCGCGACGTTCCTCGCGTTCCTCGGGATGCCGCCGCTGCAGATCATGCCGATGTTCGTCGGCCTGCTGTGCGCGGTCGCCGCGATCGTGTACCTCGTCGACGTGAAGCCTGCCGTCGCGCCGTACTCGCGCCGCCGCGGGGGCGGTCCGACGAGGTCGACGGGCGGCTGGTGATGACCGACGTCGCGACGTCGGCCGTCCCGCTCGCCCGCGTGGTGCGCGGCGGGCTCGTCGAGTCGGTGCACGCCGGGCACGTCGTCGTGCTCGCACCCGACGGCGACGTCCGGCTCGCGCTCGGCGACCCGGACGTGACGATCTGGGCGCGCTCGTCGCTCAAGCCGCTGCAGGCCGTCGGGATGCTGCGGCACGGCCTCGACGCGCACGACGAGCAGCTCGCGATCGCGTGCGCGAGCCACAACGCCGAGGCCGGCCATCTCGACACGGTGCGTGCGCTGCTCGCGGCGCACGGCCTGACGGTGTCCGACCTCGACAACACGCCCGACTGGCCGCTCGACCCCGAGGCGGCCTGGTCGTGGCGCGAGCAGGGCAACGGCCGTGAGCCGCTCGCGCAGAACTGCTCGGGCAAGCACGCGGCGATGCTCGCGACGTGCGTCGCGGCGGGCTGGTCGCTCGCGGGCTACCGCGAGGCCGGTCACCCGCTGCAGCGCGCGCTGCACGACGCGGTCGCCGAGCTCACGGGCGTGCCCGTGACCGCGACGACCGTGGACGGGTGCGGTGCCGCGCTGTTCTCGACGAGCCTGGTCGGCCTCGCCCGGGCGTTCGGGCGGCTGGGCCGCGCGCCGCACGACCCGGCGCACGCCGGCACGCCCGAGGGTCGCGTCGCGGCAGCCATGACGGCGCACCCCTGGCACGTCGGCGGGACGGGTCGTGACGCGACGCGGTTCATGCAGGCCGTCCCGGGGCTCGTCGCGAAGGACGGTGCCGACGGCGTGTACGCGGCGGGCCTGGCCGACGGCGGAGCCGTGGCGCTGAAGATCGTCGACGGCTCGGCGCGGCCGCGTGCCGCGGTGCTCGCGGCGGCGCTGCGCGCCGCGGGCGTGGACCCCGCGCTCGTCGACGAGGTCGGTCGGACCCCCGTGCTGGGGCACGGCGAGCCCGTCGGGGCGGTCGAGGCCACGTTCTGACGCGCCCGACGAGGCGCCGCACGAGCCCGGAAACGCACCGGGCGGGGAGAGGCAGGGACATGCGAGCTGTCGTGCAGCGGGTCACGCGCGCGTCGGTGACGGTCGACGGCGAGGTCGTCGGCGCGATCGACCGGCCCGGGCTGGTCGCGCTCGTCGGCGTCACACCCGGTGACGGGCCCGCGCAGGTCGAGCTGGTCGCGCGCAAGATCGCCGAGCTGCGGATCCTGCGCGACGAGCAGTGCGCGGTCGACGTGGGTGCGCCCGTGCTCGTCGTCAGCCAGTTCACGCTGTACGGCGACACGCGCAAGGGCCGGCGCCCGACGTGGAACGCGGCGGCGCCCGGGCCCGTGGCCGAGCCGCTGGTCGACGCGGTCGTCGACGCGCTGCGGGCGCGCGGACTCGAGGTCGCGACGGGCGTGTTCGGCGCGGACATGGCTGTCGAGCTCGTCAACGACGGGCCCGTGACGATCCTGCTGGAGTCCGTGCCGGAGGCGTGATCCGCCCCGGGGGCGGACGGGCCGGACGGGCCCGGACACGGGAGAAGGCCCCTCGAAGTAAGCGTTCGAGGGGCCTTCCCGGGGTGATCCCAGGCCGTCCGTCCGTCCGGGCGAACCCGGCCGTCCGTGTCGTCACCGACGAGTCGGTGCGACCGGCGCCGCTTCGACGATGCGGCTCCCACCCGGCACCCGGTGGTCCGGCGAACCGGTCCGCCGTGGGCGGGGGGACTGCGATCGACCTCCCGGTTCCGAGCGGCCCTCGCGTCGTCGTCCGCGAGCCTCAGGGTTGCCCCGTCGGTGTGGTCGCCCGTTCTCCGGTCGGCCCGGTCCCGCTGTCCCTGTCCCCGTCAGGAGCGCCCCCCGAGGGAGGTGGTTCCTGTCGGTTCTCGATCCGGCGAAGCCGATGAGTGATTTCTAGTCCCGCGTCCAGGACCCCGCAAGGGGCAGGTCAGGGGCAATTTCGTCCACAGGTCGCTCCACACCGTTGTGCACAGCCCGGCCTGCGTGAACACGGGCCGAACACAGGGCTGTGGACAGAATTTGTGGACAACCAGCGTGTCGTTCACCCGGTCGGTCGTCGCCCCCACGTACCCTGGAGGTCGGTGAGGGCCCCTCGGAGTAAGCGTCCGAGGGGCCCTCTCATGCGTGAGGCGTCTCACGGCACGTCCGGGACCGTTGGCCGCGCGGACCCCGCGGGTCCCGGCCGAGGATGGTGACATGCGGATCGACGCGGCGCTGGGGGACATCACCGAGCTGGACGTGGACGTCGTCGTGAACGCGGCGAACTCCGCGCTCCTGGGCGGAGGAGGAGTCGACGGCGCGATCCACGCCGCCGCCGGGCCGAAGCTGCTCGAGGCGTGCCGCGAGGTACGCGCCACGCGCTACCCCGACGGCCTGCCCGTGGGGGAGGCCGTCGCGACCGACGCGTTCGACCTGCGCGCGCGGTGGGTCGTGCACACCGTCGGGCCCAACTGGCACGCCGGCGAGCGTGACCCCGCGATGCTCGCGGCGTGCTTCCTCACGTCCATGGAGGTCGCGGTCGACCTCGGGGCGCGGAGCATCGCGTTCCCCGCGATCAGCGCCGGAGCGTACGGGTGGGACGTGGACGAGGTCGCGCGCATCGCCGTCGGGTCGCTGCGGGCCTGGAAGGTCGGCACGGCGCAGGACCGCGGGCCTGACGGGACGCCGAACGGGATCACGTACGCGCGGTTCGAGCTCTTCAACGCGCGCGCGCTGGACGCGTTCCAGCGGGCCCTCGCGGCCTGACCGCCGTCCGCGGGACCCCGAGGCGCCGACAACCCGGACCGGGTCGGCGAGCTCAGACGACCGGGCGGCCGAACCAGTCGAGGACGGCCGCGACGACCGGCGGGTCCTTCGGCGAGTGGTCGCCCGGCACGGTCACCAGCTCCCACGGGCCGGCGAGCGACGCCAGGTGCGCGCGCAGCTCGTCGGGCGAGCCGAACGGGTCACGCTCGCCGCTGACCGCGAGCGCGGGCACACGGACATCCGGCAGGTGCTCGACGCGCAGCCGGTCGGGACGGCCCGGCGGGTGCAGCGGGTAGGAGAGCAGGAGCAGCCCAGCGGCCGGCTGGCCCTGCGCCACGGCCATCGACGACATGCGCCCGCCGAACGAGCGCCCGCCGAGCACGAGCCGCGCCGGGTCGACACCCAGCTCGTCGGCCCACGCGTCCGCGCGCTCGCGCAGGTACGGCACCGCGGCCTCCGCCCGCTCGGGGGCGCGGCTGCCGCGCTCGCGGTTCGCGAAGTTCAGCCGCAGCACCGGCAGCGGCGCCAGCGCGGCCTCGAGCGCGACGAGCGTGCGGTGGTCGCGGTCCGCGCCCGCGCCGGGCGTCAGGACCACCCCGGCGACGGTCGTCGGGTCGAACGCGCGGACGTCGGCCATACGGCCAGGCTAGCGAGGCGCGCGCTCGTCGGCCGGGCCCGTCCGGCCGGGCCCGCTCGTCGGGACGTCAGCCGTCCAGGCGGAACGCCGCGCGCAGCGTCCGGACCACGCCGTCGTCGTCGTTCGACGGTGCGACGAACCGCGCGGCCGCCCGCACGTCCGGGTGCCCGTTGGCCATCGCGAACGACCAGCCCGCCGCCGCCAGCATGCCCAGGTCGTTGAAGTAGTCGCCGAACGCCATCGTCTGCTCGGGCGCGATGCCGAGGCGCGCCTGCAGCGCGCGCACCGCCGTGCCCTTGTCGGCGTCGGGACCCATGACGTCCACCCAGTGCTGACCCGAGACGAGCACCCGGACCGGGCCGTCGAACGGCGCGAGCAGCGGACCCGCTCCCTGCTCCGCGGCGCCGAAGTCGAACACCGCGAGCTTGAGCACGTCGTCGTCGACGGCCTGCAGGTCCTCGACGTGCTCGAGCAGGCGGTAGTACGGGCGCACGTGCGCGAGGAACGCCTCGTCGGTGCGCTCCACGTACGCGGACCGCACGCCGCACAGCACCGCGCCGAGGTCCGCCCCGTCCGCGACCGCGTCCCGCACCACGCCCACCGCGCGGCGCGCCGTCGCCCGGTCCAGCGGCGCGACCGCCACCGGCTCGTCGTCCCGCACGACGACCGCACCGTTCTCCGCGACGTACGTGAGGTCGCCGCGGCCGAGCTGGGCGCGCAGCGTCGCGTGCTGGCGGCCGCTCGCCGGGCACACCGTGACCCCGCGCGCGACGAGCGCGTCGAGCACCGGCCGGAAGCCGTCCGGCAGGCGCTTCGCGGAGTCGAGGAGCGAACCGTCCATGTCGAGTGCGACGAGGCGGACGTCCGTCGCGTCGAGCGTGGAGCGCAGGTCGTCCAGCAGCGTGGCGGGTCGCGTGGCGCCGGCGGTGGTCTGGGCGGGGCTGGTGGCGCTGGTGGGGCTGTCGGGCACACCCGATCGTCTCAGGAGTCGCGCAGCACGTCCTGCACGCCCGGCTCCGCGGGGCCCAGGTGCACCGGGTCGCGGCCCGTGAGCCCGTCCCACCAGCCCTTGTACGACGCGGCGACCTCGCGCAGCCGCCAGCGCCGCAGCTGCTCGGGCAGCACGCCTGCCGACGAGACGCCCACGCCCTGCGTGTCGATGCCCGCCGCCGTGCACGAGAACACCGCGCGGCGCACGTGGTAGTCCTGCGTGAGCACCACCGCGGCGTCCACCCCGAACACCCGGTGAGCGCGCACGCACGAGTCGTGCGTGTCGAAGCCGGCGTAGTCGAGCACGACCGCGTCCGTCGGGACGCCGTTCGCGACGAGGTAGTCGTGCATGGCCGTCGGCTCGTCGTGACCCACCGAGCCGTTGTCGCCGCTCACGAGGATCGCGCGCACCGTGCCGTCCTCGTACAGCGTCCGCGCGGCGTCGAGGCGGCGGCGCAGGTACGTCGACGGCGAGCCGTCCGGGCGCAGGCCCGCGCCCAGCACGATCGCGACCGGCGTGTCCCGCACGTCGTCGAGCGTGCGCAGGTGTGCCTGACCCGTCCCCTGCACCCACGCGAGCGGGACGAGCAGCACGACGACGAGCGCGGCGGCGACGAGCAGACGGCGGCGCCACCGCCGGCGCGCGGGCCGGGCGTGCCGGACCGGCTCGTCGGGCGGCGCGGCAGGACGCTGCTCCGCCTCGATGCTCACCCGCCCACCCTAAGTCCGCCCCCGGCCACCCCCACGCCGCCGCGCCCACCCGCGGCGCGGGCCCGGGTCGCCCGCGCCGCGGGCGCAGCGGGTGGAGAAGCGCTCACCAGGCGAGCGTTTCTCCACCCGTTCACCACTGCCGTGGCGCGTGGGCGGGATGGCCACCATGAGAGGTCTCTCATGGGGGGCTCCTGGAGGGCTCATCGAGCGCCGGGATCGTCTGAGGGGTCGCGCAGAGCGCGGCAGCGCACCACGATCGACCAGGAGGCCCCTCATGCGCACCCTTCCCCGTTCCGTCTGGATCGTCTCCGGCACTCTCGGTGCCGTGGCCGTCGCCGGTGGTTCCGCGTTCGCGGCGTCGTCGTCGAGCACGCCGGGCGCCCCCGCCGCGGGTACGACGAGCACCTCGACGAGCACGGCGACGAACACGGCGACGAGCACGGCGACGAGTACTGCGACGAGCACGGCCACGCCGTCGCCCGCCGCGCCGTCGGTGACCCCGTCGGCCTCGTCGTCCGCGACGCCGTCGCCCGGCGCCGCCGACCCGTCCCGCACGCAGAACTCGTCGGCCGTCACGACCGTCACCGCCCTGACGCCCGCGAGCCCGCTGACCGCGGCATCGCCGGTCACCCCGCAGACCGCGCCGACCCCCGCGAGCCCGGCCAGCCCCGTCTCGCCGGCGAGCCCGGTGACGCCGCCGAGCCCCGTCAGCCCGGCCAGCCCCGTGAGCCCGGCCAGCGCTGTCAGCCCGGCCAGCCCGGTGACGCCCGCCAGCCCCGTCTCGCCGGTGAGCGCGCCGAGCGCGGACGACTGAGGTCACTGGCACGCTGTCGGACATGACCGAACCCGCCCGCCCCGACGCGACACGCTCGCGCCCGGGCGGGCGGGCCGTGCGTGCGCCCGACGAGGCTGCGGCGTTCGCGGTCCTCACCGGCCCGCAGGCGGGTGACCTGCTCGCGGCGGCGCTCGGTACGACGAGCGAACGCCTCGAGTGGCGGGTCGACGCGGTGCACCACCGCCCGGGCGACGGGGTCACGGTCGGCTACGTCGTCGCGCAGGGCGGCCACGGCGGTGACGACGGCGGTGACCACGGCGGCGACCATGGCGGTGCCCGCAGCGGGCGCGGCCACGGCGGGGCTCACGGCGCCGGGACGCGGCACGGCGGCACCGTCGAGTACCTGCTCGCGTCGTCGTCCCGGTCCGCGCCACGCGATGCCCCGGGCGTGCTCGTCGCGCACGGCCCCGCGGGCGAGGTGCTCGTGTGGCGCCACCCCGACGACCCGATGCTGCCCGCGCTGCGACGGGCGTGCGACCCCGGGCTGCTCGCCCAGGCGCTGCCGGGCGACTGGCCGGTCAGCACGCTCGAGCTCGTGGGGTACCGGCCGCTGCGCCGCGCGGTGGTGCGTGCGGAGCGCGACGGCGTGACCTGGTACGTCAAGGTGCTGCGGCCCCGGGACGGGCACGCGGACGACGTGGTCGCGCGCCACCTGCTGCTCGGTGCGGCGGGTGTGCCGGTGCCGCGTGTCGCGTACGCGTCCGACGACGGGCTCGTCGTGCTCGAGGCGCTCGGCGGGACGCCGCTGCTGGACGTGCTGGTCGCGGGTCGGACGCCCGCGCTCGCGGTCGTGCTCGAGGTCCTCGCACGGTTCCCGGCCGACGCGCTCGCGCTGCCGGAGCGGCGGCCGTGGTCGTCGCGGGCCCGTGCGTACGCGAGCGCGCTCGAGGTGCGTCCGGCGCTCGCGGGCCGCGCGCACGCGGTCGCGGCGGGGGTGCGCGCCGGGCTGCGGAGCACGGACGCCGGACCGGTGGTCCCGACGCACGGTGACCTGCACGAGGGTCAGCTGCTCGTCGACGGGTCGGGGCGGGTCACGGGGCTGCTCGACGTCGACACGGTCGGTCCCGGGCACCTCGTCGACGACGTCGCGTGCCTGCTCGCGCACGTGCACGCGGTGCACCCCTCGACGCCGACGCTCGGTGACGCGCTGCGGCGCTGGGCCGACGAGGCGCGCGCGTTCGTGGACCTCGAGGCGCTGCGCGTGCGGGTCGCGGGGGTGCTGCTGTCGCTCGCGGCGGGTGCCGTCCCGGTGGGCGCCGACGAGCCGCACACCGACTCCGAGCGTCTGCTGACCGCCGCGGAGGCGTGGCTGCCGTGAGCCGCCGGGGCCCGGCCGCCGGGGTCAGGCCTCGAAGCGGTAGCCCACGCCGCGGACCGTGGTGATGAGGTCCGCGCCGAGCTTGGTGCGCAGGTAGCGCACGTACACGTCGACGACGTTGGACGACGGGTCGAAGTCGTACCCCCAGACGCGCGACAGCAGCTGCTCACGGGACAGCGCGGTGCCGGCGTTGCGCAGGAACGTCTCCGCGAGCGCGAACTCCCGCGCGGAGAGGTCGACCACGCGCCCGTCGACCGTCGCGCGGCGCGAGCGCAGGTCGAGCGTGACGGCCCCGCGGCGCAGCACCGTGGTGTCGTCGGCCGCGTCCTGCTCGGTGCGCAGCCGCAGCCGCACGCGCGCGAGCAGCTCCTCGAACCGGAACGGCTTGGCCATGTAGTCGTCGGCGCCGCCCTCGAGCCCGGCGACGGTGTCCTCGACCGACGAGCGCGCGGTCAGGATGATGACCGGCAGGCGCGATCCGGCGGCGCGCAGGCGGCGCAGCACGTCGAACCCGTCACCGTCGGGCAGGCCGATGTCGAGCACCATGAGGTCCACCTCGCCGGACAGCGCGAGGTCGAACGCCTCGCGCGCGGTCCCGACGACCGTGGGGGCGTAGCCCGCGGCCTTGAGGCCCTTCGCGACGAACGACGCGATGCGCACCTCGTCCTCCACCACCAGCACACCGCTCACGCGTCACTCCCTCCGGTCGGCCGGGCCGCCGCGTCCTCGTCGGGCGCGTCCGGCCCGCGGGTCTCGTCGCGCTCGTCGCGCTCGTCGTCGGGACCGGCGTCCGTGACCGGCACCGCGGGGACGGTGACGACGAACGTCGACCCGATCCCCGGCTCCGACGACACGTCCACGCGCCCGCCGTGCGCCCGCGCGATCGCCGCGACGATCGCGAGCCCCAGCCCCGCGCCCTCGGTGCCCGCGGCGGCGGCGGTCCGCTCGAACCGCTCGAAGATGCGCGCCTGCTGCTCGGCGGGGATGCCGACGCCCTCGTCGCGCACCCACAGCCGCAGCGACCCGCCCGCGACGGCCGAGCCCAGCGTGACCGTCGAGCCCTCGGCGGAGAACTTCACCGCGTTGCTGGCGAGCTGCAGCCACGCCTGCGTGAGCCGTCGCGCGTCGACCAGGCACGCGACGTCCGCGCGCTTGTCCACGCGCCACGTGCGCGCGCCCAGGCCGCTCGCCTTGTCGAGCACCTCGTCGGTCAGCACGCCCAGGTCCGTGGGCGCCGGCTGCACGAACCCCTCGCGGTCCGCGACCGCGAGCACCAGCAGGTCGTCGACGAGCAGGCGCATGCGGTCGACCTCGTCGAGCGCGAGCTCGCGCGTCGCGCGCACGTCGTCGGGGTCGTCGACGTCCATGAGCTCGAGGTGCCCGCCGATGATCGTCAGCGGCGTGCGCAGCTCGTGGCCCACGTCGTCGAGCAGGCGGCGCTGCGCGGACATCGACGCCTGCAGGCGGTCGAGCATCGCGTTCACGGTGAGGCCGACCTCGCCCACGTCGTCGTCCGTGGTCACCGGGACGCGCGCGTCGAGCGTGCCCTCGTCGATACGCGCCGCGGTGTCCCGCAGCTCGCGCACCGGGCGCAGCACGCGCCCCAGCAGGAGCCACGCGACGACGCCCGTCGCCAGCAGCGCGCCCGCCGCGACCGCCGCGTACGTGCGCCACGTGTCGTCGAGCGACGCGACCTCCAGGTCCCGCACGGTCGCCACCGCGAACAGGCCTGCGGGCGCGGCGGGGTCGTCGACGACGAGCGGCACCGTCACCAGGCGGTAGTCGGCGAGCGTCGTCGTGACGGTCCGCAGGCGCACCGGGTCGTCCGCCGGGACCGTGCGCAGCAGCGCGACGAGCTCCGCGTCGTCCTCCAGGCGCACCGGCACGGTCGTCGGCGCGTACCAGGCGGGCGCGCCGTCGACGAGCGCGATGCTGCCGTCCGCGGGGTCGGGGAGCGTCTGCTGCATGGCCGTACGCAGCACCTGGTCCACGGGCAGGTCGGTGTTCGCGAGCGCGGTGCGGCGGAACTGGTCCGCTGCGCTCGTCAGCTCCGCGTCGATCGAGTCGTCGAGGTCCTGGCGCTGGATCGCGTACGTGACCAGGCCTGCGCCCGTCAGGCCGAGCGCCGTGACCGCGAGCGTCGTCGCGACCACCTTCGCCCGGACCGTGCGCCACAGGCCGCGGCGCGGCTCAGTCATCGTCGCCCGTGCTGTCGCGCTTGCGGTCCCCGCCGTGGTCGTCGTCCGGCTCGGGTGTGTCGTCGTCGTCGGGGTCCTCCGTCTCGTCGTCGTCCGGGTCGCGCGGCGGGGCCGGGTCGACGGCGGCGGGGGTGGGCGTCGCGCGCGCGGTGCGCGTGGGCTCGGGCGTGGGCGTCGACGTGGCAGTGGGTCCGGCGGTCGGCGTCGGCGTGGGGGCCGGCGCGGGGGTCACGAGGACGGGGTCGCCGATCGTCCGGTCCGCGGGCGGGCTCAGCGCCGCGGCCATCGCCCACGACGCGGAGCCGACGACGAGCACGGCGAGCACCACCGCCAGCACCGTCCGCAGACCCCGACCCATGAGCCCATCGTGCCTGCGAAGCATGAGGCGCGTATGAGAACTCCGCTCGGGGGTCAGCTCCCGGGGACGAGCAGGTCGGTGCGCAGCCGGGGCAGCTCGCGGACCAGGACGTTCCACAGGAGGTCCTTGTCGATGCTGACGTAGTGGTGCGCGAGCCTGTCCCGGATCCGCTTGAGCTCACGCCATGGCACCGCCGGCCGCGCCGACCGGAACTCGTCGTCGAACGCCTCGCACGCGGTCTGCAGGTCGATGAGCAGGGCCTTCGACGCGAGGTAGGCGATCTCGTCGTCGCCCACGAAGTCGTCGTACCCCCGTGCGACGATCCGGTCGGCGACGTCGAGCATCCGCGCGACGTCCACCAGGGCCCGCGCGGTGCGCTCCGCGTGCGTGCTCACGCCGGTGCTCACAACGGCCGGGCGGTCGCGCGCGCCGTCTCGACGACCGGGCCGCGCCCGTCGTCGTGCACGATGTCGACCTTCACGTCGAGCAGGTCCTCGAGGTCGAGCTCCATGCGCACGACGTCGACGAGTGACGTCCCGGGGGCGGTCTCGACGAGCAGGTCGAGGTCGGACGCGGGCGTGTCTGAGCCGACCGCTGCCGAGCCGAACACCCGCACGGAGTGCCCGCCGTGCGCCCGGACGATCTCGGCGATCTCGTCACGGTGCTCGCGCAGCGCCTCCGAGGGGAGCGGGCGCAGGGCGGCGAGCACCCGGTCGAGCTGGACGGGGCCGAGCGGGCGACGCCCCGTCTCGTGCGCGCTGATGTTGGGCTGCGGCACGCCGCTGCGGTGCGCGAGCTCGGCCTGCGTCAGGCCGCGCCGGCGACGGCGCTCCGCGAGGTCGGTCGACACGCACCGACCATAGCGCGTCGCTATACGGCGCTGCGACGGGTCAACGCGTCAGGGTCTCGACGAGCGCGGGGACGGCCTCGTCGATCGGGTCGCGGACCAGCTCGTCGGCCAGGTGGTCGTACGGCGTGGGCTCGGCGTTGACGATCACCAGCCGCGCGCCCGACTCCACCGCGAGCGGCGCGAGGCTCGCCACAGGGTGCACCGTCAGCGTCGTACCGATCGCGACGAACGTCTCCGCGTCGGTCGCCGCCGCGATCGCCCGGCCCAGCGCGTCGTCGGGCAGCTGCTCGCCGAAGTACACGACGTCCGGCTTGAGCACCCCGCCGCACTCGACGCAGCGCGGGTCCGGCTCGTCGGCCAGGCGCGCGAGCACCTCGCTGGTGGGCCACGTCGTCGTGCACCGCAGGCACGACGTCGTCGCGAGCGACCCGTGCAGCTCGACCACGTGCTCGTCGGACGAGCCCGCGGCCTGGTGCAGGCCGTCGAAGTTCTGCGTGAGGACCGCGCGCAGGTGCCCCGCCCGCTCGAGCTCCGCGAGCGCCCGGTGCGCCGCCGTCGGCCGGGCCTGCCACACCGCGTGCTCGGCCCACGCGCGCCACCCCGCGACCCGCACGTCGGCGTCTCGCACGTACGCGTCGATCTCCAGCAGCCGCGCCGCCGCCGGGTCCTGCGTCCACACGCCCTGCGGCCCGCGGAAGTCCGGGATGCCCGACGACGTCGAGATGCCCGCGCCCGTCAGGACCGTGACCGTGGGCTCGTCGTGGTGGTGCGGCACGTCAGCCCTGCGCGTCCAGGCGCGCGGCCACGTCCGCGGGGAACCCGCCGGTGGCGATCGGACCCCAGCGCTCCGGCGTGACGCGCAGCAGCGACTTGCCCTGCAGGCGCATCGCCGCGCGGTACTCGTCCCAGTCGGGGTGCTCGCCCGCGATGCAGCGGAAGTAGTCGACGAGCGCGTCCTCCGCCTCCGGCATGTGCAGCACCTCCGCGGTGCCGTCGATTTGCACCCACGGGCCGTTCCAGTCGTCCGACAGCACGCACACGCTCACCCGCGGGTCACGCTCCGCGTTGCGCGTCTTCGCGCGGCCCGGGTACGTCGAGATGACGATGCGTCCCACGTCGTCCACCCCGCCGGCGACCGGCGAGACCTGCGGTCGCCCGTCCGAGCGCGCGGTGACGAGCAGCAGGTGGTGCCGGGGGCGGACGAAGTCGAGGAGCTCGTCGAGCGAGACGGAGGTGTTCGTCGCGATGGAACGTGCCATAGGAGGACGGTACGACGAGCTCAGCCGAGCTCGTCGGAGAGCGCCATGGCGTGTGCGACGAGCTGGTCATCCAGGCCGGTGAGGTCCCACCCCTCGGCGCTGGCGACGCGCTCGCGCTGGATGTCGCAGACGACCGCGACAGCGCCCGAGAACGCACGCTCGGTCAGACGCAACCCGATGTCGAACGCGAGGGGTGCCAGCTCGGCGGTCACGTCGCACATCGACCAGACCACGTCGATGGACGGGCGCCAGACTGAGACGTGGGACGGGATCACCGTCTCCTGGTGGTCGCCTGGGCGCAGGCTCACCTCCCGGAGCGGCTGCTGCTCGCAGAGGTGAGCGTGCAGGCGTACGACGGGCCGGACCGTGCCCAGGTCTGGTCGCTGCAGCCTGACACGCCCTGGGCGCGCGAGGTCGGGCCGGACTACACGCACTGAGGACGGACCCGCCCCCGCGCCGCGGGTCGCGTGGGCGGGGGCAGGACCGTTCTCGGGTGGGTCAGGCGACCGGTTCGGGCACCCGCTCCACGACCGGCGCGGGCTCCGGCTCGGGCCGGCGCGCCAGTCGGCTCGGCCACCACATGCGGGGGCCGATGTCGAGGTTCAGCGCGGTGACGAGCACCGAGCGCACGACGAGCGTGTCCAGCAGCACGCCGAACGCGACGGCGAACCCGATCTCCGCGAACCCGACCGCGGGGAGAGTGCCGAGCGTCGCGAACGTGCCCGCGAGCACCAGACCGGCGGAGGTGATGACACCACCGGTCGCCGCGAGGCCGATGAGCGTGCCGCGGCGGTGGCCGACGCGCTGCACCTCCTCGCGGACGCGCGTCATGAGGAAGATGTTGTAGTCGATCCCGAGCGCCACGAGGAACACGAAGACGAACAGCGGGAACGACGTGTCCGCGCCGGCGAAGCCGAACACGTGCCGGAACACGAGGGCGGAGACGCCGAGGGCCGCGCCGAACGACAGGATCACGGTGCCCATGAGCACCAGCGGTGCGACCACGGAGCGCAGCAGCGCGATGAGGATGAGCAGGACCGCGAGCAGGATGATCGGGATCACGACGAGGTTGTCGCGCGACGAGGCCCGGTTCACGTCCAGGGTGATCGCGGTCTCACCGCCGACCTGCGCGTCCGCGCCCGGCACGGCGTGCACCGCGTCGCGGACCCGGTCGATCGTGTCGAAGGCCTCGTCGGAGTCCGGCTCGCTCGTGAGCGTCCCCTCGAGGTAGGCGGTGCCGTTCGCGACGACGGGCTCGGTGACGCTCGTCGGGTCGATGCCCTCGACCCCGGCGAAGACCTCGGCGACCTCGTCGGCCGCCTCGGCGTCCGCGAGGACAACGACCGGCGTGCCGACACCACCCGTGAAGTGCTCGACGAGCACGCGCTCACCCACGATCGACGGCTGCTCCGAGGTGAACGAGTCCTCGGTCGACAGGCCGGTCGCGTTGAGCTGCACCACGCCGAACGACGCGATGAGGAGCACCGCGGCGGTGCCGACCCACGTGCGGCGCGGCCGCAGCGCGATGCGGTCGCCCACCCGCGCCCAGAAGCCGTGCTCGGTCGGCTCGGCGTCGCCCAGGTGCGGGACGCGCGGCCAGAACACCCAGCGCCCGACCGTGACGAGCAGGGCGGGCAGCAGCGTGAGCATGACGAGCAGGCAGACAACGATGCCGGCGGCGGCCACGGGCCCGAGGCCCGCGGTCGAGCTCATCGTCGCGAACAGCAGGCACATCATCCCGGCCGCGACCGTGGCGCCGGACGCGATGATCGCCGGGCTCGCACGGTGCAGCGCGACCGCCATCGCGGCGTGCCGGTCACCGTGCTTGCGCAGCTCCTCGCGGTATCTCGCGGTGAGCAGCAACGCGTAGTCGGTGCCCGCCCCGAACACGAGAACGGTGAGGATGCCCGCGCTCTGCGCGTTCACCGTGAGGTCCGCGTTCTCCGCGAGCAGGTACACCACGGCCTGCGCGACCGTGAGGGCGACGACCGCCGAGATGACGGGCAGGAGCCACAGCACGGGGCTGCGGTAGGTGAGCAGCAGGATGATGATGACGACGGCACCCGCCGCGTACAGCAGCGTGGAGTCGATGCCCTCGAACGCCTCCGCCGCGTCGGCCGACGACCCGACCGGACCCGTGACGTGCAGCGCGAGCCCCTCGGGGTTGTCCTCGCCTGCGGTGCGCAGCTCCTTGACCACGTCGATCGACAGGTCCCAGTCCTCCATGGAGACCGGGACGATCACCTGCGCCGCCTCGCCGTCCTGCGAGATCTGCGGGCCGACGACCTCGCCCGCCAGCATGTCGACGCCGGCGAACTCGCGCACGTCGTCGGCGATCGCCTGCTCGTCCTGCGCGGTGAGCCCGCCTGGTCTCTCGTAGACGACGACCGCCGGCGCGGTGTCCTCCGGGACGAACGCGGACGCGCGTTCCAGCACCTGCGTGGACTCCGCGTCCTTCGGCAACCAGCTCGCGGCGTCGTTGTCCTGCGCGTCGTTGAGCTTTCCGGCGAGCGGGCCGAGGAGCGCGAGGGCCCCGAGCCAGAACGCGATGACGACGTACTTCACGTACCGGTGGGTGACCCACCCGGCGACCTTGACCATGACACGCCCCCTGAACGGCGTCGATGTGAGGGAAGGGAGAGATGACGCTGACCGAGCGCCGAGGAAACGCTCCCGCACAAGGAACAAAGGGGACCATCCGGGATACCCCCGGTTTCGGGGTGGGGTATCCCTGAGGTCGGGCGCGGTCGTGTCAGGGTGCGCGACCGCGAGGCACGTCGTGCCTGGTCGGACAGGGTCAGACGGTTGCCGGGGAGTACTTCCTCGCGAGCTCGACGAGCCGCGCCGACGCACCGGAGCGCAGTTCCTCGCTGTCCATCCGGGTCCGCAGGGTCACCGTCGTGCCGTCGTGGAGGGTCAGCGCGATGCGCGCGGGCAGCGTCTTGAGCACGGTGCCCGAGGCGACCTCCTCGAACGGGATGAAGCGGAACCACTCGGCGAGGTCCGCCGCGCTGCCGCTCTCGAGGTGGTGCCGCATCCGCTTCTTGGCGTCGTTGGTCGACTTGGGGGCGGGGATCAGGACGAGCCCGTGCGTCAGGACGAGCAGGTCGTGCCACTCGTCGTCGTCCACCTTGACGTTCGAGATGCCGTCGACGACCTCGGCGCGGTGCACGTCGACGACGTTCGCGATGGCCACGGACCGCAGCTCGACACCGTGCGTGACGAGCTCCGCGCGCAGCTCGTCGAGCCTGCCCTCGGCACCGAGGTGCGCGAGCGGCTCCACCGGGGCGGGCTCGTCGTCGGGTCCGACGAGCGTGCCGCCCGACTCCCACGAGTGCACCCACCGGGCGTCGCCGCTGACGAGCGCGCACCGCAGGAGCGCGGCCCACACCGACGACACGGGCGTGTCCCCGTCCTCGTCCGGACCCGCGTCGGGGTCCATGCCGAGCGCGAGCACCAGCTCGCCGAACCGGCCCGCTTCCGCCAGGTCGATCACGTCGGCGAGGCTCGCCTCCTTGCCGCCCGTGAGCCGCGCGGTGGCGCGGAAGACGAGGTCAGCGGTGCGCTGCGCGCGGGCCGCGAAGATGCGCGTCGCGATGTCGTCCCACGGCAGGCGCTCACGGTCCGCGACGTCGAGGAACTCCGTGGCGACCGCGGCGGCCGCGGCCGGGAACGCCGGCAGCAGGCTCGTCGCCGGCCGCTCGTCGCGCACCACCGTCGACGACTCGAGCCGCTCCATCGCCGCGATGCGGTCCGCCGTCGGCGGGTGCGTGTCCCACGCCGAGCGGTCCGCGGGCGGCGCGCTCGCGCGGAGCCGGTCCAGCTCGTCCTGGCGGGCGGTCATCAGGTGCGCGAACCCGCCGAAGAAGCCGCCGTCGGTCGGTGCGACACCCAGCTCCCACGCCTCGGCCAGGTAGCGGTCCGAGTAGAACGACCACGCCGCCGCGGCGACCTCCACCTCCAGCAGCGCCTGCTGCGCGCTCTCGCGACCGCCCACCGCGACCGCGACGGCGTCCGCCTCGAGCTCCTGACGGCGGCTCACCGCGGCCGATGCCGCGAAGTACAGCCGCGCGTACCCGCGCAGCACCCACCCCGAGAAGCCCGTGACGTGCGTCGCCGCACCACCCACGACCTGCCGGCCCCGGTACGCGACCGCACCGAGCCGCGTGTGCCCCTGCGAGTAGTGCCCGAGCTCGTGCCCGATCACCGCGCGCAGCTGCGCCACGTCCAGCGCCAGCAGCAGCGGGATGCCGAGCACCAGGCGGCGCGTGCCGCCCAGCAGACCCAGCAGCCGGGTGTCCTCGCTGACGCCCGCGTTGAGGTCCGGCACGAGGCGGATCTCGCGCGGCCCGGCCGTGCGCGCGGCGGCGGAGACCTCGTCGATGAGCGCCCACAGCTCGGGCGCCTGCGTGCGCTCCACCAGCACCCCGCTGGGCTCGCTGCGCTGCGCCCGGCTCACCTTCCACAGGGTGACGACGAGCCCGACCGCCGCCGCCAGCGCCATCCACGCGAACTTCGCGCTCGCGGTGGACCACGAGATCAGCCCGGCCGCCAGCGCCAGGAACCCGACGATCAGGGCGGCCACCACCACGTAGAAACCGGCGAGCAGCAGGAGGCACGCGGCGGCGCGCATCGTCATCTTCACGGCGGGAGTATGGCGCTTGGCAACCTCTTCCCGTGGCGAAATGACCGGTCGATCACCGGTCTGCCCGGAGATTCCTCATCCGACGAGCGTGCTGCGGAGCTCGATCACGTCGAACGGCGCGAACGGCGTCGTCGTCAGCGCCGTGCCGGTGATGTCTCGCCACTCGTGGTCGGGGTCCTCGTCCACCCGGTATCTGCCCTTCCACGTCGTCGTCAGCGCGACCCGGGCCGTCAGCGGTTCCGCGTAGGTGTGCGCGACGTCGAACGACGGGTAGGGGGAGCCGGGGTCGACTGTCGTGAGGGTCTCGCCGTCGCCGAACTCCCACGTGTACTCGACCGGGTAGACGTCGACATCGATCCCGAAGCCGAACAGGTCAGTGCGGAACGTGCGGTGCTCGGCGTCGGCGTAGACGATCAGCGGCTTGTTGACCAGCGCCTCCTCGCCCGACGGCTGCCGGTGCGCGGTCAGCGGCTTGATCGTCAGCTGTCGGAAGTCCTCCTGGCTGAACGGCGGCAGGAGGTCGTCGGGGCACGCCCAGCCCGAGAGCATCTCCCAGTCGGACCAGTTGGTGCTCGTCGGCGTCGGGCGCGTGCGACGCCACAGCGGCTCGACCGGCTCGTCGTCGCCGCAGCCGGGGATGACGACCGTGCCGTTCGGCGGTGCGCACGTGCCGTCGATCTCTGGCGTCAGGTACTGCGAGTTCACGTTGCACAACGGCGCCCGCGCGTAGGCGATCCGAGGGTCGGGGTCGGCCTGCCACCGGCGGAACTCCAACGAGGTCTTGAACGCGTCCGAGAGCACGACCTTGTCGTCGCCCAGAAAGGTCTGGGCGTGCGCGGCTCCGGCGCCCACGGTGGCCGCCATGGTGGAGATGACGCCGAGCGCCACGACCCGCTGAAGCGCTCTCACTTGCTCGCGCCCCACGGGTCGACCTGGACGCCCTTGACCTTCCATGACGAACCTGACCAGACGAGGCTGAGGTTGGCCTTGTACGACGCGGTCTCCGTCGTCTCGTCAGTGACGGTGCCGTCCCGGGCGACGGTCTGCGCCGGCGCCTCGTAGTACTCGAGACCGACGACGAACTCGCCGTGGCCGAGGTCGAAGGCCGAGGTGAAGCCGAGCTCCAGAGCACCGCCGGTTCCATGGCCACCCGCGTCAAAGATGTCGGTGACGGTCTCCCGCACGCTCTTGCAGTAGTTGCACGGCTCGCCGCTCAGTGCGTTCCACTCGGTGAGGTCGCCGGTCGCAAAGGCGTACGGCACGAGCGACAGCACGTAACGCCCGACCGCCTTCGCGCTCTCCTCGGTCGCGGGGCCGCTGAGGGCGGCGGGGCGCTCGGGCGGCACAGTCACGTCCTGGACCTCGGTGGTCGCGCTCGGCGAAGGCACGGGAGGCGGTGGCGTCGGTGACGCGGACGGCGCGGGCTCGGCGACGAGGGACGCGCTCGGGGAGGCCGTGGTCGTGGACGGGTCAGGGATCTGCGAGGTGCAGGCGGCGAGGGTGAGGGTCGCGAGGGCGAGCATCAGCGCGGCGGGCGTCCGGGACATGGGCGAAAACTACCCAACTCGGGCATGCGGCGGGTCGGGCGGTCCGTCGGGTTGTGGACAACCGTCCTCGTGGGCGTCGTCGCGGGAGCGTGGGGCGGGTCGGCTTTCACGCCTGCGGCGAACACGGGCCTATCGGCCGTGGTGCCGCCGTTAGCATCGAACAACGCCGCATCGTCGTCGGCCCCTGGCGCTCCCCACCGAAGCCGGGTCAGGGCGACGAGCACGCCGCTCGTGAGGAGTGCACATGTTCGAGAGATTCACGGACCGAGCCCGTCGCGTGGTCGTCCTCGCCCAGGAAGAGGCGCGGATGCTCAACCACAACTACATCGGCACCGAGCACATCCTCCTGGGCCTGATCCACGAGGGAGAGGGTGTCGCGGCCAAGGCGCTCGAGTCGCTCGGGATCTCGCTGGAGGCCGTGCGCGCCCAGGTCCAGGAGATCATCGGCGAGGGCCAGCAGGCGCCGAGCGGGCACATCCCGTTCACGCCGCGCGCCAAGAAGGTGCTGGAGCTGTCGCTGCGCGAGGCGCTGCAGCTCGGCCACAACTACATCGGCACCGAGCACATCCTGCTCGGGCTCATCCGTGAGGGTGAGGGTGTCGCCGCCCAGGTGCTGAACAAGCTGGGCGCGGACCTCAACCGCGTGCGCCAGCAGGTGATCCAGCTCGTCTCCGGCTACCAGGGCAAGGAACCCGTCGCCGCGGGTGGGCCGCAGGAGGGCCAGCCCTCGGGCTCGGCGGTGCTCGACCAGTTCGGGCGCAACCTCACGCAGGCCGCGCGGGACACCAAGCTCGACCCGGTGATCGGGCGCGAGAAGGAGATCGAGCGGGTCATGCAGGTGCTGTCCCGCCGCACCAAGAACAATCCGGTGCTGATCGGCGAGCCCGGCGTCGGCAAGACGGCCGTGGTCGAGGGTCTGGCGCAGGACATCGTGCGCGGCGACGTGCCGGAGACGCTCAAGGACAAGCAGCTGTACACGCTGGACCTGGGCGCCCTGGTCGCCGGGTCCCGCTACCGCGGTGACTTCGAGGAGCGCCTGAAGAAGGTCCTCAAGGAGATCCGCACGCGCGGCGACATCATCCTGTTCATCGACGAGATCCACACGCTCGTCGGTGCGGGTGCCGCCGAGGGTGCGATCGACGCCGCGTCGATCCTCAAGCCGATGCTGGCCCGCGGCGAGCTGCAGACGATCGGCGCGACGACGCTCGACGAGTACCGCAAGTACGTCGAGAAGGACCCGGCTCTGGAGCGCCGTTTCCAGCCGATCCAGGTCAGCGAGCCGAACCTGCAGCACGCGATCGAGATCCTCAAGGGTCTGCGCGACCGCTACGAGGCGCACCACCGCGTCTCGATCACGGACGGCGCGCTCGTCGCGGCCGCGACGCTCGCGGACCGTTACGTCAACGACCGCTACCTGCCGGACAAGGCGATCGACCTGGTCGACGAGGCGGGCGCGCGCCTGCGCATCCGCCGCATGACGGCCCCGCCGGAGCTGCGCGAGCTGGACGAGGAGATCGCCGCGACGCGTCGCGACAAGGAGTCGGCGATCGACGAGCAGGACTTCGAGAAGGCCGCGCGCCTGCGCGACCAGGAGAAGCAGCTCGGCCTCAAGCGCCAGGAGAAGGAGAAGGCCTGGAAGTCGGGCGACCTGGACGCGGTCGCGGAGGTCGACGAGGAGCTCATCGCCGAGGTGCTGGCGAACGCCACGGGCATCCCGGTGTTCAAGCTCACCGAGGAGGAGTCCAGCCGCCTGCTCCACATGGAGGAGAACCTGCACAAGCGGGTCGTCGGCCAGGACGCCGCCATCAAGGCGCTCTCGCAGGCCATCCGCCGCACGCGGGCGGGCCTCAAGGACCCGAAGCGTCCCGGTGGGTCGTTCATCTTCGCCGGCCCCACGGGCGTCGGGAAGACCGAGCTCGCCAAGGCGCTCGCGGAGTTCCTGTTCGGTGACGAGGACGCGCTGATCCAGCTCGACATGTCCGAGTTCTCGGAGAAGCACACGGTCTCGCGCCTGTTCGGCTCGCCCCCCGGGTACGTCGGGTACGACGAGGGTGGTCAGCTCACCGAGAAGGTGCGCCGCCGGCCGTTCTCCGTCGTCCTGTTCGACGAGGTCGAGAAGGCCCACGCGGACATCTTCAACTCGCTGCTGCAGATCCTCGAGGACGGTCGCCTGACCGACTCGCAGGGCCGCGTGGTCGACTTCAAGAACACCGTCATCATCATGACGACGAACCTCGGCACGCGGGACATCGCGAAGGGCGTCATGACCGGCTTCCAGGCCGGTGGCGAGCTCGCGACGGACTACGAGCGCATGAAGGCGAAGGTCAACGACGAGCTCAAGACGCACTTCCGTCCGGAGTTCCTCAACCGCGTCGACGACGTGGTGGTCTTCCCGCAGCTCTCGCAGCCGGAGATCTTCTCGATCGTGGACCTGATGATCGCCAAGCTCGACAAGCGCCTCAAGGACAAGGACATGGGCATCGAGCTCACGCCCGCGGCCAAGAAGCTGCTGTCCGAGAAGGGCTACGACCCGGTCCTGGGTGCTCGGCCGCTGCGTCGCGCGATCCAGCGGGACATCGAGGACGCGCTGTCGGAGAAGATCCTGTTCGGCGAGCTCAAGTCCGGGCAGAAGGTCATCGTCGACGCGGTCGGCGAGGGTCTGCTCGGGGAGTTCACGTTCGAGGGTGTCGAGCGCGGCGCGGTCGAGAAGGAGCCGGTGGGCGCCGGTGTCTCGGCCGGCACGCCCGGCTCGGGCCGCGACCTGCCCGCCGCGCCGCCGATCGCGGCGTCCGGTGACGGCGGCTCGGGCCTGCAGCCCGCCTGACGCACCACAGCACGACGCCGGCGAGGGCCGGGACCGCACGAGGTCCCGGCCCTCGCCGCGTCCGGGGCTGCGTTCCGCCCGCCCGGGAGGGTCTCGACCTGCGCGCGGGGCTGGACGACGATCGTCGTCGTGCATGCCCGTGCGGTCCGGTTCGTCGTCGGGGTCGTCGCCGTGACGGCCGCGGCGGCCGCGTGCGCGCCGGCGGGGACCTCGGTCGACGAGCCGACCGCGGTGGCCACCACGGTCGCGCCGCTCGAGGACGACGTGCTGGGCGGCATCGCCGTGTCGGTCGCGCAGGCGCGGCTCGACCGGGAGCGGCGGGTCGTGCAGGTGCGGGTCGCGAACGGCTCGGCGGTCGACGTGACGGTCGTCGAGGCGCGGCTCACCACACCGGGCGCGTCTGGGGTCGCGGTGTCGACGCGCGGACGGGCCGTGCGCAGCGGGGTCGACCGTGACCTGTCGGTCGCGCTCGGGGCGCCGCGGTGCGAGGGGTCCGCGACCGCGTCGGGCGGTGCGCTCGCGGTCGAGCTCGACCTCGTCGACGACGACGGGCGCACCGGTGCGTGGCACGGGACGCCGGACGACCCGAACGGCGTGCTGGACCGCATCCACCGCGAGGACTGCGCCGCCGCGGCGGTCGCGTCCGGCGCGCGGCTGAGCCTCGACCCGCACGTGACGCTCGGCGACCCGGGCGGCGGCGGCCGGCTGACGGGGTCGGTGACGCTGCGGCTCGAGCCCGTGCCGGGCGGTCCGCGCGTCGAGGTCGTGAGGGTCGACGGGACGACGCTGCTGACCCCGCTGGGTGGCGCGGCGTCGTGGCCGCTCGCGCTCGACTCGGCGGCGGGACCGGCCGAGGTGACGCTGACGTTCGAGCCCGCGCGCTGCGACCCGCACGCCGTCGCGGAGGACAAGCGAGGCACGTTCCTCGGGGTGCACGCGCTGGTCGACGGGGTCGAGCAGGAGGTCGTCCACCTGCCGCCCGGCGACGCGCTGCGCGGGGCGATCCACGACTACGTGGCGGCGGCGTGCGAGTGGCCGCGGTCGTGAGCACGCCCGGTCGGGCGACGGACGAAGAGCCCTGGCTCGATGTCGGCGGAGGGTGCGACGATGCGCGCATGACGAGCGCCACCGTTGCCGCAGGTCCCGCGGTACCCGACGAGTCCGCAGGCCAGCGTTCCGCGTCGGTTCTGCCGGGCAGCAGCCCGGAGGAGCAGGGCGTCGACCCGCGCGGGCTCGCGGCTCTGGTCGCCGCGCTCGCGGGCGGTCCACCCACCCAGGAGCTGCGCTCGCTCGTCGTCGTCCGGCACGGGCACGTCGTCGCCGAGGGCGCCCGCGCCCCGTACATGACCGACCGTCCGCACGCGCTGTACTCGCTGAGCAAGACGTTCACGGCGACCGCCGTGGGCTTCGCCGTGGACGAGTGGCTGCTCTCGCTCGACGACGTCGTCGTCGAGCTGGCGCCCGACGACGTCCCGACGAGCGGCCTGTCCGACGACGAGCGCGCGCGGCTCGGCCGGCTGACCGTGCGCGACCTGCTGACCATGCGGTCGGGGCACGACACCGACCCGTCGGAGGAGGTCTTCCCGACGGACCGGTGGGTCGCGCGCTTCATGGGGCTGCCGCTCGCGCACGAGCCCGGCACGCACTTCGTCTACAACACCGCCGCGACCGCCGTGCTCGCCGCGCTCGTCGAGCGCGTCGCGGGTGTGGGGCTGCTCGAGTACCTGCGGCCGCGGCTCCTCGACCCGCTCGGCTTCGGCCCGAGCACGTGGGAGCTGTCACCCGAGGGGCACGTCACGGGTGGGTTCGGGCTCTCGGCGGCGACGCGGGACGTCGCCGCGTTCGGCGAGCTGCTGCTGCGCGACGGCGTGTGGCGGGGGCGGCGGCTGCTCCCGGACGGCTGGGTCGCGCTCGCGTCGCAGGCGCACGTGCCGCCGGGGACCGCGCCGGGCGACGAGCGCAACGACTGGACGCAGGGCTACGGCTTCCAGATGTGGCGCTCGCGGCACGGGTTCCGCGGTGACGGCGCGTTCGGCCAGTACTGCCTGGTGCTGCCCGAGCAGGACGTGGTCGTCGCGATGTCGTCGGCGGTGCGCGACCTGCAGGTGCCGCTCGACGCGGTGTGGGAGCACCTGCTGCCCGCGTGCGGCGATGCGCCTCTCGCACCGGACGACGAGGGCCGCGCGGCGCTCGCGGAGGCGTTCGCCGCGCTGCGCGTCACCTGGCCGCAGGGCGAGCCGACGGCACCGGTCGCGGCGCACCTGGACGGCCGCCGCGTGACGTTCGACCCGAACCCGCTCGGCGTCACGTCCGCGACGGTCCGGTTCGGCGAGACCAGCGACCACGTCGAGGTGCGCGTCGAGGGGGAGACGGTCGCGCTGGACCTCGGGCACGACGAGCCCGCGCCCGGCGAGATCGCGCCGCGGTACCCCGGCATGCCCGGGCCGGAGCCCGTGCTGGCGCACGCGGTGTGGACCGCGCGTGACGAGTACGTCGCCACGGTCCGCGCGCTCGAGGACACCCAGGTGCTCACCGTGACGGTGCGGGTCACGGGCGACCTGGTCGAGGTGACGCCGCGGCTCAACGTGTCGTTCGGCCCGACCGACCTGCCGACCCTGCGAGGCGTCCTGGCCGACCGCACCTGACAGGATGGCGGCCATGCAGCACCTGGTCGTGATGGGGGTCTCGGGCTCGGGCAAGACGACGGTCGCGCTCCTGCTCGCGGAGCGGCTCGGCTGGACGTTCGCCGAGGCGGACGACTTCCACCCGGAGGCGAACGTCGCGCTCATGGCGGCCGGCACGCCGCTGACCGACGAGGACCGTGCGCCGTGGCTCGCGTCGATCGCGCAGTGGGTGTCGCAGCGCGACGCGGAGGGCGTGAGCACCGTCCTGACCTGCTCGGCGCTGCGGCGCCGCTACCGGGACGTGCTGCGCAGCGCGGCGGGTGACGTGCGGTTCGTGCACCTCGCGGGGGACCCGGAGCTGCTCGCGGCGCGGATCGCGGCGCGCACGGGGCACTTCATGCCGCCGTCGCTGCTGCCGTCTCAGCTCGCGACGCTCGAGCCGTTGGAGGACGACGAGGACGGCGTCGTCGTGCCGATCGGCCCGCCGCCTGCGCAGGTCGTCGACGAGGCGCTGCGCTCGCTGGGGCTCGCGGCTGCGCACTGACGCGGCCGCCGCCCCGGAGGGACGACGGCCGACGCGCGGGGAGAGCGGAGGTCAGAGCGCCGGCGGTGCCGTGCTCTCGCGTACGACCAGCTCGGTCGCGAGGTCGATCCGCAGGTTCGACGGTGTGGACCCGCCCGCGATCTGCAGGAGCATGCGCGCGGCGGTCGCGGCCATCTCCTGGAGCGGCTGGCACACGGTCGTCAGGCCGGGCTGCACCCACTCGGTGACGGGCAGGTCGTCGTACCCGACGACGGACAGGTCCCGCGGCACGGACAGCCCGAGCTCGCGCGCGGCGCGCACGACGCCGAGCGCCTGGAAGTCGGCGCCCGCGAAGATCGCGGTGGGCCGGTCCTCGCGGCTGAGCAGCTCGCGGCCGTGCTGGTAGCCGCCGTCGACGAAGAAGTTGCCGTACCGCACGAGGTTCGGGTCGAACGGGATGCCGGCCTCGTCGAGCGCGGAGCGGTAGCCGTCGATCCGGGCGCGCGAGCACAGCACGTCGCGCGGGCCGGAGATCACGGCGATGCGGCGGTGGCCGAGGCCGAGCAGGTGCCGCGTCGCGGCGAGGCCGCCCGCCCAGTTCGCGGAGCCGACGACGGGGATGCCGGGGGGCTGCTCGCCCGCGGTGTCGACGACGACGAACGGGATGGAGCGGGACTTGAGCTGGGCGTGCTGCGCGGGGTCGAGCTCCGACTGCACGAAGATCACGCCACGCGGGCGGCGGGCGAGCACGTCGTCGAGCCACTCCTGCGGTGGGCGGTGCTCGCCGCCGAGCTCGGACAGCACGACTCCGATGCGTGCGGGTCCGGCGACGGTCTCGACGCCCTTGATGATCTGCAGCGCCCAGGGCGAGTCGAGCTCGTGGAAGACGAGCTCGATGAGACCCGACCCGGTGCCGGACGAGGACCGCCGACGCCGGTACCCGTGGCGCTCGATGACCTCCTCGACGCGTGCGCGCGTCGCCGCGGCGACGTCGGCCCGCCCGTTGAGGACCTTCGACACGGTGGGCACGGAGACGCCGGCCTCGGCGGCGATCGCCGCGATCGTCGTCCCGCCCCGTCCGCCCTCGGCGCCGTCGCCGGCAGCGGTGCCGGGCGCGGGCGTCGTCGCCTCGTCCGGCTCGGTGGTCGTCATCTCGGGTTGCCCTTCTGCTGGGCCGACACTTTCGAGCGCGACGTTAGCACCGTGCGCCCCGCCGCCGTACCGGGCTCGCGGGACGACTCGGACGCGTCGTCGCGCGGGTTCCGGCCTGCGAGGATGAGCGCGTGCTCCACCTCGCCTACTTCGAGCCACGCATCCCGGGCAACACGGGCAGCGCCATCCGTCTCGCCGCGGGGACGGGCGCCACGTTGCACCTGGTCGAGCCGCTCGGCTTCGACCTCAGCGAGGCCAAGCTCAAGCGCGCCGGGCTGGACTACCACGACCTCGCGCACGTCGTCGTGCACCCCGACCTGGAGGCGTTGCTGGACGCGCTGCCGGGCCGCGTGCTCGCGTTCACGACGCGCGCGACCCGCTGGTACACGGACGTGGAGTACCGCGACGACGACGTGCTGCTGTTCGGACCGGAGCCGACGGGTCTGCCCGACGAGGTGCTCGCGCACCCGCGGGTCGACGACGAGGTGCGCATCCCGATGCTGGCGGGCCGCCGCTCGATGAACCTCACGAACGCGGCGGCGGTCGCGACGTACGAGGCGTGGCGCCAGCTCGGCTTCCCGGGCGGTGCGTGATGGCGGAGGTCGCGTCGCAGGGTTCGCCGATCGAGAGCGTGGACCGCGCGTTGCAGGTGCTGACGACGCTCGCGGAGGCCGGTCCGCGCGGGCTCGTCCTGGCGGACCTCGCGGCGCGCCTGGGGGTGCACAAGACGACGGTGCACCGCACGCTCGCGGCGCTGCGGTACCGGGACTTCGTGACGCAGGACCCCGGCGGTGCGTACGCGCTCGGGGGTGCGGCGGTCGCGCTGGGGGAGTCGTACCTCGCGGGAGACAACCTCGCGGTGCTGCTGCACCCGGCGCTCGTCGCGCTGTCGAAGGACGTCGCGGAGCTCGTGCACCTCGGCGTGCTGGTGGGCACCGAGGTCGTGTACCTCGACAAGGTCGAGCCGGACCGTCCGGTGCGTGTGTGGTCGCAGGTGGGGCGCACGATCCCCGCGGCGCGCACCGCGCTGGGGCGGGCGCTGCTCGCGTTCCGGGGCACGGACCGGGCGGCGCTCGCGGGGTACGCGGCGCCGGGGGACGCGGCGCGGGTGTGGCACGCGCTCGAGAGCGCGCGGGCGACGGGCCGTGCGGTCGAGAACCAGGAGAACGAGCCGGGCATCGGGTGCGTCGCGGTGCCGGTGCTGCGCGGTGGGGTGCCCGTCGCGGCGGTGAGCGTCACGGCGCCGGTCGAGCGGCTGGACGACGAGCGTGTGGTCGAGGTGCACGAGCGCATGCGCGCGGTGCTGCCCCCGCTCCTGCCGGCCGGGCTGCACCTGCCCGCCTGACGTCGGGCGTCCTCGTCGGAGCGTTCGCCGGGTCGCACGCGGCCTGGTGACGTCGCGCCCGCGAGATGGCAGGATGTTGCGCGTAGCGATACCGATGTTTCGCCTAGCGCAACGGAGCCCTTATGGACGTCCTCGCCGAGCTCGCCCGACACCGCCTCGTCCCCGTCGTCGTGATCGACGACGCCGCCGACGCCTTCGCACTCGGCGACGCGCTCGTCGCGGGCGGGCTGCCCGTCGCCGAGGTCACGTTCCGCACCGCCGCCGCACCCGGCGCGATCCGCGCGCTCGCCGACCGGGGCGACGTGCTCGTCGGCGCCGGGACCGTGCTGACGCCCGGCCAGGTCGACGCCGCCGTCGCGGCCGGCGCGCGGTACGTCGTCTCGCCCGGCACGAGCCGCGCCGTCGTCGAGCGGTGCGCCGAGCACGGCGTGCTCGCGCTGCCCGGCGCCGTGACGGCCACCGAGGTGCAGGCCGCCCTCGAGCTGGGCGTCACCACCGTGAAGTTCTTCCCCGCGGGGACCAGCGGAGGCGCACCCGCGATCGCCGCGCTCGCCGCCCCGTTCCGCGACGTGCGCTTCGTCCCCACGGGCGGGATCGGCCCGACGAACCTGCACGACTACCTCGCCCTGGAGTGCGTCGCCGCCGTCGGCGGGTCCTGGATGGTGCCGCGCGACCTCGTCGCCGCCCACGCGCACGACGCGCTGCGCACGCTCGTCGCGGACGCCGTCGCGGCGGCCGACGCGCTGCGCCCGCTCGCCCGCGCCTGACCTGCCGGCACCGACCCCGCCCGCACCTGACCCCGCCCGCACCTGACCCCGCCCGCACCTGACCCCGCCGACCCGCAGAAGGACCGACAGTGACGCACACCCGCCTGACCCTGCGCCCCGCCGACACCGTGCGCTACGACGTCGTCGCGCTCGGGGAGGTGATGCTGCGGCTCGACCCCGGCGAGGGTCGCGTGCGCACCGCCCGCCAGTTCCGCGTGTGGGAGGGCGGCGGGGAGTACAACGTCGCGCGCGGGCTGCGCCGCGCGTTCGACCAGCGCGCCGCGGTCGTCACGGCGCTCGCCGACAACGAGGTCGGCCGCCTGGTCGAGGACCTGGTCCTGACGGGCGGGGTCGACACCGCGTTCGTCCGGTGGGTGCCGTACGACGGCGTCGGCCGCACGGTCCGCAACGGCCTCAACTTCACCGAGCGCGGGTTCGGCGTGCGCGGCGCGGTCGGCGTGAGCGACCGCGGGCACACCGCCGCGTCGCAGCTGCGGGCCGACGACGTCGACTGGGACCACCTGTTCGGGGAGCTCGGCGTCCGGTGGCTGCACACGGGCGGCATCTACGCCGCGCTCTCCGAGACCTCCGCGGACACCGTGCTCGCCGCCGTCCAGGCGGCGCGTCGCCACGGCACGGTGGTCTCGTACGACCTCAACTACCGGCCCTCGCTGTGGAAGGCGATCGGCGGGCAGGCCCGCGCGCAGGAGGTCAACCGCGCGGTCGCGCCGTACGTCGACGTCATGATCGGCAACGAGGAGGACTTCACCGCGGCCCTCGGGTTCGAGGTCGAGGGCGTCGACGAGTCCCTGTCGCACCTCGAGGTCGACGCGTTCGCCGCGATGATCGACCGCGTCGCGCGCGCCTACCCGAGCTTCCAGGTCATCGCGACGACGCTGCGCACGGTGCGGTCGGCGACCGTGAACGACTGGGGTGCGCTCGCGTGGTCCCGCGCCGAGGGCCTCGTGCAGGCCACGCACCGGGAGCGCCTGGAGATCCTCGACCGCGTGGGCGGCGGCGACTCGTTCGCGTCGGGCCTGGTGTACGGGCTGCTCGAAGGCCTGCCGCTGGCGACCGCGGTGGAGTACGGCGCGGCGCACGGTGCGCTCGCCATGACCACCCCGGGTGACACGACGATGGTCACCAAGGCCGAGGTGCTCAAGCTCGCGGGCGGCGGCTCGGCCCGCGTCGACCGCTGACCCCGACCGCGGCGGACACGCACGACGAAGGGGCCCCGCCGGTCAGGCGGGGCCCCTTCCCTCCGGGGCGGTGCCGGGATCACTGCCCGATGGCGGTGCTCACCTCGTTCGTGAACTGCTCGGCGGCCTTCTGCGGCGTGAGGCGCCCGAACAGCACCTCCTGGTTGATGCGCTTGGTGATCGCGGCGACCTCACCGGCGCCGTTCGGCGGGACGGGCGGGCCGTCGACGACGTCGTCGGCGATGTCCGCGAGGAACGCGGCGGCCTGCTTGTCCGTCTCGTTGAACAGCGGCTCGACGGCGGCACGCACGTCGGTGTTCGCGGGCAGCCCGCGGTCCGACAGGAGCAGCTCGCCGGCGGCCTGCGAGTTCACCAGGAAGTCGACGAAGAGAGCGGCCTCCTCCGGGTGCTGCGACTTCGCCGAGACCGAGTAGAACATCGCGGGCTTGAAGTACATCCCGGTGCGCTCGGCCTCGGTCTCGCCGGGCACGCGCAGCAGCTCGAGCGGGTGGCCCGCGGCGCTCGTGATGGCGGTGAGCTGGTTGGTCCAGAACCACGCCATCGCGCCCTTGCCGGTCGCGACGACGGACTGCTCGGGGCCGCCCGAGTCGATCTCGACGCTCTGGGCCGCGCTCGGGGTGCCGCCGGCGGCCTGCAGGTCGAGCGAGTACTGCCACCACTGCGCGAGCGTCGCGTCGTCGTACCCGAGCGTGCCGTCCGGCGCGTACAGCGACTGCCCGCGCTGACGCGCGAAGATCGAGAAGCCGGGCTCGTTGAACCCGTAGTCCTGCGCGCCGACCACGGCGCCGTCGGACTTCTCGGTGATCTCGTTGGCGAGGTCCACGTAGTCCTGCCACGTCCACGTCTCGTCGTCGGGCAGCTCCACGCCCGCCTTCTCGAACGCGGTGGGGTCCGCGACGACGACGTACGCGTTGACGCCGGTCGCGACGCCGTAGAGCTTCCCGTCGATCGTGCCGGAGCTGAGGATCGACTCGTCGATCTTCGAGGTGTCCAGGCCGAGCGAGCCGAGGTCGGCGAGGACGCCGCGCGACGCGTAGTCGGTGAGGAAGCGCTCCTCCTGCGTGATGACGTCCGGTGCGTCGCCGCCCGCGACGGACGTGCTGAGCTTGTCGAAGTACGAGTCCCAGTCGGTGTAGTCGGGTTCGACGTGGATGTTCGGGTGCTCGGCCTCGAACGCGTCGATGACCTGCTGGGTCAGCTCGTGGCGGGTGTCGGAGCCCCACCACGAGAAGCGGATCGTGACCTCCTCGTCGGTGGGGCCGCCGCCGGTCTGCGCGGAGCCGCCGGGACTGTCGTCGCTCCCGCAGGCGGTCAGCGCGAGCGCGCCTGCGGCAGCGAACGCGGCCACCTTGAGAAGGGTCGGGCGTGGGTGTCGCATGGTTCTCCTTCGTGACGAGACGCCGTCGTGCTGGTCACCCCGAGCGAGGCTCGGGTGGTGCCGCGCCGAGGGCGGTGGCAGTGCGGGTGCCGCCGGCCCCGGCGCGAGTTCGGAGTGCTACTTGATCCCGGTCGTGGCGATGCCCTTGACCAGGTACTTCTGGCCGAACAGGAACGCGAGGAACACCGGCACGAGCGTCACGATCGACATCGCGAACATCGGCCCCCACGAGCTCTGCCCGCTGGAGTCGAGGAACGTGCGCAGCGCGACGGGCGCGGTGTACATCGAGGGCTTGGTGAGGAAGATCAGCTGGCTGAAGAAGTCGTTCCAGGTCCAGATGAACGTGAAGATCGCGGTCGTCGCGAGCGCCGGCATCGACAGCGGCAGCATGATCCGCGCGTAGATCCGCAGGTGCCCGCAGCCGTCGAGGCGAGCGGCCTCGTCCAGCTCGCGCGGGATGCCGCGGAAGAACTGGACCATGAGGAAGATGAAGAACGCGTCGGTCGCGAGCAGCTTCGGGACGATCAGCGGCAGGAACGTGTTGATCCACTCGAGCCGGGAGAACATCACGTACTGCGGGACGATGATCACGTGGATCGGCAGCATGATCGACATGAGCATGATCGCGAACCACAGGCGCCGGCCCCGGAACTCGAGCCGCGCGAACGCGTAGGCGGCCATCGAGCACGCGACGAGGTTGCCGAGCAGCGAGCCGAGCACGATCACCGCGGAGTTCAGCAGGTACCGGCCGAACGGATAGGTCAGCGCGTTCCACCCGTCGGTGTAGTTCGACAGGTCGACGTCGGTCGGGATGACCGACAGGTCGCGGAAGATCAGGTCGTTCGGCTTGAGCGAGCTCGCGAGCAGCCAGATCAGCGGGTAGAGCATGACGAGCGCGAGGGCGATCAGCCCCGCGTGCTTGGCCGTCGAGCGCACCGCGCCGCGCCAGCGGGGGTGCCGCCGGGGGCGCGGGGCCGGGGCCGACGAGGTGCGGGAGTCGGGGCGCGACGCGTGGACGCCGGCGGCGGGGTCGGGTCGCATGTCGAGGTCAGTCACCGTAGAACACCCAGTACTTGGAGGCGAGGAAGTTGAGGGCGGTCATGGCGCCGACGATCAGCAGCAGCAGCCACGCCATGGCGGACGCGTACCCCATGTCGAGGGACGCGAAGCCCTTCTGGTAGAGGTAGAGCGTGTAGAAGAGGGTCGAGTCCGCGGGACCGCCCGTGCCGCCGGAGACGACGAACGCCTGCGTGAAGCTCTGGAACGCGCCGATGACCTGCAGGACGAGGTTGAAGAAGATGATCGGCGTGAGCAGCGGCACCGTGATGGAGAAGAACTGGCGCACCCTGCCGGCGCCGTCGATCGACGCGGCCTCGTAGTACATCTCGGGGATCTGCCGCAGCCCGGCGAGGAAGATGATCATGGGCGCGCCGAACGTCCACACGTGCAGGATCACGAGCGTGCCGAGCGCGGTGTCGGGGGACGACACCCAGCCCTGCCCCTCGACGCCGAACAGGGCGAGGAACGCGTTGACGAGCCCGTCGACGCCGAACACCTCGCGCCAGAGGATCGCCACGGCGACGGAGCCGCCGAGCAGCGACGGCAGGTAGAACACGGACCGGTAGAACGCGAGGCCGCGCATCCCGCGGTCGAGCAGCATCGCGAGCCCGAGGGCGACGACGAGCTGCAGCGGCACCGCGGTGAGCACGTACGTGAACGTGACGACGAGCGACTTGTGCAGCCGGGGGTCGTCGAGCATCCGCGTGTAGTTGTCCAGGCCGATCCACTCCGGGGGCTGGAGCAGGTCGTAGTCGGTGAACGACAGGTAGGCGGAGGCCGCCATGGGCCCGAGCGTGATGAGGACGAGCCCGAGGAACCAGGGTGCGAGGAAGAGCGCGGCCGCGCGTCCGTCCCCGCGGCGGCGCCGACGGGCGGGCGGTTCGTCGCCGGCTGACGTGCCGGGCGTCGGCGGTGGGCCACCGCGGCGCGCCCCGGCGGCGCGTCGCAGCTCGGACACCACGGACATCGTCATCACCTCTTCGTGACTGGCGCATATCGGGAGGAAACCGGTTGCTTGGCGTGCACCGTAGCACCGTGCCAGGGTGTTGGGAACCGGTTTCCCGTCGGGTATGGTCTGGCACGAACCGGTCGTACCGGACCGCACCCGCACGACGTCGTCGCGAGGTCGCCCGGCACCGATCGACCCCCGAGCACAGACGCCCCAGGAGGCTGCAGTGACGCAGAACGCGTGGGCCAGACCGGCGCCCACGATCGCCGAGGTGGCGCGAGCCGCGGGTGTCTCGCGCGCGACCGTCTCGCGCGTCATGAACGGCCGGGTCACGGTCGACGAGGAGCTCGCGCAGCGCGTCCGCGAGGTCGCCGAGCGTCTGCACTACCGCCCGAGCACGGTTGCACGGAGCCTGTCGCTCGGGCGCACCAACACCGTCGCGGTCGTCGTGCCGGACCTCGCGAACCCCATGTTCCAGCAGGTGCTGCGCGGGGTGTCCGCCGCCGCGGGCGAGGACGGGTACCGCGTGCTCGTCGCCGACACGTCCGAGACCGCGTCCGACGAGCGCCAGGTCGCGCTCGACGCCCGGCTGCGCTGCGACGCGCTCGTGCTCGTCTCGCCGCGCATGCCCGAGGCGGAGCTGCGCGCGCTGCTGCCCGAGGTCGGGCCGGTCGTCGTGATCAACCGGGAGCCCGACGGCGCGACCCCGACCCTCGCGATCGACTACGCGGCCGGGATCGAGGACATCGTCGAGCACCTCGTCGGCCTCGGGCACCGGCACCTGCTGTACCTCGCGGGCCCGCCGCAGAGCGCGTCGCACGCGGCCCGCCTCGCGGCGCTGCGGACGGCCGCGGCGCGCCGCGCCGAGGTGCGGCTGTCCGAACGGGCCGCGGGGTCGTCGGTCGAGAGCGGCTACGCCGCCGCGGGCGACGTGCTCGCGTCGCGTGCGACCGCCGTCGTGGCCTACAACGACCTCGTCGCGTTCGGCCTCCTCGCGCGCCTCAACGAGCTGGGCGTCGCGGTGCCCGGGGACGTGTCCGTCACCGGGTTCGACGACATCGAGCTCGCGCGGTTCTCGGTCCCGTCGCTCACCACCGCGACCGTCCCGCAGGTCGACCTCGGCCGCGCCGCGTGGGCCCGCCTGGGCGCGCTCGTCGGCCTCGGCTCGGGCGTCTCCCCGCTGCCCGACGAGCCCATCCGCCCGCACCTCGCGGTCCGTGCGAGCACGGGTCCCGTGCCGCCGGCCGTGCGCTCGTCGGCACCCGACCGGGCACCCGCCCGCACGGCACCGGAGGTGACCGACGTGCGCTGGCGGACCGACGGCGACGTCCTGCGGCTCGACGCCCGCACCTCCGGTGCGGACGGCGACCTGCCCCTCGCGCGGTACGAGAGCGGCGAGCGCGTACCGCAGGTCCACGCGCCGCGCCCGTACCTGCACCCCGTGCGGTCCGCGGCGGGCGTCGACCTCACCGAGACGAGCCCCGTCGACCACCGGCACCACTACGGCGTGTCCATGGCGGTGCCGGTCGTCAACGGGACGTCCTACTGGGGCGGGCGCACCTACGTGCGCGACGAGGGCCCGACGCTGCTGCCGAACCACGGCCGGCAGGCGGGGCAGGGCGCGCGCGTCGCGTCCGACGGGCGGTCCGCGGTCGACGAGGTGACCTGGTACGACGAGCACGGCGACGTGCTGCTGCGCGAGACGCGCACGCTCGCGGCGGCGCCCGCGGCGGGCGGCTGGACGCTGCGCTGGACGTCGGTGCTGCGCGCGACCGAGCGCGACCTGCGGATCGAGAGCCCCGGCACCAACGGGCGGGCGAACGCCGGCTACGGCGGGCTGTTCTGGCGGCTGCCGGGCGCGCACTCGACGCTCGCGCTCGGCCGCGGGCTCGTCGGCGAGGCGTCCGTGCACGGTAGCGACTCGCCGTGGCTCGCGTTCGTGCAGCGCCGCGACACCGCCGCCACCACGCTGCTGCTCGTGCAGGACCCCGACGCCGTGCGCCCCTGGTTCGCGCGCGTCGCCGAGTACGTGGGCGCCGGACCGGCGCTCGCGTGGGACGCGCCGCTGCACGTCGCGCACGGCGACGAGCTCGTCGTGCGGATGGCCGCCGTGGTGCTCGACCGGGCGGTCGACGCCGACGAGGCCGACGCGCTCGCGGCGGGTGCGTGGTCATGACCGGCGCACCCGCGGTCGCGGTCGTCGGCGTCCACGGCCACGGCCACACGCACGTGCGCCACGTGCTGCGGCTCGCCGGGAAGGGCGCCGCGCGGCTGGCGGCCGTGGTCGACCCGCGGCCCGTCGACGACCTCGCGTACGTCCCGCCGGGCACGCGGTGGGTGCCGGCGCTCGACGACCTGCTCGCCGGACCGGAGCGGCCCGACGTCGTCGTCCTCGCGACGCCCATCCACACGCACCTGCCGCTCGCGCGCGCCGCCCTGCGCGCCGGGTGCGACGTGCTGCTCGAGAAGCCGACGACCGCGTCCCTCGCGGAGCACGCCGAGCTCGTCGCGTTCGTCGAGGAGACGGGGCGCCGCTGCCAGGTCGGGTTCCAGTCGTTCGGGTCGGCCGCGGTCGACGAGCTCGAGCGGCTCGTCGCGTCGGGTGCGCTCGGCGAGGTGCGGGTCGTCGGCGCGGTCGGGACGTGGGTCCGCACGGCCGCGTACTACGCGCGCGCCCGGTGGGCGGGGAAGCGCCGGCTGGACGGCGTGGACGTGGTCGACGGCGTCGTGACGAACCCGCTCGCGCACGCCGTCGCGACCGCGCTGCGCGTCGCGGGGGCCCGGACCGCGGCGGACGTGCTCGACGTGCGCCTCGACCAGTTCCACGCGCACCCGATCGAGGCGGACGACACGTCCTCGCTCGTCGTGCGGACCGCGGGCGGGGTCACGGTCGGCGCCGGGCTCACGCTCGCCGCCGCGGAGCGGACGCCCGCGCGCGTCGTCGTGCGCGGCACCGCGGGCGAGGCGACGCTGCTGTACGAGCACGACGAGCTCGAGGTGCACACCCGCACGCAGTCCTGGCGGCGGACGTTCGCGCGCGTCGACCTGCTCGACGACCTGCTCGCCGCGCGCGTCGACCCGTCGGCGCGGCTGCGCTGCGACGTCGCGTCGACCGGTGCGTTCATGCGCGTGCTCGAGGCCGTGCGGCTCGCGCCCGACCCGCGTCAGGTCCCCGCCGCGCACCTGCGCTGGCGCGGGGTCGGGCAGGACCGGCACCCCGTGGTCGGCAGCATCGCCGCGTGGTGCGAGCGAGCCGCGCTCGAACCCGCGACGTTCACCGAGCTGGGCGCGCCGTTCGCGCTCGCGGCGGCGCAGGCCGAGCCCGCGGCCGTGACCGCGCCCCTCGCCCGCCCGTAGGCCGGCAGGCCGTCAGGAGGAACCGTGCACGAGCCGAGCGACCAGAACCCGACCGCGCCGCGCCCGGCGTCGCACCGCGCGACCGTCCCCGGGGCGGGCGTCGTGCCCGACTACGCGCCCGCACCGCCGGGCGAGCGGCTGCGGTACGCGGTCGCGGGGACCGGGCACCGCGCCGGGATGTACGTCGACGCGATCACGGGCGAGCACGCGGACGTCGCGCAGCTCGTCGCGTGGCTCGACCCCAACCCGGGGCGGATCGACCACTACGACGCGCACGCCGCGCGGCGCCTGGGCCGCGACGAGCCGCTCGGCCTGCCGCGGTACACGCCCGACGGCCTGGAGCGGATGGTGGCCGACGAGCGGGTCGACGTCGTCGTCGTGACCTCGCCCGACCGCACGCACGCGGACCTCGTCGCGCGTGCGCTCGACGCGGGCGCGCACGTCGTCGTCGAGAAGCCGCTGACGACGACGGTCGAGGGCTGCCGCACGATCGCGGACGCGGTGCGTCGCAGCGGCAACGACGTGGTCATGACGTTCAACTACCGCTACTCGCCGCGGAACTCGACGCTGCGCCAGGTGGTCGCGGCGGGCGAGATCGGGACGGTCACGTCGGTGCACTTCGAGTGGGTGCTCGACACCGTGCACGGCGCGGACTACTTCCGGCGCTGGCACCGGGACAAGGAGTGGTCGGGCGGGCTGCTCGTGCACAAGTCGAGCCACCACTTCGACCTCGTGAACTGGTGGTTGGGGGACGTGCCGGCGCGCGTGTTCGCGTCGGGCGGGCTGCGGTTCTACGGCGACGAGAACGCTCGCGCGCGCGGGCTCGGTCCGCGGCCCGAGCGCGGGACGGGCGTGCAGGGCGACCCGTTCGCGCTCGACCTCACGCGCGACGCTCGCCTCACGGCGCTGTACCTGGACGCCGAGCGGCACGACGGGTACCTGCGCGACCGGGACGTGTTCGCGCCGGGCATCACGATCGAGGACAACGCCTCGCTCGTCGTCGACTACCGCGGCGGGGCGTCGATGACGTACTCGCTCAACGCGCACAGCCCCTGGGAGGGCTACCGGGTCGCCATCAACGGGACGGCGGGCCGCGCCGAGCTCGAGGTGGTCGAGCGGGGTGCGATCGCGGTGGACGACGACGGGCGCGCGGTGCTCGACCCGTCGGCGACGCCCGTGGCGGCCGGCGGGCAGCGGGTGCGGCCCGAGGGGGAGCGGCTCGTGGTGCAGCGGCACTGGGAGGCGCCGCGCGAGGTGCCGATCCCCGCGGGCATCGGCGGGCACGGGGGCGGGGACGCGATCCTGCTCAAGGACGTGTTCCGCCGGCACCTGCGCGTGTCCGACGACCCGCTGGGGCGCAGCGCGGGGATGACGGACGGGCTGCGCGCGGTGGCGGTGGGCATCGCGGCGAACCGGTCGCTCGCGACCGGGCAGGCGGTGCTGGTCGACGAGCTGGGCCTCGGTCTCGGCTAGCGGAAAGCGCTTGCCGAACCGGGCGCCCTCTGCCACGATCGGGACGCGGGGCGCGGTCGCGTCCCGCTCTCCGACGGCTCGACGACGAGCCCGACGACGAGCCCGACGACAGAGGGGACGGCCCGTGGCGCGCGTCGCACTCATCACCGGCGGCAACCGGGGCATCGGGCTCGGCATCAGCCGACGACTCGTCACCGACGGGTACGCCGTCTCGATCCTCGCGACGCGCGAGGAACCCACCGACGTGCTCGCCGAGCTGCGTGAGCTCGCCGGTTCCGACGACGCCGTGCGCTACGTGCGCGGCTCGGTCGCCGAACCCGCCGACCACGTCCGCTACGTGCAGGACGCGCTCGACGCGTGGGGCCGTCTCGACGTGCTCGTCAACAACGCCGGCGTCGCGCCCGCCCAGCGCGCCGACCTGCTGGAGGCGACCACCGAGTCGTTCGACCGCGTGCTCGGCATCAACCTGCGCGGGCCGTACTTCCTCACGCAGGAGTTCGCGCGCCGCGTCGTCGCGCTGCGCGGCGCGCTCACCGCGCCGCCGCTGGAGCCGGTCGCGACGGTCGTCAACGTCTCGTCGATCTCCGCGACGACCGTCTCGACCGACCGCGGCGACTACTGCGTCTCCAAGGCGGGCGTCGCGATGGCCACGCAGCTGTGGGCCGTGCGCCTCGCGCCCGAGGGGATCGTCGTGCACGAGGTGCGGCCCGGCGTCATCGCGACCGACATGACCGCGGGCGTCGCGCCGAAGTACGACGCGCTGCTCGCCGACGGTCTCGCGCCCATCGCGCGCTGGGGCCGACCCGCCGACGTCGCGGGCGCGGTCGCCATGCTCGCGTCCGGCGCGACGCCGTACTCGACGGGCGAGGTCTTCCACGTCGACGGCGGCATGCACGTCCCCGTCCTGTGACCGACCCCGTGACCAGCGACGAGGAGCCGACGATGCCCCACCGCCACGACCCCGTGCTCGTCCGCATCGGCGAGACCGACGTCCCCGTCGTCACCGCGAACACCGTCGTCGTCGGTACCGGTTCGGCCGGGTTCTGCGCCGCCGACCGCCTGTGGGAGCTCGGCCAGGACGACGTCGTCATGGTCGCCGACAAGGTCAACGCGGGTGCGTCCCGCAACGCGGGCTCCGACAAGCAGACGTACTACAAGCTCACGCTCAGCGGCGGCGACGGCGACTCCGTGCACGAGATGGCGCAGACGCTGTTCGCGGGCGGCGCGATGGACGGCGACAACGCGCTCGCGGAGGCGGCGCTGTCCGCGCGCGGGTTCCTGCGGCTGTGCGACCTGGGCGTCCCGTTCCCGCAGAACCGGTACGGCGAGTTCGTCGGCTACAAGACCGACCACGACCCGCGCCGACGAGCCACGTCCGTCGGTCCGTACACGAGCCGCACCATGGTGGAGCGGCTCGAGGCGAAGGTGCACCGCAACGGCACGCGCGTCTTCGACGAGTGCCGCGTGGTCGACCTCGTGACGGTCCCCGCCGCGGACGCGCCGGGCGGGCGCGCCGTCGTCGGGCTGCTCGTCCTGCGGACCGACGTGCGGCACGACGGCGAGCAGTCGCCGTTCCTGCTGTTCCGCTGCACCAACGTGGTCTACGCGACCGGCGGCCCCGCGGGGATGTACGCGACGCGCGTGTTCCCGCACGGGCAGTGGGGCGCCTCCGGCGCGGCGTACCGGGCGGGCGTGCACGGCAAGAACCTCACCGAGTGGCAGTTCGGGCTCGCCTCGACGCACCCGCGGTGGAACGTGTCCGGCACGTACATGCAGGTCATCCCGCGGTTCGTGTCGACGGACGCCGACGGCGGCGACGAGCGCGAGTTCCTCACCGAGGCGATCGGCGACTACGGGCGGCTGCTCGGCCTGGTGTTCCTCAAGGGCTACCAGTGGCCGTTCGACGTCCGCAAGGCGCGCGACGGCTCGTCGCTCGTCGACCTGCTCGTCTACCGCGAGACCGTGCTGCGCGGGCGGCGCGTGTTCCTCGACTTCCGCCGCAACCCCGTGCGCGACGAGCTCGACCCCGCCGCGCTCAGCCCCGAGGCCCGCGACTACCTGGAGCGCGCGGGCGTGCTGTTCGGCACCCCGGTGCAGCGGCTGCGGCGCATGAACGAGCCCGCGTACCAGTTCTACCTGCGCAAGAACCCGTACGTGGACCTCGAGACCGACCTGCTCGAGGTCGACGTGTGCGCGCAGCACAACAACGGCGGGCTCGTGGTCGACGCGTGGTGGGAGTCGAACGTGCGCGGGCTGTTCCCCGTGGGCGAGGCCGGTGGCGCGCACGGCGTCTACCGGCCGGGTGGCGCGGCGCTCAACAGCGGGCAGGTCGGGGCGACCCGCGCCGCGCAGCTGATCGCCGCGCGGCGCAGGGACGCGCCCGTCGCGCTCGACCGGTTCGCCGCGGCTGCCGCGCCGGTCCAGGCGGCCGCGACCGGGCTCGTCGCCGCCGCGGCCGGGCGGGCCGCCGCAGGGTGGGACGAGGACACCGGCGACCTGCTGCGCCGTGTGCAGGAGCTCATGAGCGCCAAGGCCGGGCCCGTCCGCTCGGAGAAGTCCATCCACGAGGCGCTCGACCAGGTGCACGCCTGGCTCACCGAGTACGAGCGGACCGTGAGCGCCGACCCGTCGTCGCGCCGCTCCGTCAACCGCGTGTTCCTCGTCCGCGACACCCTCACCGCCGCGTACGTGTACCTGTCCGCGATGGCGGACTACGTCGCGCACGGGGGACGCTCGCGCGGGTCCGTCCTGTACTCCGACCCGGCGGGCGAGCTGCCGCGCGTCGGGTACGGCCCCCGGTCCGACGACGAGCTCGACCTGCCCGAGGTGTTCCGCTTCCGCCTCGACGAGGGCGCGCTCGACGACGAGGTGCAGGAGTCCGCCTGGCGCCCGCCCGCGACGCCCGACGCGCACGCCCGGACCCTCGACGGGTGGCACGCGGTCGTCGGACGCGCGAGCGACGACCCCGCCGGCGAGCCGGTGTTCCGCTGGCGGCCGCGGCGCCCCCTGCCGCAGGACGACGACTTCTTCGAGAACGTCTGGCGCGACTTCCGCGACCACGGCAATGTCGGCTGACGGCCGGCTGACGGCCGGCTGACGGCCGGCAGACGGTCGGCTGAGCGTCGGCTGAGCGCACATCCGAGGGGTGGACAGGGACGTCGTCGACGGGGGCGAACCGGACTACGGTGAGCACGTTCCGTGACACGGGGTGCCGCATCGAGCGGCTGAGATCACACCCGTCGAACCTGATCTAGGTAGCACTAGCGAAGGGATGTCGCGCATGACCCGCATGCGTCCGCACCGCACGCCCCGCCCCCACCGGGCACCCCGCGAGCACGCCCACCCGCGCGCGTAACCCCGCCGGCTCTCCCGCGCGGACGTTCGCGTCCCGCGCTCCGCTCACCGACCGGCGAACCGCCGACGGGCGAACCACCGACCGGCGGACTACCGACCGGCCCCGGCATCCGCACCCGCATCCCGCGGGTGGTTCTCCTGCGCGCCGTGCGCGGGTGCTTCGCCGTGCGCGAGGCCACCTGCGCCACGGGCGTGCTCCCACTCCTGCTGCTGAACAGAGGTCCCGATGTCTCGCACCACCTTCCGGGCGCGCGGCTGCGCGCTGCTCGTCGCCCTCGCGCTCGTCGTCGGCGGGTGCGCCGGCCCGTCGCGCGGCGACGACGACGGGCTCACGCGGGTGCGGTTCGCGCTCGACTGGACGCCCAACACCAACCACACCGGGCTGTACGTGGCGATCGCCCGCGGCATGTTCGCCGAGGCGGGGCTGGACGTGCAGGTGCTGCCGTACAGCGACACCGCCCCCGACCAGCTCGTCGACGCGGGCGCCGCCGAGGCGGGGATCAGCACGCACGACTCGTCGCTCATCGCGCAGGCCGCCGGCGCGGACGTCGTCGCGGTGCTCGCGGTCCTGCAGCACTGGGCGACCGCGATCGGCGTGCGGGCCGACGACGAGCGCATCACCAGCCCGCGCGACCTGGACGGCCTGACGTACGCGGGCTTCGGCACGCCCGGCGAGGTCCCGCTCCTGCAGGAGGTGATCCGCGCGGACGGCGGGACGGGGGAGTTCACGACCGTCGTGCTCGGCTCGTCGGCGTACGAGGCGTTGTACGCGGGCGAGGCGGACTTCACCATCCCGTACGTCGCGTGGGAGGGCATCGAGGCGGAGCGCGCGGGCACGCCCATGCGCTACCTGGAGTACACGGACCACGGCTTCCCGGACGCGTACGCCGTGGTGGTGGACGCCTCGCGGCAGTGGGTCGCCGACGAGCCCGAGGCGGCGCGCGCGTTCGTCGGGGCTCTGCAGCGCGGGTACGCGTGGGCGGCGGAGCATCCCGACGAGGCCGCGGCGCTGCTCGTCGAGCAGAACCCGGACGCGTTCGCCGACCCAGACCTGGTGACGCAGAGCCAGCGGATGCTGTCCGCCGACTGGCTGCGCGCCGACGACGGCTCGGTCGGCACCATGACGCTCGACCAGGTCTCCGGCTACGGGGACTTCCTGTTCGACGCGGGCATCCTCGCGGGGCCGGACGGCGAGCCGCTCGCCGAGCGTCCGGACTGGTCGACCACGTTCACGACGAGCCTGCTGGGGGAGCCGTGACCCGCGGCGCCGCGCGGGCGCTGCCGGTGCTGCTCGTGCTGACGGTGCTCGGGGCGGTGTGGCAGGTCGCGGCGCTCAGCGTCGCGAACCCGCGGCTCCTGCCGACGCCCGGTCGGGTGGCCGAGCAGGCGTGGGCGCACCGCGACGTCCTGGCAGAGCACACCACGGCGACGCTCGGGGTGACCGCCGCGGGCTTCGGGGTGTCGGTCCTGGTCGCGTGGGCGCTCGCGCTGCTGGTCGACCTGGTGCCCGCGGTCGGGCGCGGGATCGTTCCCGTGCTCGTCGCGTCGCAGACGATCCCCGTGGTCGCGCTCGCGCCGCTGGTGGTGCTGTGGTTCGGGTTCGGGCTGCTGCCCAAGGTGCTCGTCGTGACGCTCGTGACGTTCTTCCCGCTCGTCGTCGGGCTGGTCGAGGGCCTGCGCGCGGCCGGCCCGGGCGCGACCGCGCTGCTCACGAGCATGGGCGCCTCGCGGTGGCAGCAGCTGCGCTGGGTCCGCCTGCCCGGGGCGCTGCCGCGGTTCTTCACGGCGCTCCGCATCGCGGTCACGTACGCGGTGGTCGGGGCGGTGTTCGCCGAGTACGTCGGCGCCGTGCGGGGCCTCGGCACGTACATGAACATGCAGCGCGCGGCGTTCCGCACCGACCTGGTGCTCGCGGCCGTCGCACTGTGCGCGCTCGTCAGCGTGACCCTGTACGGGCTGACGTGGCTGCTCGAGCGCGTGACCGTGCCGTGGGCGCACCCGCGGGCGGTGGCCCGTGCGTGAGCTCGAGGTCCGCGACGTGCACGTCGCGCGCCCCGGCGCGCGCGGTCCGCTGCCGGTGCTCGGCGGCGTCGACCTGCGCGTGCGACCGGGCGAGCTCGTGTGCGTCGTCGGGCCCAGCGGGTGCGGCAAGAGCACGCTGCTGTCGGTCGTCGCGGGACTGCTGCGACCCGACCGGGGCCGCGTGCTCGTCGGCGGGCTCGACGTGACCGGCACGCCCGCGCGCACCGCCTTCATGCCGCAGCAGGACCACCTGTTCGCCTGGCACACCGTGTGCGACAACGTCGCGCTCGGCCTGCGCGTGCAGGGCGTGCGACGACGTGACGCGCGCGCCCGCGCCCGCGACGTGCTCGCCGAGTTCGGGTTGGAGTCCTTTGCGGACGCGCGGCCCGACGAGCTGTCCGGCGGGATGCGGCAACGCGCCGCGCTCGCCCGCACCGTGCTGCAGGGCCGGGACGTCGTGCTCCTCGACGAGCCGTTCGGCGCGCTCGACGCGCTCACCCGCCTCGACGCGCAGCTGTGGCTCGCCGCGACGTGGGCCGCGCACCGGTGGACCGGGCTGCTCGTCACGCACGACGTGGGGGAGGCCGTCACGCTCGGCGACCGCGTGGTGCGCCTGTCCGGCCGCCCCGCGGTCGTCGCGCAGGAGATCGCGGTCGACGACCCGCGCCCGCGCACGCCCGGCGTCCCCGACGAGCGCGTCACGCGCACGGTCCTCGCCGGCCTCGGCGTGGGCGCCGACCGTGTGTCCGACGACCGCGTGCCCGACGACCGCGTGTCCGACGACCCTGTGTCCGACGGGCGCGTGCCCGACGACCGTGTGTCCGACGAGCGCGCGGCGCTCTCGTGACGCGGCCCCCGGGCGCGTGGCGGCCGTGGCTCAGCACGGTCGGTCTGCTCGCCGCCTGGGCGGTCGTCGGTGCGAGCGGGCGGCTCGACCCGCACGTCCTGCCCGCGCCGGGTGCGGTGCTCCGGGCCGCGTGGGACCTGGTCGCGGACGGTTCGCTGCCCGCCGCGCTCGCGGTGAGCGGCACGCGCGTGGCCGTCGGTGCGGGAGCGGGTGTCGCGGTCGGGCTGCTGCTCGGGCTGCTCGCGGGGCTGTCGGGGATCGCGCACGACGTCGTCGACCGGCCCCTGCAGGCCGTCCGGGCCGTGCCGTTCACGGCGGTCACACCGTTGCTCGTCGTCTGGGTCGGTCTCGGTGAGCCGCCCAAGGTGCTGCTCGTCGCGGTCGCCGCGCTCGTCCCGACGTACCTCGCGACCGTCGGCGGCGTGCGCGGCGTCGACCCGCGGCTGCGCGAGCTCGCCGCGGCCTACGGCCTGGGCCGGCGTCGCACCGCGACGCGCGTGCTGCTCCCCGCGGCGCTGCCTGCCGTGCTCGTCGGGCTGCGCCTCGCGCTCGGCACCGCGTGGGTCGCGCTCGTCGTCGCCGAGAGCGTCAACGCCGCCGAGGGCGTGGGCGCGCTGCTCACCGACGCGCGGACGTACGCGCGCACGGACGTCGTCCTGCTGTGCGTGCTCGTCTACGCGGCGCTCGGCCTGGTCACCGACGCCCTGGTCCGCGCGCTCGAACGCCTCCTGCAGCCGCCGCCCGTCGTCGGGCGCCATCCGTCCGCCACGCCCACGACCCCGACCACGTCCACCCCGACCCTCGCGTCCGTCACCCCTGGAGCCCAGCACCCATGACCCGAGCACGCCTGACCCGATCCCCCCTGACCCGCGTCCGACCTCGCGCCCTCGCCGCGCTCGCGCTCGCGGCCGCCCTCGCCGGGTGCGCCGCGACCGCGGACAGCACCACGACGACCGCGCCGCCCGACGTGCCCGTGCGCGTGGGCGTCCTCACGACGCAGAACCTCCTGACGCTCGCGGCCGGCGACCGCACGCTCGACGAGGCCGTCGCGAGCGTCGGCGCGCGGGCCGAGACCACCGAGCCGTTCGCGGCGTTCGCCCCCGCGGCGGAGGCGATGGCCGCGGGCCGGGTCGACGTCACGTCGGGCTCGACCACGGCCGTCGTCGCGGCGCTCGCGGGCGACCCGGACCTCGTCGTCGTCGCGGTGGAGCGCACCGACGGCGACACGCAGGGCATCGTCGCGACGCCCGCCAGCGGCATCGCGGACGTCGGCGACCTCGCGGGGCACTCCGTCGCGGTCAACCAGGGCGGCACGGGGGAGTACCTGCTGCGCCTCGCTCTGCGCCGCGCGGGCCTCACGCCGGACGACGTCGAGACCGTCTACCTGGCCCCGCCGGACGCGGCGGCGGCGTTCGCGGCGGGCAAGGTCGACGCGTGGGCGACGTGGGACCAGTACCTCGTGGGTGCGCAGGTCGACGGCGCGCGCACGGTCGCGCTCGCGCGGGACCTGGGCTCCGACAACGCGAGCGTGCACGTCGCGCGGCGGGACTTCGTCGACGCGCACCCGGACGTGGTGCGCGCGGTCGTGGACGCGCTCGCGGCCGAGGCCGACGCGCTCGCCGCCGACCCCGCGCCGCTCGCGGACGCCTACCGGGACGCGGGCGCGTCGGACGCGGTCGTCGCGGGGCTCACCGCGCTGGCGACGCCGCGGCTCGCGTACGCCGACGAGGACCTCGCGGCCGAGCTCGCGCGCGTCGCCGAGCTGTACGTCGAGGAGGGGCTGCTCGCGGAGCCGGTCGACGTGTCGCGCGCGTGGCACGACGTGCGCGGGTGACCGTGCCGACCCGGGACCGGGCCGTGTCGCGGGCGCCTGCGGCGGTCCGGGTACGGGGGCTGCACCGCGTGTTCGCGGACGGCGCGCCGCCCGTGCTCGCGGGGCTGGACCTCGACGTCGGCGCCGACGAGCTCGTGGCGGTCGTCGGGCGCAGCGGGTGCGGCAAGTCGACGCTGCTGCGGGTGCTCGCCGGGCTGGACGGTGCTGCGCACGCCGACGTCCTCGTGCGCCCCGAGCGGGTCGGCGTGGTGTTCCAGGAGCCGCGCCTGCTGCCGTGGGAGCGCACGTGGCGCACGGTGCTGCTCGCGGACGCACCCGTGCGCCGCGCCGACCGCCCGCGTGCGGTGGCGGCGCTCGCGCGGGTCGGTCTCGCGGACGTGGCGGACCAGCGTGCGGGCACGCTCAGCGGGGGTCAGGCGCAGCGCGTCGCGCTGGCCCGCGCGCTCGCGCGCGACCCGGACCTGCTGCTGCTCGACGAGCCGTTCGCGGCGCTCGACGCGTTGACCCGCCGCGAGGCGCACGCGCTCGTGCGCGAGGTGCGCGCGGCCCGCCCGGTCGCGACGGTCCTGGTCACGCACGACGTCGACGAGGCCCTCGCGCTGGCGGACCGCGTCGTCGTGCTCACCGAAGGCCGGCTGATGTGCGACACGGGACCGCGCCGTGGAGCCCGGGAGCGAGTCCTCGCGAGCCTCGGCGTCCAGCGGGTCGTCTCTGAGGTCGTCTGACGGTCGGCTCTCGCGAGGATGTCGTCGGCGGTCGTGGCCGTCCGGGCCGTCGACGACGAGGTCACGTCGCACCGCCAGGACGCCCGTACCGGCTGCGGCAGGTGAGATGGTCGACGAGTCGCCCCTGGGGTTGATATGGGCCCCTTCCGCTACACGTAGGGGAGCACGTGCCGCACGTAGCGCTCGACGAGCGTCGCGACGGTCTCGTCGCCGGGTGCGTCCCACACCGTCTCGGCGAAGATCTCGACCTCGACGTCGCCGGTGTACCCGGCGTCGCGCACCCAGGACGTGATCGCGGCGAAGTCGACGTACCCGTCGCCCACGTGCCCGCGGGAGCGCAGCGCGGTCGGGGACAGCGGCAGCACCCAGTCGCACACCTGGTACCCCGCGAGCCGCCCCTGCGCCCCGGCGCGGGCGACCTGTCGCGCCAGGTCCGGGTCCCACCACACGTGGTAGGTGTCGACGACGACCCCGACGACCGCGGGGTCGAACGGTGCCGCGAGGTCGAGCGCCTGGCCGAGCGTGCTGATGACCGCGCGGTCCGCGGCGAACAGCGGGTGCAGGGGCTCGAGCACGAGCCGCACGCCGTGCTCGGCGGCGAACGGTGCGAGCTCGGCGATGCGGTCGGCGACGCGCGCGCGGGTCGCGACGAGGTCGCGCGCCGGGTCGGCGGCGGCGCCCGCGGGGTACGGGGACGCGGCGGCCTCGGGTCCGGGGGCGGCGGTCAGGCCGCCGACGACCATGACGAGCTCGCGCGTGCCGAGCGTCGCGGCCTGCTCGACGGCGCGGCGGTTGTCGTCGAGCGCCCCGCGTCGCCCGCGCTCGTCGTCGGCCGTGAGGAAGCCCCCGCGGCACAGCGACGAGACCCGCAGGCCCGCGTCGGCGACGATCTTCGCGGCGCGCTCCGCGCCGATCTCGTCGACGCGGTCGCGCCACAGCCCGACGGCCCCGAGCCCGGCGCGCGCGGCCCCGGCGACCGCCTCCGCGAGCGTCCACCGCTTCGTCGTCGCGGTGTTGAGGGACAGGCGCGAGAGGTCGGGAGCCGCGTCGGTGCTCACAGGACGATCTCCGGGACGTCGAGCCGGCGCCCCTCGGCCGACGACCGCAGGCCGAGCGACGCGAGCTGTACGCCGCGCGCCGCGGACAGCAGGTCGTACCGGTGCGGGCGGCCCGACGCGACGTCCGCGAGGAACTCCTCCCACTGCAGCTTGAAGCCGTTGTCGAGGTCGCCGTTGTCGGGCACGTCGAGCCACTGCTCGCGGAACGGCTCGGTGACGGGCAGGTCCGGGTTCCACACGGGCTTGGGGGTGTGCGCGCGGTGCTGCGCGACGCAGCGGCGCAGCCCCGCGACGGCCGAGCCGTGCGTGCCGTCGACCTGGAACTCGACGAGCTCGTCGCGGTGCACGCGCACGGCCCACGAGGAGTTGATCTGCGCGACGACCGGGTCGCCGCCGGGCGTGACGACGTCGAAGATCGCGTACGCGGCGTCGTCGGCGGTCGCGTCGTACACGCGGCCCTGCTCGTCCCAGCGCGTGGGGATGTGCGTGACGGTGGTCGCGGTGACGGTGCGGACCGTGCCGAGGATGCCCTCGAGCACGTAGTTCCAGTGGCAGAACATGTCGGTGGTCATGCCGCCGCCGTCCTCGGCGCGGTAGTTCCACGACGGGCGCTGCGCGCCCTGGTGGTCGCCCTCGAACACCCAGTACCCGAACTCGCCGCGCAGCGACAGGACCCGCCCGAAGAACCCCTCGTCGACGAGCCGGCGCAGCTTGACCAGGCCAGGCAGGTAGAGCTTGTCGTGCACGACGCCCGCGGTGACGCCGGTCTCCTCGCGCAGCCGGGCCAGGTCGACGGCCTCGGCGAGCGTCTCGGCGGTGGGCTTCTCGGTGTAGACGTGCTTGCCGGCCTTCATGGCGCGGGTGAGGGTCGCGGCGCGCAGGCTCGTCATGGACGCGTCGAACACGATGTCGATCTCGGGGTCGTCGACGAGCGAGTCCAGGTCGGTGCTCCACCGCTCGACGCCGTGGCGGCGTGCGATCTCGCCGACCTTGTCGGCGTTGCGGCCGACGAGCACGGGCTCGACCTGCACGCGCGTGCCGTCGGGGAGCGTGAGGCCGCCCTGCTCGCGGATCGGCAGGATCGAGCGGACGAGGTGCTGGCGGTAGCCCATCCGGCCGGTGATGCCGTTCATGGCGATGCGCAGGGTGCGGGTGGTCAACGTGGTCCTCCGGGGCGGCGACGGCGAGTAGGGAATGCGCTTTCCATCGTTCCGCACGACGACCGCCCGGTCAACGCCTCCCGCGTCAGCGGACGGGGAAGGACCTCAGTGCCGAGGCCACGGCCGCCCGGAGACCGGCGTGCTCGCCGAGGTCCGGGCCGAACACCGCCTCGACGCGCAGCAGCCGGTCGGCCAGCCCCTCGACGGGCCCCGCGGCCGCGGCGGCGAGGTCCGCCGCGAGCGGGTCGTCGAGCGTCACCTCGCGTCCGGCGACGACGAGCGCGCCCGACGAGGCCGCGCGCACGTACGCCATCCACGCCGCGACGACGAGCGCCGCGTGCTCGGGCACAGCGCCGGCGGCCAGCCGGTCGCGCACCGTGCCCAGGAGCCGCTGCGGCAGCTTCACCGAGCCGTCCATCGCGACCTGCACGGTGGTGTGCCCCGTCGCCGGGTTGGCGAACCGGCGCAGCAGCGAGTCCCGGTACGCGACCAGGTCCGCGCCGTCCGGCGGCTCGAGCGTCGGCAGCACGTCGGTGTCCGTGAACGCGGTCGCCCACGCGCGCAGCTCGTCGTCCTCGACGGCCTGCGCGATCGTCGCGTGCCCGCGCAGCGCACCCGCGTACGCGAGCAGCGAGTGCGTCGCATTGAGCAGCCGCAGCTTGGCGCGCTCGTACGGCTCCACGTCCGCGGTGAGCGTCGCGCCGGCCTTCTCCCACGCGGGCCGCGGCCCGGCGAACGCGTCCTCGACCACCCACTGCGTGAACGGCTCGCCCACCACGAGCGCCTCGTCCCGCAGCCCGAGCAGCCGCTGCGCGCGCTCGCGGTGCTCCGCGGTCGTCGCCGGGACGATCCGGTCGACCATCGTCGACGGGAACCGCACCGACGCCGCGACCCACGCGCGCAGGTCGTCGTCGCCGGTCGCCGCGAGCAGGTCGTCGACCACGCCCGCGAGCACGGCGCCGTTGCCCGTCAGGTTGTCGCAGCAGACCACCGTCAGCGGCCCGGCGTCCGCGCGGCGTCGCCGGTCGAGCGCGCGCGCCAGCAGGCCCGTGGCGGAGCGTGCCGGGGCGTCGCTGCGGCCGCGCAGCGCCGCGAGGTCGGCGAGCACGCCCTCGTCGGACAGGTCCGCGCGCCCGTCCGCACCCAGGCGGTACCCCTTCTCCGTGACCGTCAGCGTCACGACGTGCGTGTCCGACGACGCGACCGTGGCGAGCACGCGCGCGGTGCCCGACCCGGGCGGACCCGGGAACACGGCCTCGCGCAGCGCGGCGACCACGCGCAGGTCCTCGCGGTCGCGGTCGAGCGTCAGCACGCCGTACAGCCCGTCCTGCGGCGCGACCTGCTCGACGACGCGCGCCGAGCGCTGCGTGACGCCGAGGATCCCCCAGCGGTCGTCGTCCGTCGCGGCCGCGGCGTCCTCGGTGAGCACGGCCTGGTGCGCGCGGTGGAACGCCCCCAGGCCCAGGTGGACGACGCCCGTGCGCGCGGGGACGAGCGGCGGGCCGCTGACGCCGGGGCGCGGGAGCGCGTCGGCGAGCGTGCGGCGGGACAGGCGTGCGGTCACGACAGGGCCTCTCGGGTGGGTGCGGTGGCCGGCGCGGTGCTGGGCGCGGCGGCCGTTGCGGTGGCCGGTGCGGTCGAGGCGCGCACGACGAGCTCGACCGGCAGCGGGACGTCGGGGCCGGGGTCGTCGTCGAGCAGGCGGTCGACCGCCGCGCGGCCCAGGCGGGCGAGCGGCACGGCGACCGTCGTCAGGCGCGGGCTGCCGAGCACCGCGACCGTGTCGTCGTGCCCGACGACCGACACGTCCTCGGGCGTGCGGATGCCGCGCGTGCGCAGCCGGTCCAGGAGCGCGAGCGCGACGAGGTCGTTGTGCGCGAGCACCGCCGTCACCCCGGTCGCGGCGACCACGTCCGCCGCGGCGGTGCCGCCCGCGGTCGTCGCGGGGAACGCCCCGAGGTCGACCACCTCGAGCCGGTGCAGCCCGTGCGCCGCGACCTCGAGCCCGTCGCGCCGCCGCGCGTCCGACCACGACCCGGCCGGTCCGCCCGCGAACCCGATGCGCCGGTGCCCGAGCGCGTGCAGGTGCCGCACGGCCTGCCGCATGCCGTCGGTGTTGTCGACGACCACCGACGCGTGCGCGTCGTGGCGTCGGTTGACCAGCACGAACGGCCGGTCGTCGGGCAGGCGCGCGACCTCGTCGTCGGACATCCGCGGTGAGGCGAGGATCGTGCCGTCCGCCTGTGCGCCGACCTGCGCGACGAGCTCGGCCTCGAGGCGCGGGTCGTCGTCGGCGTCCGCGACGAACACGCCGTACCCGAGCTCGCGCGCGCGGGCCTGCACGCCCTTGACGAGGCCCGCGAAGAACGGGTTGGCGATGTCGGGCACGACGACCGCGAGGTTGCCGGTGCGGCCGCCCGCGAGCTCGCGGGCCGCGCGGTTCGGGCGGTAGTCGAGCGCCGCGGCGGCGCGCTCGACGAGCACGCGGCGCCCGGGCGCGACGAGCTCGGGGTGCGTCAGGGCGCGCGAGGCGGTCGCGGGGGAGACCCCGGCGGCTCGCGCGACGTCGCGCAGCGTCGTGACCACGTGGACCTCCTCGGGGCGGTCGTCCTCGACCGGCGGATCAGGGGTGCCGGGCGCCTCGTCGGGCCCGGCGCGTCGATGAATGCGATTTCATCACGGCACACCCTAGTCCGGGAAGCGCTTGCCGTGTAGCGTCGACCATGCTTGAGAAGCGCATCCGACCGCGTGAATGCGCGTTCAGGATGTTTCAGAGCCGCGACGTCCCGAGAGGCGCGAGCATGACGACGACGACCCGCACGCTGCACCCCGACCGCGCGCTCCCCGCGGACCCGACGCTGCGCCCCCTGGCCCGCGAGATCTTCGAGCAGACGCGCGACCTGCCGCTCGTCTCCATGCACGGGCACGTCGACGCCGCACTGCTCGCGGACGACGAGCCGTTCCCCGACCCGGCCGCGCTCCTCGTCGTCCCCGACCACTACCTGATCCGCATGCTCGTCTCGCAGGGCGTCCCGCAGGACGCGCTCGGCGTGCCGCGCCGCGACGGCGTCCCCGTCGAGACCGACCCGCGCGCGATCTGGCGGACGTTCGCCTCACGCTGGCACCTGTTCCGCGGCACGCCCACCCGGCTGTGGCTCGAGCACGAGCTCGTCGAGGTCTTCGGCGTCACCGAGCCGCTGTCCGCGGCGTCCGCCGACCGCGTCTACGACCACCTGGTCGACCGCCTCGCGCAGCCCGAGTTCCGGCCCCGCGCGCTGTTCGAGCGGTTCAACCTCGAGATCCTGTCGACCACCGACCCCGCCGACTCGGGGCTCGAGGACCACGCGCGCCTCGCCGCCGACGGCTGGGGCGACCGCGTCGTCCCCACGTTCCGCCCCGACGCCGTCGTGCACCTCGACCGGCCCGGTTGGCGTGCCGCGCTGCGCGCGCTCGAGGCCCGTGTCGGCTACGAGGTCTCGTCGTACCGGCTGCTGGTCCAGGCGCTCGAGGAGCGGCGGCGCGCGTTCAAGGCCGCCGGCGCACGCTCGTCGGACCACGGCCACCTGCGCGCGGACGCGACCCCGCTGACCGACGCCGAGGCGCAGCGCATCCTCACCGCAGCGCTGCGCGGGCACGTCGAGCCCGCCGACGCCGCCGCGTTCGCCGGCCACATGCTCCACGAGACGGCGCGCATGGCCAGTGAGGACGGCCTCGTCCTGCAGCTGCACGCGGGCGTCCTGCGCGACCACGACCCCGCGGTGCACGCCGCGCGCGGCCCCGACGTCGGCTACGACATCCCCGTCCCCACCGAGTTCACGCGCGCGCTGCGCCCGGTGCTCGAGTCGTTCGGGCACCACCCGAACCTGCGCATGGTCCTGTTCACCGTCGACGAGGACGCGTTCTCCCGCGAGCTCGCGCCGCTCGCCGGCGTCTACCCGGCCGTCCGGCTCGGCGCGCCCTGGTGGTTCCTCGACACCCCCGACGGCATGCGCCGCTTCCGCGAGGCCGTCACCGACACCGCGGGCTTCTACAACACCACCGGCTTCGTCGACGACACCCGCGCGTTCTGCTCCATCCCCGCCCGCCACGACCTGGCCCGTCGCATCGACGCCGGCTACCTCGCCCGCCTCGTCGCCGAGCACCGCCTCGACCTCGACGAGGCCGTCGAGACCGCCGTCGACCTGGCCCTGCACCTGCCGCGCGAGTCGTACGCGCCGCGCTGAACCCCGTGTGCCCGGTGCCGACCGGGCGCGCGGTTCGCGCGGGCGGGCTCGTCGCACTTCCTCCTCTGGCACGACGAGCCCGCCCGCACCCTTGCCGCCGTCGAGGGCCTCGGCTCAGGTGACTGCGCCGAGCTGCCAGGGGACGAACTCGTCGGCGCCGAGGTCGAGCTCCTCGGAGACGGTCTGCCGGCCGGACGCGACCTCGACGACCAGGTCGAAGATCTCCTGCCCGACCTGCTCCAGGGTCGCGGTCCCGTCGACGATGCGCCCCGCGTCGAGGTCCATGTCCTCGGTCATGCGCAGGTAGGTCGCGGTGTTCGTCGCGACCTTGATCGACGGGGTGGGCTTGCACCCGAGCACGGACCCGCGGCCGGTGGTGAACACGACGACGGTCGCGCCGCCCGCGACGAGCCCGGTGACGGAGACCGGGTCGTAGCCGGGGGTGTCCATGAACGCGAGACCGCGGGTGGTGACGCGCTCGGCGTACTCGTAGACAGCGGTGAGGTCCGCGGTGCCGGCCTTGGCGACCGCGCCGAGCGACTTCTCGAGGATCGTCGTGAGGCCGCCGGCCTTGTTCCCGGGGGAGGGGTTGTTGTCGAGGGTGCCGCCGCCCGCGGCGGTGTACTGCTTCCACCAGTCGATGCGGTCGAGCAGGCGCTGCGCGACGTCGCGCGACACCGCGCGGCGCAGCAGCAGGTGCTCGGCGCCGAACACCTCGGGCGTCTCGGCGAGGACGCTCGTGCCGCCGTGCGCGACGAGCAGGTCGGACGCGCGGCCGAGCGCGGGGTTGGCGGTGATGCCGGAGTAGCCGTCGGAGCCGCCGCAGTTGAGGCCGAGGACGAGCTCGGAGACGGGGGCGGGCTCGCGGCGCAGCGCGTCGACCTCGGGGAGCATGTCCTCGATCGCGGCGACGCCCGCGCGCACGGTGCGGCGGATGCCGCCGGTCTCCTGGATGGACAGGACGCGCACGGGCTTGTCGGCGGGCAGGTCGAGGCCGTCGAGGACCGCGGCGGGCGGGAGCATCTCGCAGCCGAGGCCGAGCACCAGGAGCGCGGCGATGTTGGGGTGGTCGGCGTAGCCGCGCAGCGTGCGCAGCGTGAGCTGCGCGCCCTCGCTCGTCGGGACCAGGCCGCAGCCGGTGTCGTGCGTGAGCGCGACGACCCCGTCGACGTGCGGGTACGCGTCGAGCACGCGGCCGCGGAACTGGTCCGCGACCAGGCGTGCGGTCGACGCGGAGCAGTTGACCGAGGTCACGATGCCGACGTAGTTGCGCGTGCCCCAGCGGCCGTCGGCGCGGCGGTACCCGTCGAACGTGCGGGGCTGCGCGGGTGCGGGCAGCCGGGTGCGCGCGGTGCCGACCTCGTAGGTGCGCTCGTCGTCGGCCATGCCGAGGTTGTGCGTGTGGACGTGGTCGCCGGGCGCGATGTCGCGTGTCGCGCGGCCGATCGACTGTCCGTACTTGTGCACGGCGCTGCCTGTGGGGACGGCGCGCAGCGCGAGCTTGTGCCCGCGGGGGATGCCGTGGCGGACGACGAGCGTCGTACCGCCCGGCAGCGGCACGGTGGTGCCGGCGGGCAGGTCGCGCGTCGCGACACCCACGTGGTCGTCGTCGCGCAGCACGAGCACGCCGGCGGAAGAGTTCGTCATCGTCGTCCTCGCGGGTGAGTCGTGCCGAGCGGGGTCACCCCGAGGATACCGCTTTCCCGACGAGCGGTCCCCTAGTCTCGTGCGCATGGCCGGACCCGTGACGCTGAGCGACGTCGCCCGCGAGGCAGGCGTCTCGCTCGCCACCGCCTCCCGCGCGATCAACGGCAGCCCCACCCGCACCGTCGGGCCGGAGCTGCGCGCGCGGGTGCTCGCCGCCGCCGAGCGCCTGCGCTACTCGCCGGACGCGAACGCGCAGGCCATGGCGCGTGGCCGGACCACGTCCGTCGGACTCGTCGTGCACGACATCGCCGACCCGTACTTCTCGACGATCGCGCGCGGCGTCGCGCACGCCGCCGGCCGGGCCGGGCTGCAGGTGATCCTCGCGAGCACCGAGCAGGACCCGTCGCGCGAGGTCGAGATCGTCGGGCTGCTGCGGCGCCAGCGGGCGCGCGCGATCGTCATCGCCGGGTCCCGGTACGACGACGAGGGCACCGCGAACGCGCTGCGCGACGCGCTCGACGAGTACCGGACGTCGGGCGGTGCCGCCGCGGTCGTCGGCCAGCCCGTGCTCGGCACCGACGCGGTGCACGTCGCGAACGTCGACGGCGCCCGCGCACTCGCCCGCGCCCTGCACGGGCGCGGCTACCGCGACGTCGCCGTGCTCGCAGGCCCCGAGCACCACCTCACCGCGCGCGAGCGGCGCACCGCGTTCACGTCCGAGCTCGCCGCGCTGGGCGCGCCAGTGCCCGACGAGCGCGTGCTCACCTGCGGGTTCGACCACGAGGGCGGTGAGGACGCCATGACGCGCCTGCTCGCGTCCGGCGCCCGCCCGCAGCTCGTGTTCGCCGTCAACGACGTCATGGCGCTCGGCGCGCTCGCCGCGGCCCGGGCCGCGGGTCTCGTCGTGCCCGACGACCTCGCGCTCGCGGGCTTCGGCGACATCACGACGCTGCGCGACGTCGTCCCCGGACTCACGACCGTGCGGATCCCGCTCGAGGAGGTCGGCACCGAGGCCATGCGGCTCGTGCTCGAGGCGGGCAACGGTGCGCCGCGCGTCGTCGAGGTGCCGACCGAGGTCGTGCTGCGCGAGTCCACACCGGTCCTGGCCTGACGCCCGGACGCGCAGGTCCGGACCTGCGCGCGTCGTCGGATAGCGTGCAAGGCACCGCCCGACGAGAGGAACCGCCCGCATGGCCACCGAGCCCGCCTACCGTGCCGACGAGACGCGCTACGACGCGATGACGTACCGCAGGGTCGGGCGCAGCGGGCTGCGGCTGCCGGGGCTGTCGCTCGGCCTGTGGCACAACTTCGGGCACGGCACGCCGTACGAGACGCAGCGCGCCGTGCTGCGCCGCGCGTTCGACCTCGGCGTCACCCACTTCGACCTCGCGAACAACTACGGCCCGCCGTACGGCTCCGCCGAGGAGACCTTCGGCCGCGTGCTCGCCGCCGACCTGCGGCCGTACCGCGACGAGCTCGTCATCTCCAGCAAGGCCGGCTACGACATGTGGCCCGGCCCGTACGGGGACGGCGGGTCGCGCAAGTACCTGCTCGCGTCGCTCGACCAGTCGCTCGCGCGGATGGGCCTCGACTACGTCGACGTCTTCTACTCCCACCGCATGGACCCCGACACGCCGCTCGAGGAGACCATGGGCGCGCTGCACACCGCGGTCACCTCGGGCCGCGCGCTGTACGCGGGCATCTCGAACTACACGCCGTCCGCGACGCGCGAGGCCGCGCGGATCCTCGCGGACCTCGGCACACCGCTGCTCATCCACCAGCCCAGCTATTCGATGTTCAACCGGCACGTCGAGCAGGTCGCCGACGGGCAGAGCGAGTCCCTGCTCGACGCCGTGGGCGACCTCGGCATCGGGATGATCGTGTTCTCGCCGCTGCAGCAGGGGCTGCTCACCGGGCGGTACCTGTCCGGGGACGTGCCGGCCGGCTCGCGCGCGTCCGTCGGGCACTTCCTCACGCCCGACGCGATCTCGCCCACGTACCTGGAGCGGGCGCGCGCGCTCGCGGCCGTCGCCGAGGGGCGCGGACAGTCGCTCGCGCAGCTCGCGCTGTCCTGGGTGCTGCGCGACGAGCGCGTCACCTCGGCGCTCATCGGCGCGTCGTCGGTCGCGCAGCTCGAGGACAACGTGGCCGCGCTGTCCGCGCCGCCGCTGACCGACGAGGAGGTCGCGGCGATCGAGCCGTACGCCGTCGACGGCACGCACGCGGGCGCCTGAGTGGCGACGCCCGAGTTCATCCTCGCGCTGCGGGAGAAGATCGGCACCGACCCGCTGTGGCTCACGGGCGCGACCGCGGTCGTCGTGCGGGACGCGCCGGGTGGGTCGGCCGCGTCGGCCGGCTCGTCGGCGCGTGAGGTCCTGCTGGTGCGCCGCGCCGACACCGGCGCGTGGTCGCCCGTCGGCGGCATCGTCGACCCCGGTGAGGAGCCCGCCGTCGCGGCCGCGCGCGAGGTGCTCGAGGAGGCCGCGGTGCACGCCGAGGCCGTGCGGCTCGCGCTCGTCGAGGTCCTCGCGCCCATGACGTACGCCAACGGCGACCGGGCGCAGTACCTCGACCTCGTGTTCCTCATGCGGTGGGTCGGCGGCGAGCCGTACCCCGCGGACGGCGAGAACCTCGAGGCCGCGTGGTTCCCGCTCGACGCCCTGCCGCCGCTGTCGGCGGCGGTGCGCGCCCGTCTCGACGCGGCGCTGTCCGACGAGCCGCAGGCGCGGTTCCGCACCACGCCCGCCGACCACCCGCCGCTCGCCGCGGGCGCGGACCGCGCGTCGTCGCCGGTCGAGACCGCCGCCGACACCCCCGACGAGCCCGCGCGCCGGGACGACGACGCGCCCGCGCGCACGCTCGAGCCCGTGACCGTCCGCCGCGCCGGCGAGGGCGACGCCGCCGCGCTCACCCGCCTGCGTCGCCTCATGCTCCAGGCGATGGGCGTGCCCCGCGCCGACGAGGACGACTGGCAGGCCACGTGCACGCGGTGGTTCGCGGAGCGCCTCGCGGCCGGGACGGTCGTCGCGTTCGTCGTCGACGGCGACCGGGGCGACGGCACCACCGGACCCGTCGCGTGCGCGGTCGGCGACTTCCAGGAGCACGCGCCCGAGCCGTGGAACCCGTCCGGCCGGCGCGGCCACGTGTTCAACGTGTCGACCGAGCCCGCGTACCGCCGCCGCGGCTACGCGCGCGCGACGGTCATGGCGCTCATGACGTGGTTCCACGACGAGACCGAGGTGACGCGCGTCGGCCTGTCGGCGACGCCGGACGGGCGCGCGATGTACGAGCACCTGGGCTTCGCCGAGCCGTTCGGCCGCGAGCTGGTCTGGCGCATCGCGCGGTAGGGCTCAGGAGGACAGCAGCACGTCGCCCGCCTCGACCTCCACGCGGTACACCCGCAGGTCGACGGGGTCCTTGCCGACCGGGTCGAGGCACTCGCCCGTCTCGAGGTCCCACACCTGCTTGTGCATGGGGGACGTGAGCGTGGGGCGGCCCGCGCGGTCGCCGACGATCCCGCGGGACAGCACGTTCGCGCCGCTGAACGGGTCGCGCTGCTGCACCGCGAGCACGCGGTCGTCGGCGAGGCGGAACACCGCGACCGGCACGCTCCCGTCGAGCAGCACGCCCGCGCCGCGCTCGGGGGTGAGGTCGGCCAGCGCGCACACGCGCTCGCGCACGTTCGTCGTCGTACGGCCGTCCCGCGGTGCGTCGACCACGTCGACGGCCAGCGGCACGCGCTGGCCGCGACGCGGGACGTACGCGAGGTCCGGGTCGGTGCTCCGCGGCGCGTTGAGGTACGGCGTGAACTGCGCGAGCTTCGCGGGGTCGTCGAGCGTCGCCCGCCACTCGTCCACGTACCCGGCGACGTGCCGCTCGATCTCGGCCTCGAGCTCGGCCGCGATGCCGTCCCGGTCGTCGACGACGACCGCGCGCAGCGCCTCCATGCCGCCCGGGTACGCCGCGACCCACGGCGCGGTGCGCTGCAGCCGGTCGGCGGAGCGGATGTACAGCGCGAGGAAGCGGTCGACCACCCGCACGAGCAGGTCGTCGTCCAGGTCCTCCGCGAGCAGCTCCGCGTGCCGCGGCGTGAACCCGCCGTTGCCGCCGACGTACACGTTCCAGCCCTTCGCGGTCGCGATGACCCCGACGTCCTTGCCGCGTGCCTCGGCGCACTCGCGCGCGCACCCCGACACCCCGACCTTGAACTTGTGCGGCGAGCGCAGACCCCGGTACCGCAGCTCGAGGCGCACCGCCATGGACGACGAGTCCTGCACGCCGAACCGGCACCACGTCGAGCCCACGCACGTCTTCACCGCGCGCAGCGACTTGCCGTACGCCTGCCCGGACTCGAAGCCCGCCGCCACGAGGCGCCGCCAGATCTCGGGGAGCTGGTCCTGGCGCGCGCCGAACATGCCGAGCCGCTGCGCACCCGTGACGCGCGTGAACAGCCCGAAGTCCGCCGCGATCTGCGCGAACGCGAGCAGCTTGTCGGGCGTGACCTCGCCGCCCGGCATGCGTGGCACCACGGAGTACGTGCCGTCCTTCTGCAGGTTGGCGAGCAGGTGGTCGTTGGTGTCCTGCAGCGGCGCCTGGTCGGGCTGCAGCACGTGCCCCACGCCGAGCGACGACAGGATCGACGCGACCACGGGCCGGCAGATCGCGCAGCCCCGGCCCGTGCCGTGCGCCGCGACGATCGCGCTGAACGTCCGCTCCGTGCCCGACCGCACGAGCGCGAACAGCTCGGCGCGCGACATCGTGAAGTGCTCGCACATCGCGTTCGACACCGCGACGCCCGCACGCTCGAGCGACACGTTGACGATCGTCGTGAGCAGCGGCACGCACGAGCCGCACACCGTGCCCGCCTTGGTGCACGTCTTGACCTCGCCCACCGACCGGCAGCCGTGCTCGCTGACCGCACCACGGATCGTGCCCGCGGTGACGTTCGCGCACGAGCAGACCACGACCTCGTCGGGCAGCTCGACCTCCGGTGCGCCCGCCCCGCCCTCGGGCGCGAGGAACGCGGACGGGTCGGCGCCGAGCGGACGGCCCAGCATCGGGCGCAGCGACGAGTACAGCGCGACGTCGCCCACGAGCACGCCGCCCAGCAGCGTGCTCGCGTCGTCGGACACGACGAGCTTGCGGTACGTGCGGGCGACCGGGTCCGCGAACGTGACCTCCAGCGCGCCCGGCGTCAGCGCGAGCACGTCGCCGAAGCTCGCGGCCTCGACCCCCACGCCTTTCAGCCGCGTGCCGTCCGCCGCGCGCGAGTGCACGCTGCGGCCCCCGAACAGCTGGTCGACGACGACGTCCGCCATCGCGTTGCCGGGCGCGACGAGGCCCGCGCACTCGCCCTCGAACGACGCGCACTCGCCGATCGCCCAGACGCGCGGGTCCGACGAGCGGCACGTCGGACCGACGAGCACCCCGCCGCGCTCGCCGATGCCGAGCCCCGACTCGCGCGCGAGCCGGTCCCGCGGCCGGATGCCCGTGGAGAACACCACGACGTCCGCGTCGAGCACCTCGCCGTCCGACAGCTCGAGCGCGGCCACGCTGCCGTCGTCGCCCGCGACGACCCGCGACGCGGCGGTCGTCGTGCGCACGTCGATGCCCAGGCCCTGGACCAGGACGCGCAGCGCCTCGCCGCCGCCCGCGTCGAGCTGGACCGCCATGAGCCGGTCCGCGAACTCCACGACCGTCGCGCCCGCCCCCAGGTGCAGCAGCGCCGCGGCGGCCTCCAGGCCGAGCACGCCGCCGCCGACGACCGCCCCGCGCACCGGGCGGCCCAGGGTCGCGGCGCGCTCCGCGACCCTGTCCTTGACCGCCGCGATGTCGTCGAGCGTGCGGTACGTCAGCACCCCGGGCAGGTCCGCGCCCTCGGTGCGCGGCACCCACGCCCACGAGCCGGTCGCGAGGACCAGGTCGTCGTAGCCGATCGCGCGGCCCGAGCGGGTGTGCACCGTGCGGGCGTCGCGGTCGAGCGCGGTCACGTACTCGCCCGTGAGCAGCTCGACGCGGTCGTCGTCCCACACGGCCGGGTCGAGCGTGAGGTCCTGCGCGCTCGCGCCGGTGATCGCGTCGGACAGGTGCACGCGGTCGTACGGGGCGTACGGCTCGTCGCCGACGACCGTCAGGTGCCAGTCGCCGCCGCGCGCGACCATCTGCGCCGCGAGCCGGTGCGCCACCATGCCCGCGCCGACGACGACCACCCGACCCGGCTGCTGCTGCTCGTCCATGACCCCGATTTTCAACGACTCGAATCGTGGAAATCGGGCCGTACGGCCCACGTCCGCGCGCCTCGCGGACCGCATCGATGTGAGAACCGTCGAACCGCACGGGCAGGCCGCCCGGGTTGTCTAGGCTCGTCCCCGGGCTCCGGACCCGCGCACCCGGCGCGGGCGGCCCGGCGAGCGGGGAGATCATGGGCTTCTTCACCAAGGACGCGACGGGACCGCAGGAAGGCCTCGCGCCGCTGAGCCGTGACCGGATCACCGCGAGCCTCGACGCGCGCGGCCTGAACTACGGCATCGACGACGACGGTGACGTCGGGGGCATCTGGGACGGGCACCTGTTCTACTTCTTCGTCCTCGGCCAGGCCGGCGAGTACCTGCAGGTGCGCGGCCGCTGGAACCGCGTGCTCGGCACCGAGCACCTCGACGACGTCACGCGCGTCGTCAACGCGTGGAACGCGGACCGGCTGTGGCCCAAGGGCTACGTGCGGGTCGAGGACGAGGTGCTCGGCGTCTACGCGGAGCACACGGTCGACTACGAGCACGGCGTGAGCGACGCCCAGGTCGACCTGCACCTCGCGTGCGCGATCTCGACGAGCCTGCAGCTGTTCGAGCACCTCGACGAGAAGTACCCGGAGCAGGCCGCGGCGGCCAAGGCCGAGCAGGAGGCCCAGCAGGACCAGGGCGGCGCGTGAGCGAGGACCTCACCGCCGCGGGTCGGGCCTTCCAGGTCGACCTGCGCGGCGTGGTCGACCTGCTCGCCCGGCACCTGTACTCCGGCCCGCGCGTCTACGTGCGCGAGCTCCTGCAGAACGGCGTCGACGCGATCACGGCCCGCCGCCTGCACGACGCGGACGCCCCGGCCCGGGTGCGGCTGCGACCCGGGCCGGACGGCACGCTCGAGGTCACGGACACCGGCATCGGGCTCACGCCCGCGCAGGCGACCGAGCTCCTGGCGACCGTCGGGCGCTCGTCGAAGCGCGACCTGGACCTGGGGCTGGGCCGCGAGGAGTTCCTCGGGCAGTTCGGCATCGGCCTGCTGTCCGCGTTCATGGTGGCCGACGAGATCGAGCTCGTGTCGCGCTCCGCGGTCGAGGCCGGTGCCCCGCCCGTGCGCTGGGTGGGCTACGCCGACGGCCGGTACGACCTGTCGGTGCTGCCCGTCGACGCGGACGTCCCCGTCGGCTCGACGGTCCGGCTGCGCGCACGCCGCGACGCCGAGCACTGGCTCTCGGCCGACACCGTCGTCGCGCTCGCGCAGGAGTTCGGCGGCCTGCTGCCCGTCGACGTCGCGGTCGAGGTCCCCCTGCAGGACGTCGCGGGCGGGTCGTCGGGCTCGTCGCCCGCGACCGCGTGGCGCCGGGTCTCCGAGCCGTCGCTGCCGTGGCTCGCGACCTACCCCGACGAGGCCGCGCGCACCGCCGCGCTCGCCGCGTACTGCGAGCGGACCCTCGGCTTCACGCCGCTCGCGCACATCGACCTGTCGGTGCCGCTCGCGGGGCTCACGGGCGTCGCGTTCGTGCTGCCCACCGCCGTCCCGCCCGGCGCGGGCAGCCGGCACCGGGTCTACCTCAAGCGCATGCTCCTGGGCACGCACGTCGACGACCTGCTGCCCGAGTGGGCGTTCTTCGTCCGGTGCGTCGTCGACACGAGCGTGCTGCGCCCCACCGCGTCGCGCGAGCAGCTCTACTCCGACGAGCTGCTGCTCGCGACGCAGGAGGTCCTCGCCGCGCAGGTGCGCGCGTGGACCGTCGCGGCGCTGACGGCCTCGTCGGGCGCGGGGTCGGCCGGCGCGGGCTCGTCGGGCGCAGGCTCGTCGGAGCTCACGTCCGCCGCGGCGGACATGCCGTTCGAGACGGTCCGCCGCATCGTCTCCACCCACCACCTCGCGCTGCGCTCGCTCGCGGTCACCGACGACGAGGTGCTCGACCTCGTCGCGCACGTCCTGCCGTTCGAGACGACCGACGGCGCCACGACGCTCGCGCAGGTCCGCGAGGACGTCGGCGAGGTCCTGCACACCACGCGCGTCGAGGACTTCCGTCGCGTCGCGCCCGTGGCGCGCGCGCAGGGCATGACGGTCGTCAACGCGGGCTACGTGTACGACGACGAGCTGCTCGCCCGGCTCGCGCGACGGCCCGGCTGGCAGGTCCGCGAGCTGCGCGCGCAGGACGTCGCACAGGTCCTCGCGCCCGTCGAGCCGCACCGCGAGCTCGAGGTCCTCGACCAGGTGCAGGCCGCCGCCGCCGTGGTGCGGCCGCTGGACTGCGCGCTCGTCGTGCGCCGCTTCGAGCCCGCCGAGGTGCCCGCCGTGCTGCTGCAGGACCGCGACGGCGAGCACCAGCAGGACGCTCGGCGCACCGTCGCCGCCGCCGACGACCTGTGGGGCGGCGTCCTCGCCGGCTTCGTGACCGGCGACGACGAGCCCGCCCGCCGCCTCGTCGTGAACGACGCCAACCCCACCGTGCGGCGGCTGCTCGCCGCCGACCCGGCCGACCCCGTGCTCGCCGCGGGCGTGCGGTCTCTGTACGTCACGGCCGTGCTCCTTGCCGGAGAACCCCTGCGGGCACGCGAGGCCGAGCTCATGAACGACGCCATGAGCGTGCTGCTCGAGGCAGGGCTGACGCGGCCGGGCGCCGCACTGCCCGACGAGACCCAGGAGGACGCGTGACACGGTCGGTCGAGGAGGCGAACCGGGAGATCTCCCGCGTCCGCAAGATGCCCTACGGCATCGCCCGCACGCAGGCCGCGGAGCAGCAGGTGCGGCTCGTCGAGGCCGAGGGGCCCGACGCGTCGCGCGCGTACGCGCTCAACGTGCTCGTCGAGTCGTTCGTGTGGGGCGGCGAGGTCGAGCGCGCGTACCTGCCGTTCACCAAGGCCGTGCGCTGGTACGACGAGCACCCCGAGCACTTCGACGCCGAGGACACCCACGGGCTGTTCTGGTCGTTCAAGTGGATGGTCGGGCACCTGTCGGACTTCCCCGACATCCCCGCGGAGCAGATCGAGGCGACCCTCGCCGACATGGAGCGGCGCTACGCGCTCGCGGGCCTCGGTCGGGACGCGGTCGCGTTCGAGGCGTTCGGGTGGGCGCGGCTGCGCGGGTCCGACGACGTCGACGCGCTGTTCGAGGAGTGGGTCCGCACGCCGCGCGACGACTACTCGCAGTGCCACGCGTGCGACCCGGGCGACCGCGCGTCGTACCTCGTGGAACGCGGGGACGACGACGAGGCCGCACGCCTCATCCAGGCGACCCTCGACTCGGGCGCGACCTGCGCGACCGAACCCGCCGACATGCTGTCCACGCTCGCGCTGATCCACCTCGACGCGGGCCGGGCCGAGCAGGCCGTCGTGGCGCACCGGCGCGCGGTCGCCGCGCTCGCGGGCGCGCCGTCCGACATGACGAGCGCACGCGGCTCGCGGTTCGTTCTCCTGGCCCGCGGCGGGCAGACCCGCCGGGCGCTGCGCGCGCTCACCGAGGACGCGCACCTGCTGCTCGAGGCCGACACCCCGCACGGTCGGTTCGGCTTCCTCACCGACGTGGTCGCCGGCACCGCGGCCCTCCTGCCCGACGCCGCGGGGCACCACGTCGCGCTCGACGGGGTGCCCGCGTCCGACGTCGCCGCGTTGCACGCGTGGTGCGTCGCCGAGGCGACCGCGCTCGCGGCGGCGTTCGACGCCCGCAACGGCACCGACCGGTTCGCCCGGCGGCTTGCCGAGGCGCGCGCGACCCGCCCCGCCGACGTGACCCTGGACCTCGCGGTCATCCCGACGGGCGCCGCGCCGTCGCCCGTCCCTTCCCTGGGCTCGTCCGCCGCGCCCGACGAGGCGGACGTGCTGCTCACCGACGGGCCGCTCGGGCCGCTGGGCGCCGACCCCGCCTCGCTCCCCGGCCTGCTGCTCGACGATGCCGGACCGGTCTCGGGTGGCGGTGAGTCCGCCGTGGACCGCGCGGAGCGTCTGGTGCGCTCGGGCGACCTGGTCGCGGCCGCCGCCGCGTGGCTCGAGGCGTCCGCCGCCGCCGAGGCGGAGGGTCGCCTCGCCGACGCCGGCCTGGCGCTCGCCGAGGCCGCGCGCTGCGCGCAGGAGGCCGGCGACGAGGAGGGTGCCGCCGCGACCTACCCGGCGGCCGTCGCTCGCCTGCGGGCCGGGGGAGCGGCACCCGAGATCGTCACGGCCGTCGTCGTCGCGTGGGCCCCCGCCGCGTCCGCCACGGGCGGCGCCGACGCCGTGCTCGAGGCGGTCGATGCCCTCCTCGTGGACCTCGACTCCGCAGACGCCGCCGCAGCTGCCGGCGGTGCCGGAGCGCTCACCGGCGGGGGTGCGGGCGCTGCGGACCCCGCCGCCGCGGCCGCGGGCGCCGAGCTCGCCGCCCGCGCCGACGCCGTGCGCCGCCGCGCCCGCGCCGACCTCGACGACACCGCCGCCCGCGTCCTCGCCTCCACCGGTCCGGCACAGGCCGCGGCAGCCGCCGCGCGCGCGACCCGCGCCGCCGAGGCCTACGCGGGCGCGGGGCACGTCGTGGACGCGGCGCACGCGTTCTGGCTCGCGGGTCGCCTGCACGACGGCCTCGGCCAGGTCGACGAGGCCGTGTGGAACCTGGAGTCGGCGGTCGAGGGCTTCTCGCTCGCGCACCGGCCCGGCCCCCGCGGCGAGGCCGCCTCCACCCTGGTCACGGTCCTGCGCGCCGCGGGCCGCCACGACGAGGCGGAAGCCGTCCTCCGCACCCTCACCCGCTGACCCCACCCCACCGCGCCGCCACCCCGCCCCACCCCGCGAAGTCGTGCGTTTCTCGCCGACTCGTGCGTTCGTCTGCACGACTTGGCGAGAAACGCACGACTCCACGCCCGACTCGCGAGCGACCGGGCGGGCCTGTCCACAGGGAGGAGGGTCCGGCCCACGGCGCTGCCCGGTTTCGGTAGGTTCCTGCGCATGCGTGGGGGCACTCGCGACCGCACTGATCGTGGCGACGCTCGGTCTCACCGCCTGCAGCGGGGAACAACCCGATCCCGGCCCGACGATCACGACCGTGGCGGCACCGTCGCCGTCGCCGACCCCGACCCCGAGCGCGAGACCGACACCCTCCCCGTCGCCGGAGGCCGCCGAGTTCGACGCGTCAGTTCCCCCGAAGTCTCCGAAGGGCTTGTCTGGACCACCGTCGAGCGATGCGGCCCTCGAGGTCGCGCAGTACTTCATGTCGTTGTTCCCCTACGCGCAAGCCACGGGGGACCTCGAGGCGTGGAACAGCCTGAGCGGCGAGTTCTGCGACTACTGCGCCAACGCCGGCGACATGGTGGAGGACCTGTCGGAAGGGCAGCACTCCGTGGGTGGGCGGATCGAGTTCACGGAGACCCGCGCCACGGAGATCCGTGCAGGCGAGTACGGCGTGCTGCTTCGATTCACCGAGCACCCGTCCGCGACGCTCGATGCGAGCGGCGCGGTCGTCGAGGACTTCCCGAAGACGTCGCGCGTCGTGGCGGACATGCATGTGGTGTGGCGGGACGGCCGCTGGTCGATCGAGGCGGCCGCCGTCGACCTCCGGGGCCAGACATAGGAAGCCGACGATCGTCTTCGCGGAGCCCGAGGACCAGGAGCTCCGCACGGTGCTGTTCGGCGAGTACGGCGTCGACGTCGTCGTGACTCCGGAGTCGTACACCTGGGACTTCGGTGACGGCGAGACCGTGGTCACGGCGGACCCGGGGCGCCCCTACCCGGCGTTCGTCGTGACGCACACGTACCTCGACCTGGGACGGCGGACCATCTCCCTCACGACCGCCTGGAGCGGCCGCTACCGGCTCGACATGGACCCGAGCGGCCGGTGGCGTGACGTCGAGGGCACGACCCACACCGTCGACCAGGGCGAGGAGTTCGAGGTGATCGAGCTCCGCGGCCATCTCACCGGCGAGTGACCTCAGCCCTCCCCGCGTGCGCATCCGCCCGCCGGGGGCTGACGCGGGACTCGACGAGCGCGAGGTGGTCGCGGGAGGTGTGGGTGGTGGGGTGGAGGATCGGGGGGTGGCTGATGACCTTCCCGTGCTGCTGGTCCCCGACGCGAGCGCGTGGCGGGCGTGGCTCGTCGAGCACCACGCGCAGCCGACCGGGGTGTGGCTCGTGACCCACAAGAAGGGCGGCACGGTCACGGAGCTGACGTACGACCAGGCGGTCGACGAGGCGCTGTGCTTCGGGTGGATCGACGGGCAGCGGCGCAGCCGCGACGAGCACAGCAGCCTGCAGCGCATGACGCCGCGTCGGCCGCGCAGTGCGTGGTCGGCGGTCAACGTCGACCGCGTCGCGCGTCTCGAGCGCGAGGGACGCATGCACGAGGCGGGTCGCGCCCAGGTCGCCGCCGCGCAGGCCGACGGCCGGTGGGACGCGGCGTACCGCGGTCCCGCGACCATCGAGGTCCCCGACGACCTCGCGGCGGCACTCGACGCGGTGCCGACCGCTCGCGCGTGGTTCGACGCGCTGACGTCCCAGAACCGGTTCGCGGTCCTGTACCGCGTCACCGGCGCCAAGCGCCCCGAGACCCGTGCCCGACGGATCGCGACGTTCGTCGCCGACCTCGCCGAGGGGCGCACGGTCTACCCGCAGAAGCGCCGCCCCGACGGGCTCTGACCGGGACGCGCACGGCCCCCGCCACCCGGAGACGGGGTGACGAGGGCCGTGGTGCGTGCGGCGGACGTCAGCGGACGATGCAGCTCGCCCCGTTGAGGGTCGCGGACTTCACCGGGGCGGGCGTGCCCGAGCCGATGAAGCCGAACGACACCGCGTTGTGGTGCGCGATCGTCGCGTTCCACGCCACGTTCTTCGCGGTGACAGTCGACCCGGACTGCGTCGCGGTGGCGTTCCACGCCTGCTGGACGGTCTCACCGTTGGCGAACGTCCACGTCACGGTCCAGCCGTTGACGGGTTGCATCGTCGCGTTGAACGCCGTGACCGTGCCCTGGAAGCCACCCGGCCACGCGTTGGAGACGTCCACCCCGATCTCGCACTGACCGTCGGTCGGCGTCGGGGTCGTGGCCGTGTTCGTCGGGGTGGCCGTCGGGGTGGGCGACGGGCTGGTGTTCGGGGTGCCGTTGTCGTCCGGGGTGGGCGTGACGTCCGGAGTCGGCGTCGGGGTCGGCGTCGGGGTCGGCGTCGGCGTGGAGGTGCTTCCGCTGAAGTCCACGTCGACGCAGTTGTAGAACGACTCCGGGCTGTCGGTGCGCTCCCAGATGTTGAACAGCACGTGCTTGCCGCTCTTGTTCGACGGCAGCGTCACGTTCCAGTAGTACTCGGGCCCGGCGACGCCGCCCTCACGCAGCGGCGGGTTCAGCACGCGGTCGAACGGGGCGGGCTCGAGGTCGTCCCAGCCGATCGGCTCGGACGGGTTCCAGCCGTCCTTCGTGATCCAGGTCGTGAAGTAGCCGGGGTGCCGGGCGACCGCCGCGTACTTGAAGGTCATCTGCTGACCGGGGCGGACGCTCGTCGTCGGCCACGACGTGGACGGCGTGTTGTAGGACGCGAACTTCGCGTCCGGGCCGCAGAGCTTGCCGTCGGCGATCGTCTCGTGGCGGCCCGCGATGGTGCCGAGCAGGTTGCCGTACCAGTTGTAGAACGAGTAGTTGCCCTCGTTGGCGAACGCGTTGACGCACGCGGGGTTGCGCGGCTTCATGTTGCCGGCCTCGCCGGCCGCGGCGCCGCCGGCCAGGCCGTCCTCGTAGCACGCGTACGTGCGTGTGGCGGGGTCGGTGAGGCCGCCGTGCGCCTGTGCGGCGCTCGGGATGGCGGCCAGTGCGATCGCTCCGACGACGACAGCGGCGAGGCCGCGTCCCGTCCGGAGGATGGTTCGGTGCCGTTGCATGTCGGATCACCCTCACTCGAGTGCGCGGCATCCTCGCCGCAGGGTCAGGACACCGGCTGGGGCGGTGTCGTTCCAGGCTGCGGAGCCGACCCTCCTACGGGGAACCGCCGAAACGTTTCTTGCTGCGACTCGCCACGGACGAGGACGTGCGGAGTTGCCCCGGCCTGCGGCCCGGGTCCGACGAGCGCGTCAGCCCGCGAGCGTCGCGAGCACGCCCTCGCCGTAGCGCTCGAGCTTCGTCGCGCCGACGCCGCCGATCGTCGCGAGCTCGTCGACCGACGAAGGGCGACGCAGCGCGATGTCGCGCAGCGTCGCGTCGTGGAACACGACGTACGCGGGCACGCCCTGCTCCTTCGCGGCGCCGGCCCGCCACGCGCGCAGCTTCTCGAACAGCTCGAGGGTCTCGCCGTCCAGGTCGGCGGCCGCCTTCGACGACGAGCCCGACGAGCCGGAGCCGCCGGACCCCGACGAGCGCCGACGCGTGCGCTCCGGCTCGCGCCGCACCAGGACCGTGCGCTCGCCCTTGAGCACCTCGCCCGACGCCTCGACCAGCTGCAGCGTCCCGTACCCCTCGGTGTCGACCGCCAGGAGCTCCGCGGCGATGAGCTGGCGCACCACGCCGCGCCACTCGGCGTCGGACAGGTCCGCGCCGATCCCGAACGTCGACAGCGACTCGTGCCCGAGCTGCGTCACGCGCGCCGTGCGCTTGCCGCGCAGCACGTCGACCACGTGACCCACGCCGTAACGCTGCCCGCGCTGCGCCATGCGCACGATCGTCGAGAGCAGCTTCTGCGCGGCGACCGTGCCGTCCCACGTGGACGGAGGAGTCAGGCACGTGTCGCAGTTGCCGCACGGCTCGGCCTGCTGGCCGAAGTAGTTGAGCAGCTGCACGCGCCGGCACGACGCGGTCTCGCACAGCGCGAGCATCGCGTCGAGGTGCTGCGTGAGACGCCGCCGGTGCGCGGCGTCGCCCTCCGAGGTGTCGATGAGACGCCGCTGCTGCACCACGTCCTGCAGCCCGTAGGCCATCCACGCGGTCGACGGCAGGCCGTCGCGCCCGGCGCGCCCGGTCTCCTGGTAGTACCCCTCGACGGACTTGGGCAGGTCGAGGTGCGCGACGAACCGCACGTCGGGCTTGTCGATGCCCATGCCGAACGCGATGGTCGCGACCATCACGATTCCGTCCTCGCGCAGGAACCGCGCCTGGTTGTGCGCGCGCACCTGCCGGTCGAGCCCCGCGTGGTACGGCAGCGCGGCGACCCCCTGCGCCACCAGGTACTCCGCGGTCTGCTCGACCGACGCCCGGGACAGGCAGTAGACGATGCCCGCGTCGCCCGCGTGCTCCGTGCGCAGCAGGTCGAGCAGCTGCGCGCGCGGGTTGTCCTTGGGGACGATCCGGTACTGGATGTTGGGCCGGTCGAAGCTCGCGACGAAGTGCCGCGCGTCCTCGAGCTGCAGCCGCTGCGCGATCTCCGTGTGCGTGACCTTGGTGGCGGTCGCGGTCAGCGCGACGCGCGGCACGTCCGGCCACCGCTCGTGCAGCATCGACAGCCGCAGGTAGTCGGGCCGGAAGTCGTGGCCCCACTGCGACACGCAGTGCGCCTCGTCGATCGCGAACAGCGCGACGGTCCCGCGGTCCAGCAGGTCGATCGTGTCCGGCACGTTGAGCCGCTCAGGGGCGAGGTAGAGCAGGTCGAGCTCGCCCGCGAGGTACGCCTCCTCGACCTCGCGGCGCTGCCACGCCTGCTGCGTCGAGTTGAGGAAGCCGGCGCGTACGCCGAGCGCGGACAGCGCGTCGACCTGGTCCTGCATGAGCGCGATCAGCGGCGAGACGACGACGCCGGTGCCCTCGCGCACGAGAGCGGGCACCTGGTAGCACAGCGACTTGCCGCCACCGGTCGGCATGAGCACGAGCGCGTCCCCGCCGGCGACGACCGTGTCGATGATCTCCGCCTGGTCGCCGCGGAACTCGTCGTACCCCCAGACGCGGCGCAGCACCTCGAGCGGCGTCCCGGACGCGGCGGCGGCCGCGCGGGCCGGGGTGTCCGACGAGCCTGCGGACCTGCGCGACGACCGGCCCGCGGTGCCACGGGTCGTCGCCGCGACCGCGGCCGCGAGCTCGCCCGAGCCCGCGTCGTGCGGGACGCCGTGCGCCCACGCGTCGAGGTCCGGCGGCGCGTCGTCGTAGAACGGGTCGTACGGCGGCTCGTCCGGCCAGGGCTCGGCGCCCACGGGCGCGTCGAGGAGGGGCGAGTCGTCGGGGTGCACGCGACCACCCTACGAGCCCCGACCGACACGACCCCCGGTCGTCCACAGCCCTCGTCGTCCCCGCGGACCCGCCGGTCCCGCGTCGCCCGTCCCGCGCGAGCGTGGCGGAGGTTGCCGGGTCGGTCCCGGTCCGTAGGGTGGGCGCGTGGGAACCGCACTCGTCACCGGCGCGTCCGCCGGCCTGGGCCTGGAGTTCGCGTGGCAGCTCGCGACGGCCAGGCACGACCTCGTCCTCGTCGCACGCGACGAGGCCCGCCTCACGCGCCTCGCGCACCAGCTCGAGGCGGGCGCCGGCGTGCGCGCCGAGGTGCTCGTCGCGGACCTGTCCGACCGGGCGCAGGTGGAGCGCGTCGCGGACCGGCTGCGCGACGACGAGCGCCCGGTGGGGCTGCTGGTGAACAACGCGGGCCTCGGGCTCAACCAGCGCTTCGTCGGCGGCGACCTCGAGCGCGAGGAGCGCGCGCTGGACCTCATGGTCCGCACGCCGCTCGTCCTGTCGCACGCCGCGGCGGACGCCATGGTCCGACGAGGGCGCGGGGCGATCCTCAACGTCGCGTCGGTCGCGGCGCTGCTCGCGTCGGGCACGTACTCCGCGCACAAGGCGTGGGTCCGCTCGTTCACCGAGGGACTCGCGGTCGAGCTCAAGGGCACGGGCGTCACCGCGACCGCGCTGTGCCCCGGGTTCGTGCGCACCGAGTTCCACGAGCGCGGTGCGATCGACGTGTCCGCCTACCCGGACTTCGCGTGGCTCGACGCCGAGGACGTCGTCGCGCGCGCGCTCGCGGACGTGCGGCGCGGGGTCGTCATCTCCACGCCCAGCCTGCGCTACCGCTCGGTCTCCGCCGCGGCCCGGCTGGCCCCGCGCAGTGCGATCCGCGCGGTCGGTCGCTACCGCAAGGCCCTCGAGTCGCCGGGGGCGACGGCCTCCTCCGAGGCTGACGCCGAGCCTGTGGACGACGCCCGCTGAGCCGTCCCCGGCGGCGGTAGCCTTCCCGCGTGACCGACGCCACCCTCGCCGCCAGCCCTCGGGACCAGCTCCTCACCCTCATCAAGGACCTCGCCGTCGTGCACGGCAAGGTCACGCTCTCCTCGGGCCGCGAGGCCGACTACTACGTCGACCTGCGCCGCGTCACGCTGCACCACCGCGCGGCGCCGCTCATCGGCCACCTCATGCTCGACCTGCTCGAGGAGGTGGGTCTCGGCACCGCCGAGGTCGACGCGGTCGGCGGGCTGACGCTCGGCGCGGACCCGGTCGCCACGTCGGTGCTGCACGCGGCCGCGAGCCGCGGGCAGGACGTCGACGCGTTCGTCGTCCGCAAGGCCGGCAAGGCCCACGGCCTACAGCGCCGCATCGAGGGGCCGGACGTCACGGGACGGCGCGTCGTCGTGCTCGAGGACACCTCGACGACGGGCGGCTCCGCGATCACCGCGGTCGAGGCCGTGCGCGAGGCGGGCGGCGAGGTCGCGGGCGTCGCGGTCATCGTCGACCGTGGCACCGGTGCCCGCGAGGCGATCGAGGCCCTCGGCGTCCCGTACCACTTCCTCTTCGACCTGGCCGACCTCGGCCTGGCCTGACGGGCCGGTCGTGCGGGGGGAGCGGGCGGCACCCGAGCGGCAGGGCTACGTCCGCCTCGCCGTGGTGCTGGGAACGTGCTGGGCGGTCACCTCGCTGATCTACGCGATCACGACCGAGGAGCCGCTGCTCTACTCCCTCGCCATGCTGGCCATGGTGTCCTTGGCCGGCGCCTTCTGGGTCGTCGTGCTCAGCCGACAGGGTCGCCGGCATCGCGCGCAGACAGCCGACGCCCAGCGCCTGGCGCGCGAGCGCGGGTGGTTGTTCGCGGCGCGCGACGACTCGGTGCTCGACGGCCTGACCGGTCCTCCGCGCGTCACCGAGCCGTACGCGACTCGTGACCTGGCAGTCGACGTCACGCGCACCCTTCGTCTGCTGCCCGTGGACGTGCCCGGAACGCCCGAGCGGGACGGTGCCACCGCGGTCGAGCTGGAGACCGTGACCTACACGTACCGGTACGTCGCGCAGCGGCCCGGGGGCATCCCGCTGTCCGCCGACCTGCAGGTCGTGGCGGTCCGGCTCCCTGCCGACCTGCCGAGGACCGAGGTCATGCCCGAGGCGTTCGGGAGGTCCGTGCTCGGGGCGCGCGGCAGGCGTGGTCTCGAGCTCGGTGTCCCGGAGTTCGACACGAGGTACGTGGTCGACGCCGAGGAGCCGCGCGTCGCGTGGGACCTGCTGACCGGTGGGCTCGCTCGCAGGCTCGTCGATCCCGACCTGCTGCTCGGTCTTCCCTGGGTGGTCGAGGGCGGCTGGATCCTGACGTGGCACGATCCGCGCTTCCTTCGGAGCGCGACGATCGACCACTGCCTGCACCTGCTCGATACAGTGCTCGCCTTCGTCCCGCCGCACGTGTGGCAGGACGCCCGGACGGAGGTGGGTCGTGTCTAGCTCGGGTGCGGTCTTCGGGGCCGGGTTCGACGTCGCGTGGATCCTGGGCATCGGCGCCGCGTTGATGATCCTGATGGTGGTCTGGTCGACCATCTCGCACCGCAAGCACCAGGCGGCGCTCGACGCGTGGCTCACCACCCGGGGCTGGACCCGGCAGCCCGACGACCGCTCGCTCGTGAGCCGGTGGCGCGGGTCCCCGTTCGGTACGGGCGACAACCGCAAGGTCTGCGACACCGTCGCGGGTCGGTTCCAGCAGCACGAGCTGATGTCGTTCGTGTACTCGTACGAGACGTCGAGCACCGACTCGGACGGCAAGCGCAGCACGACGACGCACACGTTCCACGTGGTCACGTTGCAGCTGCCCGCGTTCCTGCCGGACCTCGAGGTGACGCCCGAGTCGGTCGGCTCGCGCCTGGCCACCGCGTTCGGCAAGACGGACCTGGACGTCGAGTCCGCCGAGTTCAACAAGCGCTACGCCGTGCGGGCGACCGACCTGGCGGTCGGGCACGCCATCCTCCACCCGCGGCTCGTCGAGCGCCTGCTGCGGGAGAACCGGGTCGCGTGGCGCATCGAGGGCACGACGCTGCTCACGTGGGCGCCCGGCCGCACGGACCTGCAACGGTTCGACGCGCGGATCGCGCTGCTCGCCGCGATCGCCGACGCCGTCCCGCGTCATGTCTGGCTGGACCACGGGCACGACCCGCTGGCCCGCTAGGCTCACACCTACCCCTGGAGAAGGAGTCCTCGTGCCTGGTGGAGCCATCGCCGCGATCGTCGTGGGCGTGCTCGTCGTCATCGCCCTGCTGTGGGCCGTCGCGCAGTACAACGCGCTGGTGCGCCTGCGGAACCTGGTGCAGGAGTCGTGGCGTCAGATCGACGTCGAGCTGCACCGCCGGCACGACCTGATCCCGAACCTCGTCGAGACCGTCAAGGGCTACGCCGCGCACGAGCGCGCGGTGTTCGACGAGGTCACGCGCGCGCGAGCCGCCGCTGCGGGGCAGGGCGCGTCCGTCGCGGAGCAGGCCGCGCAGGAGAACCAGCTGACGCAGGCCCTGGGCCGCCTGTTCGCGGTCGCCGAGAACTACCCGGTGCTGCGCGCGAGCGAGAACTTCCAGCAGCTCCAGAACGAGCTGTCGACGACCGAGGACCGGATCGCCGCCGCGCGCCGCTTCTACAACGCGAACGTGCGCAGCCTCAACACCAAGATCGAGACGTTCCCGACGAACGTCATCGCGGGCATGTTCCACTTCGAGCGCGCGGAGTACTTCGAGGTGCAGGACCCGCAGGTCCGCCAGGCACCCACGGTCCAGTTCTGACCAGGACGCGCAAGCTCCTGAGCTGACGAAGGCCGGTCGCGACGCGACCGGCCTTCGTCATCCCCCCCGCCCCGCACCCACCACCTCGCCCCGCACCCACCACCTCGGCCCGCACCCACCACCTCGACCCGCACCCACCACCTCCGACCCGACGGCGTGCCCGCCGGCCCCGGCCGGACCCCCACCCCCCGCCGAGTGCGCACGTTGGTGCGCGAGTGCGCACGCACTGCGTGCGCGGTGGGACCGGAACGCGCGCACTCGGCGGGAGGTGGGTGCCCCCGACCGTGGGTGCGAGTGCGCGCGCGGGTCGGTGCGGGGTGGTGGGCCCCCGCGCCGGTCGGTGACCGGCCCTTGCGCGAGTGCGCACGTTGGTGCGCGAGTGCGCACGCACGGCGTGCGCGGTGGGGCCGGAACGTGCGCACTCGGCGGGGGTGGGGCGGGGTGGTCAGGGGAGGAGGGTGGGGGTGGTGAGGGTGGCGGCCGTGACTGCGAGGGTGGCCGCGATCTCGCCGAAGCCGATCGCCTTCGGGCTGGGCCAGGGGCGGACGCGGGGGACGAGGACCGCACGGGCGAGCAGGCAGGCGGCGACGACGACGAGCGCGACGGCCGCCCCGGTGCCGCCGGACCGGTCGTCGGCGAGCCGGGAGACGAGCACGGCGCAGGCCGCCAGCACGAGCGCCGCGTGCCAGCCGACGGACACCGCGAGCACGACTCGGCTGCCCCGCGAGCGCAGCAGCGTCTTGACGTAGGGGACCGTGCCGAGGAAGTAGCCGGCGAGCACGGCGGCGACGGCCCAGGCCGCCGCGTCGTCCGCGCCCGGCGGCACCCACGTCCCGGTGAGGGTGGTCGCGGACGGGGTGCCGTCCCGGCCGAGGCCCGCGGACACCACGCTCATGAGCACGGCGGCGCCGACGGTCACGGCGTCGTTGAGCCACGACCGGTCCGCGCGTCGCCGTGAGCACACGAGGCTTGTCGTGAGCAGCACGCCGTAGGCGGGCGCCCAGCGCACGAGCCCCGGCGCCGAGCCGAGCAGGACGGCCCCGAGCACGACGAGCGTGACCCCGTACGCGCGCACGGGCGGCAGGTAGCGCGGTCGTCGGGACGCGCGCAGCCACAGGCCGGTCGCGTGGAACGCGAGGTACGCGACGAGCCAGGTGACGAGCAGGAGCGCGTTGCGCCAGGTCGGGGTGGTCAGGATCGCGCCGACGAGCACGGGGACGACGAGCATGGCCCACGCGCCGTGCTCGCGCGGCACCCAGCCGGGGCCTCGTCGTCGCGACGCGGGCCGGGCGCCGGCCGGGCGTGGCGTCGTCGGGCGGGCCGGTGCGGGCGGGCTGGGCATGCGCGCAGGATCGCCCGAGCGTGCCCGGTTCGCCCCGGGACCAAGGTCCCGGGTGGGTGCGGCGCCCCGCGCGTGGGAGGCGCCCGCGACCGAGCGGTCGGACGAGGTCAGACGAGGTCGACGAGGTCCGCGACGGACCCCACGATCTCCGACGGCCGGAACGGGAAGCGCTCGACGTCCTCGCGCCGGGTCGACCCCGTGAGCACCAGGTAGGTGCGCAGGCCGGCCTCGATGCCCGCGACGACGTCGGTGTCCATGCGGTCCCCGACCATCGCGGTGGTCTCGGAGTGCGCGCCGAGCCGGTTGAGCGCGGTGCGCATCATGATGGGGTTCGGCTTCCCGACGAAGTACGGCTGCCGCCGCGTGGCGGCCTGGATCATGGCGGCGACCGCGCCGGTCGCGGGCAGGTCGCCCTCGATGGACGGCCCGGTGACGTCGGGGTTGGTGCAGATGAACCGCGCGCCGCCCTGGATGAGCCGGATCGCCTTGGTGATGGCCTCGAACGAGTAGGTGCGCGTCTCGCCCAGCACGACGAAGTCGGGCTCGGCGGCGGTGAGCGTGTAGCCCGACTCGTACAGCGCGGTCGTCAGGCCGGCCTCGCCGATCACGTAGGCGGACCCGGTGGGCATCTGGTCGACGAGGAACCGCGCGGTCGCAAGTGCGGACGTCCAGATCGCGTCCTCGGGCAGGTCGATGCCGGACGTCGCGAGGCGCGCGCGCAGGTCACGCGGCGTGAAGATCGAGTTGTTCGTCAGGACGAGGAACGGCCGCTCGGCGTCGCGCAGCGCGCGCACGAACTCCGCCGCACCGGGCACCGCGATGCCCTCGTGCACGAGCACGCCGTCCATGTCGGACAGCCAGGCCCGGATCTCACGCGTCACCGAAGGTCCTCCGCTCGACGTCGGAGCGCTCCGCGGGCTCGTCGTACCGCTCGTCGCGCGTGCGCCGCTTGGCGCGCCAGACCTCCCACACCATCGGCAGGACGGAGATCAGGACGAGGACGACGAGCAGCGCCTCGATGTTGTTCTTGACGAACGCGATGTTCCCGAGCGCGAAGCCCAGGAGCGTCACCCCGACGCCCCACAGCAGCGCGCCGATGACGTTGAACGACACGAAGTGCCGGTAGCTCATGTGCCCGACGCCCGCGGCGACGGGGGCGTACGTCCGCACGATCGGCACGAAGCGCGCGACGATGATCGTCCGCCCGCCGTACTTGTCGAAGTACGCGTACGTCTGGTCGATGTACGACTGCTTGAAGAAGCGTGAGTCGGGCTTGTTGAACACCTTGGGCCCGGCCTTGCGGCCGATGAGGAACGCGGTCTGGTCGCCCAGGAACGCGGCCAGGAAGATCAGCAGGCACAGCAGCCACAGCGGGAAGTCGAGGACGTCCTGCGCGACGAGCGCACCCGCGGTGAACAGGAGCGAGTCGCCGGGCAGGATCGGGAACAGCAGCCCCGTCTCGATGAACACGACGATCACGATGCCGAGGAGCGCGGCGCCGCCGAACGACTGGATGAGGTGGTCGGCGTCGAGGAAGTCGGGCCCGAGGGCGGGGACCGGCCCCACGGCAGGCAGCGCCGCGAGGGCGGTCGTCGTGAGCATGCCCACCAGGGTACGGGCGTGTCGTGTGCGGGGCTTGCGTCCGGACTGCGAGGTTCGCGTGGACGTGCAGGACAGCGCGCCGCGGGGGGTGTCCGACGAGTGGCGCAGGTCACCGTCGCGGTGGCCCCGCTCGGTACAGTCGCCGCATGACGGGCCGGTTGGAGGCGCTGCTCGGGATCGAGGTCCCGGTCGTCCTGGGACCGTTCGGCGGTCTGTCGTCGGTCGAGCTCACGGCGACGGTGAGCAGGCTCGGCGGGCTCGGGTCCTACGGCCTGTACGGCTACGCACCGGACCGGGTCGAGCGCACCGTGGCGGAGCTGCGTGCCGCGACGGACCGGCCGTTCGCGCTCAACGTGTGGCTCGCGCGCGGCGACGAGGTGCGGCCCGGCGAGGTGGACCTGACGGGTCCGCGCGCCGCGGTGGATGCGTTCTTCGCGGAGCTGGGCCTCGCGCAGCCCGACGAGCCCGACGCGTACCTGCCGGACGTCGACGAGCAGCTCGCGGCGGTGCTCGACGCGCGCCCGGCTGTGCTGAGCGTCGTGTACGGCGTGCCCGCGCCGTGGGTCGTCCAGACCGCGCACGAGCGCGGCACGCTCGTCGTCGGGACCGCGACGACCGTCGACGAGGCGCGCGCGCTCGCGGACGCGGGGGTCGACGCCGTGGTCGCGTCCGGTGCGGAGGCCGCCGGCCACCGCGTGTCGTTCCTGCACGACGCGGCCGATGCGGTCGTCGGGACGTTCGCGCTGGTCCCGCAGGTCGTGGACGCGGTTCGTGTGCCCGTGCTCGCGGCCGGCGGTGTCGCGGACCGTCGCGGCGTGGCCGCGGCCCGCGCGCTCGGGGCGCACGGCGTGGTCGTCGGCACGGCGTTCCTTCGGACGCGGCAGTCGGCCGCGAGCGACGCGCACCGCGCGGCGATCGCCGCGAGCCCCGCGCACGGCACGGTCCTGACGCGCGCGATGAGCGGACGCCTCGCTCGCGGTGTGCCGAACCGCGCGGTGCGGGCCGTCGAGGCTGCGGGCGCGATCGCGCCGTTCCCCGCGCAGAACTGGCTCACGGGCCGGTTCCGGGCGGTCGCGGCGCAGCGCGACGAGGGTGAGCTGCTGTCGCTGTGGGTCGGTCAGTCGGCCGCGCTCGCCCGCTGGGACGACGCGCAGGCCGTGTTCGCCGAGCTCGTCGCGGGCCTGCGGGACTCCTGACCCCGACATCCACGCGGACCCGCGCGTACCCGCCGTGTCCCACGCGGGCGACGCCCGGCCCGGGGTTAGGTTGGGGCGCGTGGAGGAGTCCGAGGTCGGTGTCCCCCCGTGGCCGGGCGGGCCGCAGGCGTGGCCCGACGCGCCCCACTACGACCCCGAGCTGCTGGCCCACGGGGACCGGCGCAACGTCGCCGACCGGTACCGCTACTGGACGCTCGAGGCGATCGTCGCGGACCTCGACGCCCGGCGGCACACGTTCCACGTGGCGATCGAGAACTGGCAGCACGACCTCAACATCGGGTCGGTCGTGCGGACCGCGAACGCGTTCCTCGCGGCGCGCGTGCACATCGTCGGGCGCCGGCGCTGGAACCGGCGCGGCGCGATGGTGACGGACCGCTACCAGCACGTGCAGCATCACGCGAGCGTGGGGGAGCTCATCGCGTGGGCGAACGCCGAGGACCTGCCCGTGCTCGGGGTCGACAACCTGCCGGGGTCCGTGCCGATCGAGGGGTACCCGCTGCCGCGTGCGTGCGTGCTGCTGTTCGGCCAGGAGTCCGTGGGGCTGTCCGACGAGGCGCGCGCGGCGGCCGTGGACGTCCTGCACATCGCGCAGTTCGGCTCGACGCGGTCGATCAACGCGGGCGCGGCCGCGGCGATCGCGATGCACGCGTGGGTCGAGCAGCACGCCGACCTGCCGGCGCCCGCGGACGCCTGACGCACCCGGCCGCCCACGAGCGCAGCCGCAGGTCGCGTCCATGGGAAGGACGTCCCGGCCACCGAGACGGCGGGTAGTGGCAGACTCGGTGCCGACACCACCCCCATCCAGCCACAGGAGTTGTGAGCGCATGGCCATCGCCACCCCCGAGGTGTACGCGGAGATGATCGACCGGGCGAAGGCAGGCAAGTTCGCCTACCCGGCCGTCAACATCACGTCGTCCCAGACCGTCACCGCCGCCATCCAGGGCTTCGCGGAGGCCGAGTCGGACGGCATCATCCAGGTCTCCGTCGGCGGTGCGGAGTACGCGTCCGGCTCGACGATCAAGGACCGCATCGCCGGTTCGCTCGCGCTCGCCGCGTACGCGCGTGAGGTCGCGAAGAACTACGACGTGACGATCGCGCTGCACACCGACCACTGCGTCAAGAAGAACCTCGACTCCTGGGTGCGCCCGCTGTTCGCGCTCGAGGCCGAGCAGGTCAAGCGCGGCGAGAACCCGACGTTCCAGTCGCACATGTTCGACGGCTCGGACATCCCGCTCGAGGAGAACCTCGTCATCGCCGCGGAGCTGCTCGAGCTCTCGCAGGCCGCGCGCACGATCCTCGAGATCGAGGTCGGCGTCGTCGGTGGCGAGGAGGACGGCCACGAGGCCGAGATCAACGAGAAGCTGTACACGACGGCCGAGGACGGTCTGGCGACGGTCCGCGCGCTCGGCGCCGGCGAGAAGGGCCGCTACCTGACGGCCCTCACGTTCGGCAACGTGCACGGCGTGTACAAGCCGGGTGCGGTCAAGCTGCGCCCGTCGATCCTCGCGGACATCCAGAAGGCCGTCGGCGCGGAGATCGGCAAGGAGTCGCCGTTCGACCTCGTCTTCCACGGCGGGTCGGGCTCGACGGCCGCGGAGATCGCCGAGGCGGTCGACAACGGCGTCATCAAGATGAACATCGACACCGACACGCAGTACGCGTTCAGCCGCCCGGTCGCGGACCACTTCTTCCGCAACTACGACGGCGTGCTGAAGGTCGACGGCGAGGTCGGCAACAAGAAGGCGTACGACCCGCGCGCGTGGGGCAAGCTGGCCGAGGCCGGCATGGCCGCCCGCATCGTCGAGGCCGCGCAGCAGCTGCGCTCGGCGGGCCAGAAGATCCGCTGACCCGGGCGCGCTGAGCACCAGCGCTCGAACCCACGAGCCGCCGCGGTCCTTCCTCGGACCGCGGCGGCTCGTCGTGTGCTCGGGCCGTGCGGGTGTCAGGGCGTCGTGTCGGGTGCGACGGGCTGGAACTCCCGCTCGTCGGACTCCTCGACGACGTCCAGCAGCTCGCCGATCCGCGTGACCTCCAGCAGGAAGCGCACGGTCGGCGGGACGCGCAGCAGCCGCACGCGGTGCTGCGAACGGATCGACAGGCGGGCGAGGAACGCCACGCCCGACGAGTCCATGAACGTGACGTGGTGCGCGTCCACCTCGATCGGCAGACCCGCGTTCTCGGCCTCGGTGGTGGCCTCGTGCAGCTCGGGGCCGAGGTCGGCGTCGACCTCCCCGGACAGGACGATCCTCGTCGTGTCCACCCCGACGATCACGTGGACGCCCCCCTGCTCCCCGTCACCTGGTGACGAGGAGCGCGTCGGGCCGGCCGTCGGCTGGACGGGCCCGCCCTCCATCGTGCTGTTACCGTCGCGCACGGTGCTCCTTCCGCGAGTGGCGACGACAGGACGACGTCGCACCCGTTCGGCACGCTAGACGATCGGAGGTGGTGGTGGTCAACACCCCGGGCACGACCCGTACGTCCGGATCTGTCGAGGAGGCCGCGACCGAGGCCTCCGCAGGGCCCGCGCAGGCCCCCACGTCGGGCGTGCTCGCGCCCCCGTCGACCGCCCTGCTGGCGCGCGCGCTCGAGGCCACGATCGTGCCGTACGCGATGTGCGAGGCGGGCGACCTGCGCATCGTGTGGGCGAACGAGGCGTTCGAGCGGACCATGGGCTACGACGCCGCGGGGGCGCGCGAGCGGCAGCGGCAGCCGATCCCCGAGGGGGCGCGCCGGCACGGTGAGATGGCCGCGCTGCGGGCGCGGCTCGCGCAGGGGGAGCCGACGACCGCCGAGCTGTCCATCCCGCGCGCCGACGGGTCGCTGTTCCCGTGCCGGGTGCACTTCGCGCCGGTCGAGGCGCCGGCCGGGCCGCCGGGCGACGAGACGCCCGACGGGAGCCCCGCGGGCCCCGCGCACTGGATCGTCGCGTTCGAGGACCGTTCCGAGCGCGTCTCGCACGACGAGCAGCAGGCGGCGCTCGTCGAGGCGGAGCGCCGCGAGCGCCGCAGCGTCAGCATCATCGTCCAGGTCTCCGACCTGCTCATGGACGTCACGGACCGCGCGACGCCGCTGCACGAGATCGCCACGCTGCTGCAGCGCTCGGTCGTGTCGTGGGCGGCGTTCTACGTCAACGACGGTGGTCTGCGGCCCGTGGACGCGACGAGCGAGCTGCGGCCGCCGTCGGGCCGTGGGAGCCGGCACGGCGAGCACCGCCGCCCGGACGGCGGGGACGTCGAGCACGCGCCGCAGGACGCCGTGCAGCAGCTCCTCGACGGGGACCGGGACCGGCCCGTCGAGCTCGTGCTGGACCGCGACTACGCGCGCGCGAGCGCGTCGCACTGGCTCGTCGAGCGGGTCGCGCTCGAGTCGGGTCTCGACGAGCTGCCGGAGGCGGCGTTCGTCGTGCCGGTGCCGGGGCGTCGCCGGGTCATCGGCGTGCTCGTCGTGCTGCCGCGTCCTGAGGCGGGCGGGCGGCTCGAGGCGTCGACGACGACCGTGCTCGAGCTCATCGCGCGCCGCGTGGGCCTCGTGCTCGACAACGCTCGCCTGTACGACCGCGAGCACCGTCTCGCGGAGACGCTGCAGCGCGCGATGCTTCCGCAGCAGGCCGAGGTCGACGGCCTCGACGTGTGGACGTACTACGCGCCGAACTCCGAGAACGCACAGGTCGGCGGCGACTGGTACGACGTGCTGCAGATCGAGCACGACGTCGTGGGCGTGGTGATCGGCGACGTCGTGGGGCACGACGTGGAGGCGGCGGCGGCGATGGGCCAGCTGCGTTCGGTGGTGCGGTCCTACGCGTACGACGTGACGCTGCCGGGGCCGGTGCTGGAGCGTGTCGACCAGCTGGTCGCGGGCATGCGGATCCCGCGCGCCGCGGGGCTCGTGCTGTCCACGCTGCACCGCCTGGGCGACCGCTGGCTGCTGCGCTGGTCGCGCGCCGGGCACCTGCCGGTGCTGCACGTGCGCGGCGGTGAGGTGGCGCAGCTGCTGGCCGCGGGCGGGCCGCTCGTCGGGTTCGGCAACGGGCAGCGCGGCACGGCCGAGCTCGAGCTCGAGCCCGGTGACGTGCTCGTCTACCACACGGACGGTCTCGTCGAGCGGCGCGACCGCGACCTGCGCGAGGGTCTCGACGCGCTGTCCCGCGTGGTCGCCGGCGTCACCGCGCGCGACTCCGCGGGCATCGGCGAGGAGCTGCTGTCCCGGCTCGCGGACCACCCCGAGGACGACGTCGCGGTCGTCGTCGTGCGCGTGCCCGACCCGAGCGACGTCGCGCAGCGGGGCCGCAGCCCGCGGCGCCGGCGCTGGTCGCTGCCGAGCGAGGCCGCGTCGGTGGGCCGCGCGCGGCACGCGGTGGTGCGCACGTGCCACGCGTGGGACATGCCGGACGCGTCGAACGCGGAGCTCGTCGTCTCCGAGCTCGTCGCGAACGCGGTGCTGCACGGCTACGGCCACGTCTCGCTGCAGCTCTACGACACGGGCGACGGCCTGCGCATCGAGGTCGAGGACGGCAACCCCGCGCCGCCCGTGACGACCGACGGCCACCCCGGGCGCGTCGGCGGGTTCGGCATGCAGATCGTCGAGCGCCTGGCCGACTGGGGCTGGCGGCAGTCGAGCCGCGGCAAGGTCGTGTGGGCCAAGGTGCGCCCGGGCGCGCTGCCGCCGACCGGCCGCTGACCGGGACGCCGCGAGCAGGAAGCGGCCGCCGGCAGGTCATGGGCGCCCGCGGGCGCACGCGGGCCGAGGACGCGCCGCCAGGGCGTGCCCGGGGCCGGGTGCGTCAGGTGGTCGCGGGCGCCGAGAAGTCCGACGTGGGGCGCGCGTCCTCGCAGCGGTGGTCCGCGTCGATGCGGAACAGCTCGAGCGCGCCGCAGACCTCGAGCACGAACAGGTCGCGCGGGTCCGCGCCGCGCAGCGCCGCGGCGCCGCCACGCTTGCGTGCCGAGTCGGCGAGCGAGATCAGGAAAGCTGCCCCCGTGGAGTCCATGAACGTCACGCGGCACATGTCGATGACGACGAGCTGACGGCGCAGCCCGACGACCCGCGCGGCGACCTCGGGGAACTGGTCGCGCTCCGCGAGGTCGAGGTCGCCGGAGATCACGAGCGTGGTGCTCGTCGGCGACGTGGAGATCTCGATCATGTGTGTGTCCGTCCCCAGGGGGTGTGGTGGCTCGGCGGGTCGACACTAGTTGGGCCGTCGAGGGTCCGCACGCCGAACCGGGCGACTCCCGGACGGTTGTCCGATGAAGTCCCCCGGACGCCACGCGCCGCTCGTCGGGCCGGGACGGGTCAGACTGGTGCCATGACGCACGAGAACCTCCTGGGCCCCGAGCCGACGCTGCTGCCCGCCGACGGTGACGACGCCGAGGCCCGCGCAGCGCTCGCGGCGGGCGAGGACGCGCGGGGCGCGGTGCGGGTCGCGCCCGCGGCCTCGCTGGTGTGGGCCCTGCTCGCGGAGCAGGCGCTGCAGGACACGGGCGACCCGGTGGCGGCGTACGCGTACGCGCGCACCGGCTACCACCGCGGGCTCGACGCGCTGCGCCGCGCGGGGTGGCGCGGTCGCGGCCCGATCCCCGCGGACCACGAGCCCAACCAGGGCTTCCTGCGCGCGCTGCTCGCGCTCGCGGAGGCGGCGGACGCGATCGGCGAGTCGGACGAGGCGGAGCGCTGCCAGCAGTTCCTCGTCGACTCGGGCACGTCGGCCGAGGAGGTCTCGGGCCTGCGCTGACCGACGGTCGCGACCTGACCGTTTCTTGACCGTCGGGTACCCTCTCGGAGGTACCGGGTCCTGTCGCCCTGTGCCCGCCGCCGCCCGACGCGCGGCTCGGCGAAAGCCTCAGGCAGGTGGGAGTGGTGATCAGATGCCCGCCGTCGTGGTGCTCGGCGTCCAGTGGGGCGACGAGGGCAAGGGCAAGGCGACCGACCAGCTCGGCTCGCGCATCGAGTACGTCGTGAAGTTCAACGGCGGCAACAACGCCGGCCACACGGTCGTCGTCGGCGGCGAGAAGTACGCGCTGCACCTGCTGCCCTCGGGCATCCTCTCCCCGGGCGTCGTACCCGTCATCGGCAACGGTGTCGTCATCGACCTCGAGGTCCTGTTCCAGGAGATCGACGGCCTGGAGGGCCGCGGTGTCGACACCTCGCGCCTGCTCGTCTCGTCCGCCGCGCACGTCATCGCGCCGTACAACCGCACGGTCGACAAGGTCACGGAGCGGTTCCTCGGCAAGCGCCGCATCGGCACCACGGGCCGCGGCATCGGCCCGACGTACGCGGACAAGATCAACCGCGTCGGCATCCGCGTGCAGGACCTGTTCGACGAGAAGATCCTCGCGCAGAAGGTCGAGGGTGCCCTCGACCAGAAGAACCACCTGCTCGTGAAGGTCTACAACCGCCGCGCGATCACGGTCGAGGAGACGGTCGAGGACCTGCTGCGCTACGCCGAGCGCCTGCGCCCGTTCGTCGCGGACACGCCCCTGGAGCTGAACCGCGCGCTCGACGCGGGCAAGACGCTCGTGTTCGAGGCCGGCCAGGCGACGATGCTCGACGTCGACCACGGCACGTACCCGTTCGTGACGTCGTCGTCCGCGACCGCGGGCGGCGCGTGCACGGGCTCGGGCGTCGGCCCGACCCGCATCGACCGGGTCGTGGGCGTCGCGAAGGCGTACACGACGCGCGTCGGCGAGGGCCCGTTCCCGACGGAGCTGCTGGACGACGACGGCGAGTGGCTGCGGCAGACCGGCGGCGAGTTCGGCACGACGACGGGCCGTCCGCGCCGGACCGGCTGGTACGACGCGGTCGTCTCGCGGTACGCGTCGCGCGTCAACGGCTTGACGGACATCGTCCTGACGAAGCTCGACGTGCTGACCGGCCGCGACCGCATCCCGGTGTGCGTCGCGTACGAGGTGGACGGGCAGCGCGTCGACGAGATGCCGCTCGACCAGTCGGACTTCCACCACGCCACGCCCGTCTACGAGTACCTCGACGGCTGGACGCAGGACATCACGGGGGCGCGCGAGTGGGACGACCTGCCCGCCGCGGCGCAGCGCTACCTGGAGTTCCTGGAGTCGGTGTCCGGCACGCGGATCAGCGCGATCGGCGTCGGACCGGGCCGTGAGGCGACGATCATCAAGCACGACCTGCTCGACTGAGCGCTCGTCCGCAGCGCACGCCGAGAGCCGGTGACGCGGGGGTTCCCCGGTCACCGGCTCTCGTCGCCCCTGGAAGGTCTCAGGCGGGCTCGTCGTGCCGGTCGGTGTTCGCGGCCTCGGCCGCGGCGACCGTCGAGCGGCGCACGGTGAGCGCCGGGTACGCGATGGCGAGCGCCGTCAGGACGGTCGCGCCGACGAACAGCGTGGGCAGCCCCGCGTGCTCGGCGACGAGCCCGCCGAGCAGCGCGCCGACCGGCATGAGGCCGTAGCCGATGGTCCGCCCCGCCCCGGTGGTGCGGCCGAGCAGGGCGCGCGGCACGATCCGCTGGCGCAGCGACTGCGAGATGGTGTTGCCGATCGTGTTGGTCAGGCCGAGGAAGAAGATCGCGACGACGAGCGCGGGGACCGTCGGCGCGACGAGCGGCACGACCATGAGCGGCACGCACGCGAGCCAGCACCCGTACATGACGGCGAGCTCGGGGAGCCGGTCGACGAGCATCTCCGTGAGCAGCGAGCCGATGACGGCGCCCACGGCGAGCACGGCGGTGACGAGCGGGAAGTGCTCGGCGCGCATCTCCATGCGCGACCCGGGCCCGACGACCCACAGGATGAACACCGAGAAGTACGCGGTGCTCGCCATGTTCATGACGCCGCCGCCGATGACGAACGGGCGCAGCACGGGGTGGTGCACGACGTAGCGCAGGCCCTCGCGCACGTCCGCGACCGGCTTGCTCTCCTGCGTCCGCTCGGGCTTGTAGCGTCCCGGCACGCCGCGCAGGAGCACGACGACCGCGATCACGGCGAGCCCGGCGGGCAGGCCGAACACCCAGCCGGTGCCGAGGGCGAGCAGGCCGCCTGCGACGGGTCCGCCGACGAACGTGTTGGTCACCTGCTGCACGGCGATGAGCCGACCGTTGGCCGCCTGCAGCCGGGGCCGCGGCACGACGTCCGGGACGAGCGAGGTCTGCGCGAGGTCCGCGAACACCTCCGTCACGCCGTAGAGCAGGACGAGCACGACGAGCGCGGGCATCGACAGCGCGTCGGTCAGCGCGAGCCACGCGCCCACGCCGAGCAGCGCGGCGCGGGTGGCCAGGGCCACGACCTGCGCGGTGCGACGGTCGGTGCGGTCGACCACGACGCCGCCCGCGAGCCCGAGCAGGAGCCAGGGGAGCCACGTGGCCGCCGCGAGCAGCGAGATCTGACCGGGGGAGCGCGTGAGCGTGAGGGCGACCAGCGGTGCGCCCATCTGCACGATGCCGTCGCCGAGGTTGGCGAGGCCCGTCGTGGTGAGGAGCGCGGTGAACCGCGAGCCGAGCGGCTCGGTGGTCACCGGGGTCTCCGCGGGCACCGACGACGCGGTCGCCGCGGTGACGTCCTGGTGCGTCTGCGTGGTGGTCATCGGTGCTCCCGTTAGGCTCGTGGTAGTGCAGAGAGTTCGATGCAAAGGAATCTCTGCAAAGGAACGAGTGCAAAGGTATCTCTGCATATGGCCGAGCGCAAGCCCCCCGCGTCCGTCGACGACGCCGCGACGCCCGACGAGGGAAGGCGGGTTCGACTCCCGTCTTCCGCGCAGGGTGCGGACGGCGCACCTGCCGAGTCGTCGCCGCTCGAGTCGTCGTCGCCCTTCGGCGACGCGCCCCGCGCGCTCGGCGTCGAGGCCCTGAAGGCGTTCGCGCACCCGCTGCGCATCGCGATGTACCGGTACCTGACCGCGCACGGCCGCGGAACGGCGAGCCAGGTCGCGCGGCACCTGGGGGAGAGCACCGGCCAGACGAGCTACCACCTGCGCCAGCTCGAGCGGCACGGGCTGATCGAGGACGACCCGACGGCCCCGACGGGCGGTCGTGAGCGCTGGTGGCGGCCGGTCGGCTTCACGCTCGACCGGCGGCACCTCGACGACCCGGCCGCGCGCCTCGCGGCCGACACCGCGCTGCGGGCGGTCATCCAGGAGCGCGCCGAGACGTTGCAGACCTGGTTCGACTCGATCAGCACCGCGGCGCCGTGGGACGACGTGGCGGTGCACACCACGTCGTCGTCGGACCTCACGCTCGAGGAGGCGTCCGCGCTGTCCCACGAGCTCGTCGAGGTCATCGACCGGCACACGGACGCGGCCAAGGCGCGCAAGGAGGCGGGCGACACCGAGGGTCGCCGCCGCGTGCGCGTGTACGCCGACGTGTTCCCGCTGCCGCTCGACGACTGACCCGACGACGGGCCCCGACGACCGGCCCCGACGACGGGCCCCGACGACCGGCCCCGACGACTGACGTGTGGGACGCCCCGACGCGCGGCCGGGGCGCGCGGGTACCCTCGCCGCCGTGAAGATCCTCGTCGTCGGCACCGGCGCCCGTGAGCACGCGATCACCCGAGCCCTCGCGCTCGACCCGGCCGTGACCCAGCTGCACGCGGCCCCCGGCAACCCGGGGATCGGCGAGGTCGCGACGCTGCACGCGGTCGACCCGCTCGACGGCGCGGCGGTCGCGGACCTCGCGCGCGAGCTCGGCGCGGACCTCGTCGTCGTCGGCCCCGAGGCGCCGCTCGTCGCGGGCGTGGGTGACGCGGTGCGCGCCGCCGGGATCCCGGTCTTCGGGCCGTCGGCGCAGGCCGCGCGGCTCGAGGGCTCCAAGGCGTTCGCCAAGGAGGTCATGGCCGCCGCGGGCGTGCCCACGGCCGAGCCGCGCGTCGCGCGCACGGTCGAGGAGGCCGTCGCAGCGATCGACGAGCTCGGCGCGCCGCACGTCGTCAAGGAGGACGGGCTCGCGGCGGGCAAGGGCGTCGTCGTGACCGAGGACCGTCAGGTCGCGGTCGACCACGCGCGTGCGTGCCTCGCGAAGGAGGGCGGCGCGGTCGTCGTCGAGGAGTACCTCGACGGCCCCGAGGTCTCGCTGTTCGTGCTGTCGGACGGCACCGACGTGGTCCCGCTCGTGCCGGCGCAGGACTTCAAGCGCGCGCTCGACGACGACAAGGGCCCGAACACGGGCGGCATGGGCGCGTACACGCCGCTGCCGTGGGCGCCCGACGGACTCGTCGAGGAGGTCCTCGAGACCGTCGCCCGCCCCACGGTCGCGGAGATGGCGCGCCGCGGCACGCCGTTCGTCGGCGTCCTGTACTGCGGGCTCGCGCTGACGTCGAAGGGCGTGCGCGTCGTGGAGTTCAACGCGCGGTTCGGCGACCCCGAGACGCAGGTCGTGCTCGCGCGCCTGCGCACCCCGCTCGCGGGCGTGCTGCACGCGGCGGCGACGGGCGGCCTGGGCGCGCTCGCCCCGCTCGAGTGGTCCGACGAGGCCGCGGTCACCGTGGTCGTCGCGTCGCAGGGCTACCCGGCCGCGCCGCGCACGGGCGACGTCATCACCGGGCTGCAGACGGCCGAGGCCGTCGAGGGTGTGCACGTGCTGCACGCCGGCACCGCGTACGACGCCGAGGGTCGCGTGGTCAGCGCGGGCGGGCGCGTGCTGTCCGTGACGGCGACCGGCGCGGACCTCGCGGAGGCGCGCGAGCGCGCGTACGTGGGTGTCGCGAGCATCGGGCTCGAGGGCGCGCACCACCGCTCGGACATCGCGGCGAAGGCGTCCGCGGCGTCCTGACGCGCCGCTCGTCGGGCCCCGCCCACCTGCTGGCCCCGATGTGACCTCGCGGCTGCGAGCGGCCAGACTGTCCCGGTGACCCACGACGCCACGGACGCCCCCGCCGCGACGACCACCGCCGCCCTCCCCGGGTGGACGCACACGTACTCGGGCAAGGTCCGGGACCTGTACGTCCCCGACGAGAGCGCGCAGGGCCGGGCCGTGCGGGAGGAGCACGGCGACGTGGTGCTCGTCGTCGCGAGCGATCGCGTCTCGGCGTACGACCACGTGCTCTCCCCGGGCATCCCCGACAAGGGCGTGGTGCTCACGCAGCTGTCGCTGTGGTGGTTCGAGCAGCTCGCCGACCTGGTGCCGAGCCACGTGGTGTCGACCGACGTGCCCGCCGCGGTCGCGGGCCGCGCGATGATCTGCCGGCGCCTGCAGATGTTCCCGGTCGAGTGCGTCGTGCGCGGCTACCTCACCGGCTCGGGGCTCGCGGAGTACCGCGCGTCGGGCGAGGTCACCGGCATCCCGCTGCCCGCGGGCCTCGTCGACGGCTCGCGTCTGCCCGAGCCCGTCTTCACGCCCGCCACCAAGGCCGAGCTGGGCGACCACGACGAGAACGTGCCGTTCTCGGTGGTCGCCGCGACGGTCGGCGACGAGAACGCCGCCGCGCTGCGCGACCTCACGCTCGCGGTCTACTCGCGGGCCGAGGCGATCGCGCGCGAGCGCGGCGTGCTGCTCGCGGACACCAAGCTCGAGTTCGGCACCGACCCCGCCACGGGCGCGATCACGCTCGGCGACGAGGTGCTCACACCGGACTCGTCGCGGTTCTGGCCCGCCGACCAGTGGCAGCCCGGGCACCCGCAGCCGAGCTTCGACAAGCAGTTCGTGCGCGACTGGCTGACGTCGGCGTCGTCGGGGTGGGAGCGCGCGTCGGACGCACCGCCCCCGCCGCTGCCGGCCGACGTGGTCGAGCGCACGCGGGCGCGCTACCTCGAGGCGTACGAGCGCCTCACGGGAGTGCCGCTCGCGCTCTGAGCCCGCCGCGCGAGCCGGGCCGCGAGGTCCCCCGCACGGGTGCCGGACGCCGCTCGACAGGCCGGTTCGCCCGGCGTGTGGCACGGTGTGCCGCGTGACCCGCCAGCTCCTGCGCCGCCCCCGACCGAGCTCACGCCCGGCCGAGCCCGAGCGCGCCGTGCGCGGCGCTCGAAGCCTCGGGCTCGCGGTGCTGACCGGCGTCGGGACGGGCGTGCTCGTCGTGGCCGTCGCTCTGCTCGTGCGCGGCGAGTGGTCCCCGCTCGTGCGGCTCGACGAGGCCGCCGTGAACGCCGGTACGCGGCTGTCGGGGGGAGAGCCGGGGCTGCTGCGCGCGCTCGTCGTCTGGCAGACGGTCTTCCTCGCGCGCAACCTCGTCATCCCGGTGCTGGCGCTGTGCGGCTGGTACTGGTGGCGCACGCGGGACACCGCGCGTGCGGTGTGGGCGGCCGTGACCGTCCTCGCGGGCTGGGCCCTGTCGAACGTGCTCAAGGAGCTCGTGCAGCGTGCCCGGCCCGTGCTCGACGAGCCCGTCGAGGTCGCGCACGGGTACTCGTTCCCGTCCGGTCACGCGACGAACACCGCGCTGATGACCACGGTCCTCGTCCTGCTGGTGTGGCCCTCGCTGCGCTCGCGGGGGCTGCGGGTCGCGGCCGTGACCGGCGCCGCGCTGCTCACCGTGGCGACCGCCGCGGACCGGGTCATGCTGGGCGTCCACTACCCGAGCGACGTGGTCGCGGGGATGCTGCTCGGCGTGGGGTTCGCCCTCGCGTCGTACCTCGGCTTCCGGCACTGGTACCGGCACGACGACGAGAGGGGCGCGGCCTGATGCTCGACCTGCACCGCTGGGACCCGGACGTCGCGACCCGACCCGAGCCGCGGCGGGCCGCGCGTGACCTGGCGGTGCGCGTGCTGCTGCCCGCAGTCGTCTGGGGCGCCGTGGTCGTCGGGCTCGGGATGCTGCTCGACGGCCCGCTGCGCTGGGTCGCCGAGCGCGAGGACCCGGTCAGCCGGTGGTTCGTCGAGCAGCGCACCGCGACGCTCGACGCGCTGTCCGCGTTCGCGTCCCACGTCGGCAACACCCAGTGGATCATCGCGGTGTGCGTGCTCGTCGTCGCCGCCGTCTGGTGGCGCACGCGTCGCTGGTGGTACGCGGTGGTCCCCGCGGTCGCGCTCAGCGCGCAGGTGATGGTGTTCCTCGGGTCGTCCGCGCTCGTCGGGCGCAGTCGACCGGACGTGGAGCAGCTCGACGAGGCGCCGCCCACGTCGAGCTTCCCGAGCGGCCACTCGGGTGCGTCGACCGCGCTGTACGTGACGCTCGCGCTCATGGCGCAGCGCATCCGGCGCACGTGGCTGCGGGTCGTGCTGACGGTCGTGCTGCTCCTGGTCCCGGTGCTCGTCATGACCTCGCGCCTGTACCGGGGGATGCACCACCCGAGCGACGTGCTCGTCGGGTGCGTCAACGGGCTCCTGTGCGCGGTGCTGGGGTGGGGCTGGCTGAGCACGCCGCGGTCGAAGGCAGCTGACGACGCGCACGCGGTGGACGCCGACGGCAGCACGACGACGGGAGCACGACGATGACGCGCGTGGCGATCGTGGCGAACCCGTCGAAGCCGGAGGTCGTCGACGCGCGACCCCTGCTCGACGAGGTCTGCGAGCAGGCCGGGCTGGAGCGGCCGCTGTGGCTCGAGACCACCCCGGAGGACCCGGGGGTCGGTCAGACGCGCGCGGCGCTCGAGCAGGGCGCGGACCTGGTGTGCGCGTTCGGCGGCGACGGCACGGTCCGCGCGGTGGCGGAGGTGCTCGCGGGCGGCGACGTCCCGCTCGGGCTCCTGCCGGGTGGCACGGGCAACCTGCTGGCGCGTGCGCTGAGCCTGACGGCGGACGACGTGGGCGACGCCATGCGCGTGGTGCTCGACGGGCGCGACGAGCGGGTGGACGTGGGCGTCATGCGGTTCGACGGCGACGCGCGCGAGCACGTGTTCCTCGTGATGGCCGGCGTCGGCCTGGACGCCGAGACGATGGCGCGCACCGATGAACGGCTCAAGGCCGCCGTCGGGTGGCCCGCGTACCTGCTGGGCGGGCTGCGGGCGGCGGTCGGGCGCGGCTTCACGGCGCACGTCCAGGTGGCCGGCGCCACGCCGGTGCGGCGCTCGGCGAAGGCCGTGGTGATCGGCAACAGCGGTCGCCTGCAGGGCGGGCTCGAGCTCATGCCGGACGCGCAGCTCGACGACGGGCTGCTCGACGTCGCGGTGGTCGCGCCGCGCGGGCTCGTCGGCTGGGTGCGCACGCTCGTGACCGTGGTGCGCTCGGGGCCGGGGCACCGGCACCTCGACCGGCAGCAGGCGCCCGCGGTGCGCGTGCGGGTGAGCCGGCCGGTGGCCGCGCAGCTGGACGGCGACCCGGTCGGGGAGTTCCGCGAGGTCGAGGCGCGCGTGCGTCCCGGGGCGCTGACGGTGCGGGTCGCGCACGAGGCGCACGAGGTCCGCGGGCACGACTGACCTGCTCGAACCCCTTGTGCGCATATGTCGTTCAGCGATATATATCGGATATGGCCAAGGGGATGAGTGAGCAGACGTACCTCGTGATGCTCGCGCTCGCGGACGAGCCGCGCCACGGCTACGGCGTGGTACGCGAGGTGAAGGCGCTGTCGGGCGGGCGCGTCGCGCTCGGGGCCGGGACGCTGTACGGCGTGCTCGACCGGCTCGTCGAGCGCGGCTGGGCGCAGATGTCCGACGAGGTCGTCGTCGACGGGCGCCTGCGGCGCTACTACCGGCTGACCGACGAGGGCCTCGCCGAGGTCACCGCCGAGACCGACCGGCTGCGCGAGCTCGCGTCACGCGCGCGGCGCATCCTCTCCGTGCGGCCTGCGCGGCCCGCGCTGGGCCGTGCGTGATGGCGCGCCGCGGACCCGGAGGGCTCCCGCTGCGCTGGTGCCTCGCCGCCTACCCGCCCCGGTGGCGTGCGGCGCGGGCGCGTGAGGTGGCCGACCTGCTCGCCGACATCGCCGAGATCGGCGGGAGCGACCCGCAGCGCGTCGGCGTCCGCGAGGGGTTCGGGCTCGTCCGCGGCGGGCTCGCCACGCGCGTGCGCACCGGACCCCCGTTGCGGACCCGCGCCGCGTACCGGCTGCTCGACACCCGGATCCCCGTGCACCACCGCGGCTGGGCGCACGACGAGCGGAGCACCGTGTCGGGCGCGCTCGGCGAGTGGCTGTGGTCGGCGTGGCCGTTCCTGGCGGTGGCGGCGCTGACGAGGACCGGCTCGTTCCTCGCGTACGTGCTGGCACTGCTCCCGGTCGTCCTGCTACGTCGCGCCGTTCACCTGAACCGGTGGCGGGCCAAGCACCTCGTGGCCCAGCCCGGCGAGGCCCCCACGCCCTGGGACCTCGGGTGGGACTGGGCCCCGCGTCGCCGGTTCGCGGCGCGGACCGCGCTGCGGTGGGTGGCCGCCGGCGTCCTCGCCGGGACCCTCGCCGCCGTGGGCGTCGTGCTCGCGGCGCCCGGGCACCTCGAAGTGGTGTCGTGCGGGCAGGTGTGCGTCGAGACGACCGCGGTCCCGCCGGGCGGGTTCGGTCCGGTGGCGGCTGCCGTCGTCGTGTGCGGCCTGCTCGTCGGGACGCTCGCCGCCGTGCGCGCCGTGCGCCGCGTGCGACCCCGACTCGACGCGCCGCACGACCAGCCGCACCGCCTCGTCGTGCGGGACCACCTGCGCAGCGGGCTCGTGGCGCTGCTGGCGGTCGCCCTGACCGTGTTCCTCCTGTCGTTCGAGGTCTCGTACGCGCCGGTGCTGTCGTACGCGGTCGTGGGCGGCGGGCTCGTCGTGCTCCCGCCGCTCGTCGCGCTGCTCGTCGTCCTGCGCGGGCCCGCCGACGAGGTCGCGCTCGTCGACGTCGTGGCGCTGCTGCGAGGTCGGGTGCCCGCTCTCGACACGCCGCGGGCCGCGCCCGTGCGCGGGACGACGGCCGGACCGGTGCTCCGCGAGGCCGACCGCTGACCCGCCCGGGGCGCCTGTCCGACCGGCGGGCGGCGGGCGGGGCGTGCGGTGCGGGTCGGTAGACTCGCGACGAACCCCCCGCCACCGCGCAACCAGGAGCAGACCTGTGGGACGAGTTGTCGTCGACGTCATGCCGAAGCCGGAGATCCTCGACCCGCAGGGCAAGGCCGTCGCCGCCGCGCTGAGCCGTCTCGGGTTCGGTCAGTTCGCGAGCGTGCGGCAGGGCAAGCGGTTCGAGCTCGAGGTCGACGGCGACGTCACCGACGAGGTGCTCGCCGCGGCCCGTGAGGCGGGCGAGCAGGTCCTGTCGAACCCCGTGATCGAGGACGTCGTCGCGGTCTACGCGGACGAGCAGGTCCCGGCGTGACCCGCATCGGCGTCGTCACCTTCCCGGGGACGCTCGACGACCGCGACGCCGCGCGCGCGGTGCGCCTCGCGGGCGCCGAGCCTGTCGCGCTGTGGCACGCGGACGCGGACCTGCACGGCGTGGACGCGGTCGTCCTGCCCGGCGGGTTCTCCTACGGCGACTACCTGCGCGCGGGCGCGATCAGCCGGTTCGCGCCGGTCATGACCGAGATCGTCGACGCCGCGCACGGCGGCCTGCCGGTGCTCGGCATCTGCAACGGCTTCCAGGTGCTCACCGAGGCGCACCTGCTGCCGGGCTCGATGATCAAGAACGACCACCTGCACTTCGTGTGCCGCGAGCAGGTGCTGTCGGTCGAGAACGTCGACACCGCCTGGACGCGGGACTACACGCCCGGCGAGCGGATCACGATCCCGCTGAAGAACCAGGACGGCCAGTACGTCGCCGACGAGCGCACGCTCGACGAGCTCGAGGGCGAGGGTCGGGTCGTGTTCCGCTACCAGGACCACAACCCCAACGGCTCGCGCCGCGGGATCGCGGGCATCAGCAACGCGCGCGGCAACGTCGTCGGCCTCATGCCGCACCCCGAGCACGCCGTCGAGCCGGGCTTCGGCCCCGACGGCGCGAAGGGCCCGCGCAGCGGCACCGACGGCCTGCGGTTCTTCACCTCGGTCCTGCACTCGCTCGTCGGCTGACGCATGACGGTCGCGCTCGACCTCGTCCACTGGGACGACGTCCACGCCGCGGCCCTGCGCACCGCCCAGCAGGCGGAGCTGCGCGAGCGGTACGGCGACGACGACATCGGCCACACCATGACGGGCGACGGGATCGTCGCGATGGTCGTGGCGCGGGACGACGACGAGCCGGTCGCGTGCGTCGCGCTGCGTGACGCGTCCGCGGACCTCGGCCCCGGCGCGGGCGAGGTCAAGCGGCTGTACACCGTGCCGTCGGCACGTGGACGCGGCCACGCGCGGCGGGTCATGGTCGAGCTCGAGCGCCTCGCGGCCGAGCGCGGCCTCACGCGCCTCGTGCTCGAGACCGGTGTGCTGCAGCCCGACGCGATCGGGCTGTACCTGGCGCTCGGCTACCGGTCGATCCCGAACTACGCCGAGTACGTCGACGAGCCGTCCTCGCGGTGCTTCGCCAAGGACCTGTCGCCGGCGCCGCGCGTCTCGTCGGGACCCTCGACCGCCGGTGCGGACGTGACGATCGAGACCGTGCCGTGGGACCACCCCGACGCCCGCGCGCTGCGGCGCGCGATGTGGGCGTTCAACGTCGAGCGCTACCCGGAGCTCGTCCCCGACGAGCCCGACCAGGGCTTCGCGTCCGACGACGCGCGCCAGGGCGTCGGCGCGCTCACCACGTGGCTCGCACGCGTGGGCGGGACGCCCGCGGGCTGCCTGACGCTGCGGGCGCCGCGCCCCGGCTACCCGGACGGGAGCGTCGAGCTCAAGAAGATGTTCGTCGCCGACGAGGCGCGCGGGACGGGCGTGGCGCGCGCGCTGCTCGCGGCGGCGCACGACGAGGCCCGTGCCCGCGGATTCGCGACGACCGTGCTCGGCACCGGCATCCGCCAGCCCGAGGCCGTGACGCTGTACCTGTCCGCCGGGTACCGGCCGGTGCTGCCGTTCACCGACCGCGCGGGCGACTTCCTCACGCTCTGGTTCGGCCGCCCGCTCGGCTGAGCGGCGTCCTCGGCGGTGCCCCGGGCGGACTCGCCGCGCGGGTCGCGGCACGACGCGGCGGCCCGCCACGAGGGCGGGCCGCCGCGTCCGCGAGCCGGCGTGGGCCGTCCGTCAGCTCGCGCTGCAGGTGGCGGTCGGGGTGCCCGTGCCGCCGGACGTCGGTGCGCTGCCGATGAAGCCGAACATCGCCGTGCCACCCGCCGCGAGCGAGCCGTTCCACGAGACGTTCCTCGCGGTCACGGTCTGCCCGCTCGTCGTCGTCGACGCGTTCCACACCTGGCTCACGCCGTAGCCCGCCGGGAACGTCAACGTCACGGTCCAGCCGTTCACCGGCCGTGACCCTGCGGTCACCACCACGTCGCCCTGGAACCCGCCGGGCCACCGGCTCGGGACGTTCACCGACGCGGTGCAACCGGCCGGGCTCGTCGTCGGCTCGTCCGTGGGTTCCTCGGTCGGGTCGTCCGTCGGGTCGTCGGTGGGCTCGTCGGTCGGGTCCTCCGTGGGGTCGTCCGTCGGGTCCTCCGTGGGCTCCTCCGTGGGTTCGTCGGTCGGGAGCGGGGTCGTCGGACCACCCCAGGCCGCCGTGGTGTCGAGCCACGCCGCGCGGCTGCGCAGCCACGTGCGCAGGTCCTGCACCTGGCCCTGCCACGTCCCGGTGGTCGAGGTGATGAACGGGCCGATCATGCGCGTCGACAGGTTCGGGTACTTCGCGAAGTTGCGCGCCGCCGCGTTGCCCAGCGGCGCGGTGAGCGCATCGAGGCGCGCCTGCAGGCTCGCGTCCGACAGCGCGCCGCGGCGCAGCTCCTGCCAGCGCACCTTCACGCGGTTGGCGAACGCCTGGTCGGACATGAGGCGCACGAACCAGTCGTTCGCCACGGGCGTGCGGGTCTGCTGGTACTGCCACCCGCTGGTCTGCTCGTTGCCGAAGTACCCGCCGACGCCGAACGACAGGTCGTAGTCCCACAACGGCCCCGCGACCAGCTTGCCGCCGCGGTCCTTGTAGAAGTACTGGCTGCGGATGTACGAGTCCATCTCGCGGCTCAGCTCGTTGACGATCACCTGGTAGACGAACGAGTCCACGTCGATGTACGCGGGGTAGCCGGTGCTCGGGTCGGCCGGCTGCGACGAGCGCAGGGAGTCGTGGAACTTCTGCACGTACCCGGCGATCCAGTCGCGCTGCGCGGGCACCAGGTCGTCGGGATCGTGCACCTCCAGGTCCCGCCAGCACGTCGAGGTGCTGCCCGTGCAGGGCAGCGTGACGCCCTCGGCGGCCTGCCACTCGAACTTCAGGATGTACCCGCCCTCGACCTTGGGCGGCGTGACGTCCTCGGGCTTGAGGCTCTTGAGGTCGAGCCGGTTCTTCTGGTTCTTGATGGTCTCCAGCAACAGGTAGACGCCCCGGTAGTCGTCGCTGCTCACGGGCTGGGAGTCCTCGTTCACGTACACCTCGACGAGCTTGTACCGCGGGACCTGCAGGCCGAGCTCGCGGCCGAGGTCCAGCACGAACGCCTCCCGCACCAGCGACTTGTCGCTGAACGGGCCGCGCAGCACCCAGTCGGACTCGGCGGGCATGCCCTGCAGCGGCAGGTCGAGGTCGTCGTCGGTGTTGTCCCTCAGCTCGATCCGGTACGGCAGCTTGGCGAACATGCGGCTCGACTGCCCGCGCAGGTGGTACCCGGCGCGCGAGACGAGCTCGGGTGCCGCGCTCAGGCTCGTCGTGCCGCCCGTGGGCTCGAACGACAGGAACGCCGCGTTGCGCCAGTCGTCGCCGACCGCGCCCGTGCCGTAGTTGTCGACGACGAGCACGGGCAGGTCGTGGGTCGTCGTCACGCTCGTCGCGACGTACTGCGCCGAGCCGGGCTCGCCCGTCGCGGTGCCGCCGACGAACGCCTGCGCGCGGACCTCGGTGCTGCGCGTCAGCGTGAGCGGCGCGGAGTACACGGGCGAGCTCGCCGTCGGTGCCTCGCCGTTGGTCGTGTACCGGATCTGCGCGCCCGCGACGCCCGTGCCGAGCGTGACCTGGACGCTGCCGGTGAACGTCCCGCTCGCGCGCGAGAACGTGATGTCGCCGGCCAGGCCCGTGTCGACCGCGGCGGGCGCGACGAGCGCGGGCACGTCACCCGGGGCTCCGGCGGGCTGCGCGGCGGGCCGGGCGCCCGGCGGTGCGGCCCAGGCGGCCGCGCCCGCGCCGACGAGCATCGCGGCGGCGAGCAGGGTGGTCGTGGCGGCTCTCGGCAGCGAGGCGCGCATGGGACTCTCCTTCGTCAGGGACGCGGGCTGCGTCCGTGGCGGGCGGCCGGCAGGCGCCCGTGGGGCTCACTCGCGCGCGTCGGGGGCCGGCTCGAGGTGGGGTGCGAGGCGGTGCAGCGTGCGCCGCCAGCGGTGCGAGGGCAGCTCGGGACGCAGCGCCGCGAGGCCGGTCGCGTACTTCGAGACACGCACCGGCCGGTGCCCGAGCGACCACAGCGCACGGTCCGCGGCGGACGCGGTCGACCCGGTCTTCGTCTCGACCACCGCGAGCCCGTCCAGCACGGCGCTGCGCGTGCCGTCGTCCCAGCGCAGGCCGGTGTCGATGGTCACGCGGCTCGCCGTGCCGGGCAGCAGGAGCGTCGTGCGCAGGTAGCGCGTGACCAGCACGGGCCGCAGCACGAGGTCGTCGAGGTCCCGCCCGCTGCCCGCGAGCACGCCCGTGCGGTCGAGCACCGTCGAGACGTACCAGCGGCCGGGCGCGACCGAGAGGCGGTCCCGCAGCTCGTAGGGCAGCCGGTCCTTGACCGTCGCGCCGCGCGGGCCGCGCGTCTTGACCTCCAGCCAGCACTGCGCCGAGTCGAGGTAGCTGCGCGTGCGGACCTTGAACCGGCGGCGGCGTCGGGTGGCCGCGAGCCGGTACGCCAGCAGGTCGGGCGTGTCGAAGTACACCGACTCGTAGTCGAACAGCCGCGTGGTGCCGATCTCGAGCACCTGCGCCGTGTCGGCCAGGTGCACGACGAGGGGGTCGACCTGACCGACGGGGAGCAGGTACTTGCGGTCGACGCGCGTCTGGAGCTCGGCGGCCGCGATCAGCTCCTCGAGGCTGACCGGGGCGAGCCGCCGCAGCAGGTCGTCGACCGTCGCCGTCACCCGGAGACCTCCCACGGCGCGATGCCGGCGTGCGCCGGTTCGCGGCGGGGTGCGGCCGCGCGGCGCCGCGGCGAGGCCGGTGTCTCGTACCGCACGTCGACCCAGGTGGTGTCGTTGACGAGGTCGAGGCGCTGCACGGACACGGCGTGCACGCGCGCGCCGAGCAGCTGCTCGAGCCGCCCGACGAGCGCGACGCGGTCGGCGATCGCGCCGTCGAGCACGAGCTCCTGGCGTGCGTAGCGGCGCAGCAGGCGCGGGTGGTCCCCGACGACGACGGCCGTGAGGATCAGCGCCATGAGCGCGGGCGCCTGCCACCACGGGTCGAGCCGCAGCGCGCCGAGGATGCCGAGCGCGAGCGCCGCGAAGTAGTAGGCCACCTCGCTCTGGTCGATCTCCGCGGAGCGCAGGCGGATGATCGACAGCACGCCGAACAGCCCGAGCCCGACGCCCGCGCCGATCCCGCCGTCGTTCATCGAGGACGCCACGGCCAGCACGCCCACGTTGAGGCCGACGAACGCGGCGACGAGGTCACGGCGACGGTGCCGGTGGAAGTAGACGCCGGCGAGGGCGGACACGGCCAGCAGGTCGACGGCGATGAGCACGAGCTGAGTCATGGAAACGCTTGCCCCCCGGAAGTAGCGTTCGCGCCCGCGCGGGCTGGAGACCGACCGGCGGACGCACGGTGAACGCGGGCTGAACACTTCGGACCTTCGACCGGGGTTTCCCTTTCGGTCCATCCGCTAAACGATTCCGGGTATGAGGCCGAAACTTGCGGGCGGTTGCCGGCGAAGTTCCCTTCACGGGTGAAGTACGCGACGGATCGTGGACATGGGGTGGTCACGACGAGCGGGCCATGGTTAGCCTGTCCGCCATGTTCTCGGTCCGGGTGTGTTGTCGCTGAGCTGACGCTCGCGCGCGCCCGCGGCCCGACGGCCCTCGTCGCGCATCCCCGTCCGACCCGAGGACCTCCTCCCGTGGCTCAGCCCCTCGCGCACGTGCGCACCCCCTCCGTCACGTCCCCCGACCTCACGTCCTCCGCCGCGACCGTCGCGCTCGCGGCACCCGCCCCGCGGCACGTCACCGAGTTCGTCATCGACGATGCGACGCTCGTCCCCACGACCCTCGCGCTCGCAGCCGCCCGCGCGGACGTCATCCGGGTCCGCCACGGCGCCGGCCTGCCGACGCACGCGTCGGTCCGCGCGCTCGTCGCGATGCTCGACGACGAGGTCGCGGCCGTCGGCCGCTCGCGCGACGACGTCACGGTCGTGCTCGAGGTCGAGACCGTCGTCGCCGACGACGAGGACGACGCGGCTCGTCGACGCGGCCACCTGGCCTACTCCGCGGCGTTCAGCCACCTCGCGTGGCAGGCGGACGCGACGATGCTCGTCGCTGCGCCGGGCACGGTCGTCGACGAGGCCGCCGAGCTCGCCCGCCGCACGGGCGTCGACCGCGTCGAGCTCGTGCTCGTCGGCCGCTCCCGTCGCCACGCGCCGACGATCGCCCGCACGCTGGCCCGCACCCTCCCCGCCCACCCCTGACGACCCCGCCCTTCCTCCGGCTCCGACCGGCCAGACCCGGAGCAACCCCGGGGTCGACAGTGGGTCCCGACGACCCCGTCGTTGCTCTTGGTATCGCTCGTCAGAGCCGGAGCAACCACGGGGTCGGCCGACAAGACGCACGGCGACCCCGTCGTTGCTCCGGCTTCGGACGGTCTGAGCCGGAGCAACCCCGGGGTCGTCGGGTGGTGCGGGGCGCGGGGCGCGGGGCGCGGGGCGGTCAGCGGAGGGTGGCGAGGGCCTGGTCCAGGTCCTCGCGCAGGTCGTCGACGTCCTCCAGGCCGACCGAGAAGCGGACCGTGGCCTCGCCGATGCCGACCTTCGCGCGACCCTCGGGGCCGAGCTTGCGGTGCGTCGTCGTGGCGGGGTGCGTGACGATCGACTTCGCGTCGCCCAGGTTGTTGGAGATGTCGATGATGCGCAGCGCGTCGAGCACGCCGAACGTCGTCTTCTTCGCGAGCTCGGGCGTCGCGCCGTCGGGCGTGCGGAGCGTGAACGTCACGACCGTCCCGCCGCCGGTCTGCTGCCGCAGCGCGAGGTCGTGCTGCGGGTGCGACTCGAGGAACGGGTAGCGCACGGACTCGACCGCCGGGTGGGACTCGAGCCAGCGCGCGAGCGTGAGCGCGGACGCGGCCTGGTGCCGCACGCGGATCGACAGCGTCTCGAGGCCCTTGAGCAGCACCCACGCGTTGAACGGCGACAGCGACGGCCCGGTGTTGCGGACGAGCGTCTGGACGGGTCCGTTGACGAAGTCCGACGAGCCGAGGATCGCGCCGCCGAGCACACGGCCCTGCCCGTCGATGTGCTTGGTCGCGGAGTACACGACCACGTCCGCGCCCAGGTCGAGCGGTCGGGAGAACACGGGCGTCGCGAATACGTTGTCGACGACGACGACCGCGCCGGCGGCGTGCGCGAGGCGCGAGACGGCCTCGATGTCGACGAGGTCCTGCATCGGGTTGGACGGCGTCTCGAAGAACACGACGTCGGCCGGGGTCGCGAGCGCCTCCTCCCACTGGGAGAGCACGTGGCCGTCGACGTAGTCGGTGCGCACGCCCCACCGGGCGAGGATCTCGTCGAAGATCACGACGCTCGACCCGAACAGCGCGCGCGCCGCGACGATGCGCGACCCGGACCCGACGAGCGCGGCGAGCGCCGTGAACACCGCGCTCATGCCGGTGGCCGTGGCGTAGCAGGCCTCGGCCCCGTCGAGCAGCCGCAGGCGCTCCTCGAACGTCGAGACGGTCGGGTTGTTGTAGCGCGAGTACAGGAACCGGTCGACCTCGCCCGCGAACGCGGCCTCGGCCTGGCCCGCGGAGTCGTACGTGAAGCCCTGGGTGAGGAACAGGGCCTCGCCGAACTCGCCGAACTGCGAGCGGACCTGACCGCCGCGCACCGCGAGCGTGTCGGGGCGCAGCGTCGAGCGCTCGACGCGCCGGGAGTCCCAGTCGCCGGGGCCCGGGACGTGCGCGCTCACGCCTGCCGCCAGGGCAGACCCTCGGCGCGCCAGCCCCAGTGGCCGCGCTGCCCGTCGGGTCCGACGTCGCCCTCGAACCCGCGCAGCACGTTGTAGGCGGGGCCGTAGCCGGCAGCGGTCGCGGCCTGTGCGGCGGCCACGGAGCGGACGCCCGAGCGGCACAGGAACACCACGGGCCGGCCGTCGCCGGGCTGCAGCCCGGTGGCCGCGAGCTCGTCGAGGAACGTGGGGTTGGGCCCGGCGGGGGTCAGCCACTGGACGAACGCGGCGCGGTCGTCGGCGTCGGCGGCGTCCGGGACGCCGATCTGCTGCCACTCGGCCTCGGTGCGCACGTCGACGAGCAGCGCGCGCTCGTCGGACGTCACGAGGTCCCAGGCCTCCTGCGGGGTGAGGTCGCCTGCGTAGGGTTCGGCCATGTCGCTCCTCCATCGGTCCTGGCGGTAGCACCCTCGGCCAGGCGCGGGGCCTGCGGGTTGCTGCGGCGTCGTCGAGCCAGATCTCTCGGCCGCTCTGGATGGTGCGAGGAGACTAACGCCGGTCCGCCGCAGGTATCCACCTCGTGGACACACCGTCCCGTGTGACGAGACGGACGCGCGTCTGCGTTGACAGCCGCTCGTCCGGCTCGTCACCCTTTCGGTCAGGTCATGAGTGCCAGCGCGAAGCCCCGGCTCGCTGGCCGGCAACCCTCCTCCGCGGTGGGGTGCCCCGGGTGACGACCAGGCCGTGCACCGACCGGTGACGGCAAGCGCGGGACGCCCGACCCCGGAGTCCCCGGACCCACGGAGGTACCCCCGTGACCGCTCTGGCCGAGACGACGTCCTGTCCGACGACGGGTGCGACGACCCCGACGACGACCCCGGCGGGCGCCGTGGAGCCCCTGCTGCCGGTGGTCGGCGCCAGCACCACGGTGCCGCTCGTCGACGGCACGCAGCGCGTCTACGCGAACCTCGACTACGCGGCGAGCGCCCCGGCGCTGCAGGCCGTGGCCGACCGGGTCGCGGAGGTGCTGCCGCTGTACGCGTCGGTGCACCGCGGCGCGGGGTACCTCTCGCAGGTGTCGACCGCGCTGTACGAGTCCGCGCGGCAGACGATCGCGCGGTTCGTCGACGCGCGCGAGGACGACGTCGCGATCATCACGCGCAACACCACCGACTCGCTCAACCTGCTCGCGGGCGTCGTGCCCGCCGGCGAGCGCGTCCTGGTGCTCGACCTCGAGCACCACGCGAACCTGCTGCCGTGGCTGCGCTCGTCCGACCCGCAGGGCCGTCGCACGACGATCCTGCCGATCGCCGAGACGGTCGCGGCGACGCTCGAGTCGCTGCGCACCGAGCTCGCCGCGCGGCCGTACGCGCTGGTCACGGTCTCGGGGGCGTCCAACGTCACGGGCGAGGCGCTGCCCGTCGAGCAGGTCGTCGAGATCGCGCACGCCGCGGGGGCGCGCGTCGCGGTCGACGGGGCCCAGCTGGTCCCGCACCGCGGCTTCTCGCTCGCGCGCTCGGGCGCCGACTACGTCGTGTTCTCCGGCCACAAGATCTACGCGCCGTTCGGCGCGGGCGCGCTCGTCGGCCGCCGCGACTGGCTCGACACGGGCACGCCGTACCTCGCAGGGGGAGGTGCGGTGCGCGACGTGCGGACCGATCGGACGGTGTGGCAGCCGGCCCCGGCGCGCCACGAGGCCGGGTCGCCCAACGTCATCGGCGCGATCGCGCTCGCCCAGGCGTGCGACGCGCTCGCGGCGCTGCCCGACGGCGCGCTCGTCGCGCACGAGCAGGCGCTGCGCTCGCGGCTCGTCGCGGGTCTCGAGCAGGTGCCGGGCGTGCGGGTCGCGAGCATCTGGCCGGACTCGGCCGAGCCGGTGGGCGTCGTGACGTTCACCGTCGAGGGCCACGACCCAGGCCTCGTCGCGGCGTACCTCGCCGCGGAGCACGGCATCGGTGTGCGCGACGGTCGGTTCTGCGCGCACCCGCTGCTCACGCGCCTGGGGGCGAGCAACGGCGCGATCCGCGCGTCGGTGGGTGTCGGGACGCCGAGCGAGGCGGTCGACCGGCTCGTCGCCGCGCTGCACGCCTACGTCACGGACGGGCCGCGCTCGCGGTACGCGATCGAGGACGGCTGCTGGGCGGTCGTCGACGACACGCGTCCGCTGCTCGCGGTGCACGGCCTGGACCACCTGGCCGCGACCGCCGCGGCCGCGTGCGGCCCCGCGCTGGACTGAGCAGCCGGGGTCAGGGCGCCAGGACGCGCGCGGCGCGCGTGAGCATGCTGCGCACGACGTGCGGGTGCAGCGCGCGCACGGGCAGGAAGTAGAGCCGGCCGCGCCGGTTGTGGACGCGCACGTTCGTCGTGACCGCGACGAGGCCCGCCCGCGCGTCGACCGCGACGCCGCACCGGAAGTCGAGGTGCCGGTCGTCGGCGACGACGAGCGCCTCGCCCCCGTGCTCGTCGGCGACCACCTCGTCGACCGCGAACGTGGCCCGCGGTGCGGGCCGGACCCCGATCAGCGGGACGAGGAGCTGGCGCAGCCCGAGCGCGGCGAGCACCCAGCGCGGCATGGTGCGCGGCGAGAACGTCGTCGTGGCCCAGGTGCGCGGGTCCGTCGTGGCGCCGTCGGGCAGGCGGACGATCGTCGTGTCCGCGTAGTCGGGCGGGAAGTCGCGCATCGCGAGCGACCAGCGCGTGCGCGTCGTCGTGCCCGTCGTGGTGCCCATCGCCGTGCCCATCGTGGTGCCCCCTCACCTCGTGGCAGCCGTTCCGTACGGTGCCGTACGGAACATGACCGTACGGTAGCGTACGGATCATGGTCAAGGCCTCGACGACGAAGCAGGCGTGGCTCGACGCGGCCTACGACACGTTCCGGCGCGACGGCCTCGCCGCCGTGCGCGTCGAGCCGCTCGCGCGCTCGCTCGGCGCGACCAAGGGCTCCTTCTACTGGCACTTCGCCGACCGCGCCGAGCTCGTCGCCGCCGTCGTCGCGCGGTGGGAGGACGAGCACACCGACGCCGTGATCGCGCTCGCGCAGACCGGCGGCGATGCCCGCGCGCGCCTCGAGGCGCTGTTCGCCGCGGTCGCCCGCCTGCGCCGTGAGTCCGCGCGGCTCTACGTCGAGGCCGCCGTCGAGGGGGTCGGCGACGTGGTGGCGCGTGTGTCGCAGCGGCGCGTCGACTACCTCGCCGACCTGCTCGTCGAGCTCGGCCACGACCCCGACGAGGCCCGCCGCCGCTCGCTCGTCGCGCTCGCCTCCGTCGTCGGGCTGGGCCAGCTCGCGGCCGTCGGCGTCCGCCCCGACGACCCCGACGCGTTCACCAGGTCGGCGCTGGCGATGACGCTCTCCTGACCGCCACCCGGCGTGGGCGTCAGCGCACGCGCAGACCCAGGTGCTCGGCGAGCGCCGGCGCGAGCTCGACCAGCTGCTCGGACGTGATCGTCGAGCCGGCGAGCCCCGCCACGCCGTCGAGGTGCTGCAGGTCCCGCACGCCGCGCAGGTCCGCATCGGTCAGCGACGCGCCCGTCACGTCGAGCCGCCGCACGCGGCAGTCCTCCAGCACGAGCCGCTTCGCGCGCACCCGGGCCAGGTCGAGCTCGTCGACCACGACCCCCGACAGCCGCACCTCCTCGAGCGTCGCGTCGCGCAGGTTGAGGTAGTCGATCTTCCCGCCGACGAGATGCAGGCGCGTCCACCGCGACCCGTACGCCTGGACCGCGCCGAGCCGGCAGTCCCGCCACTCGCCGTCCTGCCACGCGGTGCTCGACAGGTCGAGCTCGGACGCCCGCACGCCGCTCCACTCGGAGTCGACGAACCGTGCGTGCCGCAGGTCCGCGCCGTCCAGCACGACACCGACGAACGTGCAGTCCAGGAACCGCGCCTCGCTGCCGTCCTGGCCCGCGAGGTCCTCCTCGGTGAACGTCAGACCGTCGTAGTCGCCGCCGGCGTCGAGAAGCATGCGCCCACCCTGCCACCCCGCACCCACCCGCGGGCGCAAAGCGTTCGAGCCGCACGCGGCCCCGGTGGCACGATGCGGCGCGTGCAGCACGACCTGACGCTCCGCGCCCCCGGGGTCCGCCTCGTCCCTCTCGCCCTCGACCACGCCGCGGCGCTCGTCGCGTTCGTCGACGACCGGGTCTGGCGCGGCATGACGTCACCCGTGCCGCGCACGCCCGACGACATGCGCGCGGACGTCGAGACCGCACTCGCTGCGCCAGGCCGGTACGCGTTCGCGGTGCTCGACGACGCGACCGGCGCGGTGCTCGGCTCGACGTCGCTCTACGACGTCGACCTGCGCATCGGCCGCCTCGAGATCGGCCACACGTTCTACGACCCCGCCGTGTGGGGCACGCACGTCAACCCCGCCTGCAAGCTCGCGCTCCTGACCCACGCGTTCGAGACGTGGGGCGTGCACCGCGTGGCGCTGCGGGTGGACGCGCGCAACGCGCGCTCGCTCGCCGCCGTCGCGCGGCTCGGCGCGGTCGAGGAGGGGCGGCTGCGCGGGCACCGGCTCGCGCCCGACGGCTCACGCGGCGACTCGGTGTACTTCTCGATCCTCGCCGACGAGTGGCCAGCCGCCCGCACGCGCCTGCGCGAGCGCCTGGGGCTCCCTGGGCCCGACGAGGCCGCGCTCACCGACGCGAGCGGACGGCCCGACGAGGCTGCGCGTCCCGACGAGGCTGCGCGTGCCGGCGCCCCGGACGGCGAGCGGTCGCACGTCGTGCTCATCGGTGGGCGCTCGGGGGTCGGCAAGTCGACCGTCGCGCACGCGCTGCACGCGCTGCTCACGGCCGCCGACGTGCGGCACGCCGTGATCGAGGGCGACTACCTCGACCTCGCGCACCCCGCACCGCACGCCGAGCGCCTCGCGGAACGCAACCTGCGCGCGGTCTGGTCCGCGTACCGCGACCTGGGCTACCGGCGACTGGTCTACACGAACACCGTGAGCCCGCAGTACGCCGACGACCTGGCCCTCGCGATGGGCGACGCCCCGCGCGTCACCGCGGTGCTGCTCACGGCTGACGACGCCACGGCCCACGAACGCCTCGCGCGGCGCGAGCACGGCGCGGAGCTCGACGCGCACGTCGCGCGCAGCGACGCCGCGGCGCGCGGACTCGACCGCGGCTGCCCACCGTCGGTCCACCGCGTCGGCACCACGGGCCGCACCCCCGACGAGATCGCCCGCGGCATCGCGGCCCTGGCCGGCTGGCTCCCCACCTGACAACCCGCCCGCCCGACCCGATCCCCCGTCCAAGTGCTCTCTGGCCGACCCCGCGGTTGCTCCGGCTCAGACCACGGATACCCGGAGCAATGACGGGGTCGTGGCAGAGAGGGACGGTCGACTCTGGGGTTGTTCCGGCCTTGAGCGGGGATAGCCGGAGCGACGGCGGGGTCGCGGTCGAGGCTGATGGGCGGTGATGGACGTCGGCCGACCTTGCGGTTGCTCCGGCTCAGACCGCGGATAGCCGGAGCAATGACGGGGTCGCGGCCGAGGGGGACGGTCGAGCCCGGGGTTGCTCCGGCTTCGAGGGTTGGGAGCCGGAGCAACCGCGGGGTCGGCGGTGGAGTGGTCAGGGGAGGGGGAGGACCGAGGAGAGGACGTGCGGCTTGGACGTGCGCGGGTGCCAGGCCGCGAGGTCGAAGCCGCCGCGCGGGCGGTGGCGGACGCTCGTCGCGACCGTCGCCGGGAGCAGGACGGGCTTGACGAAGTCGACCGACCAGACGAACGCGTCGCCGCGGCCCCGGCCCGCGTCCGCGAGCAGGCGCGACGCGGTGTACATGCCGTGCGCGATGGTGCGCGGGAAGCCGAGCGCCTTGGCGGTGAGCGGGTTGAGGTGGATCGGGTTGCGGTCGCCCGAGACGCGGGCGTACTGCCGACCGGTGTCGGCGCCGAGCCTCCACTGGCCGGTGGGGAGCGGAGGCTCGAACGGCGCACGCTCGTCCGTCGCGCTCTCGTCGGACGCGGCGTCGTCGGACGTGGCTGCGTCGGACGCGGCTTCGTCGGACCCGGACCCCGACAGCCGGACGCCCTTGGCGAGGTACGTCGAGGTGCCGCGCCAGACGCGCTCGTCGTCCACGGTGACCTCGACGACGAGGTCCACCTGCGTGCCGGTGCGGTGGGGCCGCAGGTCGCGCGCGGACGCCGTGACGTCGAGCGTCTCGTCGTACCCGATGGAGCGGCGCTGCTCGACGACGTTCGCGAGGTGCACCATCCCGAGCATCGGCAGCGGGAAGTCGGTGCGCGCCATGAGCGCGATCGCGAGCGGGAAGCCGAGCACGTGCACGAACCCGGGCGGCAACGTGTCCGTCGCCGACTCCCCGACGAGCCGCTGGTAGGCGGTCAGGTGCTCGAGCGAGGGGCGCACGCCGCGCACGCGGTACTCGGTGCCGGGCAGCTCGACGGGCGCGGAGCCGGTGCGACGCGCGACGGCGAGCCGACCGGTGGACGCCGCGCCGCGCGCGTAGAGCCCGCCGAGGCCGGGGACGGCGGGCAGGTCGACGAGCGTCACGCGCCCACCACGTTCTGCCCGCACACCCGCAGCGTGCGCCCGACGACCCCGCCGGCCTGCGGCGACGCGAGGAACGACACGGCCTCGGCGACGTCGACGGGCCGCCCGCCCTGCTGCAGCGAGTTGAGCTGGCGCGCGACCTGCCGCGTCACGGCGGGCATCTTCGCGGTCATCTCGGTCTCGATGAAGCCGGGAGCGACCGCGTTGGCGGTGCCGCCGAACGGCTCGAGCAGCGGCGCGGTCGCGCGGACCATGCCGATCACGCCGCCCTTGGTGGCCGCGTAGTTGGCCTGGCCGCGGTTGCCCGCGAGGCCCGTGGTCGACGAGATGGACACGATGCGGGGCGCGTCGGTGAAGTCGCCCGAGGTCAGGAGCGCCTCGTTGATCGCGAGCTGCGCGGCGATGTTCACCGCGATGACCGAGTCCCACTGCGCGTCGGTCATGTTGGCGAACAGCTTGTCGCGCGTGATGCCGGCGTTGTGCACGACGACGTCGAGGTGCCCGTGCCGCGCGAGGGCGTGCTCGAGGATCGTCGCGCCCGCGTCGGGGGCGGTGATGTCGAGCTGCAGCGCGGTGCCGCGGACCTCGTTGGCGACCGCCGCGAGCTGCTCGCCCGCGGCGGGCACGTCGACCGCGACCACGGTCGCGCCGTCCCGCGCGAGCGTGCGGGCGATGGCCGCGCCGATTCCGCGCGCGGCGCCCGTGACGACCGCGACGCGACCGGCGAGCGGCGCGTCCCAGTCGGCGGGCAGCGAGCCGGCGGTCGAGTCGACGGCGAGCAGCTGCCCGTGCACGAACGCGGAGCGCGTGGACAGCAGGAACCGCAGCGCGCCGACGGCCGAGGCCGCGGTCACGGGCACGTCCGCGCCGAGCACGATGCCGTTGGCGGTGGCACCGCCGCGCGACTCCTTGGCGATGGTCCGCACGACGGCGTCGACGCCCTGGCGGGCTGCCGCGACGGCGGGCGCGTCGGACGCGGTCGCGGCGCGCGAGATCGTCACGACCCGGCCGCCGCGTGCGAGCTTCTTGAGGGTCGAGGCCGCGGCGAGCATCGGCGCGTGCAGGTCGTCGGGGTGCTCGACGCCCGTCAGGACGACGACGACCGCGGCGTACCGCTCGTCGGGCACGGGGTGGCGGTAGACGTCCAGGCCCCAGCCGTCGAGCACCTCGGCGCCCGCGGCGTCGGGGGTCGCGGACGGCTGCGCGGGCGAGCCCGACAGGAGCGCCGCGACGGCGTCCGCGTCGGCGTCCGGCCCGTCGCCCGCGCCGAGCACGAGGACCTTGCCGTCGACGAGCGGCTGACCGGGCTCCCAGCGCCGCAGCGGGACGGCGGGGGAGAAGCCGAGCAGCCCCGAGAGCTTGGCCGAGAGGGTGGTCGTGATGGGGTTCGCCATGTCAGGCCGCCTCGAGGATCGCGGTGAGGCCGAGCCCGCCGGCCGCACAGATGGACACGAGCGCGCGCGGGGTGCCGCCGTCGCGCTGCTTGCGCAGGTGGAGCTCCTTGGCGATGGTCGCGACGATGCGCCCGCCGGTCGCGGCGAACGGGTGCCCCGCGGCGAGCGACGAGCCGTGCACGTTGAGCCGTGCGCGGTCGACCGCGCCGAACGCGCCGTCCAGCCCGAGCCGTGTGCGGCCGAACTCCTCGGACTCCCACGCGGCGAGCGTGGTGAGCACCGTCGACGCGAACGCCTCGTGGATCTCGACGTACTCCAGGTCCGCCAGCGACAGGCCGTTGCGCGCCAGCAGGCGCGGCACTGCGAACACCGGTGCCATGAGCAGCCCGTCCTCGCCGTGCACGAAGTCGACCGCGCCGGCCTCGGCGTCGACGACCGCGGCGAGCGGCGTGAGCCCGTGCTGCGCGGCCCACTCGTCGGACCCGAGCAGCACGGTCGACGCGCCGTCGGTGAGCGGCGTCGAGTTGCCGGCGGTCATGGTCGCGGGCGCGTCGAGCCGGGTGCCGAACGTGGGCTTGAGGCTCGCGAGCTTCTCGAGCGAGGTGTCCTTGCGCAGGTTCCCGTCGATCGTCTGGCCGCGGTACGGCGTGACGAGGTCGTCGAAGAACCCGGCGTCCCACGCGGCCGCGAGCCGCTGGTGGGAGGCGAGCGCGAGCTCGTCCTGCGCCTCACGCGTGATGCCCCACTCCGCGGTCGTGAGCGCCTGGTGCTCGCCCATCGACAGGCGCGTGCGCGGCTCGCCCGTGGACGGTGCGACGGGCGCGAGGTCCTTGGGGCGGATGCGCCCGAGCGCGGCGAGCTTCTGCCCGGCCGTCTTGGCGCGCGACAGGTCGAGCAGTGCGCGGCGCAGGCGGTCGGTCACGACGATCGGCGCGTCCGACGTGGAGTCCACGCCACCCGCGATCGCGGACTCGAGCTGCCCGAGCCGGATCTTGTTGGACAGCCCGACGAGCGTCTCGAGCCCGGTCGCGCACGCCTGCTGCACGTCGTACGCGGGCGTGGTCGCGGCGAGCGACGAGCCGAGCACGGCCTCGCGCGTGAGGTTGAAGTCGCGGCTGTGCTTGAGCACCGCGCCTGCGGCGACCTCGCCGATCCGCTGCCCCTGCAGGCCGTACCGCGCGACGAGGCCCTCGAGGGCCGCGGTGAGCATGTCCTGGTTGGAGGCGTGCGCGTACCTCCCGCCGGCCCGGGCGAACGGGATGCGGTTGCCGCCCAGGACGAGCGCGCGGCGCGGGCCGGACGGGGGCGTGGGCTGGGCCGCCTTCGAGCGGGCCGTCTTCTCGAGTGCCATGCGGTGGCGCTCCTCTCGCGTCGTCGCGATGGTTCGTCCAGCGGGGTGTCGGGACGGTGTCCAGGGGCCCTGCGTGTCCCCTGGTCCAGGGACCAATGTCCCGACCTGGTGTCCAGAACCCACAGTACCTGATACCTTCGGTTTCGTGAGTCCGATCACACCGGGCCCGTCGACGGCGACGGCCTCCAGCGCGCCGGCGGGCACCCCAGGGGGGAGCGCGGCCGGGGCCCTCTCGCGCGAGACGGCACGCGACGTCCGCCGCGACGACCCCTTCGTCGTCGACGGCCGCTCCGCCCGCTGGGCCGACCACCGCGAGGCCCGCCGCGCCGAGCTCGTGCGCATCGCGCGCCGCACGGTGCACCACAAGGGCCCCGACGTCTCCATGGAGGAGATCGCGAACGCCGCGGGGACGTCGAAGTCGATCGTCTACCGCTACTTCTCCGACAAGACCGGCCTGCAGATCGCGGTCGCCGAGGCCGTCGTGCTGCAGATCCAGGGCGCGCTCGAGGGCGTCCTGCGCGTCGCCCCCACCCCGCGCGACGGCCTGCGCGCGATGGTCGCGGTCTACCTCGAGATGATCGAGTCGTCGCCGCACGTCTACGCGTTCGTCACGCGCGACGGGTCCGTGGAGTCCGGCGGCCCGCTCGGGCACTTCCTCGACTCCGTGACGCACCTCGTCGCGCTGCCGTTCGCGCGCGAGCTGTCCGACCACGCGGACCACGGCGAGCAGGGCGAGCACGACGAGGGTGCGGCACCGGACCTCGCCGCCGCGGCGCGCGACTCGCTCGCCGAGGTCTGGGCCGCCGGAGCCGTCGGCTTCGTGCGCGGCGCGGGCGAGTGGTGGATGGCCCACCGCGGCGAGCCCGGCGTGCCCGACCGCGAGACCCTCACCGCCCAGGTCGCCGCGTGGCTCTGGGCGGGCCCCGTCGGCCTGCTCGCCCGCGAGCGCTTCCCCCACACGTCCACCCGCCCATGGGAGATCCGATGACCCGGGAGACCCGATGACCGCCACCACGACCGCACCCACAGGTCCCACCACCCCGTCCCCGCGGCGCGGCACCAGCCTCGCCTCCACCGACCAGCCGCGCGTCGACGTCGCCGCGCTCACGGACCAGCTCCTCGGGCAGTACGCGACGCTGCGTCGCGAGGCCCGCGCGCTGACCGGCACGCCCGAGTTCCAGAAGATCGACGGCCTGCCGATGGCGGAGCACCGCGAGCGCGTGCTGCACCAGCTGCGCGAGCTCGTCGCGCACCACGACGTGCTGCGCGCGTTCCCCACGCGCCTCGGCGGCGCCGACGACCACGGCGGCAGCCTCGCGCGGTTCGAGGAGCTCGTCGCGGGCGACGCGTCGCTGCAGATCAAGGCCGGTGTGCAGTGGGGCCTGTTCGCGTCCGCGATCCTGCACCTGGGCACCGAGCACCACCACGACACGTTCCTGCCCGCCGCGATGTCGGTGGAGATGCCCGGCGCGTTCGCGATGACCGAGACGGGCCACGGGTCCGACGTCGCGTCCATCGGCACCACGGCCGAGTACGACCGCGAGACGCAGGAGTTCGTCATCCACACGCCGTTCCGCGCGGCGTGGAAGGACTACCTCGGCAACGCCGCGCTGCACGGCCGCGCGGCCGTCGTGTTCGCGCAGCTCATCACCGCGCCCGAGGGCAAGCCACGCGTCAACCACGGTGTGCACGCGTTCTACGTGCCGCTGCGCGACGAGGACGGGCAGTTCCTGCCCGGCATCGGCGGCGAGGACGACGGCCTCAAGGGCGGGCTGAACGGCATCGACAACGGCCGCCTGCACTTCGACCACGTGCGCGTGCCCCGGACCAACCTGCTCAACCGGTACGGCGACGTCGCCGAGGACGGCACGTACACCTCGCCGATCGCGAGCCCGGGCCGCCGGTTCTTCACGATGCTCGGCACGCTCGTGCAGGGCCGCGTCTCGCTCGACGGCGCGGCGGTCAACGCGAGCAAGATCGCGCTCGCCATCGCCGTGCGGTACGCGAACGAGCGCCGCCAGTTCGCGGGCGCGGGCGAGGACGAGGTCGTCCTGCTCGACTACCAGCGTCACCAGCGCCGCCTGCTGCCGCTGCTCGCCGAGACGTACGCCTCGACGTTCGCGCACGAGGAGCTGCTCGCGTCGTTCGACGAGGTGTTCTCCGGCCGCGACGACACGCCCGACTCCCGCGAGGACCTGGAGACGCTCGCCGCGACCCTCAAGCCCACCTCCACGTGGCTCGCGATGCGCACCGTCCAGGAGTGCCGCGAGGCGTGCGGCGGCGCCGGCTTCCTCGCCGAGAACAGGCTCGTCGGCCTGCACCAGGACATGGACGTCTACGTGACGTTCGAGGGCGACAACACCGTGCTCTACCAGCTCGTCGGCAAGCGGCTCCTGGGTGACTTCGCGAAGGCGCTCAAGGCCGGCGGCGCGGGTGACGTCGCGCGGCTCGTCGCGGACAAGGCCGTGCACCGCACGCTGCTCGTGCGCGCCGCGCAGACCATCGCCGACGTCGGCGACGCGCGTCGCTCGGCGGGCCAGCTGCGCGACGAGGAGACGCAGCGCGAGCTGCTCACCGAGCGCGTCGAGGTCATGGTCGCCGAGCTCGCCGCCGCGCTGCGCCCCGCGACGAAGCTGGCGCCGGCCGAGGCCGCGGCGCTCGTGAACGCGCACCAGAACGAGCTCATCGAGGCCGCGCGCGCGCACGCCGAGCGCGTGCAGTGGGAGGCGTTCACGCGCGGCGTGCACGCCGCGACCGACCCCGGCACGCGTCAGGTGCTCACGTGGCTGCGCGACCTGTTCGGGCTCACGCTCGTCGAGCGGAACCTCGCGTGGTACCTCGTCAACGGCCGTCTGTCCGCCGGCCGGGCGCGCACGGTCTCGTCGTACATCGACCGTCTGCTCGTGCGGCTGCGGCCCTACGCGCAGGACCTCGTCGACGGGTTCGGCTACGCGCCCGAGCACCTGCGGGCGCCCATCGCGTCGGGCGCCGAGAAGGAGCGGCAGGACGAGGCACGCGCGCACTACCGGACCGAGCGCGCCGCCGGGCGTCTCGCGGTCCCCGAGAAGCACCTGCGCTGACGGCCCGTCCCGTCGGCCCGGTGGACGTCGACCGCCCCCGTCCCTCCCGCACCGGGAGAGCGGGGGCGGTCGCGCTCTGCTGTGATGGCGACATGCTGACCAGCCTCGTCGTCGGCGCCGCGGGCATGAACGTGCTCGCGCTGGCGCTGGTGCTCGCACGCGGGCCGGCGTTCGGCACGCGCGTCTACCGGCCGATGCTGCTCAACCTCGCGCTGTCCGTCGCGCCCCTCGTGCTGCTCGGCCTCGTGGCCGTCGTGTGGGCCGTGCTGGTCCGGCTGGACCTGCGCGGCGTCGGGTGGGCGGTGCTCGCCGTCGGCGCTCTCGCGTGGCTGCTCCTGCTGCCCAACGCGGCCTACCTCATCACCGAGCTCAACCTCAGCCACCGCAAGCCCGACGAGCACGTGCCCATGTGGTTCGACACGCTGCTCGTGCTCGTCCTGGCGATGTCCGGCGTGCTCAACACCGTGCTCAACGTGTTCGTCGTGCAGCTCGAGTGGGTGCTCGTGTCCTCCGGGGAGGACGCGACCGCGCTCGCCGACCGGTCGTCCGTCGTGCTGTGCGTCGTGATCCTGCTGCTCGTCGCGCTCGGCATCTACCTGGGGCGCAACGTGCGCCTCAACTCCTGGGACGTGCGGCACCCGTCCTCGCTCGTGCGCAAGGTCGTCGCGCACGTGCGCAGCCCCGGCGGGCTCACGGGGATGGTGTTCTTCACGCTGCTCACCGCGTTGTTCCTGGGCCTGATCTACCTCGTGGTGATCGGGCCCGTCATCGGCGGGCTCGTGCGCATCGAGGAGCTGCGCGGCTGACGCGTCACGTCGGGTTGCACCGGGTCGCGACCAGCTCCAGCGCCGAGACCTGCGGCCGCCACGGCTCGATGTTCCACGCGGCCTTGCGCCGCGCGCCCTGCTGGTGGCACGCGAGCTGGTCGAGCATCGTCGCGGTCCCCGCCTCCGGCTCGGCCGCGACGACCTGCGCGGGCACGAGCGCGGCTGCCGCGAGCCCGCCTCCGCGCGCCCAGTCCGCGGGGGTCACCGCGAGCGACCGCCCGCCCTCGCGCTCGCCCCACGACAGGTCGAGCACCGCGCGCGCGGTGATCCACACGCTCGTCGGCTCGTCGTCCGCGCGCAGCACCGCGACGTCGCTCGTCGTGCCGTCCACCTCCGTGCGCGTGAGCGTGCGCAGCCGTCCCGCGGGCTCGGCCCGCAGGCCGGCGACGGGCTCGTCGTCGAGCAGGACGAGCGCGGTCCCGTCCGCGAGCACGTCGAGCCGCCAGGGCGCGGGCGCGACGACGACGACCGTGCCGTCGCCTGCCGCGAGCGGCACCCGGACCGACCCGTCGTCGAGCGCGCGCGGCGTGGCGTCGGCGAGCACGCGCAGCGCGACCGTCCCCGACGAGGGGCCCGACGAGCGCACCGTCACACCGCCGCGGATCGCGCGGTCGAGGAGCGCGTCGTCCGCGCCCTGTGACGGCGCCGCCGACGCGGCGGGTGACGGCGCCGCCGACGCGGCGGTTGACGGCGCGGCCGACGCGGCCGGCGTCGCCGCGGCCGGAGACGACGTCGCCGCGTGCGGGCTCGTCGTGGCGCCAGGCTGCGCCGGCGACGGTGTGCACGCCCCGACGAGCGCGACGACGACCCCCGCGAGCAGTGCGGCGAGCGCGCGGCGGGTCACGGCGGTGGGCACGCGCCGAACCTAGCGCCCACGTGCCGGAGCCCGGCGGGCCGAGCCGAGGCTCGTGCCCGCCGGGCCCGCGCCCGGTCGCTCAGGGGGAGGGGGTGCGGCCGGACGTCGACCCGACGGACCGGTTCCCGCACCCGTGCGTGCGGTCGCCGGTCCGTCGGTCGTGTCAGCGACGGTGCGCGGGGCGGTACCGCTTGCGGGCGTGGACCGCGAGGAGACCGGCACCCGCGGCGAGCGCACCGAGACCGGCGGCGAGGCCGGGCACGAGCGAGTCGGAGCCGGTGGCCGCGAGCGGCGGCTCCTCGGGCTCGTCGGCCAGCACCGCGGACGGGTAGCTCGGCGTCGGCGTCGGTCCGGCCACGACGACCTCGTCGTCGTCACCCGGCGCGACGGGGCTCGACAGCGACGGCTCGGGGGTCGGCGTCTCCTCGTCCGACGGCGGGGTCGGCTCGGTGGGCGTCGGCGCGGGCGTGGTCTCCTCCGGGGTGGGCTCCGGGGTCGGTGCCTCGTCCGAGGGCTCCGGCGTCGGCGTGGGCTCCTCGACCGGCGGGGTCGTCGGCTCCTCGACGGGCGGGGTCGGCGTCGCGGTGGGCGTCGGCGTCGGCGTGGGACGCGGCGGGTAGGTCGGGTACGGCGTCGGCGTGGGCGACGGCGACGGCTGCGGCGGGTAGGTCGGGTTCGGGGTCGGGCGGCACGTCGTCGAGCAGACGGGCTTCTGGCCGCCCTCGCCGTAGTGCTCGTTGTACTTGCTGACCTGCACCCAGGTGATGCACGAGTTCTCGGGGATGCCGACCGTGTCCCAGCGCACCGCGTTCTTGCCGATGAGGCCGCCGGTCGACCGCGTGCCCTCGATGTGCAGGTTCGCCGATCCCGTGCGGCCGCGGTGCGTGTACGTCACGTTCACGTGGTCGTGGTTCGCGAACGTGTCACCGGGTGCGAGCGTGAGGCCGTCGACCGTCACGGAGTAGGGCACGGGGTCGTCCGACCCGCCGGCCCACGCGCCCGTGGACGAGGCGACGAGGAGGAGACCGGTGACGAGGGGGAGGGCGGTGGCGGCAGCGGCACGGGAGAGCATCGGACCTCGACTCGGGGAGAGTGCGTCGAAAACGGTCGAATCGGACATCCGACCAAGCCGGAACAGTAGGGGTGATCAGGCATAACGCACAATTCCCCCATCGGCGTGTCGCGTGCGGCACGCCGTGTTCCGGGCACGTGTCACCCGTTGGGCCCACCGTCGGCTCGCCCGTCCGGGCGAGCGTCACCTGGACGAGCGTCCGACGGACGTCCGACGACCGCGCGCCGAGGGCCGCGCGCGGCGGTCCGTGACGGGTCCGCGCCGGGTCGTGGACGCGGGTCCGACGGCCGCCGGGGCGTCGGTATCCTGTGGCCGTCCGCCGACGACGGCCGTGTCCCTGCCGGCCGGCCAGCACGGCTTGGAACTCGCCCAAGGGAACCGATGACCTCCGCACCCGCGCGCCCCAGCAGCGACCAGCACTACGACACCGTCGAGGACGCCGCGGCGACCCCCGACCTCGAGCAGCCGTACGCGGAGCTCGGTCTCAAGCCCGACGAGTACCAGCGCATCCGGGACATCCTCGGCCGCCGGCCCACCGCCGCCGAGCTCGCGATGTACTCCGTCATGTGGTCCGAGCACTGCTCGTACAAGTCCTCCAAGACGCACCTGCGCCAGTTCGGGGACAAGACCACGCCGGCGATGAAGGAGCACCTGCTCGTCGGCATCGGCGAGAACGCGGGCGTCGTCGACATCGGCGACGGCTGGGCGGTGACGTTCAAGGTCGAGTCCCACAACCACCCGTCGTACGTCGAGCCGTACCAGGGCGCGGCCACGGGCGTCGGCGGCATCGTGCGCGACATCATCTCGATGGGTGCGCGCCCCGTCGCCGTCATGGACCAGCTGCGGTTCGGCGCGGTCGACCACCCGGACACCGCCCGCGTGGTGCACGGCGTCGTCGCGGGCGTCGGCGGGTACGGCAACTCGCTCGGCCTGCCGAACATCGGCGGCGAGCTCGTGTTCGACCCCTGCTACCAGGGCAACCCGCTCGTCAACGCCCTGTGCCTGGGCGTGCTGCGGCACGAGGACATCCACCTGGCCAACGCGTCCGGCACGGGCAACAAGGTCGTGCTGTTCGGCGCGCGCACGGGCGGCGACGGCATCGGCGGCGCGTCGATCCTCGCCTCCGAGACGTTCGACGACACCAAGCCGTCCAAGCGCCCGTCGGTGCAGGTCGGCGACCCGTTCATGGAGAAGGTGCTCATCGAGTGCTGCCTCGAGCTGTACGCCGCGCGCGTCGTCGAGGGCATCCAGGACCTGGGCGCCGCGGGCATCTCGTGCGCGACGAGCGAGCTCGCCTCCAATGGTGACGGCGGCATGCACGTCGACCTCGAGAACGTGCTGCTGCGCGACCCCACGCTGACCGCCGGCGAGATCCTCATGTCGGAGTCGCAGGAGCGGATGATGGCGGTCGTCTCGCCCGCCAAGCTGGACGAGTTCCTCGCGATCACCTCGAAGTGGGACGTCGAGACCGCGATCATCGGCGAGGTCACCGGCACCGGCCGCCTCACGATCGACCACCACGGCCACCGCATCGTCGACGTCGACCCGAAGACGGTCGCGCACGAGGGCCCGGTGTACGACCGTCCCTACGCGCGTCCCGCGTGGCAGGACGGGCTGAACGCCGACACCTCCGCGTCGCTCGCGCGTCCGACGAGCCCCGACGAGCTGCGCGCGACCGCGCTGCGCCTGCTCGGCTCGCCCAACCTCGCGTCCAAGGAGTGGGTGACCAAGCAGTACGACCGGTTCGTGCAGGGCAACACGGCCCTCGCGCAGCCCGACGACTCGGGCGTCGTCCGCGTCGACGAGGCCACCGGCCTGGGCGTCGCGCTCGCGACCGACGCGAACGGCCGCTACGGCAAGCTCGACCCATACACGGGCGCGCAGCTCGCGCTCGCCGAGGCGTACCGCAACGTCGCGACGACGGGCGCCCGCCCGCTCGCGGTGACCGACTGCCTCAACTTCGGCAGCCCCGAGCACCCGGACTCGATGTGGCAGCTCGTCGAGGCCATCCGCGGCCTGGCCGACGCGTGCCAGACGCTCGAGGTCCCGGTGACCGGCGGCAACGTCTCGCTCTACAACGGCACGGGCGAGCCCGGGAAGATCGACTCCGCCATCCACCCGACGCCCGTCGTCGGCGTGCTGGGCGTGCTCGACGACGTCGCGCAGGCCGTGCCGTCGGGCTGGACGGCCCCCGGCGTGTCCGTCTACCTGCTGGGCACGACGCGCGCCGAGCTCGACGGCTCCGCGTGGGCCGACGTCGAGCACGCCCACCTCGGCGGCCTGCCGCCGCGGGTCGACCTGGCCGCCGAGCGCGCGCTGGCCGCGGTGCTGCAGAACGCGGCGCGCGACGGGCTCGTCGACGCCGCGCACGACCTGTCCGAGGGTGGTCTGGTCCAGGCGCTGCTCGAGTCCTCGCTGCGGTTCGGCGTGGGTGCGCGGGTGTCGCTCGACGCGCTGTGCGAGCGCGACGGCGTGACGCCGTTCGAGGCGCTGTTCTCCGAGTCCACGGCCCGAGCGCTCGTCGCGGTGCCGCGCTCGGAGGAGGTGCGGTTCGCGGACCTGTGCGTCGCGCGCGGCGTCCCGGCCCTCAAGCTGGGCCAGACGGCGGACGTCGCGACGGACGACGACGAGGCGGGTCCGGCTGTCGAGGTCGAGGGCCTGTTCTCGATCCCGCTGGCCGAGGCCCGCGAGGTCTTCGAGGCCACCCTCCCGCGCCACTTCGCCTGACCCCGCACGACCCGAGGCCCCGCACGAACCGAGGCCCCGCACGACCCCGAGGCCCCCGCACCCACCGGCGCGGGGGCCTCGTCGTCGTCCCGACGACCCGCCGTCGACCCCGCGCTTCCTCCGGTTCCGTGACCCCAGAGCCGGAGCGACGACGGTCTCGGCGATGTCTCCTCCGCCGACCCCGCGGTTGCTCCGGCTCTGACCGGTCGACGCCGGAGCAACCCCGGTCTCGTCTCGGGGTGGACCGGAGGCGGTGGGCGGGGGCCGGTCGCAAAAGGGGAGTGTGTTGGTCCGGATTGTGGGACAGGGGTGGGGCGTCGTTGACACCTCGACGGGGTGGGCCTAGTTTTCCTGACCAATGCAGTCCGAATTTTCCGGTCTGCAGCACGAAGGTCATGAGCTCCGACGCGTAGCCCCGGCTGGTCGGACGGCAACCCTCCCGCGCGGCGGGGTGCCCCGGGTGAGGACCTGGTCGGACGGCGAAACCCCGCCGTCCGGCAACGCAGCGGACCGAGGGAGACGAGCCCATGAGCATGAGGAGCACCGACGGGGACACCCGCGCCACGCGCCTCGACATGTGCTGTCGCTCCATGTGCACCGACGAGAGCTGTCGCTGACGACGCCTCACGGGCACGGCGGACGCTGATCCGCCCACCGGCCACCGGCCGGGCCACCTGACCTGACGGTCCACGGACGCGCACACGTCCGACGACGACCGCGCGTCCCCGCACGCCGCAGGCAGGGTCCGAGCGTCGACGACGCCCGGACCCACCGCGCGACACCCGCGCGCCCGGCATCGCCGTACCCGGACGACCCGTCCGGGCGTGCGGCGACGTCACGGCGCCGACCCGCGCCCCACCCGACCCGACCGAACCGCACCTGACCGAGCTGGAGCACCCGATGTCGCAGCACCACCGCCACCGGACCGACCTGAGCGCACCCTCGGTGCACCTGGGCGTCGACCTCACCGACGCCGGCGCGCACCCCGCCGCCTGGCGTGACCTGGGCTCGCAGGCGCAGCGGCTGTTCGACGCGCAGCGCCTCGCGTCCCTCGTCGCGACCGCGCAGCGCGGCCTGCTCGACCTCGTCGTGCTCGACGACGCGTTCTCGCTGCAGCCCGTGCAGCGCCACGGCGCGCAGGGCCGGCTCGACGCGGCGCTCGTCGCGTCCCGCCTCGCGCCGCGCAGCGCGGGGATCGGCCTCGTCCCGACGATCGACACGACGCACACCGAGCCGTTCCACGTGTCGAAGGCCGTCGCGACGATCGACCACGTGAGCCGCGGCCGCGCGGCGTGGGGCGTGGGCTGGTCGACGACGCCGGAGGCCGCCCGCGCGTTCGGTCGCAAGGGCGTGCAGGACGAGGCGGACGCGGTCGACGAGGCGGGCGACGTGATCGACGTCGTCGGCCGGCTGTGGGACTCGTGGGAGGACGACGCGGAGATCCGCGACGTCGCGACGGGTCGGTTCGTCGACCGGGAGAAGCTGCACTACGTCGACTACGAGGGCATCAGGTTCCGGGTGAAGGGCCCGTCGATCACGCCGCGCCCGCCGCAGGGCCGACCGCCGGTCGTCGTGCGCGCGACGAGCGACGCGGCGCTCACGCTCGCCGCGCGGCACGCGGACGTCGTCCGCCTGCAGGCCACCTCGCTCGACGAGGCCGTCGCGCAGCGCGAGCTGCTGCGCACGCGGGCCGCCGACGCGGGGCGCGACGCGGACCAGCTGCGCGTGCTCGTCGACGCGTTCGTGGTGCTCGCGGACGACGAGGCGAGCGCGCGGGCGCGCCTCGAGCTGCTCGACGACCTCGAGCCGCGCGCGGGTGCGTCGACGACGTTCGAGCACGTGGGCACGCCCGACGCGCTCGTCGCGGCGATCGACGCGTGGGTCGCCGCGGGTGCCGCGGACGGGTTCGTCGTGCGGCCGTCGTCGCTGTCGACGGACCTGGACGCGCTGGTCGACAAGGTCGTGCCGACGCTGCAGTCCGCGGGCCTGTTCCGCACCGCGTACCCGGGCCGCACGCTGCGCGACACGCTCGGGCTCGCGCGCCCCGCCAACGTGTTCGCCGCGACGGCCTGAGGGCGGGGGGACATGACCACGCGACGCAAGCAGATCCATCTGGGCGTGCACTTCCCGGGGGTCAACAGCACGACGGTCTGGAGCGACCCGGAGTCGGGCAGCCAGATCGACTTCGCCTCGTTCGAGCACCTCGCGACGCGCGCCGAGGCCGCGAAGCTCGACTTCTTCTTCCTCGCGGAAGGGCTGCGGCTGCGCGAGCACAAGGGCCGCATCCACGACCTCGACGTCGTGGGCCGGCCGGACACGCTCCCGGTGCTCGCGGCGCTGTCGGCGGTGACCGAGCGCATCGGGCTCGCGGGGACGATCAACACGACGTTCAACGAGCCGTGGGAGCTCGCGCGGCAGTTCGCGACGCTCGACGTCCTCTCGGGCGGGCGCGCGGCGTGGAACCTGGTGACCAGCCCGGACGCGTTCACGGGAGAGAACTTCCGGCGCGGCGGGTACCTGCCGTACGCGGAGCGGTACGAGCGGGCGGCGGAGGTCGTCGAGGTCGCCCGCACGCTGTGGGACTCGTGGGACGACGACGCGGTGCTCGCCGACGCCGAGGGCGGCCGGTTCCTGCGCCCCGGCGCGGTGCGTCCGGTCGAGCACCACGGCCGGTACGCGGACGTCGTCGGGACGTTCACCACGCCGCGCGGACCGCAGGGCCACCCGGTGCTGTTCCAGGCGGGCGACTCCGCGGAGGGCCGTGACTTCGCGGCGCGCACCGCGGACGTCATCTTCTCGATGCACTCGTCGTTCGAGGCGGGGCGCGCGTTCTACGACGACGTGCAGGCGCGGCTCGTCGCGGCCGGGCGCTCGCGCGGCGACCTCAAGATCCTGCCGGCGACGACGGTCGTGCTGGGCGACACCGCCGAGGAGGCCGCCGAGCGCGCGGCGCACATCCGCCGCCAGCAGGTCTCGGGCCCGACCGCGATCGCGTTCCTCGAGCAGGTGTGGGGCCGCGACCTGGAGGCGTACGACCCGGACGGCCCGCTGCCGGACGTCGACCCCGACGTGGAGAACATCTCGATCACGCGCGGCCGCGTGCGGCACGCGCGCGACCCGCTCGCGATCGTCGCGGCGTGGCGCGAGCAGGCCGAGGCGAACCGCTGGTCCATCCGTGACCTCGTGATCCACACGACGACGCGCGGCAGCTTCGTCGGGACGGCGCAGCAGGTGGCCGAGGACCTGGACCGGCACGTCCAGGAGGACGCCTCCGACGGCTTCATCCTCGTCCCGCACCTGACGCCGCACGGCCTGGACGACGTGCTCGACCAGGTGGTCCCCCTGCTGCAGGAGCGCGGCGTGTTCCGCACCGAGTACTCCGGCCCGACGCTGCGCGACCACCTGGGGCTGGGCCGCCCCGAGGTGGCCGACCAGGCGACCGAGCTCGCGGGCTGACCCGGCCTGCGACCCGCACGACCCACGACCCCCCGTTCGTCCCCCGTTCCCCCTGAGAGGACACCATGACCCGCACCCCGCGGATCCCCGCCCGTGCCCGCGCGCTCGCCGCGACGCTCGTCGTCCCGGCCCTGCTGCTCGCCGCCTGCTCGTCGGGCGGCACGACGTCCGGGACGAGCGCCGCCGCGACCACGACCGCCGACACCGCCGACGCGACGCCGGGCGGCACGCTGCGCTTCGCGCTCGGCGCCTCCCCGTCGGGCGTCGACCCGCAGCAGGTCGGCTCGAACGTCAGCATCTACATCGCGCGCCAGCTCGCGGACTCGCTCACGGACCAGGACCTGACGACGGGCGAGATCGTCCCGTGGCTCGCGGAGTCCTGGGAGGTGAGCGACGACCTCACGACGTTCACGTTCCACCTGCGCGACGACGTGACGTTCTCCGACGGCACGCCGCTGACCGCCACCACGGTCAAGGCGAACTTCGACGCGCTCACGGGCGAGCTCGGCGCGACCGCGCCGCTCGCCGCGAGCTACCTCGCCGGGTACGCCGGCACGACGGTCGTCGACGAGCACACCGCGACCGTCGCTTTCGACGCGCCGAACGCGCAGTTCCTGCAGGCCACGTCCACGGTGTCGCTCGCGATCCTGTCCGACGCCACGGCGGCGGTCGACCCGAACGAGCGCCTGCAGGGCAAGGTCGTCGGCTCGGGGCCGTTCGTGCTCGAGAGCTACACGCAGGACCAGGGCGCGGTCGTGACCCGCCGCGACGGGTACGCGTGGCCGTCGGGACTCGGTGAGAACGACGGCGAGGCGTACCTGGACAAGATCCAGTTCACGGTCGTCCCGGAGTCGGGCGTGCGGGCCGGCGGGCTCGCGTCCGACCAGTTCGACGCGGTCGGGGACGTGCTTCCGCAGGACGTCGCGCAGGTCGAGGGCGCGGGCGGCTCGGTGCTCACGCGCACCAACCCGGGCGTCACGTTCGTCCTGCAGCCGAACGTCTCGGCCGCGCCGCTCGACGACGTCGCGGTGCGCCAGGCGCTGAACCTCGCGATCGACCGGCAGCAGCTGGTCGACACGGTCCTGTCGGACGCGTTCGAGCCGGCGACGAGCGTGCTCGCGTCCACCACGCCGGGGTACACGGACCTGTCCGACGACCTCGCGCTCGACGCGGCCGCGGCGGCGTCACTCCTCGACGACGCGGGCTGGGTCGCGGGCGCCGACGGCATCCGCGCGAAGGACGGCGAGAAGCTCAGCATCGACGTGGTGTACGCGCCGCTGTTCACGGGCTCGCAGGCGGTGCTCGAGCTCGTGCAGCAGCAGCTGCGCGCGGTCGGGATCGACCTGGTGCTGCGGCAGGTCACGCCCGCCGACCAGCAGGCGCTGCTCGACTCGGGCGACTACGACACGTACTACTACAACGTCACGCGCGCCGACGCGGACATCCTGCGCCCGCAGTTCGCCTCGACGGGCCGCAACATCAACCACCGCGAGGCCGACGACGTGCTCGACCCGCTGCTCGCGGACCAGCTCGCCGCGGCCGACCCGGCGAAGCGTGCGGACCTGGTCGCGCAGGCGCAGCAGGAGATCGTCGACCAGGCGCTCGCGATCCCGCTGTTCGAGCTCGCGCAGTCCATCGGCGTGGCCGGTGACGTGCACGGCGTGACGTTCGACGCGTCCTCCCGCCTGCTGTTCCACGACGCCTGGATCGAGCAGGACTGATGACCACCTACGTCCTGCGCCGGGTCGCCGCGGCCCTCGTCGTGCTCCTCGCGGCGTTCACGGTCACCTTCGTGGTCCTCTACCTGCTGCCGAGCGACCCGGCGAGCATCATGCTCGACGCGGGCACCGGCGGCGGGGGCGTCGACCCGGCGCAGGCGGAGGCGCTGCGCGACCGCCTGGGGCTCGACCAGAGCCCGTTCCAGCAGTACCTGCAGGCGCTCGGGAACGCGGCGACGGGCGACCTCGGGACGTCTTTCGCGTCGGGTGCGCCGGTGGCGACGCTCATCGGGCAGGCGCTGCCGGAGACCGCGCGGCTCACGGGGTTCGCGCTGCTGCTCGCGGTGGTCGGCGGGCTGGGGCTCGCGTCGTCGGCGTCGTGGACGCGCTCGTCGCGGCTGCGTGGCCTGCTGCTCGCGCTGCCGCCGCTGGGCGTCGCGGTGCCGACGTTCTGGGTGGGGCTGGTGCTGCTGCAGCTGCTGTCGTTCCGCCTGCCGGTGTTCCCGGCCGTCGGCAACCAGGGCTTCGCGAGCCTCGTCCTGCCGGCGGTCACCCTGGCGATCCCCTTGTCGGCGACGATCGCGCAGGTGCTCGCGCAGGGCATGCGGGCCGCATGGGCCGCGCCGTACGTGGAGACGGCGCTCGCGAAGGGTGCGACGCGTACGCGTGTGCAGCTGCGGCACGTGACCCGCAATGCGGCGCTGCCGGCCCTGACGCTGCTCGGCGTGATCGTCGGGAACCTGCTCGCCGGGGCCGTGGTGGTGGAGACGGTGTTCTCCCGCCAGGGCTTCGGACGCCTCGTGCAGTCCGCCGTGACGTCGCAGGACATCCCCGTGGTGCTCGGCCTCGTGCTGGTCGCGGCGCTCGTGTTCGTCGTCGTGAACCTGCTGGTCGACCTGGCCTACCCGCTGCTGGACCCGCGCACGGGTCCCCACCTGGCAAGGAAGGCGGCATGAGCGTCCTGGGTACCCGCGTCGCGGACGTGCGCGTCGCGTCGGTGCGTGCGACCGGCACGACGAGCGTCCCGGCACCGGTCGGGAGCACGACCGGCACGACGACACAGCGCGCGCGGCTCGCCCGCGTGCGGCGCCACCCGCTCGCGCGGCCCGGAGCGGTCGTCTCGCTCCTGGTGGTCGCGGTCGTCGTCGCGTGGGCGCTCGTGCCCACGGCGTTCACGTCCTACGACCCGATCACGGGCGTCCCGGCGGACAACCTGCTGGGCCCGAGCGCGCAGCACTGGTTCGGGACGGACCACCTGGGCCGCGACCTGTTCGCGCGCACGGTGCACGGCACGGGACTGTCGCTGCAGGCGGCGGTGGTCGCGATCGCGATCGCGCTGGGCGCCGGCTCGGCGCTGGGTCTGGTCGCGGGCTTCGTCGGCGGGCGGGTGGACGACGCGCTCATGCGGTTCGCGGACGTGCTGCTCGCGATCCCGGGGCTGCTCCTGTCGCTCGCGGTCGTGACGGTCCTCGGGTTCGGGACGCTCAAGGTCGCGGTGGCCGTGGGCGTCGCGTCGGTCGCGACGTTCGCGCGCGTCATGCGCGCCGAGGTCCTGCGGGTGCGGGGCGCGACGTACGTCGAGGCGGCGCGGCTCGCGGGCGCCCGCCGCGGCGCGGTCCTGGGCCGGCACGTGGTGCCGAACTCGACGGGCCCGGTCCTGGCGCTCGCGACGATCGAGCTGGGCTCGGTGGTCCTCGCGGTCTCGGCGCTGAGCTTCCTGGGCTTCGGGGCGGTGCCGCCGACACCCGAGTGGGGCTCGCTGGTCGCGGAGGGCCGCAACTACCTCGCGACCGCGTGGTGGTACCCGACGCTGCCCGGCGTGGTCATCGCCGTCGTGGTGCTGGCGGCGGGCCGCCTGGGCCGCGCGCTCGAGCGCGGCGGGAGGGCGGCGCGATGAGCACGCAGACCCTGGCGACGACGACGGTCGCGGACGGCCCCCGTCCGACCACCCGTCCGGTGCTCGACGTGCGCGGCCTGCGCGTGACGTACGAGGGCTCGGCGGGCGACGTCGACGCGGTGCGCGGCGTGGACCTGCACGTCCTGCCGGGCGAGGTCGTCGCGCTCGTCGGCGAGTCCGGCTCGGGCAAGTCCACCACGGCGCACGCGGTCGTCGGGCTGCTCCCCGAGACCGGGCGCGTGACGGCCGGGTCGGTCGAGCTCGGCGCCGACGAGCGCACGTCGCTCGACCTCGCGACGCTCCCGGCCCGCGCGTGGCCGCGGGTGCGCGGCGCGCGCATCGGCCTGGTCCCGCAGGACCCGGGCGTCGCGCTCAACCCCGTGCAGCGGATCGGCGACCAGGTGGCCGAGGTGCTGCGCATCCACGGCCGCGCCGGGCGCCGCGACGCGCGCGAGCGTGCCGTGGAGGTGCTGGCGTCCGTGGGCATCGACGAGCCGCGGGCACGGGCGCGTCAGCACCCGCACGAGCTGTCGGGCGGCATGCGCCAGCGCGTGCTCATCGGTATCGCGCTCGCGTGCGAGCCCGAGCTCGTCGTGGCCGACGAGCCGACGAGCGCGCTCGACGTCACCGTGCAGCGCCGCGTGCTCGACCTGCTCGCGGACCTCACCGCGCGCGCCGGCACCGCGGTGCTGCTCATCACGCACGACCTCGCGGTCGCGGCGGACCGGGCCGAGCGCGTCGTCGTGATGAAGGACGGCGAGGTCGTCGAGTCCGGCCCGACGGCCCAGGTGCTCGGTGACCCGCAGCACCCGTACACGCGCGAGCTCCTCGCGGCCGCTCCCGGCCTGCGTGCTCCCGACGAGGCGGCGCGCGTCCCGGTCACGACGAGCCCGCGCCAGGCGGCCGCGGACGCGGCGACCGACGACCTGCTCGTCGTCGAGCACCTGCGCAAGACGTTCCACGTCGGCGGTCGGCGCTCGGGCGTCGACGTGCGCGCGGTCGACGACGTGTCGTTCTCGGCGCCCCGCGGCTCGGCGTTCGTGCTCGTCGGGGAGTCCGGCTCGGGCAAGTCCACGACCGCGCGGCTCGTGCTCGACCTCGAGCGCGCGGACGGCGGGTCGGTCCGGTTCGACGGAGCCGAGGTCGCGGGGGCCCGCGGCGAGGCGCTGCGGACGCTGCGCCGCCGCACGCAGCTGGTCCACCAGAACCCGTACGCGTCGCTCGACCCGCGGTTCACGGTCGCGCAGGTGGTCGACGAGCCGCTGCGCGCGCACCGCGTGGGCACGCCCGCCGAGCGCCGCGCGCGCGTCGCCGAGCTGCTCGACCTGGTGCGACTGCCCGCGGACGCCGCGCGCCGGCGCCCGGGCGAGCTGTCGGGCGGGCAGCGCCAGCGCGTCGCGATCGCGCGGGCCCTCGCGCTCGACCCGGACCTGCTGGTGCTCGACGAGCCGACGAGCGCGCTCGACGTCTCGGTGCAGGCGCGCGTGCTGTCCCTGCTGGCGGACCTGCGCGCCGAACGCGCCCTGACGTACCTGTTCATCTCGCACGACCTGGCCGTGGTGCGGCAGGTCGCCGACGTCGTCGGCGTGATGAGCGCCGGACGCCTCGTCGAGACCGGCCCGGTCGACCAGGTCTTCGACCACCCGCAGGACCCGTACACCGTCGAGCTGGTCGGGGCGATCCCGGGCCGCGCGGCGGCCGCGACACCCGCTACGAGAGAGGCGCACCGATGACCACGCTGGACACCCGCACGCAGGAGCAGGCCGACTGGGCGACGTGGCACGAGGCGCGCGAGCGCGACCTCGCGACGCCGCACGGCTGGCTCACGCTCGTGGCCTACCTGGACCTGCCGTCGACGCCGACCGCGCTCGCGGACGTGCCCGGCCTGTGGTGGGCCGACGAGGACGGCGCTCACCACGCGCGCACCGCGGACCTCTCCGGCGCGACGACGCACGTCGTCGCCGAGGCGGGCTCGCAGGTCGTGCAGACGTACACGCCGCAGGGCCGCACGGGTGCGGACGCGGACGTCGCGGTCGAGCTGGTCCGCCGCACGGGCCGCTACGCGATCCGCCTGCGGGACCCGCGCGCGGCCGCGCTGCGCGACTTCGACGGCGTGCCGACGTTCCCGTACGACGCGTCGTGGGTGCTGGACGTGCCCGTGCGCTGGTACGACGAGCCGCGCGCGGCCGTCGTCGGCGCGGCGCGACCCGGGCTCGTGCACCACGTGAGCGTCGTCGGCGAGGTCGACCTGGAGCGCGACGGCCGGACCGTGACGCTGCGGCTGACGGGCGGCAAGGGCGGCGCGCCGGCGCTGCTGTTCACCGACGAGGCGCCCGGCCTGGCCCCGTGGCGGATCGTGTTCCCCGAGCCGTCGGCGGACCGCAGCACCGTGCGGCTCGACCTCAACCGGGCGCTGAACCTGCCGTACGCGTTCAGCGACTTCGGCACGTGCCCCGCGCCGCTCGAGGGCAACCACGTGCCGTTCGCCGTCGCGGCGGGGGAGCGGGCACCACGATGAGCACGACCACGCTCGAGGTGCGCTCGGTCGCGATGCACGACCCGCTCGTCAGGCCGCTGCTCGACGAGCTCGCGCACGAGTACTGGACCCGCTACCAGCGCGTCCTGACGGCCGAGCAGCTGCGCGCCGAGCTCGAGCAGTACCCGGCGCACGAGTTCGCGGCCCCGGACGGTGACCTGCTGCTGCTGCTCGAGGGCGGTCGCCCGGTCGCGGGCGGCGCGTTCCGGCGTCGCGTCGAGCCCGAGGCCGGCGACCCGGCCCGGCTCGCGCGGCCCCGGGCGCGCACCGCGGACGGCTCGCCCGCGCTGCCGACGGCCGAGCTCAAGCGCATCTGGACGCACTCGGCGCACCGGCGCCGGGGGCTGGCCCGCCGCGTGCTCGTCGAGCTCGAGGAGCGCGCCCGCGCCCGCGGCTACCGGCGCATCTACCTCACGACCGGGCCGCGCCAGCCGGAGGCCGCCGAGCTCTACCTCGCGACGGGCTACACGCCGCTGTTCGACCCGGCGAACCGCCCGCAGACCGGCCCCCTGCCGTTCGAGAAGTGGCTCGACGCGCTCGTAGTGACTGGTGCGTCGACGGGTGGTGCGCGATGACCGCGCCGTCGCTCGCGCAGGACGAGTCGCGCCTCGTCGTGCCGCCCACGGCCCCGCCGGTGCTCGACGCGGCCGACGGCACGCGCCTGGAGGACCTGCGCATCGTGCCGGCACGCCACCCGGGCCGCTGGGTCGCGACCGCGGGCGTGCTCGTGCTGCTCGCGATGGTCGTGTCCTCGTTGGTGACGAACGCGCGCTGGGAGTGGGACCTCGTCGCGAGGTACCTGACGTGGCCGTCCGTGCTCGAGGGCGTGTGGGGGACCGTGCGCCTGACCGCGCTCGCGTCGGTCGTCGGGTTCACGCTCGGCACGGTGCTCGCGCTCATGCGCCTGTCCCGGTCGCCGCTGCTGCAGGCCGTGTCGTGGACGTACACGTGGGTGTTCCGCTCGGTGCCGCTGCTGCTGCAGCTGCTGCTCTGGTACAACCTCGCCTACCTGTACCCGCACCTGAGCCTCGGGATCCCGTTCGGCCCGGAGTTCGCGTGGGTCGACACGCTCTCGCTCGTCGACAAGTTCTGGGCAGCGATCCTCGGCCTGGGCCTGTCGCAGGCGGCGTACTCCGCGGAGATCGTGCGCGCCGGGATCCTGTCGGTCGACCAGGGGCAGCAGGAGGCGGCCGCGTCGCTCGGCATCCCGCGGCGCCGGCAGGTGACCCGCATCATCCTGCCGCAGGCCATGCGCTCGATCGTGCCGACCGCGGTCAACGAGGTCATCGGCCTGCTCAAGGGCACGTCGATCGTCTACGTGCTGGCGTACGGCGAGCTGTTCTACATCGTCAGCGTGATCATGGGCCGCAACGGCCGGATCGTGCCGCTGCTGCTCGTCGCGGCGATCTGGTACCTCCTGCTGACGACGCTCATCACGGTCGTGCAGTACTACGTCGAGCGGCACTACGCGAAGGGCGCGGTGCGCACGCTGCCGCCCACGCCGCTGCAGCGCGCCCGCTGGTCGGTGCTCGTCGCGTCGGCCCGGCTCACGGGTCGCCCGGTGCCCGCGAGCGTCCCGCCCGGCTACGCCGCCCGCGCGCACGTCGGGGTGCTGACGCGCACGCGTCGCTCGGACATCGGAGGGCTGGCATGAGCGCGCCGGTCGGGCTCGTCGAGGTGCACGGCGTGCACAAGTCGTACGGCACGCTCGAGGTGCTGCGGGACGTGTCGCTCACGGTGCGCCCCGGCTCGGTGACGGTCGTGCTCGGCCCGTCGGGCTCGGGCAAGTCCACGCTGCTGCGCGCGATCAACCACCTGGAGAAGGTCGACAAGGGCTTCATCTCGATCGACGGCGACCTGGTCGGCTACGTGCGTCGCGGCAGCACGCTGCGCGAGCTCAAGGAGCGCGAGATCCTGCGTCAGCGCACGCAGATCGGGTTCGTGTTCCAGAGCTTCAACCTGTTCCCGCACCTGACGGCGCTCGAGAACGTCGTCGAGGCGCCCGTCTCGGCGCAGGGCCGCCCGCGGGCCGAGGTCGAGCCGGAGGCCCGCGAGCTGCTCGCCCGCGTCGGCCTCGCCGACAAGGCCGACGTGCGGCCACGCCAGCTCTCGGGCGGGCAGCAGCAGCGCGTCGCGATCGCTCGGGCGCTGGCGCTGCGCCCCAAGGTGCTGCTGTTCGACGAGCCGACGTCCGCGCTCGACCCCGAGCTCGTAGGCGAGGTGCTCGACGTCATCAAGGACGTCGCCCGCTCGGGCACGACCCTCGTCGTCGTCACGCACGAGATCGGCTTCGCGCGCGAGGTCGCGGACACCGTCGTGTTCATGGACGACGGCGTGGTCGTCGAGCAGGGCCCGCCCTGCGAGGTGCTCGACGACCCGCAGCACGAGCGCACCCGGTCCTTCCTGCAGAAGGTCCTCTGACGACCCGACGCAGGCCCCGTCCCCCACGAGCAGTGGCCATCCGGCCGACCCCACGCGGCACCGCGCCGCACGACTGAGAGGCACCCCCATGACGACGACCACGCGCCATCGCGCGACGCTCGCCGCCCTCGCCAGCGCGTCCCTGCTCGTCCTCACCGCGTGCTCGAGCGTGAGCACCGCGAAGCCCGCGGACGAGACGCCCGCCGCGGGCGTCACGGCCGACCCGGAGGCCGCGGGCCTCGAGGTCAGCACGAGCCCCGACCAGGACCGCATCCGCACGACCGTCTCCGACGAGGCCGTGGCGCTGCTGCCGGACTCCTGGAAGGACAAGGACGAGGTCGTCGTGGCCATCAGCGCGGGCGCCGCCCCGCCGCTGGGCTTCCTGGCCGACGACGACGCGACCCCCATCGGCAACGAGACCGACATCGCGCAGCTCGTCGCCGACGCGCTCGGCAAGGACCTGCGCCTGGAGGTCAAGGCGTGGGCGGACTGGCCGCTCGCGTTGCAGTCGGGCGACGTCGACGCGGTCATCTCCAACGTCACGGTGACCGAGGAGCGCAAGGAGACGATCGACTTCTCCAGCTACCGCAACGACGAGCTCGGCTGGCTCGTCAAGAAGGGCTCGGACCTCACGTCGATCACCAAGCGCGAGGACATCGCGGGCAAGGTCGTCGCGGTCGGCTCCGGCACCAACCAGGAGAAGATCGTCCTCGGGTGGGACCGCCTCAACCAGGCGGACGGCCTCGAGCCGATCAAGGGCCCCGAGTACTACGAGCAGTTCACGGACGTGCTGCTCGCGCTGCAGTCCGGGCGCGTCGAGACGTACGTGGGCCCGAACGCGTCGCTCGCGTACCAGGCGAAGATCTCGCCGCAGGACTTCCAGGTGGTCGGCACGCTCAACGGCGGCTGGCCCGACACCGCGCAGATCGCGGTCGCGACGAAGAAGGGCGCGGGCGCGGTCGACGCCGTGACCGCGGCGATCAACCACGCGATCGACGACGGCACCTACCTGCAGGTGCTGCAGCGCTGGGGCCTCGAGAACGAGGCGATCGAGAAGTCCGAGTCGAACCCGCCCGGCCTGCCCAAGACGGAGTGACGATGACCGAGCACGTGGACCACGTCGTCGTCGGCGGCGGGGTCATGGGGTCGGCCGCGGCGTGGCAGCTCGCACGCCGCGGCCGTGAGGTGGTGCTGCTCGAGCGGTTCGCGCCGGGGCACGACCACGGTGCGTCGCACGGCTCGTCGCGCATCTACCGCACCACGTACCCCGAGCCGACGTACCTCGACCTCGCGCAGGAGGCGTTCGTCCTGTGGCGCCTGCTGGAGGCGGACGCGGGGGAGCCGCTGCTGGAGGCCACGGGCGGCGTGAGCCACGCGCGCCCGGACCAGCCGTCCGCGCGGCGCACCGAGGCGGTCGCCTCGGCGTTCGCCGCGCGGGGCATCCCGTTCGAGTGGCTCGACGCCGTCGAGGCGGCGCGCCGCTGGCCGGGCCTGCGGTTCGAGGGCCGCGTGCTGCACGAGACGACGACCGCGGGCCGCGTGCACGCCGACCGCGCGGTCGCCGCGCTGCAGCGACGGGCCACGGCGCACGGCGCGGACGTCCGGTACGAGACGCCCGTGCGGCACCTGGAGCGCGAGGGCGACGGCGTGCGGGTCGTGACGCAGCACGGCGAGCTCGTCGCGCGCAGCGTCGTGGTCGCGGTCGGCGCGTGGAGCGCGGGGCTCGTCGCCCCGCTGCTCGACGCGCGCGACGACCCTGCCGGCAGCCCCACGCTCCCGCTCGTCGTGACGCAGGAGCAGCCCGCGCACTTCGCGCCGCTCGACCCGACGCTGCCGTGGCCGAGCTTCACGCACGACCCCGGGCCCGACGCGGGCTACCCGAGCGGCGTGTACGGGCTCGCGTCGCCCGACGGCGTGAAGGTCGGCTTCCACGCGGTCGGCCCGCGCGTCGACCCGGACCACCGCGACCGCACCCCCGAGCCGACGCAGCTGGAGGCGCTGCGCGACTACGTGCGCCGCTGGGTCCCCGGTGCGGACCCCGACGACCTGGTGCCCGTGAGCTGCACGTACACCACGACCCCGGACCACGACTTCGTGCTCGACCGCCGCGGCCCCGTCGTGGTCGCGGCGGGCTTCTCGGGCCACGGGTTCAAGTTCGCACCCGCCGTGGGCCGCGTGCTCGCCGACCTGGCCGACGAGGCGCTCGGCGGCACCGCCGCGTCGTCGGCCTCCGTCCGCCCGGACCTCGCGCGCTTCGCGCTCGCGCGGTTCGCCACCGTCCCCGTCCCCTGACCGTCCGACCGTCGGCACCCGACCCGCCGTTCGTCCCCCGCAAGGAGCAGCCCCATGACCGACGCCCGCCCGACCGGCTCGCGCGTCCCCCTGTCCGTCCTCGACCTCGCGATCGTCCCCGAGGGCGGCACGGGCGCCGCCGCGGTGCGCACCGCGGTCGACCTCGCCGTGCGCCTCGAGGAGCTCGGGTACCGCCGTGTCTGGTACGCCGAGCACCACCTGGCGGCGGGCGTCGCGTCGGCGTCGCCCGCGGTGCTGGCCGCGGCGGTCGCGGCGCGCACGAGCCGCATCCGCGTCGGGTCGGGTGCGGTGCTGCTGAGCACGACGAGCCCGCTCGTCGGCGCGGAGCAGTTCGGCACGATCGCGGCGCTGCACCCGGGCCGTGTGGACCTGGGCGTCGGGCGCGCGTTCACGCCGCCGCCCGCGGACGCCCCCGCCGCCGAGCTCGCCGCGGCGAGCGTGTCGAAGCCGCGCCCCACGGCCGGCCCGCGTGTCGTGGACGGCCTGTACGTCCCCGGCCCGCCGCCGGTCGACTTCTCCGACTCCGCGCTGCGCGAGCGCCTGCTCGCGCAGAAGCGCGTCGTCGGCGCGTCACGCACGCCCGCGTCGTTCCGCGCGGAGCTCGAGCTGGTCCTCGGCCTGCAGGCGGGCACGTACCGCGACGAGGCCGGGCACCCGTACACGAGCCCGCCCGTCGACCGGGCGGCGTTCGACCTGTGGGTGCTCGCGTCCAGCGCGGGGGAGTCCGCGCGCGTCGCGGGCGAGCTCGGCCTGCCGATCGCCGCGAACTTCCACGTGAGCCCGGCGACCACCCTCGAGACGGTCGCGGCGTACCGCGAGGCGTTCCGGCCCGGCGTGCTCGACGCGCCGTACGTCGTGGTGTCCGCGGACGTGCTGGTCGCCGAGACCGACGAGCGGGCCGAGGAGCTCGCGCGCCCGTTCGCCGACTGGGTGCGCTCGATCCGCGGCGGCAGCGACGGCGCGATCGCGTACCCCGACCCGGCGCGCGCGCCGTCGTGGGACGAGCGCACGCCCGACGAGCGCGTGCTCGTGGCCGACCGGGTGGACACGCGGGTCGTCGGCGGCCCGTCGGCCGTCGTCGAGCGCCTGGAGACGCTGCAGCGCGTGACGGGCGCCGACGAGCTGCTCGTCACGACCGAGGCGCACGACCCGGCCGACGCGCGCCGCTCGTTCGAGCTGCTCGCGGAGCACTGGCTCGCCCCGTCGACCGCGGGCGCCGCCGACCTGGCGCTCGCGTCCACCACCGCCTGACCCCTGATCGCACCCCGACGTCACACCCCGGAGGCCACCATGCCCGTCGAGTTCCTCGGCATCGCCACGACCAACGACCAGTCCGAGACCACCGCCCGCACGACGCGGCCGTTCGACCTCGGCTACCTCGAGCGCATCGTGCGCGCGCACGCCGACAACGGCTGGACGCGCGTGCTGTTCGCGTACGGCTCGTCGGGCCCCGAGCCCGCGGCGCTCGCGGCGCACGTCGCGGCGCGCGTGCCGGGCATCGAGCTGCTGCTCGCGCACCGGCCCAACGTGTCGTACCCGACGTACGCGGCGAAGACGTTCGCGACGCTCGACCAGCTCTCGGGCGGGCGGCTGTCGGTGCACTTCATCACGGGCGGCAACGACCACGAGCAGGGCCGCGAGGGCGACCGGCTGACCAAGGACGAGCGCTACGCGCGGACCCGCGAGTACATCCAGATCGTCAAGCGGGCGTGGTCGAGCAGCGAGCCGTTCGACCACCACGGCGAGTTCTACGAGTTCGAGGACTTCGTGCTGGACACCAAGCCGTTCGAGGGCCGCACGCCGACGATCTCGTTCGGCGGCTCGTCGGACGCCGCGTACACGGTCGGTGCGGCGGAGGCCGACATCTACGCGGTGTGGGGCGAGCCGCTGGACCGCACGCGTGAGCAGATCGAGCGCGTGCACGCCGAGGCCGCCGCGGTGGGCCGGGTCGAGCCGCCGCGCATCCACGCGGCGTTCCGCCCGATCGTCGCGCCGACCACCGAGCTCGCGTGGGAGAAGGCGCACCGCGTGCTCGACCGCATCGAGGCGCGCAAGGCCGCCGCGGGCGGCGTGCTCAGCCGCCGGCACCCGATCGACTCGCCGCAGAACGCGGGCTCGCAGCGCCTGCTGGAGATCGCCGCGGCGGGCGAGCGGTACGACGACGTGCTGTGGACGGCCACGGCTCGCGCGACGGGCGGTGCGGGTAACTCCAACGCGCTCGTCGGGACGCCCGAGGAGGTCGCGAACGCGCTGCTCGCCTACTACGACCTCGGCGTCCGCGTGATCTCCGCGCGCGGCTACGACCTGCTCGACGACGCGATCGACTTCGGCCGCTACGTCATCCCGCTCGTGCGCGAGGGCGTCGCCGAGCGCGACGCGCGCGCCGCCGCGCAGGCCGCGTCGTCGGCCGCCTGACCCCCACCGAACCCCGCAGGAGATCCCCGTGCGCTTCCAGGTCCTCGACATCGTCTTCAACCCGCCGCACCCGGTCACGGGCGAGGCCGTCCCGCCGTCCGACCGGCTCAACCGGGTCGTGGAGACCGCGGTGCTCGCCGAGGCGCTCGGCTTCGACTCGTTCGCGGTGGGGGAGCGGCACGCCGGCGAGGTGCTCTCGTCCGCCCCGACCGTGATCCTCGGGGCGGTCGCGGCGCGCACCGAGCGCATCCTGCTCTCCACGGGCGTCACGGTCCTGTCGCTGCTCGACCCGATCCGCGTCGCGGAGGACCTCGCGACGGTCGACCAGCTGTCGCGCGGGCGCCTCGAGATCGTCATCGGCAAGGGCAACGAGGTGCTGCAGTACCCGCTGCTCGGCCTCGACATCGCCAAGCAGTACGAGTACCTGCAGGAGAACTACGAGCTCCTGCGGCTGCTGCTCAGCGAGGAGGACGTGACGTGGGAGGGCGTGCACCGCCACCGCCTGGAGAACGCCACGACGCTGCCGCGCCCGTTCTCGGGCCCGTTCCGGATCTGGCACGGCTCGGCGACGTCGCAGTTCGCGGTCGACCTGGCCGCGCGCTACGGCGACCCGATCGTCAGCGCGAACGCGCTGCAGCCGCGCGAGAACTACCAGGTGCTCATCGACCGGTACCGCGAGCAGTACGAGGCCCACGGCCACGACCCGGCGTACGCGTTCGTCGGCTCGGGCTCGGGCGGGCTCTACCTGGCCGACACGACGGAGCAGGCGATCGAGCAGTTCCGCCCCATCTTCGAAGGGCAGATCGCCGCGCAGCGCCGGCGCGGGTACGGGCCCGAGCACGTGGGGGTGGGGAACAGCTTCCAGACCGTGGAGGACGCGGTCGAGCGCGGCCCGGCGCTCGTCGGCTCGCCCGAGCGCGTCGTCGAGAAGATCCTCGACTACCACGCGTCCTACGGTCACGACCTGCAGTCCGTGTCGGTCAACCACCTCCTGCCGCTCGAGCAGCAGGCGGACGTGCTGCGCCGGTTCGCCGAGGAGGTCATCCCGGCGGTCAAGGCCGAGGTCTCGACGAGCCTGTGGAGCGAGTCCGACGAGCGGCGCGCGGCCGGGTTCACCGCGAAGTGACCGCGCGCAGCCCGCTCACGGGCGTGCACTGGTTCCTGCCGACGTCCGGCGACGCGCGCGGGATCCTCGGCGGCTTCCACGCCAAGGACTCCCGCGCGCACGCCGCGGGCTACCGCGCGCCCACGCTGGACTACCTCACGCAGGTCGCGCAGGCCGCGGACACCCTCGGCTACGACGCCGTGCTCACGCCCACGGGCACGTGGTGCGAGGACGCGTGGGTGGTCACGGCGGCGCTCGCGGCCGTGACGCGGCGCCTGAGGTTCCTCGTCGCGTTCCGCCCCGGGCTGCTGTCGCCCACGCTCGCGGCGCAGACCGCCGCGACGTTCCAGCGCATCTCGGGCGGTCGGCTGCTGCTCAACGTGGTCACGGGCGGCGACGAGATCGAGATGCAGCGGTTCGGCGACTGGCTCGACCACGACGAGCGGTACGCGCGCTGCCACGAGTTCCTCGACGTGGTGCGCGGGGTGTGGGACTCCTCGCCGTTCTCCTACGACGGCGCGCACTACCGCGTGGAGGGCGCCCAGGTCCCCGCGCCCCCGGACCCGCGCCCCGAGATCTACTTCGGCGGCTCGTCGTCCGCGGCCCTGCCCGTCGCGGCCGCGCACGCCGACGTGTACCTCACCTGGGGCGAGCCGCCCGCGCAGGCCAAGGAGAAGATCGACCGGGTGCGCGCGCTCGCGGCCGAGCAGGGCCGCAGCCCGCGGTTCGGTGTGCGCCTGCACGTGGTGACGCGCGACCGCTCGTCGGACGCGTGGGACCTCGCGCAGCGCTGGCTCGACGAGCTGAGCCCCGAGCAGATCGCCGCCGCGCAGCGGGGGCTCGGCGCATCCGGGTCGGTGGGGCAGCAGCGGATGGTCGCGCTGCACGGCAACGGCGCGCTCGCGACGAGCGGCGACGCGCGCGCCCTGGAGATCCATCCGGGGCTGTGGGCGGGCGTCGGCCTGGTCCGCGGCGGCGCCGGCACGGCGCTCGTCGGGAGCCACGAGGAGGTCGCGGACCTGATCGCGGAGTACCACGCCGCCGGCTTCGACGAGCTCGTCCTGTCCGGCTACCCGCACGTGGAGGAGGCGTACTGGTTCGCCGAGGGTCTCCGCCCCCTCCTCGACGCCCGCGGCATCACGACCCCGGTCCGAGCTGGGGGTGTGCCCGAGCCGGACGCTGTGCGCTGACATCTCGCACGCAATACCACTGGCGCTGTACGGACAACCGCCGTACAGTCCTGCCCATGGCCACCAAGACCCGGCGCATGGAGCAACGCGTCGACGAGGGCACCGAGGTCCTGCTGTCGAAGGCCGCCGCGGTGACGCACGAGACCGTGTCGGCATTCGTCGTCCGGTCCGCGCGCGAGGAGGCGGCCCGGGTGCTGGCCCGCAGCGATCTGACGATGATGCCCGCTGAGCAGTTCGACCGGATGCTCGCGGCGCTCGACGAGGAGCCTCGCCGCGTCCCGGCCCTCGCTGAGGCCGCCGCACGCGCGCGCCGGTTCAAGCACGAGTGAGCGCGCCGGACTACCTGGTCACCGACCTGGGCGAGTGGGACGATCTCGACTCGTTCACGTGCGGTACCCCCGCTCTCGACGTGTGGCTGCACGAGACCGCGAGGCGTGCGCAGAAGGCCGGTACGGTCAGGGTCCGGCTCCTGCGGAGCTGCGATGCGGGCCAGCTCGTCGGCTACTACGCCGTATGCCCGACGGAGGTGCTGCGTGAGGAGCTCGCGCTCTCGTCGAAGGTGCGGGCGGCCTCGTCGCGAGTGCCGGGGTTCATGCTCGCGAAGCTGGCGATCTCGGCCGAGGTCCAGGGCCGTGGCCTCGGCCGGGACCTCCTGGTCGACGCGCTCGAGCACATCTGCGAGGCATCCGACCTCGTGGGTGGCCGTATCGTCGTGGTCGATCCGGTCGACGACCGCGCGGCGAACTTCTACGCAAGGTACGGCTTCTCGTCCATCGTCGGGTCCACGCGGATGTACCTGCTCGTCCCGGACGCGAAGGCCTCCCTCGGCCTCGCGTGACGGCCCTCTCGCAGCAGACCCGGCCTGCCCTGACGCACGCGTGGACCCCCGGACCGGTGCGGGCCGGGGGTCCCCGTGCGTGTGGCCAGGTGGGTGGCCGACGTCAGATCGCGGAGTGCTCGCCGATCCGGTGGTAGGTCCGGTCGTGGTAGACGAGCGGCGACGAGGCCTCGAGCCCGGTGCGGTGCGCCGTCTCGGGCTCGACCCGCGCGGACGACGAGATCGCCTCGACCGAGACGAGGTAGCTCGACCCGACCGGCGTGCGCTGCACGACGCGCCCGCGCACCCAGGACAGCGCGCCGTCGATCACGGGCTCACCCGTCTCGAGCGCGGTCCAGCCGCCGGCCGCGAACCGGTCGATGCCGCTCGTCGCGAACCGGGCGGACACGTCGTCCTGGTGGTCGGCGAGGAAGCTGAGCGCGAGCGTGGTCGCGCGCGAGACCGCGGGCCACGAGGACGACGACGACGCGAGCGAGAACGCGAGCAGCGGCGGCTCGGCGGACACCGAGATCACGGACGTCGCGGTGAACCCGACAGGTCGGCCGTCGGGGTCGCGCAGCGTCACGACGACGACGCCCGCGGGGTGCCCGCGGAACACGGCCTTGTACTCGTCGGGCGACAGGCGCGTCTCCGGCGCGGCCCCGGTGCGGGGGCGGGCGATGGGCTCGGCAGTCATCGGGCTGCCTCCGCGAGGTCGAGGTCCGCGGCCGACTGCCCGACCGGCTGCCCGACCGCGCGGCGCAGCGCGTCACCGCCGCGCGCGAGCCACGCGTCCACGGCGCGGTCGAGGCCGGCCGGGTCGGCCAGGTCGGCCTCGGTGACCGTGAGGGCGCGGGTCGGGACGACCGCGCCGAGCTCGACGAGTACCGGCCGCAGGTGCACCTCGCCGACGAGCGCGTGCGCCGGGTTGCCGGACACGACGAGCGGCACGACGACGACGCCCGCGAGCCCGTCGGGCCCGTACAGGTCGAGGAAGGACTTCAGGAGGCCCGTGTAGGAGGCCTTGTAGACCGGCGTCGCGATCACCGCGACGTCGGAGTCCGCCAGCGCGCCGAGCGCGGCGTCGACCCGGGGTCGCTGCCCGGCGAACAGCTCGCCGGCGACGGCGGCCAGGTCGACCGTGGTGGTGACCGTCCCGCCGACGTGGGCGGCGACGGCCTGGGCCGCGGTCCGGGCGGCCTGCAGGGTGCGCGATCCCTCGCGCGGGTTGCCCGCGACCACCACGACGGTGGGCTCGGGGCGGGATGCTGGTGCGTCGGTGCTCATGGTCCCTCGCAATCGTTCCGTCACGTTTGCCGGCCCGTGGGCCGACCAGGTCGTCCCCCGGAGCACCCCGCGCGTGACCGGGGTTGCCGACCAGCGAGCCGGGGCTTGGCGCTGGTTCTCGTGACCTGGGGAGGGGTATAGCAGCGCTCGCAGAAATGGATACTGGATCAGTCGGAAATCTCGTCAGATGGACGCCGGACAGGCCGTCAGGCCGGCCCGGGCGGCAGGTTGACGAACTGGAACTGCCACTGCGCGGGCCGGTCGCGCGGGACCATCACGGTCGTCGCGCCCGCGTCCCACGTCGACGGCACCAGGAACATCGCGTCGGGTCCCTGCACCAGCAGCCGCAGCCCGCGGTGCCGCCACCGCGGGGCACCCGAGCCGGCGCACTCCTCGTCGACGACCGGGCCCGCACCGGGGTCGTCGCGGGCGCACAGGTCCTCCACCCCGACCGCCGGGTTCGTCAGGCGCAGCGGCGTCGTGGTGTCCAGCACGACCAGCGGCAGCTCGTCGAGGTCCCGCGCGGTCCGCTGCGCGAACCCGATGCCCGCCCACCCGGCCGTCACCGACACGACCCACAGCACGGCCGCGACGACGAGCGCCCACAGCCCCGCAGCGACGCCCACCGGGCGCGACGGCACGTGCCGCAGCGCACCGGCCGTCAGCGCGGCTCCCACTGCGATCACCGACGCCGCGATCACCTGCAGCCACACCCAGTCCTGCAACCACGCGTACGCGAGCAGCAGCACCACACCGCCCGTGAGCACCGCGGCCCCCGCGCCGACCGCGAGCCGCGCACCCCGCGCCACGCGCTCGGCCCCGGCGGTCGTCGCCCGCAGCGCCCGCGCTCGCGCGTCCACGCGCGCGTTCAGCGACGCGACGCCGACGAACGCGGTGGTCAGCACCACGAGCGGCACCGCGAGCGAGCGCGGCGAGCGCATGACGATCTCGCGCGGCGAGAGCCCCACGGTGTCCACGTCGAGCCCGAAGTACCAGAGCTCGGAGCGCGTGAACACGTAGCCGTAGTAGAAGAGGAAGCCGGACACGAGCGTCACGGGCGCGACGAGCTGCGTGACGAGCGTGGCCCACGGCGGGAGCCCCCGGCGCGGCGGGGTGTCGGACGACGCTGAGGACGCCGGCGACGTCACGGCACGGCCTCCGGCTCCACGGTGGGTGTCGGCCCGGTCGGCGGGTCGACCGCGAACGAGGTCGGGGTCTCGACGGGGCGGTCGTCGTCCGGGACGACCGGCACGGGCCCCGCGGGTGCCGCCTCGGCCATCGCCGCCGCGGCCGAGCGGCACGCCTCCTCGCCGACGGCGGGCGTGCAGCGCAGCGCACCGGACGCCGACAGGTGCGCGGTCACGTCCACGGCCGCCGGGTCGACGGGCTCCAGCACGACGAGGCAGCTCGGCGACCCACCCGCGAGCGGACCCGCCGAGCACCGCGGCGCGTCGAGCCCCGGGCACGGTCGGACGCTCTCGCGCCACGTCGCGTCGAACGTGAGATCCACCACGAACTCCATGCCCTCGGCGAGCGGCTCCGCCTGCCACACGAGCAGCCCGCAGGACGCCTCGCCGTCGAAGTCGAGCTGCCCGACGAGCGGCGCCGCGGTCACGATCACGACGACGTCGTCGGGCGGGTCCTGCGTCGGCTCGCCGCCGCGCGTCGTCGTCGTCCCGCCCGTCGTCCCGCCCGTCGAGGAGGTGCCCGACGCGGACGCCGTCGCGGTGCCGACCTGCGGTCCCACCTGGTCAGGAGGCCCCGCGCAGCCCAGCACGACGAGCAGGAGCGCGACCGCCGCGGCGCACGCGACGGCGAGCCACCGGGCGCGTGCGCGCACCGTCTCCGGAGTACCCCCGAGCGCCCTCGTGGCCGCCCCGCTCGTCGTCGTGCGCATGGCTGCTCCCCGCCGTCGCGACCGCTGCCCACCTAGCAGGTGGCCGCCCCTCGACCGGGTGATACGAGGGCCGCCCACCGACCCTCGGGCGTCCACGGGTCGGGAGTCCTCCTCCCGAAACGCGGACGGTGGCTAGCCTGAGGCGTCCTCACATCCAGGCCACGCGGAGCAGAGCGGAGCCGAAAGACATGCAGGTGCAGCTGGAGCGCGCCCTCGAGCAGGTGCTCGCGCGCAACGCCGGGGAGCACGAGTTCCACCAAGCCCTTCACGAGGTGTTCGACAGCCTCGGGCCGGTTCTCGAGCGTCACCCCGAGTACGTCGACGCCGCCGTCCTCGAGCGGTTGTGCGAACCCGAGCGGCAGATCATCTTCCGCGTCCCGTGGGTCGACGACAACGGGACCGTGCAGATCAACCGCGGTTTCCGCGTCGAGTTCAACTCCGCTCTCGGCCCGTACAAGGGCGGCCTGCGGTTCCACCCGTCGGTGTACCTCGGCATCGTGAAGTTCCTGGGCTTCGAGCAGGTCTTCAAGAACGCCCTCACGGGCATGCCGATCGGCGGCGGCAAGGGCGGGTCGGACTTCGACCCGCGCGGCAAGTCCGACGGCGAGGTCATGCGCTTCTGCCAGTCGTTCATGACCGAGCTGTACCGCCACATCGGCGAGTACACCGACGTCCCGGCCGGTGACATCGGCGTGGGCGGCCGCGAGATCGGCTACCTGTTCGGCCAGTACAAGCGCATCACCAACCGCTACGAGTCGGGCGTGCTCACGGGCAAGGGCCTGACCTGGGGCGGCTCGCTCGTCCGCAAGGAGGCCACCGGCTACGGCACGGTGCTCTTCGCGGAGAGCATGCTCAACACGATCGGCGAGTCCTTCGACGGGCAGCGCGTGGTCGTCTCGGGCGCGGGCAACGTCGCGCTGTACGCGATCGAGAAGGCCCAGCAGCTCGGCGCGCACGTCGTCGCGTGCTCGGACTCCTCGGGCTACGTCCTCGACGAGAACGGCATCGACCTCGACCTGCTGCGTCAGGTGCGCGAGGTCGAGCGCGGGCGCGTCTCGGTGTACGCCGAGCGCCGCGGCGCGGTGTACGTCCCGGGCCGCCGCGTGTGGGAGGTCGGGGCGCAGGTCGCGCTGCCGTGCGCCACGCAGAACGAGCTCGACGAGGACGACGCGCGCGCGCTCGTCGAGTCGGGTCTCAAGGTCGTCGCCGAGGGCGCGAACATGCCCACGACGCCCAAGGCGATCGCGCTGCTGACCGACGCCGAGGTGCTGTACGCGCCCGGCAAGGCCGCGAACGCCGGCGGTGTCGCGACGTCCGCGCTCGAGATGCAGCAGAACGCGTCGCGCGACTCGTGGACGTTCGAGCACACCGAGGCCCGCCTCGCGACGATCATGCGCGACATCCACGACCGCTGCCTGACCACGGCCGACGAGTACGGCGTGCCGGGCTCGTACGTCGCGGGCGCCAACATCGCGGGCTTCGTGCGCGTCGCGGACGCGATGCTCGCGCTCGGCCTGGTCTGAGGACGGCGGCTCCGGCTCGCTGCTGGACGCGACGCCCCGGCCGCCTCACGCGAGGCGACCGGGGCGTCGCCGCGAACGGGTGAAACCCGCCGCCCCGGCTGCAGCACGCGTCCTGGGCGGCCGCTGTCGTGCTCATGGGTGAGCACCGCACGTCCCTGCGCCGCGTCGTCGCGACCGGTGCCGTGCTCTCGGTCCTCGCGCTCCTCGCCGCGTGCGACGGCTCCGCGACCGGCTCGGTCGCCACGCCGGCCGTCGCCGCTCCGGCGGACGGCACGCCGTCCGTGACGTCCTCGCCGACAACCGCTTCGCCGACCGGGTCGCCGACCTCCGTATCGCCGACCTCCACTGCGACGACCTCGGCGCAGCCCCCAGGCACGGGCGGGCTCCTGGTGCGGACCGACTCGCAGGCGGCGGTCGCCTGGAGCCAGGCCACGGGCGAGGACAAGGACCTGCTCGCGACGATCGCGCAGACCCCGCAGGCGCTGTGGGTGGGCGACTGGGTCGGCGCGGACGAGGCCCGCGACCAGGTCGCGCGGCTGACGTCCGCCGCGGCCGACTCGGGCACCACGGCGGTGCTCGTCGTGTACGCGATCCCGGGCCGGGACTGCGGGCTGCACTCCGCGGGCGGTGTCGCGGCCGACGCGTACGCGGCCTGGGTCGCGACCGTCGCGGACGGGATCGTCGGCCGTCCGGTCGTCGTGCTGGAGCCGGATGCGCTGCCCCAGCTCGGCGCGTGCGACGGGCAGGGCGACCGCGGCGCGCTCCTCGCGGGGGCCGCGCGCACGCTCGACGAGGCCGGCGCGCGGGTCTACCTCGACGCCGGCCACTCCGGCTGGCTCCCCGCGGGCGAGGTCGTCTCGCGGATCCGCGCGGTCGGCACCGCGCACCTCGCCGGGTTCGCGCTCAACACGTCGAACTACCAGGCCACGGCCGACGAGCGCGCGTACGGTGAGGCGATCGCGGCTCAGCTCGAGGGCCTCGGGTTCGTCGTCGACACCTCGCGCAACGGCAACGGCTCGAACGGCGAGTGGTGCAACCCGCGCGGTCGCGCGTTGGGCGACGCACCGCGGCTGGTCGACGACGGCACGGCGCTCGACGCGCTGCTGTGGGTCAAGTCGCCCGGCGAGTCCGACGGCACGTGCAACGGCGGTCCCGCGGCCGGGCAGTGGTGGCAGGAGATCGCCCTGGAGCTCGCGCGCAACGCGCGCTGACGCGGAAATCCGGCGGACGGGCCGGGGGTCGCCGTCCTACCGTCGGCGGTATGTCCTCGTCGCAGCGATGGCGCGTGGTGCGCGCCGACAAGGGTGCGATCCTCGTCGTACCCGACGTCGGCGTACCCGCAGCGGCCCTCGCTGAGCACGAGCACGAGCCCGAGCACGAGCATGAGCACGTCGAACCGCTGCGCGCGGTGCTCGCGCGCGACGGGCTCGCGGAGTCCGACGAGGGCCGCGTGGTGCCCGCGGTCGGCGACTACGTCCTGCTCGACGACGAGGGCGGCGTCGCCCGCGTGCTCCCGCGCTCGTCCGCGCTCGTGCGTGACACCGCGAACCGCACGTCGCTGACCCAGGTGCTCGCGGCCAACGTGGACGTCGTGCTCGTCGTCGAGCACCTCGACCCGGACCCCGACCTCGGGCGGGTCGAGCGGCTCCTCACGCTCGCGTGGCGCTCGGGCGCGACGCCCGTCGTCGTGCTGACCAAGGCGGACCTGGTCCCCGACCCGCGGGGGATGGGGCACGACGTCGAGCGCGTCGCGATCGGCGTCGACGTGCACGTGGTGTCGGTGCCGGCCGACGAGGGGCTCGGGCCGGTGCGGGCGCTGCTGGCGCCGGGGACCACTGTCGTCGTGGTCGGACCCTCGGGCGCCGGGAAGTCGACGCTCGTCAACGCGCTCGCGGGCCGCGAGGCGATGGCGACCGGTGAGCGGCGCGCGGACGGCCGCGGCCGGCACACGACGACGCACCGCGAGCTCGTGCCGCTCGCGGGTGGTGCGGTCCTGATCGACACGCCGGGGCTGCGGGCCGTCGGCCTGGTGGCGGACGCCGAGGCGCTCGAGCACACGTTCGCGGACGTGGCCGAGCTCGCCGCCCGGTGCCGGTTCGCCGACTGCGCGCACCGGACCGAGCCGGGATGCGCGGTGCGCGCCGCGCTGGACGCGGGCGAGCTCGACGAGCGGCGGTTCGACAGCTGGCGCCGGCTCGAGCGCGAGGCGGCCTACCAGGAGCGACGCGCCGACGCGCGGCTCGCGGCGGCCGAGCGAGCCCGGTGGAAGAAGATCACGGCGGAGCACCGCCGAGGCCACCGCCCGGTGCCCCGCGGCTAGGACCCCCGCGGGCGACCTTCCACCATCACCACCTGCCACCACGACCTGCCACCACCACTGCCACCACCACCTGCCACGCACCCGATGCCGAGCGCGGTCGCTGCGCGGGCGCCCGCCGGCGAACGGGCGACGGACCTTGGGCCTACGGGGGTGCCACCTGCGGTCGACCAGGCTGCTGCCGTGTCGGAGCGCTCCCACCGGCTCGACCCGGGGGTGCGGACGTCCCGACCGGACCGACTGGCACGACGACAGGACGAGCGGTGACCGGCCTCTACCTCAGCACCCGGACGAAGGCGTACGCGGCCTGGCGGGCGGCGGTCGGCGCGGAGCGCGCCGCGCTCGAGCTGCTCGCGACCACGCCGCAGGCCACGTGGCTGGACGACCCGTCCGACCCGGACGCGACGCGCGAGGAGGTCCGGGCGCTCACCGCGGCCGCGCACGACGAGGGCAGCACCGCGGTCCTCGCGGTCTACGCGATCCCCGGTCGCGACTGCGGGCAGTACTCCGCAGGCGGCGCACCGGCGGACCGGTACGGGCACTGGGTGCGCGAGGTCGCCGCGGGGATCTGCGGCGCGCCGATCGTCGTGCTCGAGCCCGACGCCCTGCCGCAGCTCGGGGCCGGCGACCACCAGGGCGACCGCGTCGCGTACCTCGCGGACGCGGCGCAGGTGCTGCACGACGCGGGTGCGCGCGTGTACCTCGACGCGGGTCACTCGGCGTGGCTCACGCCGCGCGAGGTGGTGCGGCGCGTCGAGCTCGTGGGGACGCGCCACCTGACGGGTATCGCGCTCAACACCTCGAACTACCAGCCGACCGCCGACGAGCGCGCGTACGGCGAGGCGATCTGCGCCGAGCTGGACCTGCGGTTCGTCGTGGACACCTCGCGCAACGGCAACGGCTCGAACGGCGAGTGGTGCAACGCGCGCGGCCGCGCGGTCGGCGACCTGCCGCGGCTCGTCCACGACGGGACCGCGTGCGACGCGCTGCTGTGGGTCAAGCCGCCGGGCGAGTCCGACGGCACGGGCAACGGCGGCCCGGCCGCTGGCGAGTGGTGGCACGAGGTCGCCCTCGAGCTCGTCCTGAACGCCCGGGGCTGAGTCCCGCCCTGGGCCCTCGGCCGACCGTGGGGGAGAATCGGGGGGTGCCCCCTCGTCGTCGTACCGATCCCGTGGCGGGACGCGCGGCGCTCGCCGCGTGGCGCGCGGACCCGACGTCCGCCGCGGACCGGCGCACCGCGGTCCGCTTCACGCTCGAGGAGCTCGCGGACGTCGCGCCGGGGCACACGGTCGAGGTGCGCGTGCCGCCGGACGGTGCGGTGCAGGCCGTCGCCGGTCCACGGCACACGCGCGGCACGCCGCCGAACGTCGTCGAGACCGACCCGCAGACGTGGCTCGAGCTCGCGACGGGCGCGCTCGCGTGGGACGACGCGGTGCGGGACGCGCGCGTGCGGGCCTCGGGCGAGCGCGCGGACCTCGCGGCCTGGCTGCCGCTGCAGGCGACCCGCGTGCGCTGAGCGCGCTGGCCTAGGATCGCGGGGTGTCGCACGACCCCCAGAACCCGCAGCGCCCCGACGAGCCGGTGACCCCGGGCACGTCGCCGGACCCGACGGGACCCGCCGCCCCGGACGGGGTGCAGGCGTCCCCGGGCGTCGAGCCCGTCCCCGCGGAGGACGAGCTCGCGCGCGTCGCGGTGCCCGCGCGGGTGCGCCGCGCCCCGAAGTTCGGGGTGTTCATCGTCGCGGGAGCGGTCGTCGGCGTCGTCGTCGGCCTGCTGCTCACGCTGTTCCTGGGCGCGGGCGCGGACGACTCGGGCGCGTCCGACGTCGCCTCGGGCACGGGGTTCATCTCGTTCCTCGACGGGCAGGGGGCGATCCGCGCGGTCATGGGCACCGCGGGTGCGATCGTCGGCGGGTTCGTGGGCGGTGCGCTCGCCGTCCGCGCGGACCGGCGCAGCCGCGACCCCCTGCGCTGACCCCGGGACCGGTCCCGTCCCGCGTGAGCGCGCCTGGGTGCGTCCCGTGCCGGCCGGGCTGCGCTGACCTGCGCTTAAACGATGTGAACACCCTCGTGGTGTGGCCGCAGCGGGTGCGCGTCCGGTTGCCTGGTCGCTGACCGGCCCAGGGACGTGCTCGCGCTTCGACGTCGTCGTCGACGCGCCGCGGCAGCGCACGTGCCGCAGCGTGTCCGCCGGGACGCGTGCCCTGGGTCCGGTGCCCGTGTCCGTCAGCCCCCAGGGAGCATCCATGTCCGCCCGCAGAACCGTGTCCGCGCTGCTGTCCGTCGCGGCGCTGTCCGTCGCAGGCCTCACGGCCGTCGCGAGCACCGCGTCCGCCGCCGAAGGCTGCCGTGTCGACTACACCGTCCAGAGCCAGTGGAACACCGGCTTCCAGGGTGACGTGAAGATCACCAACCTGGGGTCGCCGCTGTCGTCGTGGACGGTCGCCTGGACGTTCCCGTCGGGGAGCCAGAAGGTGCAGCAGGCCTGGAACGCGAACGTCACGTCGAGCGGCTCGCGCATCTCCGCGTCGAGCGTGGGCTGGAACGGTTCGCTCGGCACCGGCGCGAGCGCGCAGTTCGGCTTCATCGGCGAGTACTCCGGCAGCAACCCCGTCCCGTCGTCGTTCACGGTCAACGGTGTCGCGTGCACCGGCACCGTCCCGACCCAGGAGCCGACGCAGGAGCCCACCCAGGAGCCCACGCAGGAGCCGACGCAGGAGCCGACGCAGGAGCCCACTGAGGAGCCGACGCAGGAGCCCACGCAGGACCCGCAGCCGTCCGGCGACCTGTACGTCGACGTCGAGAACCAGTCGTACGCCGCCTGGCAGGCCGCGTCCGGCAGCACCAAGGACCTCCTGGCGAAGATCGCGCTGACGCCCCAGTCGGTGTGGATCGGCAACTGGAACAGCCCGTCCGTCTCGCAGCAGCAGATGCGTGACGCGACGAGCCGCGCGTCGCAGGCCGGCAAGACGGTCTCGGTCGTCATCTACGCCATCCCGGGCCGTGACTGCGGCTCGCACTCGGGCGGCGGCGTCGGCGAGAGCGAGTACGCGCAGTGGGTCGACACGGTCGCGCGCGGCATCGTGGGCCGTCCGATCGTCATCCTCGAGCCCGACGCCCTCGCCCAGCTGGGTGACTGCAACGGTCAGGGCGACCGGGTCGGCTTCCTGAAGTACGCCGCCAAGTCGCTCACGCAGGCCGGCGGCCGCGTGTACATCGACGCGGGCCACTCGGGCTGGCTGTCGGTCGACACCGCGGTGAACCGCCTCAACCAGATCGGCTTCGAGTACGCGGTGGGCTTCGCGCTCAACACGTCGAACTACCAGACGACGTCCGCGTCGCAGCAGTACGGCGAGCAGATCTCGCAGCGCCTCGGCGGCAAGGGCTACGTCATCGACACGTCGCGCAACGGCAACGGCAGCAACGGCGAGTGGTGCAACCCGCGCGGCCGTGCGCTGGGCGACAAGCCGCGTCTCGTGAACGACTCGACGGGCCTCGACGCCCTGCTGTGGGTCAAGCTGCCGGGCGAGTCCGACGGCTCCTGCAACGGCGGCCCGGCCGCCGGCCAGTGGTGGCAGGAGATCGCCCTGGAGCTCGCGCGCAACGCCAAGTGGTGACGGGCTGAGACGCCCTGACACCAGGTGAACGGGGGGCCATGCGTCCGCGGTCGGTGTGCGACCATGGACGCGTGGCCCCCCGCGCTGACGGACGACTGAACCACGACCTCCTCCCGGACGAGAAAGGCCCCCAGGACGCCTGCGGTGTCTTCGGTGTCTGGGCTCCTGGCGAGGAGGTCGCCAAGCTCACCTACTTCGGGCTCTACGCGCTGCAGCACCGCGGCCAGGAGTCCGCGGGCATCGCGACGAGCAACGGCAGCCAGCTCCTGGTCTACAAGGACATGGGTCTGGTCTCGCAGGTGTTCGACGAGACCGCGCTGAACGCCCTGCAGGGGCACATCGCGATCGGGCACGCGCGGTACTCGACGACGGGCGCGAGCAACTGGGAGAACGCCCAGCCGACGCTCGGCCCCACGGCCGCCGGCACCGTGGCCCTCGGCCACAACGGCAACCTGACGAACACCGCGGAGCTCGTCGAGCTCGTCGCGGAGCGGTACGGCAGCCAGCGGCGCGGCGAGCTCGCCCGCGGCAACACCACGGACACGGCGCTGATCACGGCGCTGCTCGCGGGGGACCCGGACCACACGCTCGAGGCCACGGCGCTCGAGGTCCTGCCGCGCCTGCGCGGTGCGTTCTCGCTGGTCTTCATGGACGAGCGCACGCTGTACGCGGCGCGTGACCCGCAGGGTGTGCGCCCGCTCGTGCTCGGCCGGCTCGAGCGCGGGTGGGTCGTCGCCTCGGAGACCCCGGCGCTCGACATCGTCGGCGCGAGCTTCGTGCGCGAGGTCGAGCCGGGCGAGTTCATCGCGATCGACTCCGACGGCCTGCGGTCGACGAAGTTCGCGACGCCCGAGCGCGCCGGCTGCGTCTTCGAGTACGTGTACCTCGCGCGTCCGGACACGACGATCGCGGGCCGTTCGGTGCACGCGGCGCGCGTCGAGATGGGCCGCCGCCTCGCGATCGAGCACCCCGTCGAGGCGGACCTCGTCATCCCTGTGCCGGAGTCGGGCACGCCCGCCGCGGTCGGCTACGCGCAGCAGTCCGGCATCCCGTTCGGGCAGGGCCTGACGAAGAACGCGTACGTGGGCCGCACGTTCATCCAGCCGTCGCAGACGCTGCGCCAGCTCGGTATCCGGCTCAAGCTCAACCCGCTGCGCGAGATCATCCGCGGCAAGCGCCTCGTCGTCGTCGACGACTCGATCGTGCGCGGCAACACCCAGCGCGCGCTGATCCGCATGCTCCGGGAGGCCGGCGCGGCCGAGGTGCACGTGCGCATCTCGTCGCCGCCCGTGAAGTGGCCGTGCTTCTACGGCATCGACTTCGCGAGCCGCGCCGAGCTCATCGCCAACGGCCTGACGCCCGACGAGATCGGGGCGTCGCTCGGGGCGGACTCGCTCGGCTACATCTCCGAGACGTCGCTCATCGAGGCGACCGAGCAGCCCGCGAGCCAGCTGTGCACCGCGTGCTTCTCGGGCCGGTACCCGATCGAGCTGCCGTCGGCCGACCAGCTCGGCAAGCACCTGCTCGAGCAGAACGAGCTGCCGCTGGGCGCACCCGAGGACGGCCTCGTCGCGATCATCCCCGGGGCGGGCGGCGCGACCGCGCTCGACCACCCCTGACCCCGCTGAGCCCCGGCCGCCGCACCCGCCCGCACGGGTCGGCGGCGGACCCGACCACCCTGGAGCACCCGTGACCCTGCCCGACGAGAACGCCCCGCTCACGTACGCCGCGGCGGGCGTCGACACCGAGGCGGGCGACAAGGCCGTCGAGCTCATGAAGGACGCCGTGCGCGCGACGCACGGCCCGCGCGTGCTCGGCGGCGTCGGAGGCTTCGCCGGCCTGTACGACGCGAGCTTCCTCACGCGCTACCGCAAGCCCCTGCTCGCGACGTCGACCGACGGCGTGGGCACCAAGGTCGCGATCGCGCAGGCCCTCGACGTGCACCACACCATCGGCTTCGACCTGGTCGGCATGGTCGTCGACGACATCGTCGTGGTGGGCGCCGAGCCGCTGTTCATGACGGACTACATCGCCACGGGCCGCGTGGTCCCGGAGCGCATCGCGGACGTCGTGCGCGGCATCGCGGACGCGTGCCGGGTCGCGGGCACCGCGCTCGTCGGCGGCGAGACCGCCGAGCACCCCGGCTTGCTCGCTCCCGACGAGTACGACGTGGCGGGCGCCGCGACGGGCGTCGTCGAGGCCGACGAGCTGCTCGGCCCCGAGCGCGTGCGCGCCGGTGACGTGCTCGTGGCGTTCGCGTCGTCGGGCCTGCACTCCAACGGCTACTCGCTCGTGCGCGCAGTCGTGCGGCAGGCGGGCTGGGGCCTGGAGCGGCACGTCGACGAGCTCGGCCGCACGCTCGGTGAGGAGCTCCTCGAGCCGACCCGCGTCTACGCGTCCGACTGCCTCGCGATCGCACGCCGAGCGGGGACCGCGGGCGTGCACGCGTTCAGCCACGTCACGGGCGGCGGGCTCGCCGCGAACGTCGCGCGCATCCTGCCCGCCGGGCTGGTCGCCGACGTCGACCGCGCCGGCTGGGTGGTGCCGCCGGTGTTCTCGATGGTGCAGAGCCTCGGCCAGGTGCCGTGGACGGACCTGGAGGGGACGCTCAACCTCGGCGTCGGGATGGTCGCCGTCGTCGCGGCGGACGCGGTCGACGGGGTGCTCGCGCACGCCGCCGAGCTCGGGCTGCCGGCGTGGGAGCTGGGGTCGGTGCGGGACCTGGGGGAGCGCGACGTCGTCGGCGCACCCGGGTTCGTGACGGGCACCAAGGGTGTCGAGGGCGGCGCCGTGAACCTGACCGGCGAGTACCGCACGCACTAGCAGGGCGACGGGCGCGCCGCTACGGACGGACGACGAGGCGCGCCCGCGAGCGGCGGGCGACGCCGAGGCGCGTCAGCGGGGATCGTCGAGAGCGCTCAGCGCTCGTCGTCGAGCCAGCGGCGGTAGTCGTCCTGCGGCTCGTCCTCGGTGTCCAGCGCGGCCAGGCCGCGACGGTCCACGGGATCGTGGTTGCGAGACGCCAGCTCCTGCTCGAGGGCTCGGTAGTTGGTCTCCGGGCTGAAGTACTTCAGCTCCCGGGCCACCTTCGTCTGCTTAGCCTTCTGACGGCCGCGCCCCATGGCATCGACCCCCTCTAACGTGGAAGCGGGGCGGCACCGTGCTCACACGTGCGGCCCCGGGGTGCTGAATCGTCTGTTCGTGCCGTAACGCTACATGGAACTCAGTTGTTCCGGCCACTCACAGGACCGCGACTCGCGTCACGTTCACTCAGGGCGCACGAGTCCGTCACGGTGCCTCCTGCGGCCTCGGCGCGCTCCCGCGGCAGTCGCACCGACGACCCGGGGCGTGCACGCCGTCGGCGGAGTCGAGACTCGTTCGTCTCGCATGGTCGAATCGTCCGGTTTAGGGTGGGTATCGGGCGCCCGGACCTGCCGAGTCGTCGAATCGACAGGTCGAGATGTACCATTTCGTAACTAAATCGTAGCCCGGAATGCACCGCATGCCGGGCTCGCACATGCTAGATGGTGCGGGCCGAGCGGACGTCGTCCTAACGGCATCCAGGTCCGTGCTGACGCACCAGCCACCACACCGGTGGCGTGGGTGGGAGGGGAGTCCCGCCCGGCCACCCGTACGCCAGGAGGCAGCCGCATGACCGCCAAGCCCGCAACGTCCGAGAACCTGCTCACCCCGTCCGAGGTCGCGACCCTGTTCCGCGTCGACCCGAAGACCGTGACCCGCTGGGCCAAGGCCGGCAAGCTGTCGTCGATCCGCACGCTCGGTGGGCACCGCCGGTACCTCGAGTCCGAGGTCCAGGCGCTGCTCGAGGGGATCCCGCAGCAGCGGGTCTCCTGACCTCGTCGCGACACGGCAGGTCGAGCACCCGCTGCACGACGAGGGCCCCGGACGCGTGGTCGCGTCCGGGGCCCTCGTGCGTCTGCTGTGCGAGCGCGTGCGCGCGCTGCGTGCTCGCGCGGTCAGCGCCGGGCGATCCGCAGCACCACGATCGCGGTGACGAACGCGACCCCCGCCCCGACGCCGACCAGCACCCTCCGGGCGCGCGCGCGGTCCTCCGGGTCCGCGTCCGGGCTCGTCGCGTCGGACGCCAGCCGCCGCGCGGTGGCCACGGCGGCCTCCGCCTGGGCGCGGGGGGCGAGGCGGGCCGTGAGCTCGTCGACAGTCGTCGCGAGCTGATGGCGCGTCGCGGCGATCTCCGCCTCGACCGCCAGCATCGCGGGCGTCGTGAAGCGCTCCGGCGTGGCCTTGTCGTCGCTCATCGGGCGTCTCCTTCCAGGGGCACGGGCGCGCTCACGACGCGGCGCTCTTGAGGGCCTCGACGTCCGCCTGCACGCTCGCGATCGCGGCCTGCGGGCTCGGCGGCGAGCCCTTCTTGAGGGCCTTGACGCCGACGAGCGCGAGGACGGCGACGACGACGAGCAGCAGGACCGTCACGACGAGCGACGCGACCCACAGCGGCATCCAGAGGTCGAGCACGATCACGAGCGTCACGAGGACGGCCGCCAGCAGGTACAGCGCGAGGACGCCGGCGGCGACGAGGAGCCCCGCACCGGCGCCGAGCAGCTTCGCGCGCTCGGCGATCTCCGTCTTGGCGAGCTGGATCTCGGCGCGCACCAGCCGCGAGGTCTGCTCGCTCAGGTCGCTCACCAGCTGACCGAGCGAACGCTGCCCCGGGGGATCCGCGTGCGTCGTCATGGTCTGCCTCTCGTCGTCGTGCCCGCCCGTCCCGCCCGTGTGGCGGTGCGGGCCTTGCCGTCAGGCCCACCAGTCTGGTGGCGGCCTGGCCGTGCCGCGAGGCGAGCGGCCCGCGGCCGCGCCGTCAGTCGGCCCAGGGGTGGACCTGCTCGCCTGCCGGGTGGGTGGGCTCGCGGATCTGCGTGAGGTCGACCATCGGGGCGCGCGGGAGGTGGCTGCGGCCCCACGCCGCGAAGCCGGCGGCGAGGAGGATGAGCGCGACCCCGACGAGGAGCGCCGACAGCCACGGCTCGACGACGTGCGCGAGGCCGATCACCGCGGCGGTCGCGAGCAGCGCGAGACCCAGGAACGTGAGGACGGCGGCCGCCGCGAACGCGATCGCGGACGGGCGGACCTGCACGGCGCGCGTGCGGACGCTCGCGCTGACGGCGTCGATCTCGGCCTGGATCGACGCGCGCACGCGGTCCTCGGCCTGGCCGATCTTCTCGCGGGCGCGCTCGGCGATCGGTTCGGTCAGACGGTCGAGCAGCCGGCGGCGTTCGGGACCGGGTTCGCTGGTCACGGGCTCCTCCTCGCGGGGCGCGGTGTGCCGCCAGCCTAGCCAGCGCGAGGGCTCGCGGGCCGGGACACGCGCGCGTCGTCGCAGGTGGACCCGAGATCGACGCAGAGAACGACGAAGCCCGCCAGGCTGCTCCCTGGCGGGCTTCGTGCGGTGGCTCCGACCGGCGTCGATCCGGTGACCTTTCGATTTTCAGTCGAACGCTCTACCAACTGAGCTACAGAGCCGTGGTGGGGAGACTACCCCCCCAACGACGATGCCGGTCACGAGTGACCGGCATGTGTCGAGCGACCCCGACGGGACTTGAACCCGCGACCTCCGCCGTGACAGGGCGGCGCGCTAACCAACTGCGCTACGGGGCCTCGTGGTGAGACCTGTACTGCTCTTCACTTAGCACCTGCTCGTACCCCCAACGGGATTCGAACCCGTGCTACCGCCGTGAAAGGGCGGGGTCCTAGGCCGCTAGACGATGAGGGCGTCGCCCCTGACGTCGAGGCGTCGGTTGACCGTGGATGAGCATACGGGGTTCCTGGCCTGATCCCCAAACCGGTTCGCGCGCGGCCTTGGTCACACCCGCGCGTAGCGGCTCCCACCTGCGCAGGGGGCAGGATGGGGGCGTGGTCGAGATGTCGCGCGAGGAGTTCGAGGACGCCGTCCGGGACGCGCTCGACGAGATCCCGCCGGAGCTCGCCGCGGTGATGGACAACGTCGTCGTGCTCGTCGAGGACGAGCCCCCGCCCGGGGACGAGGACCTGCTGGGGCTGTACGAGGGCGTGCCGCTCACCGAGCGCACGCACCAGTGGTCCGCGGGGTCGCTGCCGGACCGCATCACGATCTTCCGCAACCCGACGCTCGAGATCTGCGAGACGCGCGACGACGTCGTCGAGGAGGTCGCGATCACCGTGGTGCACGAGATCGCCCACCACTTCGGCATCGACGACGACCGGCTGCACGAGCTCGGCTGGGCCTGACGCCGGGCCGGCCCGGCGGGCCGTAGGGTCGGGCGCATGGGAGCGCAGGTGCAGGTCGGGATCGTGATCCTGCCGCAGGAGCGGTGGGCGACGCAGCGCGACAGATGGCGCCGCGCGCAGGACATGGGCTTCGCGCACGCGTGGACGTACGACCACCTCGCGTGGCGCAGCCTGGCCGCCGAGCCGTGGTTCGCCACCGTGCCGCTGCTCGCGGCCGCGGCCGAGGCGACCGACCGGATCGGGCTCGGCACGTTCGTCGCGTCCCCGAACTTCCGGCACCCCGTGCCGTTCGCCAAGGACGTCATGGGGCTCGACGACGTCTCGGGCGGGCGGTTCCTGCTCGGGGTGGGGGCCGGGGGTGAGGGCTTCGACGCGTCGGTGACCGGGCCGGCGCCGAGCCGCGGCGAGCGCACGCGACGGTTCGAGGAGTTCGTCGGGCTGCTCGACACGCTGCTGACGCAGCCGGTCACCGAGCACGCGGGCGAGTTCTACACCGCGCACGACGCGCGCATGGTGCCCGGCACGATCGCGCGGCCGCGCACGCCGTTCGTCGTCGCCGCGGCCGGTCCGCGGACCATGACGCTCGCCGCGCGGTACGGGCAGGGCTGGGTCACCTACGGTGCCGCGTACGCCACCGAGGACGTGGAGGACCGGCCGGCGCTCGCCCAGGAGCGGTGGTGGGCGGCGCTCGAGCAGCAGGTGGCCGCGTTCGACGAGATCGAGCGCGCGCACCGGCCCGGCGACGTGCCGCTGCGCCGGTACCTGAGCCTCGACGGCGCGCCCGTGTACTCGCTGACGTCCGCGCAGCTCGCGGCCGAGGGCGTCGAGCGCGCGGCGGCGCTCGGGTTCACGGACGTGGTGGTCCACTGGCCGCGCGCGGAGGGCATCTACGCCGGGTCCGAGCGCACGCTGGAGGACTTCGCCGCGACGCTCGCGTGACGCGCGTCAGTGGGCGGTGCGGGCCTCCCACGCGCTGCGGACCATGTCGTCGATGGTGTGCGTCATGCGCCAGCCCAGGTCGCGCGCGGCGAGCTCGCCCGAGGCGACGATGCGCGCCGGGTCACCCGCACGCCGCTCGGTGATGTCCGGCGTGAAGTCGATGCCCGTGACCTGCGCGACCGCGGTCATGATCTGGCGCACCGACAGCCCGTCGCCCGAGCCCAGGTTGTAGACGCGCTCGAGCGTGCCGCCCTCGGCGAGCGTGCGGGCGGCCGCGACGTGCGCGTCCGCGAGGTCCGCGACGTGGATGTAGTCGCGCACGCACGTGCCGTCGGGCGTCGGGTAGTCGTCGCCGCGGATCTGCGGCGTGCGGCCCGCGAGCAGGGCCTCGAACACCAGCGGGAACAGGTTGTGCGGGCTCGTGTCGTACACCTCGGGGGTACCGGAGCCGACGACGTTGAAGTAGCGCAGGCTCGTGTGCTTGAGGCCCGTCGCGCGGCCCTGGTCGCGCAGCAGCCACTCGCCGACGAGCTTGGACTCGCCGTACGGCGACTCGGGCGTCGTCGGAGTCTCCTCGGTGACGAGGTCGACGTCGGGCGTGCCGAAGACGGCCGCGGACGACGAGTAGACGATCGCGTCGACGCCCTGCTCGGCCATCACCTCGAGGAGCGTGAGCGTGCCGGCGACGTTCTGCCGGTAGGTGTGCAGCGGGCGGTCCACCGAGACGCCCGCGTACTTGAAGCCCGCGAGGTGCACGACCCCCTCGACGCCGTGCCGGGCGAGCGTGTCGGCGACGACGTCGGCGTCGTCGACCGAGCCGCGCACGAACGGCACGTCCTTCGGGACGAACTCCTCGTGGCCGCTGGACAGGTCGTCGAGGACGACCGGCTCCAGCCCGACCTTCGTGAACGCGCGCACCACGTGCGCGCCGATGTACCCCGCCCCGCCGGTCACCAACCACGTCATGCGTCGAGGGTAGCCCGCTGGCGGACCTCACGGGAAGCCGTTTCGCTCAGAATCGAACAGGAAGCGACGTGATCGCACGAGCGGGTCGCGGCAGATGCCACGGATGGGTGAACCTGCGGTGTTGGGATCTGATCGATTCGGGTTGCGTCGGGGCGCCGAGAAGCGGCGAGTGTGACGAACCGGACGGTGCGGGTCGGCCCTCGAGGCCGGCCACGCGGACGACGCCACGTACGGCTGCGCGGATGTCGGTGGCCGTCGCCATGATCGTGGCATGGCTCGCGAGCGCCCGCCCGTCGCCGGTGTCGTCGACACCGCGCAGCGGCGCGCGCGCCTCGCCCGGCGGCACGGCCTCGTCGACCCGCTGCCCGACCTGCACGCCGCCGTGCGCGCGCTCGTCGTGCTGCACGGCACCGACGCGTCCGGCCCGTACCTGGCGGCGTGGGCGCGCGTGCCGGGGTTCGCGACGAGCGACCTCGACGACGCGCTGTACCGGGACCGCACCGTCGTCCGGCAGCTCGCGATGCGACGCACGCTGTGGGTCACGGGCACCGACCTGCTGCCCGCGCTCGTCGCGTCGCCCGGCGCGCGGGTCGCGGGAGTCGAGCGCCGACGCCTGCTCAAGGAGCTCGGGCAGGACGGCCGCTACCCGGACCCGGCCGGGACGCTCGCGCGCGCCGAGGCCGGCGTGCTCGCGGCGCTCGCGGACGGGCGGTGCCGCACCGCCGCGGAGCTGCGCGCCGAGGTGCCCGACGCGAGCGGGGTGTTCCAGGCCGCGGGCGGGACCCGGTGGGCGCAGGAGATGGCGATCATGCCGCGGCTGCTGACGATGCTCTCGGCGGACGGGCTCGTCGTGCGCGGCGAGAACCGCGGCGGGTGGACCACGTCCCGCCCCGCGTGGACGCTCACCGAGACGTGGCTCGGCGGTCCGCTCGCGCTGCCCGACGACGCCGCGGCGCACACCGCGATCGTCGCGCGGTGGCTGCGCGCGTTCGGCCCCGGGACCGAGCGGGACCTGCAGTGGTGGCTCGGCTCGACGCTCACCGCGGTGCGCCGCTCGCTCGTCGAGGTCGGGGCGGTCCCCGTCGGGCTCGAGGGGACCGACTCCGTGGGGTGGCTGCTGCCCGACGACCTCGACCCGGTCGAGCGTGCCGGGCCGTGGGCCGCGCTCCTGCCGGCGCTCGACCCGACCACCATGGGCTGGGCCGAGCGCGACTGGTACCTCGGGCCGCACGCGAAGCAGGTGGTCGACGCGGTCGGGAACGCCGGGCCGACCGTCTGGGTCGACGGGCGCGTCGTCGGGGCGTGGGCCGCGAGCAGCGGGACGCTCGAGGTGGCGCTGCTCGAGGACGTGCCCGCACGTGCGCGGGCCGCGATCGACGCCGAGGCCGAGCGGCTCACCGCGTGGCTCGCGGGCGGCAAGGTGCCGCCCACGTTCCCGTCGCCGCTGTTCGGCGGACGCCGGCACCGCGACGAGCCCGCCGTGGGCCGGGCGTGACGGTGGAGCGGGCGTGACGGCGGACCGGGACGCGTAGGAGGAGCCGTGGTCGACGTCCTGAGCCGACGCGACGCGCGGCGCCTCGCCGTACGGGCCCAGGTGCTCACCGCCCGGCGCCCGGACGGCGTGCTGGACACGATCCGGCGCCTGGTCGTCCTGCAGCACGACCCGATCGCCGCCGTCGCGCCGAGCGTCGACCTGGTCCTGTTCAGCCGGCTCGGCTCGTCGTACGACCCCGACGAGCTGACCGACCTCGTCGCGCAGCAGCGCGTCGTCGAGATCGACGGCCTGCTGCGCGACGCGCGCGACGTGCGGCTGCTCACCGCCGACATGGCCGCGTGGCCCGGCCCGGACGCCCCCGCGTGGCTGCTCGGGAACGCGCGCTGGCTCGACGACAACCGCGGGGCCCGCCGCGACGTGCTCGACGCGCTGCGCATGGACGGCCCGCTCACGGCCGGCGAGCTGCCGGACACGTGCGCGCGGCCGTGGCGGTCGTCGGGCTGGAACAACCACAAGAACGTCACGATGCTGCTCGGGTTGCTCGTGCAGACCGGCGACGTCGCGGTCGCCGGGCGGCGCGGGCGCGAGAAGCTGTGGGACCTCGCCGAGCGCGTGTACCCGCCCGACGAGCCCGTCCCCGCGCCCGACGCGCGGCGGATCCGCGACGAGCGGCGGCTCGCCTCGCTCGGCCTCGTGCGGGACCGCGTGCTCGAGGGGTACCCCGACGACCTCGTCGGCGAGGTCGTGCAGGTCGAGGGCGTCCGCGGGCGCTGGCGCGCCGACCCCGCGCTGCTCGCCCGGGTGGGGGGTCCGTTCGAGCCGCGCACCGCGTTGCTGTCGCCGTTCGACCGGCTGCTGCACGACCGCAAGCGCCTGGTGGAGCTGTTCGAGTTCGAGTACGCCCTGGAGATGTACAAGCCGGCGGCGCAGCGGCGTTGGGGCTACTACGCCCTTCCGGTGCTGCACGGCGACCGGCTCGTCGGCAAGCTCGACGCGACCGCGGACGTGCGGCGCGGGCGGCTCGTCGTGCACGCGCTGCACGAGGACCCGCTCGACGGCGAGCCGTGGGACGACGAGGTGCGCGACGCGGTCGACGCACAGGTCACGGACCTCGCGCGGTGGCTGGAGCTCACGGTCGAGCGCTGACGCACCGCCGCACGACAGCGCCTCAGCGGCCTCTCGGGTCGCCGTCCCGGACCGGACGGGACATGGTGGTCGTCACACGGTCGGGTGACGACAAACCCTCCAGAACGTGCGCGCGTGTGCCGAACAACGACGTGAACCCACTCGCGAGGAGACCCTCCCATGCGCTTCCGGACGCGTCCGTCGAGCCTCGGCGCCCTCGGCGCCGCCGCCGCGGTCGTCGTGGCAGCGGTCCTCGGTGCCGCACCCGCGACCGCCACGACCGAGCCCCCGCCGTCGACCACGCGCGCAGCGCAGCGCGCGGCGACGACGAGCGACGCGGCGACCGAGAAGCGGCTCGACGCCGCCGCTGCCGTGCCGAAGGACCTCACGACGCGGACCACGAAGAGCGGCCGGGTGCTCGCGCTGCCGCTCGTGGACGAGTCGTACGCGCTGACCTCCGCGTGGGGCGCGCGGTGCATCCCCGTGAAGGGCGCGTCCACGTTCCACTACGGGCTCGACATGGGCACGGGCGACAAGAAGCCGATCTACGCCGTCGCGAGCGGCGTCGTCACGCACGTGGTGCCGCCCAAGAACGGTGCCGCGGGCTACCTGACCGTGAAGTCCGTCATCGAGGGCGTGCCGACGTGGATCGCGTACGTGCACCCCTGGGACCCGGGCAAGTACGTGAAGGTCGGCGACAAGGTCAAGGTCGGCAACCGCATCGCCGAGGTCGGCGCGTCGGGGCCGGCGACGGGCCCGCACCTGCACCTCGAGGTGTGGAAGAACGCGTTCTACGGGTCCGGCACGTCCGTCGACCCGAAGAAGTGGCTCACCGACTTCACGCTGCCGGTCGTGGACCGCGCCACGGCGGACCGCACGCAGCCCGCGCCCACGCGGTGCTACTACTACTCGACGACGAAGCTCAACCTGCGCGCGGCCCCGTCGACGAGCAACACGATCCTCACCACGCTCAAGCCGAACACGAAGATGCTCAACACGCCGGGCGTCAAGCGGAACGGGTTCATCCCCGTGACCGTCGCGCTCGACGGCAAGCGCCTGCGCGGCTGGGTGCACACCGACTACATCTCGCAGGTCAAGACCTACCACCTCAAGGTCGACGCGACCGTGCGCGCCAACCCGAACGCCCAGGCCAAGGCGCTGTTCCTCGGCAAGAAGGGCACGCCCGTGTCGCTCAAGGAGGCGTCGGGCGGGTGGCGCAAGGTGGTCATCAAGGGCACCACGGGCTGGGTGCCGCGCACATCGATCGGCTCGGGCCTGGGCTGACGGGCCGGCCTGTCGGCCCGTCGCCCGGCGCGGTCACCTCGCGTACTGGCCGTACGCCGTCAGGTACGCGGCGTTCGCCGGCTTCGCGGTGCAGCCCGTGACCGACCCGGTGTAGCCGATGCGGCCGCTCACCACCGCGTTGCGCTGCTTGACCAGCGACTTGCCCGGGGCCTCGTGGTAGGACTTCGCGTAGCCCGCGAACAGGTTGCGCTTGACCGAGACGAGGTCGTGGCGCTCGAGCTCCCACGTCTTGACGGCCGCGTCGTACTGCGTGCGCGTCGTCGGCTGGTTGGCGATGAGGTTGCGCCACAGCGAGACGTCCTGCGCCGCCACCCCGACCGTCACGCCCGCGGCGCCGCCGAGCATCGTGTTGTAGCGGACCGTCACGTGCCGCGGGCTGTCCTGCCACGTGTCCCACGTGGACGCCGCGACCTTGATCTGCGCGCCGTTGGGCGCGGTCGCCAGCAGGTTGCGCTCGATCATGCCGCCGCTCGAGTAGATGCCCGCCATCAGGTAGATGTTGTGGTCCATGCCGTGCGCGTGCGTCCCGTTGTTCGTGCGGATGCAGTTGTACGCGATGGTGTAGTCGTTCGGCCCGGCGGCCCGCTGCGTCGCCGCCGACGCGCCGCGCGCCCCCGGCGTGACCATGAGGTTCGAGGTCTCGCGCGAGCCGCTGACCTCGTTGTTCGTGAACACCCAGCCCGTGCCGCCCTGGAGGTGCACGACGCCCTGGCCCCGGCCCTGGATGCTGCGGTTGTACGTGAAGTGGATGCCGCGGACCGTCCAGTGGCTGGCGTTCTTGAGCTGGAGCGTGCCGTTGAGCTCGACGCGCTCGCCGGGGTGGCTCTGCAGCTCGATCGGCTTGGTCGCCGTGCCCTTGGCCGCGCCGTAGCCCGCCGCCTCGCGGTACGTGCCGCCGCGCACGACGATCACGTCGCCCGGACGGCCCGCACGGATCGCGGCCGTGATCGTGCGCAGCGGGCGCGACCTCGTCGCCGCGGGGCACGTGGCCTGGTCGCGCGAGTTCTTGCGCAGGCACACGTGCCGGTCGACGGTCTTCTCACCCCAGGAGGTCGTGTAGGTGTACGTGTCGGAGCCGTTCGTCGCGACGTACATCGTGCGGGCGCCCGAGGTGGCCTTCGCGATCACCTTCGAGCGGACGCCGTAGTACGGGTCGGGCGTCGCGGCGGTCGCGGCCGTCGGGAGCACGACGAGGGCGCCGACGAGCGCGGCGGCGGCCGTGCCGGCAGCGAGCAGGCGACCCGCGGTGCGCCGCCCGGCGGGCGTGGGGCGCGCGGCCCGGCGTCGGGCGTGCGTGGTGGCGGGCATCGCGTCTCCTCGTCGTCCCGGCGCGCGCTCGTCGTCCCGCGGTGCGCCGTCCGGCGAGGCTAACCCGGTGCCGGGACCGATCGAAGGGGCGCGGGGAGCGGACGTCCGCGAGCCGGCGGACGAACCGGGACGAGCCGGGACGGACCGACCGGGTGATCTCGACGACGGTCCCGGGGGCGCCCGGGCAGGTCCCGCTCGAACAGCACCGTGCGCCCGTCGGGCGAGAGCTGCGGGTCCATGTCGTAGACGCCCGGCACGGCCGCGGTGACCGCACGGACCGTGCGCCCGCCGTCGTCGGAGCGCACCACCTGCGCCGCGTCGCGGTCCGCCGTCAACCTGGACCACACGAGCGTCGTGCCGCCCGCGTGGTCCGGCCCCGGGTGCCGCCCGCCGGCCTCCGCGGGCAGCATCCCCGTCCCGATCAGCAGCACGGCCGCCCCGAGCGACCCGACGACCCTCGCACGTGCGCGCATGACCCCTACGGCCCTCGTGAGCGACGACCTCGGTCTACGCCCGCGTGGTGCCGGTGACAACACGGGTGGGTCACTGGGTGAACCGCCGATCCGTCGGGTTCTCGGCCCCGTGCCCGGGGTGAGAGGGTCGGACCCGTGGACGACGAGCACACGACGGGCATCCGTGCCGCGCACCCCGACGACGCGCGGCGGATCGCCGAGATCTGGCGCGCCGGCTGGCACGACGCGCACGACGGCAACGTGCCGGACACGCTCGTGGAGCACCGCACGCCGGAGTCGTTCGCCGCGCGTGCGCCCGGGATCGTGCCGAGGACGCACGTCGCGGTCGTCGGCGGGGAGGTCGTCGGGTTCGTGACGGTCGTCGACGACGAGGTCGACCAGCTCTACGTCGACGCGGCGGCGCGCGGCACGGGCCTCGCCGGGGCGCTGCTCCGCGCGGGGGAGCAGGCCGTGGCACGGGCCGGCCACGCCGAGGCCTGGCTGGCCGTCGTGCCGGGCAACGCGCGGGCGCGGCGGTTCTACGAGCGTCAGGGGTGGGCCGACGGCGGTGCGTACACGCACGAGGTCACGGTCGACGAGGCGCTCGTCGTGACCGTGCCCTGCCGCCGCTACACCCGCGTGCTCGACGCCCCGCGCCCGTCGGTGCTGTTCGTGTGCGTGCACAACGCCGGGCGCTCGCAGATGGCGGCGGGGTTCGTGCGCGCGCTGTCGGGGGGCGCCGTCGAGGTGCGCTCCGCCGGGTCGATGCCCGCCGAGCGGATCAACCCGGTCGCGGTCGAGGCGATGCTCGAGGTGGGGGTCGACCTGCGCGACGAGCAGCCGAAGGTCCTCACGACGCAGGCCGTCCGGGCGTCCGACGTCGTCGTCACGATGGGCTGCGGCGACGCCTGCCCGTACGTCCCGGGCACGCGGTACGAGGACTGGGCGCTCGACGACCCCGCGGGCCAGGGGATCGAGGCTGTCCGGCCGATCCGCGACGAGATCCGCGGACGCGTCGCGGCCCTGCTGCGCGAGCTCGGGGTGGAGCCGGTCGGCTGACCGGCCCCACCCGTTCGCTCACGTCATGCGGGGCACGCGCACGCCGTCTCCGCAGCGCGGCGGGCGGGCGCGGTCGAGCGCACGCGCGCGGTTGCCCGGAGCGAGGTCAGTGACCTCGCCAGGAGGGCGGTCAGGCGTGCCGGGGTGCCGGCCGGGACGAACCGGTCCGGGTCCGTGCGCGCGAGCCGGCGCCGGGTGAGCTCGTGCTCGAGGTCGCGCTCGCGCTCGGCGTGCACGACGAGGTACAGGTCGGGGTGCATCACTGCTCCTTCGGCTTGGTGGCGCGGACGACCGCGCCGTGCATGCCGTCCGCGACGGCGTGGGTGAACCGGACCTCGGCGTCGACGAAGCCCGCCGCTGCGAGGCCCTCGAGGTACTCGGTGCGCGAGAGCGCCCCGGCGATGCAGCCGACGTACGAGCCGCGCTCGGCGCGCTCGTCGGGCGTGAGGCGGTCCTCGGCGACCACGTCGGAGATCCCGAGGCGGCCGCCGGGCGCGAGCACGCGGAACGCCTCGGCGAGGACCGCAGGCTTGTCGGGGGACAGGTTGACCACGCAGTTGGAGATGACGACGTCGACGCATCCGTCCTCCAGCGGCAGGTCCTCGATGACGCCCTTGCGGAACTCGACGTTCGTCGCGCCCGCCGTGGCGGCGTTGGTGCGCGCGAGGTCGAGCATCTCGTCGGTCATGTCGACGCCGTACGCGAAGCCCGTGGGGCCGACGCGACGCGCGGAGAGCAGCACGTCGATGCCACCGCCCGAGCCCAGGTCGAGCACGCGCTCGCCCTCGCGCAGCTCGGCGACCAGCAGCGGGTTGCCGCAGCCGAGCGACGCGGCGAGCGCCTCGGCGGGTACGGCCGCGGCGTCGTCGGCGCCGTACAGGCCGGCCCCGAACCTCTCGTCGACGACGAGCTCGCCCGTGCCGCACCCGCCGCCGCAACAGCCGGCGTCCGCCGTGCCCTGCGTGGTGCTCTGCACCGCTGCCAGCGCGTACCGGGCCCGGACCTGCTCACGGATGTCCTGCGTCATGACTGCCTCCAGACATTGATCGATGTCGATGGAGTGAGCCTGGATCAGATATCGACAAGTGTCAATATAGATCTCCGTCGATATCTGAGGCATGATGGGCGCGTGCCCCTCGAGCTGCTTCCCGTGACCGCCGCGTCGACGACCGCCTGCTGCACCCCCGCGAGCGGCCCGGTCATCAGCGCCGAGGACGCCGAGCGCACCGCTCGCACCCTCAAGGCGCTCGCGGACCCCGTCCGCCTGCGGCTGCTGTCGATCCTGGCGTCGCACGAAGGCGGCGAGGCGTGCGCGTGCGACCTGACCGAGCCCGTCGGCCTCGCGCAGCCGACCGTCTCCCACCACCTCAAGGTCCTCGCCGAGGCGGGCCTCGTGACGCGGGAGAAGCGCGGGGTGTGGGCGTACTTCACGCTCGTCCCGGGCGTCGTCGACGCCCTCGCCGCCCACCTGGCCACCCACCTGACCCCCGCACCCCCCTCCTGACTCCCGCCCCCCGCTCTCCCTCTCCCCGAGTGCGCACGTCCCGGCGCGAGTGCGCACGCTCGGCGTACGCACTCGCGCAAGAACGTGCGCACTCGGCGTTGGGGGAAGGGTGCGCGGGAGCGCGGGTGGGAGGGGGTGGGAGGCGGTGTCGGGGTGAGGGAGGGGTACGTGGGGTGAGCGCTTGCCCGATGGGAGCGGGTCCGGGGGGCATGAAACGGTTCATCGGTGTAGATGTGTCTTTCCTCCCGGCCGTGGGCGCGCGATGTTAAGGCTCACATCGCGCACGGACCGGGTGCTGCGCGACCACCGCGACCGGCCGGGATCCGGGGCGCGGACGACCTCGCACCTGACTCGAAGGAGAGCAGCATGAGATCACCACGCGTCCAGGGTCCGGCCCACCGGGCCCGGCGATCGGAACGAGGGCGTCGCCGTCTGCGCTGGGTGTCGGCTGTCGTCGCGGGCGTGACCGCCGCGTCCGCCGGTGTGCTCGCGCTCGTCGTCGCACCCGCCGCCACCGCCGCGACGGTCGACACCAACGCGTCCTACGTCCTGCTCAACCGCGGCAGCGGCAAGGCGCTCGACGTCTACAACCTCGCCACGAACGACGGTGCGCGCATCGTGCAGTGGTCACGCAACGACGGCGCCCAGCAGCAGTGGCAGTTCGTCGACTCCGGCAACGGCTACTACCGCCTGAAGTCGAAGCTGTCGGGCAAGGTGCTCGACGTCTACAACTGGTCCACGGCCGACGGCGGCTCGATCGTCCAGTACACCGACTACAACCAGAACAACCAGCAGTTCCGGCTGCAGGACACCTCGAACGGGTTCGTCACGCTCATCAGCCGGCACTCCGGCAAGGCCGTCGAGGTGCAGGGCGCCTCGACCGCCGACGGCGCGAACGTGGTCCAGTACTCCAGCTGGGGCGGTAACAACCAGCAGTGGCAGCTGGTGCGCGTGGGCGGCGGCACGAACCCCACGACGAACCCGACCACCAACCCCACCACGAACCCGACGACGAACCCCACGCAGAACCCCGGGACGTGCAGCCTGCCGTCGTCGTACCGCTGGTCGTCCTCCGGCGTGCTCGCGCAGCCGCGTTCGGGCTGGGCGTCGCTGAAGGACTTCACGGTCGCGCCGTACAACGGCCAGCAGCTGGTCTACGCCACGACGCACGACTTCGGCACCTCGTGGGGCTCGATGAACTTCGGGCTGTTCACCGAGTACTCGCAGATGGCCTCGGCCAGCCAGAACCAGATGCCGTTCAGCGCCGTCGCGCCGTCGCTGTTCTACTTCGCGCCGAAGAACGTCTGGGTGCTCGCCTACCAGTGGGGCGGGGCCGCGTTCACCTACCGGACGTCGACGAACCCGACGAACGTCAACTCGTGGTCCTCGCCGCAGAACCTGTTCACCGGCAGCATCTCCAACTCCGGGACCGGTCCGATCGACCAGGCGCTGATCGGCGACAGCCAGAACATGTACCTGTTCTTCGCGGGCGACAACGGGCGCATCTACCGCGCGTCGATGCCGATCGGGAACTTCCCCGGGAACTTCGGGACGGGCTACACGACGGTCATGACGGACTCGACGAACAACCTGTTCGAGGCCGTGCAGGTGTACAAGCTCCAGGGCCAGAACAAGTACCTGATGATCGTCGAGGCCATCGGCTCGCAGGGCCGGTACTTCCGCTCGTTCACGGCCGACCGCCTGGACGGGAGCTGGACGCCGCAGGCCGCGTCCGAGTCGAACCCGTTCGCGGGCAAGGCGAACTCCGGCGCGACGTGGACGAACGACATCAGCCACGGTGAGCTGCTGCGTACCAACGCGGACCAGACCATGACGGTCGACCCCTGCAACCTGCGCCTGCTCTACCAGGGCCGCAGCCCGAGCTCGGGCGGCGACTACGGCCTCCTGCCGTACCGCCCGGGTCTGCTCACGCTCCAGCGCTGACCACCTGGCGCTGCACCGGACGCCTCACCGGCGCCCCACCTGGACCGCCCCGTACCGCTCGGCCACGACCTCTTCCCTGGTCGACGCGGTGCGGGGCGGTCCGCCCGTCGGGGGACCGGTCAGGCGGTCGCCGGGACGAAGACAACCGCCTTGTCGCGGTACATGAGGGCCCCGTACTCGTTCACGGCGACGAACGAGCCCGGCACGTCGACGGTCACGTCCTCGCCGGTGCGCCCGTCGAGCACGACGCTCGCGCCGGGCACGCGCCCGTACACGTGACCGCCGAAGACCACGGGGCGCTCGACCGCGACGCGCCCGTCGGTCGGCAGGGTCCACAGCGGCTCGAGCGTGCGGGGGTCGAGCGCGCGCAGCCCGCCGCCGACGTCGTACAGCAGGTCGCCGTCCCGCACCGGCCGCTCGAGCGTGACGTCCAGGTCCCGCACGACCTCTCCCGTGCGGGGGTCGATCACGGCGGTCCACGGGTCCGCGCCCGTGTACGGGCCGGCGGTCACGACGAGGCCCTCGTCGGTCGCCAGCGCCGCGGCCGACGAGACCGCCGTCGCCACCTCGTCGCCGCCGCTCCACAGGACGTCGCCGGTCGTCGGGTCGAGACCGAGGAGCTGCGGGTATCCCGGACCGTCGCCGCCCTCGGGGACCTCCGCGACGACGAGCACCGCGTCGGCCGTCACCGCCTGCACCGTGCCCGGGCGGGACCACAGCACCGCCCCGTCCACGGCGGACAGCGCCGCCGACTGGCCCGCCGCGCTCACGACCACGCGCACGTCGTCGACCGCCTCCACCCGGACCGGCCCGGACTCGGCGAGCACGGTGTCCTCGTCGTCGACCTGGGCGTCCCACACCGGCTCGCCGGTGGCCGCGGCGACGGCGACGACCTCGAACGCGTCCCGACCGGCGGCCGTTCCCGAGCCCGGGACGTGCACGGGCAGGACGGCGTAGAGCGTCGCGCCGTCGTCGCTCGGCACCGGGGCGCCCGGCCGCTGGGCGGCGTAGAACACGTCGACGGGCGCGTCGTCGGGGGCGTGCGGGAAGCGCGTCTCCCACGTCGTGCCGCCGGTCGCCAGGTCGACCGCGCCGATGCTCGTCGCGGTCACGCCGAACGCGGTCGGTCCGGACAGCAGGAAGCCGCTCGCGAAGTCGCCCGCCACGTTCGCCTCGAGCGCGGGAAGAGTGACGGGGACGGGGTCGCCCTCGAAGCGGGTCGGGGAGTCGAACGTGCGCAGCGTGAGCGGGTCAGGCGTCGGCGTCGCCGTCGCGCGCGCCGGCGTGAGCGTGGTGGCGGGTGCGGACGCGTCCGGTGATGCGGAGCACGCTGCGGCGGCCAGGACGAGCGCGAGGACGAGGATGCCCTGTTTGTGGTGGTTCACGTGCGGGACTATGGCACGCGCGCCTCAGGCGGCGGAGTACGAGACCGACATGTGCACCGTCGCGCCCCACCCGCGCTCTCGGCGTCGGTCAGAGGGACTTCTTGAAGAAGGTCGCCGAGTCGTCGTAGCCGAGCGCGGTGTAGAACGGACCGGCTCGGCGGCTCGCGAGCGCGACGTAGGCGGCGCCGTGCTGCTGCGCCCAGCGCTCGGCGAACCGCATGAGCTCGCCGCCGACGCCCGACCTGCGGTGGGTCTCGGCGACCATCACCTCCTCCACCCAGGCGACCGGGCCGTTGGCGAGGAACGTCAGGTGGCGGTGGGCGAGCAGGTAACCGACGACCCGGCCGGCGGACTCGGCGACGGCGACGAGCGCGCCGGGCGTCTCGCGCAGGTCCCGCCAGGTCGCGTCGAACGCGTCGCGCTGCGGGGTGAAGGACGTCGCGAAGTCGCGGGCGAGCGGCCAGATCTGGTCGGCGTCGTCGGGGCGCGCGGCGCGGACGAGCGTGGTGTCGGGCATCGACGCAGTCTCCGGAACGCGCACGGGCGCGGCAAGGGCATTGCGCGGTCGGGCCGGACCGAGGCGCTCCCACCCCTCCTGCGGATCATGCCGTGGCGCCCGTGACCGAGTCGGCCACCTCGCGGACCTCCACGTCGCGGCGGACGGATGGACAGGTACCCGCAGCGGGCGGTGCGCGCGACCCCTGCGCGGCGAAGAGTGCCGACATGTCGCGGATGCATCTCGTCGAACGCCGGTTCGCCATCTTCCTGCGGACGCCGCTGTCGATACGCGCCGCCATGGCCGTCATCGTCACCGCGACCGCCGTCAGCGTCGTCCTCGGCGGCATCCTGGTCCGCGCCCTCGCGCCCGAGGACTTCGCCGACCTCGGCACCGCCATGTGGTGGGCGCTGCAGACCGTGACGACCGTCGGTTACGGCGACGTCGTCCCGTCCAACGGGATCGGCAAGGTGCTCGGTGCGATCTTCATGCTCGAGGCCATCGCGTTCATCGCGATCGTCACCGCCGCCATCACCTCCAGCTTCGTCGAACGCGCCCGGCACGAGCGCATGCAGGCGGGCGTGACCGACGCGACGACCGCCCAGATCATGGCGCGCCTCGACGACCTCAGCGCCCAGATCGAGGCCCTGCGGCGCACCGTCGACCGCGACGACCACGGGTGATCGGCACGGTCGGTCGAGAGCGCGGGTAGGCTCCCGGGCGAGCCGGGACGGCTCACCAGGAGGAACGAACCGTGCAGAGCACGTCCGCAGACACCACGTCGGCGCCTGGGGCGACGCCCCTGCCGCAGCTCAGCCGCGACGGCAGCGTGCACGTCACCGACGAGCGGATCAACACCATCTCCCACCTCGCGGCGAGCTGCTTCGCGCTCGTCGGCGGCGCGGTGCTCGTCACCCAGGCGGTCGCCGACGGTGACCTCTGGACGATCGTCGGGCTCAGCGTCTACGCCGCGTCCGTGCTCCTGCTGTTCGTCGCGAGCACGCTGCACCACGGCATCGACGGGGGCCCGCGCGTCAACCGGGTGCTGCGCACGCTCGACTACGCGTCGGTGTTCGTCCTCATCGCCGGGACGACGACCCCGATGGTGCTGGTGCTTTTCCGCAACCCGTACGGCTGGGCCGTGCTGGGAGCCGTCTGGGCGGTCGCCGCTGTCGGCATCGCGCTGCGGTCGTCGCTGCGCGACATGCCCAAGTACGTGACGAACACGCTGTACATCACGATGGGCTGGATGCCCGTGCTGCTCGTCGGCTCCGGTGTCTCCCTGCCGGTGGGTGCGTACGTGCTGCTGGCTGCCGGTGGGCTGGTCTACTGCGTCGGGTTCGTCATCTTCGTGATCGAGCGGCCCAACCCCGTGCCCGGCGTGTTCGGCTTCCACGAGATCTGGCACATCCTCGTCGTGCTCGCCGCCGTGCTGCACTACCTGCTGATGTACCGGTACGTGCTCCCGGCCTGACCGCCCTCCGTGCAGCCGTCGCCCGCGGGCATGCCGCAGGATGGTCCCGTGACCGACCTCCCCACCTTCACCGTCGCCGACCTCGAGGCCCAGCCCGTGCTCGACCTGCCGGCGTTCACGCAGGACGACGCCGTGGACCTCGGTCTGCTGGCCGTCGCCGTCATCCGCGAGCGCGGCGCGAACCTCGCCGTGCGCGTCGAGCTGCACGGCGAGACGGTCCTCCAGGCCCTGACCGGCTCGACCGGCGCGGACAACCTGCCGTGGCTCGAGGGCAAGGCGCAGGTCGTGCACCGCTTCGGCGAGGCGTCGCTGCTGGTCCGCCGACGCCACGAGGCCGCAGGCACGCCCTTCGACCAGCGTCCCGACGTCGACCACGACCGCTTCAAGGCGCACGGCGGATCGGTGCCGCTGCGCGTCGCCGGCGAGGTCGTCGGAACCCTGACCACGTCGGGCGAGCCGGACGTCGTCGACCACGCGGTCTCCGCGGAGACGATCCGCCGGTACCTGGAGTCGCGCCCGTCCTGACGGGCGCCCCCGTAACCTGTACCGCGGACGGCCGACGACCGGGCCACCCGAGCGTTCTCGGGTGGCACTCGGAGTGCCGGTCCCGGGCCTCTAGCTCAACTGGCAGAGCAGCGGACTTTTAATCCGCGGGTTGTGGGTTCGATCCCCACGGGGCCCACTGACCTGGTGTTACTCAACCTTGACCGGCGAGTCGGTCTCAAGGTCACACGTACCGCGATCGACGACCGATGGTCGTCGTTGCGGGCACGCACGCGACGTCGGGTCGCACCCGGACCGGTCCGCCAGGCTCGCATGAGTGCAAGGGGGGCGACGACGTCGTGGGTCGGGTAGGTAGGAAGCGGCAAGGCGGCGCGGTTGACGCGGGCGTTACCCGCGGAGGGGAGTGAGCGTCGAACCCACGATGCCGAACTGACGGACGACCTCGACGAACGTATCCGGCACCGTGATCCCGTGGGGCTCGCCGCGCCACGCGTCGTCTCCGATCGCTCCCAGGTGCATGCGCAGCCAGTCCACGGGGAGGGCGACGTCCGGACTGAGGTCGTCGTAATGGTCGGCTGCGGTGACCGCCACTGGCTCGAACGACAACCCGGTGAGCCCTGCTGCGACGAGTGCGTCCCGGAGTCGGGAGCGCACGAGCACGACGGGAAACGTCGCGACGACGTCCTGGCCCCGGTAGCTGTCGAACTCGTAGGTCACGTGCGCGACCGTCGGCGGCCACGTCGAGTTGTCGAACGTCGTGGGCTTGACGAGCTGCCCGAGAACCGGTGGTTCGAACTTGTAGAGCACGTGCCCTCCTTCTGAGGCGGCCCGATGACCGAGCCGAACCTAGTGCCCGTGGCGAGGCGGGCGCGTTTCGGCCTGTGGACAACGCCGTCTGCCGTCGGCGTCGCAGGAACTGAGGCCTCCGGCGACGAGCGCCCGGGCCGGATCGCGCAACGTGTGAGCCGCTCTTGATCGCTCCGTTCCTCAGGGGGGAGCATCGGTGGCACCGGCGGGCGGCCCGAGGGGGTCCTGATGCAGACGCTCGACACAGGCACGCTGCCGAGGCGCGAGCGCGGCGACGCGATCATCACCCTCCTGCGGGAGATCGCGTTCGCGAACCGCGTCACGCTCGAGGATCCCGCGAACGCGTTCATGGCGACGGACTCGTTCGCGCTGGGTCCGCTCCAGCTGGTGCACCTGAAGCGGTCGGGTGTCGTCCTGGAGGTGGACCGCGAGCGGGACGACTGTGCGCCGATGCTGGCGATGATGCTGGGCACGCGCGCCGCCGCTGTGCGGGAGCAGTTCGGGCACGTCGTGCAGCAGCGTGCGGGGGTCGTGGACATGGTCGAGCTGCACCGGCCGCATCGGACGTCGAGCCAGAGCAACCCCGGGGGCTGGGTTCTGAAGATCCCGGCCGAGGCGTTGGGTCTGCCGGCCTCGGTGGTGACGCGTGCGCGGCCGGCCCTCGTCGACAGCCCGCTGCAGCGGCTGTACGCGAGGCACCTGGCGATGCTCGCCGAGCTCGCGCCCGAGCTCGAGGACCCGACGTCGAAGGTCGGTGCTGCGCGGGCGGACCTGGCGGCGGCGACGATCGCGTTGTCGCGTGCCGTGCTCAGCGTCGCGGCCGGGGACGATCGGACAGCGCGCGAGTCGATGGCGGCGTCACTCGTGCCGCGCGTCCAGGTGTTCGTGCGTGAGCACCTGCGTGACCCGGACCTGAGCCCGGAGATGATCGCCTCGGCGCACCACGTCTCGGTCCGGCTGCTGTACCGGGCGCTCGCGGACGTCGGTGTGCACCTCGAGCAGTGGGTGATCGAGGAGCGCCTGTCGGGGGCGCGTGACGACCTCGCCGCCCCGCAGCCGCGGTACTCGTCGATCGCGGCGACGGCGCGCGCGTGGGGCTTCTCCAACCCGAGCTTCTTCTCGGCGCGGTTCCGTGCGGCGTTCGGCGTGACGCCGCGGCAGTGGCACGCCGCGACGAGGCCCTCCCAGCCGGACTGAGGGGCCCGGGCCTCACACCTCGATCTCGAGCGGCGCGCCAGGTCGGGGCCACCGGACCGTCCCGACCATGCGCGGCGAGGCGAGCTCCCGCTCGAGCGCCGCGCGGCCCTGCGCGAAGTGCGACCAGCCCTCGTAGTGCACCGGCACGACGGTGCGCGGGCGCAGTTCGGCGCACAGCCGCACCGCGTCCGAGCCGGTCATCGAGTACCGCAGCGGGCCGGTCACCGGGAACCGCACCCCGCCGAGGTGCAGGACCGCCAGGCTCACGTCCGCCCGTTCGGCGACGTCGCGCACGCCGCGGTGCAGCACGGTGTCGCCGGAGACCCACAGGGACCCGTGCCGCTGCCCTTCCCAGGTCACCAGGAACCCGATCACCTCGCCGACGATCGCGCGGGTCCCGGCGGGTCCGTGCCGGCACGGCGTGGCGGTCACGGTGAGCGTCGGTCTGCCGGGCGCCTCCAGGGTGGTGGTCTGCCACGCGCGCAGGCCGCGGGCGCGGTGGCCCAGGCGTGCGGCACCCGGCACGGTGGTCACCACGGTGGCGCCGACGAGCAGGAGGCGCCCGGCGTCGTCGAGGTTGTCGGCGTGGTGGTCGTGGCTCACCAGCACCACGTCGACGGGTCCCACCTCGTCGGGTGGGAGCGCCGGACCCGCGGTCTTGCGCGACGACGTCCCCCAGCCGAACCGGTAGGTCCGGCCGGGGGCGTCGAACGTCGGGTCGGTGAGGATCCGCCAGCCGCCCACGTCGACGAGCGTGGTCGGCCCTCCGACGTGGGTGACGGCGGCCATCAGCGGGCCGACCTGCTGAGCTCCGGCTGCCACGACGCGTGCTCGACCGCCCAGGCGAGCGCCTGGTCGGCGATGTCCTCCCAGCCGGCGATCCCGCCCATGAGGTGCGGGCGGCCGTCGAGGACCACGTGCTCGGTCACGGTGCCGGGTCCGCGGTAGCGGGCGGCCGTCGCGGCTTGGAGGCTGGGCGGCTGGATGTGGTCGACGCTGCCGGACAGCAGCAGGAGCGGCGCCCGCCGCGGGTTGGCGAAGTCGACCCACAGGGCCTGGTGACCGGGCCGGAGGTTCGCCAGGGAGGCCTCCAGGAGCACCCGACGCGACGCCGGCACGTGGTACCGGTCGTAGAGGCGACGCGACTCCTCGTCGTCCAGCGTGTTGGTGAACGCGTACTGCCAGCGGGCCGGACTCAGGCCGATGGCCGCCTTGGGGTGCAGCGGGTTGCGGAGCACCGGCAGCACGGACCGCAGCTGGCTCGGGGGCGTCGCGCGGATCCCCTCGGGCGGCGCGGAGTTCAGGACGACGCCCGCGCACCCGTACCCGTGGTCCAGGAGCACCTGGACGAACGCGCCGCCGGCGGAGTGGCCGATCAGGATCGGCGTCGTCGGCAGGGTGTCGAGGAACCGTTCCAGATGCTCGACGACCCCACGCGCCGTGAGCTCGCGGACGGGCGTGGGGTCGGCGCGCAGCGCCTCCACCTCGACCTCGAACCCGGGGTAGGCGGGCGTGTGGACCGTGTAGCCCAGCGCCTCGTACCGGGCCTTCCAGTCCTCCCACGACCGTGGCGTGACCCAGAAGCCGTGGACCAGGACGATCGTGTCCGGTCCGCCCGGCCGCGGGCCCAGCGAGCCGTTCGTCGGCGCCGTCATGCCGCCACCTCCTGGAGGAACGCCAGCAGGTCGGCGTTGAGCTGTTCCTTGTGGGTGTCGGTGATGCCGTGCGGCGCGCCGGGGTAGACGAGCAGCTTCGCGTCACGGACCAGCTCGGCGGAGGCCTGGCCGCCGACCGGGAACGGGACCACCTGGTCGTCGTCGCCGTGGATGACGAGCGTCGGCACGTCGACCCTCGCCAGGTCGCCGCGGAAGTCCGTCTCCGAGAACGCCTTGATGCACTCGAACGCGTTGCGTGCGCCCGACGCCATCCCCTGCAGCCAGAACGCGCGCCGGATGCCCTCCGACACCTGCGCACCCGGGCGGTTGAGCCCGAAGAACGGGCCGTCCGCCAGGTCCCGGTAGAGCTGCGAACGGTCGGCGGCCGAGCCCGCCCGGATCCCGTCGAACACCTCGATCGGCACGCCGCCGGGGTTGTCCTCGCGTCGCACCATGAGCGGCGGAACCGCGGACACGAGCACGAGCTGGGCCACCCGCGCCGTCCCGTAGGTGCCCACGTAGCGGGTGACCTCGCCGCCGCCCGTGGAGAACCCGACCAGCGTGACGTCGTGCAGGTCGAGCGTCTCGACGAGGGTGGCGAGGTCGGACGCGTACGTGTCCATCTCGTTGCCGTGCCACGTCTGCGTCGACCGGCCGTGCCCGCGCCGGTCGTGCGCGATCGCGCGGTACCCGTGCTCCGCGAGGAAGAGCTGCTGCGCCTCCCAGCTGTCCGAGCTGAGCGGCCAGCCGTGGCTCAGGACGACCGGGCGTCCCTCACCCCAGTCCTTGTAGAAGATCTGCGCGCCGTCGGGCGCGGTGACGTATCCCATGGCGTACCTCCGACCGTGTCGGCCGGCCTCCCTCGGGTCGGCCCAGGTGCACCGTCGCACCGCTGGTCTCCAGGGGGTGTCGCCACAGCGCAGAGCTCTGTCGCCTGTGTGCACGGGACGTGGGTCGGCGCGTGGGCCGTGGCCACGCCTCGGTTGACGACGACGTCGCGGGTCGACGAGACGCGGCGGACGACCACCGTGACTGCGGCGCATGCGACGACCGCCAGGACGTCGGTCGCGTCGGGGTGGATGACGACCGGGGCCGGCGAGTCGGCGCCGGTGAGGAGGGCGTCGGCGGGGTAGCGGAGCCAGCCGACGACGGTGGCGTACAGGTCGCGCACCGGGTCGGCGAGCTTGCCCGCGGCGAAGGTCACGGCGGTCACGGTCGCGGCGGTCCAGGCTGACCAAACCGTGGGCGGTCGTCGCAGGAGCACGTCGCGGGCGGCGAGCAGGAGGAACGGGAAGAACGTCATTCCCGCGACGTCGGAGAGCTTGCCCGTCACGAACCCCGGCGCGGCGGCCTTGAGGACGTGGTCGTTGACCAGCAGGACGGCGAGGCCGGCGAGCGAGACGGGGTGCAGGACGAGCTCGCCGCGCACCCGCCCGCCGGCCGGCACGAGGCTCACGGCGAGGCCGGCGTCTCGTCGAGCGGGATCGACGCGACGTCCCCGCTGAGGTCGCCGAGGTGCAGGGTCACCGTCGGCTCGATGTCGAGGGGCAGCGCGAAGTGGAGGTACGCGCGAGCCGGTACCGGGGTGTCGTCGAGCTCGTGCTCCTGCGCCCGCCACGCCTCGGAGTCGACCCGGCCCGGGTGCCAAACACGGCCGCGACCGTCGCTGATGGTGAGCGTGCTTAGCGAGTCCTCGGGTGCGGCTCCGATCCGCTCGCCCTCGAACGTGAGGGTGACCAGCACGCCGGCGTCCGGGTCGTCGGCGGAGATGCAGGCGGGGGTGTGGACGTCCGCCCGTACGGGGATCTCGCGGCCGTCGACGGTGAGGGTCCACGAGCCGGCCGGACGCCGCACAGCGTCGTCGTGCTCCTGCTGCCCGTAGAACGCGCTGACCTCGCCGTCGGCGGGCGGGTCGGGGCAGTCGTCGGGTCCCGGGGAGGTCGCGAGGGTCGCCCCCGCGCCGACGACGAGCGTCACGACGACCGCTGCCGCGCGCCACCGTGCCCCGGCCCGGTTCGTCGTCATGTCGCCACCGTAGGAGGCGAAGCCGCAGGTCGTGGACGGTGTGACCGCTTCGTCACCGTGTCGTTGCGCGTTCGAGGTGCCGACCGGGTGGAAACGGGCACGATGGGGCGGGCGGGCCGTGGCGGCCCGCGCGACGGGGGGTCGGGTGGACGGGCGGGAGTACTGGGACGGGCAGGCGGCGACGTACGACCGCGCGACGGCGTGGCTCGAGCCGCGGCTGCTGGCCCCGGCCAGGCGGTGGGTCGCGCAGCGGGTGCGCGGGCGGACGCTCGACGTCGCGGTCGGCACGGGCGCGAACCTGCCGCACCTGCGGGGTCGGGCCGACGAGCTCGTCGTGACCGACCAGAGCGTGCCGATGCTCGTGCGGGCGCGGGACCGTGCGGCCGCGGAGGGTGTGTCCGTGACGGCGGTGCAGGCGGACGCGGCGAGCCTGCCGTGGCCGGACGCGCACTTCGACTCGGTGGTGTGCACGTTCGCGCTGTGCTGCGTGCCCGACGAGGTCGCGGTGCTGGCCGAGATGCGGCGCGTGGTCCGGCCCGAGGGGCTGGTGCTGGTCGCCGACCACGTGGAGTCCTCCGCGTGGCTCGGGCGGGTGGTGCAGCGGGGGCTGGACGTGGTGGGGCGGCAGCACGGTGAGCACCACCGTCGTCGGCCGCTGGTGCGGCTCGCGGAGGCGGGGCTCGAGCCGGTGGAGCACGAGAGCAGCCGGTACCGGCTCGTGGAGCAGGTGGCCGCGCGTCGAGCGTGACGACGTGAGCGTGAGTCAGGCGCTCGGGGCGTCGCGGAGCGGGACGAGGACCGTGGAGAACAGCCGCCGGGTGCGCGTCTCGTCGGGCGGCAGGGCGAGCCGCGGGAGCACGAGCTCGCGCAGGTCGGCGACGAACTGCGCGAGCTCGTCGTCGGACAGGTACATCGCGTGGTGCCGGAACCCGACGCCGTCGCGCGCGACGTCGACGTCGCCGGAGTCGAGGTAGCGGGTCATGTCGGCGAGCATCCCGGCGACGAACGCGAGGAACGCGCGCTTGTGGTCGTCGGGGCTCATCGCGGCGGCGGCTGCGGCGTCGACGTACGCGGCGCACATCCTGCGCCACCAGCCGGGACGCGCGTCGCTCGACGCCTACAAGAAGGAGCTGTGCCGGCCCGTCGACGAGCGTGTGCTGACGCTCGTCGTGGACTGGGTCCGCCGCACGGCCGCGGCGCCCGTCGCCTGACGAGCGCCCCGGGCCGAGCGGGCGTCGCCGCCGCTAGGTTCCTCGGAGGTGCTCGACGCCGACGAGGGGGCGGTGGATGGCTGGCGAGGACGGTCCGCGTGCGACGAGCGGGCGCGGACCCGGTGCGGCGCGCGGCGCGCGACCCGCGCCGGCATGGGGTGCGGTGCTGGCGGTCGCGGGCGGGCTCGTCGTCGTGCTGCTCGCACTCGCGGGCCGGTACGGGGCGCACCGCGACGAGCTGTACTTCGTCGCCGCCGGGCACCGGCCGGCGTGGGGCTACCCGGACCAGCCGCCGCTGACGCCGCTGCTCGCACGGCTGGCCGACGAGGTCGCGCCCGGCAGCGTGTGGGCCCTGCACGTGGTCCCTGCGCTGGTGGTGGGGCTCCTGGTGGTGGTCGCGGCGCTCACGGCGCGCGAGCTCGGCGGCGGGCGCGTCGAGCAGGTGGTGACCGCGGTGCTCGTCGCCACGGGCGTGGTCACCCTGATCTCCGGGCACATGCTGTCGACGACGACCACGGACACGCTGTTCTGGGCGCTCGTGGTGTGGCTGACCCTGCGCACGCTGCGGCGCGACGACCCGCGCGGCTGGGTGGTCGTCGGGCTCGTGGCCGGGGTGGGGTTGGAGAACAAGCACCTGGTGGCGTTCCTGCTGGTCGCGCTGGCCGCGGGCGTGCTCGTGGTGCGCGAGACGCGGTACCACGCGCGCTGCGGGTGGGCGTGGCTGGGCGCGGCGGTCGCCGTGGCGCTGTGGGTGCCGAACCTCGTGTGGCAGGCGCGGCACGGCTGGCCGCAGCTCGAGCTCGCGGCGGACATCCGCGACGAGTACCTGACGCTCGGCGGGCGGCTGGAGTTCGTCGGGCTGTCGCTCGTGCTGCTCAACCCCGTCGTGACGGTGGTCTGGGTGGTCGGGCTGGTGCGGCTGCTGCGCGAGCGCTCGTGGGCGTGGGCGCGGCCCGTCGCATGGGCGTACCTGGGGCTCGTCGGCCTCTTCCTGCTCACCGGCGGGAAGGCGTACTACCTCGCGGGGCTGTACCCGGCGCTCGTCGCGGCCGGCGTGTGCGCGCTCGCGGCGACGCGCGAGCCGCGCCGCACGGCCCGTCTCGCGGTGATCGGCGCGCTCGCGAGCCTCGTCGCGCTGCCCGCCGCGCTCCCGGCGCTGCCCGAGCGCACGTTCGCGGACTCCCCGTGGGCGGCGCTGGGGGAGGACCAGGCGGAGATGGCCGGGTGGGGCGCGTTCACGCAGCGGGTCGCGACGCTCGTCGACGAGCACGACGCGGGCCTCGTCCTCGCCGGGAACTACGGCGAGGCGGGAGCGCTCGAGCACGCGCGCGTGCTGCCCGACGACGTGCGCGTCGCGAGCGGCCACAACGGCTTCGCGGACTGGGGACCGCCCCCGGACGACGAGCGTGCGGTGGTCCTGACGGGCTACCCCGTGGCGCCCGTGTGGCTGCGCGGGTGCGAGCGGCTGCCGGGGGTCGACTCGGGCGTCGACAACGAGGAGGCGCAGTACCCGGTGTTCGTGTGCGCGGGCCCCACCGAGCCGTGGGCGCGGCTGTGGCCGCAGGTCAGGCGCCTGGCGGCCTGATCGCGTCCCTGCAGGTGAGACTCCGGGTGCTCGGCGCGACCCGCCGCCACGCCGGGGTGAGACTGGGGGCACCGCACCACCGAGGAGGCACGATGACGTCCGTCCCCACGATCGCCCTGAACAACGGCGTGACCATCCCGCAGCTCGGCTACGGGACGTTCCAGATCCCGCCCGCCGAGACCAAGGACGCCGTGCTCACGGCGCTCGAGGTCGGCTACCGCCACATCGACACCGCGCAGGGCTACGCGAACGAGCAGGGCGTCGGCGACGCGCTCGCCGCCAGCGGGCTGGCGCGCGACGAGGTGTTCGTGACGAGCAAGCTCGACAACTCCTACCTCACGCACGACGACGCGCTCGCGTCGTTCGACCGCACGCTCGAGGCGCTCGGCTCCGACCACGTCGACCTGTTCCTCATCCACTGGCCCCTGCCGACCGTGAGCGACTTCGTCGCGCGGTGGCGCACGCTCGAGGAGATCTACGCCTCGGGCCGCGCCCGCGCGATCGGCGTCTCGAACTTCCAGGTGCACCACCTGAACCGCCTGCTCGCCGAGACGACCGTGATCCCCGCGGTGAACCAGATCGAGGTGCACCCGTACCTCACCAACGAGGCGGTGCGCGCGGCGGACGCCGAGCACGGCATCGCGACGGAGGCGTGGTCACCCATCGCCAAGGGCGAGGTGCTGGGCGACCCCGTGGTGCAGCGCATCGCCGCCGAGACGGGCCGCACGCCCGCGCAGGTGGTGCTGCGCTGGCACGTGCAGCGCGGCGACATCGTGTTCCCCAAGTCGGTCACGCGCTCGAGGGTCGAGGAGAACCTGGCGGTCTTCGACTTCGAGCTGTCGCCCACGGACGTCGCCGCGCTGACCGCGCTCGACCGCGGCCACCGCACGGGCCCCGACCCGGACACGTTCGCCTACGTGGGCTGACGCGGCGAACGGGGGATCCTGGCCGAGGAGGTGCCGGGCGCGGCGGGACAATGGCGCGCCCGCTCCGCACTCGCCGACAGGATCCCCCATGCGTCGCCGCTCCACCCTCGCCCTCGGTCTCGCCCTCACGCTCACCGCGGCCCTCACCGCCTGCTCGTCGGACGAGACGCCGCAGGCCGCCGCCACGACGAGCGCGCCGACGACCGCCGCGGCCGAGCCCACCCCCGAGCCGACGCCCGAGCCGGAGGAGACCACGCCGGCCCCGACGATCCCGCTCGCCGACGCGCTGCCCACGGCGGCCGACCTCGGCGACGGCTGGAGCGTCGTCGACGTGCCCGTGGGCGAGGGCCTGTTCACGCCCGAGCTGCCGGCCGACGACGCCACCTCGTTCGCCCCGCAGACGTGCCACGCGCTGAGCTCCCAGATCGACGCGTACATGGTCCTCGCGTCCGGCGCCGGCGAGCACGCAGACGTGCTGCTCGCCGACGAGGCCGGCTCGGTGCTGGCGGTCCAGCTCGAGACCGTGGACGCGCTCGACGCCGCGGAGCTCACCGCGTTCGAGGAGTTCATCGCGCCGTGCGCCGCGTATACGTTCAGCGACCCCGAGGGCTCCGTGATCGAGTACACCGCCGCGACGGTCGACGCGGCCACGGGCCTCGGCGACGCCAGCACGGGCCTGGTCGCGACGGGCAGCTCCGGCGGTGGCTCGGCGCAGCTGCACCTCGTCGTCGCGCACGTCGGCGACGTGCGGGTCACGACCGTCGCGATGGACGCCGACGAGGCGTCGGTCCTGACGGCGGCGCGCACCGCGATCGCCCACCTCCTGCCGGCCTGACCAGCCGCGGGGCGGGTCGCCCGCACGGGTGGTGGCGCGCTCTCGACGGGCAGACCCCGCCAGGGGCACCTAGATTCCGGATGACCGGTCCGACAGGACAGCCGTCATCTGGAGGTTGGCATGACCATTTCCGGGATCATCTCCGCGATCATCATCGGCCTGATCATCGGGGCGCTCGGGCGGTTGTTCGCCAGGGGCAAGCAGGACATCCCGATCTGGTTGACGATCGTCGTCGGGATCGTCGCGGCGCTCATCGGGTCCCTCATCGCCGAGCTGCTCGGGGTCAAGGACACCGACGGCATCGACTGGATCGAGCTCATCATCCAGATCGTGCTCGCGGTGATCGGGGTGTCGATCGCCGCCAACATGCGCGGCCGACGGTGACCGTCGCACGCTGAACCACCGCCCGACGCCGGGCACGGGAGAGCCCCGAGGACCATCCGGTCCCCGGGGCTCTCCCGTGTCGTCCTGCTAGGTCAGCTGCAGGTGGCGCCGTTGAGCGAGAAGCTCACCGGCTTGTTGTTCGTGCCGTTGTGCGCACCGTTGAAGCCGATGTCGGCCGTCTGGCCGGCGGCCAGCGAACCGTTCCACGCGGCGTTCTTGGCGGTCACGGTCGTCCCGGACTGGCTCCAGTCAGCCGACCAGCCCTGCTGGACGGTCTGGCCGTTGGCGAACTGGAACGTCAGGGTCCAGCCGTTCAGCGCGGTCGTGCCGGTGTTGGTCACCCGGAT